>CAKTDF010000001.1 GCA_934541115.1 uncultured Eubacteriales bacterium
CGCAGATGGTAGAGTTGTGAATATGACCACCACGGAAGACATATTGTTCTCCAGTTCCTCCGCAGCTGCTGATTTTATGCTTGGTTATAGCGCAAGCGGTCCTCGCACATGTAAGGCAAAGGATGGTCGTACACTTAAGGAAATCGAGGACAACGCTACGGTGGATTAAACCTTTAAATTTTGCCATACCTTTTAATTGTTCCAAAATCCGTACACCGCAAGGCTTACACCCCACGGTGCGGTTGGGTCTGAAACGGCAGAAATCTGTAACTGAATAAAGCGAACAAGGGCTTTCGAAGTCAGCATTTGACCTCGAAAGCCCTTGTTTTATGCCTTTTTCGGGGGCTTTGACCCAGGAGAAGGCTTTTTCTATTGTATCAAAGTCAGCAGGAACATTGACTCTCACTGGAGAAGAGGAAAAGCATAGCAAATAAATGTCAAGAAACAATTTGATTTTTTTCTGCAACCTTTTGATAAATCTATCTACTTTTTGATTTTTCCCATAAGGGGGTGCAAAGCAAAAATCAGCAGCGCACCATTGGTAAAATAGGAAAATCCAAGCATAGAGGACTTTTGCGCCCCCTATGCTCGGAAAACTGCTTGATATAAGGACTTCTTCGACAGAAAAATAAAAAAGTACGGTAGCCCGTTGTATCATGGACTACCGCACTTCGTGGTGGACCCGAAGAGATTCGAACTCTCGACCTCTCGGATGCGAACCGAACGCTCTCCCAACTGAGCTACGGGCCCACAAACTTTGCCCTTGCATTATACACCTGTGAATCTGAAAAAGCAAGCAAAACGCACAAAATTTTCTGTCTGCTGAAAAATTATTATAATTTCATTATTGTTTTATTCTTTTCCTCGACAAAGCCGTTGTTTTATGTTACACTTTTGAATCGGCTTTAGCCAAATACTTCCTTTGGCTTTAAGTCGGCACAATACACGATTTTAAGAAAGGAAAGGTCAATATGACAAAAATCGTTTCTCTCATTATGTCTCTTTTGATGTTCATTTTCCCGTTTCTTAACATTCCGGAAGTTGATGTTGACAAAGAGAATTTCAAAAACGAATACACCAATGTTCTCGTTCACGGCTATGCCGGCTGGGGCGACTATAACTGGTACAACGGTCTGCTGCCATATTGGGGTATGAATTACGGCGATCTTTCAAAGTATCTGAACGCGAGAGGATTTGACTGCGCGGCGGCTTCGGTTTCTCCAACATCGAGCGCATGGGACAGAGCGTGTGAGCTTTATGCTCAGCTCACCGGAACCGTAACGGATTACGGCAAGGTACACAGCGAAAACTGCAACCATGAGCGCTACGGCAAGGATTACTCAAAGCTTCGCCTCATCGATTCGTGGAGCGAGGAGGATAAAATTAACCTCTTCGGCCACTCGTTCGGCGGAGCAACGGTCAGACTGCTTGCCCATTTGATGGAAAACGGCAGCGCAGAGGAAAGAGCCGCAGGGGAGACCTCCGGACTTTTTGAGGGAGGAAAAGGCAGTTGGATTCATGCGGTCGTTACTCTCGCAGCTCCTCACAACGGTACTTCAAGCTACGACATTCAGCAGGTGATTTCAGAGGATCCGAACGCGGCCGCGGCGGAAAAGGCAATTGCAAAAATGATCATGGGCATTTCTGACGTAACAACTAACGGCAAGCCGGAAAGCGACACCGCAATCTATGAAATGCAGATTGACAACGCAATGGAAATGAATGAAAAAATTGATACTCTGAAGAATGTTTATTACTTTTCATATGCTTGCGACGGAACAAAGAAAGATGAAAACGGCAAGCTCGTCCCGGATACCGATACGTTGAAAAACAGCATGTATGTCATCTGTGCAAACAGAATCTGTTCATTCACCGGCGTTACGTCAAAGGGATATGTCATTGACGAAAAGTGGCAGGCGAATGACGGACTCATCAACACGTACTCGGCGCTTTGTCCGCTTGGAGCACCGTCAAAAGAGTTTGACCGCAACAGCATTGAGCCGGGTATTTGGAATGTTATGCCGGTTCAGAGAGGAAGCCATTCCACTCTCCAGGGTGCGATGACGGATTATTTCAACGGCAGACTTTTCTTTGTTGACCTCATTTCAATGCTCAACACACTTGAATAACAGGATTTGTTTCCCTATATATAATATAGTATATACAGTCACCGGATGCGGCGAAAAACCGCGTTCGGTGACTTTGTGTTTGCATTTCGTCGGATAACGGCTATTCCCAATGACTTTAATTTTCTTAAAATGCGTTTTGACGCGCTTGTCAAATTAAACAGAAATCATTTGTTAATTTTTACGTCACAATTTGCCTCAATTTCATTGACTTTTATACAAGAATCGCTTATTATAACAATGTATCATAGGATAGGTTTATGATGTGAGCATTTGTATTCATTATCCTGCTCCGTGCGGTCAGGCGCGGGGCGTGTACCTTTTTAGCGGCAGTGCCTGCCGTTGATATAGATTCGATTCCCCGCCGGGGAAACAACCTTTTAGAAGGAGGAATTTCTTGATGAAGAAGTTTTTGAAAACAGGAAAAAAGACCCTCTCCGTCTTTATGGCGGTTCTGATGGCGTTCACTGCGCTGGTGTTTGCTGCGCCGGAGATGGCGAGCGCGGTCAGTGCCGGCAAGTACTATGTTTCGGTTACTTGCTTTAATGACAATGATAAGAATGCCAAGGGTAGCTATACTGCTCCGTGGCAGGATAAAAACGGCGGTTATTCCGTTGACGGCGATTACGGCAGCGCCAAGAACTCAAACGGAAGAACCAGCTATAATTCAGGCGGCGGTTTTACCATTTTCTATAATGATGCAAACGGAAACGAAAAGTATGTTACTCAAGATATAGAGTCATTCATTTACAAGGCTAACAAGGGAAAGTCAATGGCTTTTGTGAATTCTTGCGATGGTTTTCCGACCAAAATCCAGTACTACTGCTGTGAATCGAACGGCATTTCATTTGTTATAAGCGAATGGCACATTCAAAAGATTGAAATTGCAGATAATGCAGAAATGGTTGGCGCACAGACCCTTTGGTCAGGTAACTTTGGTGTTGACTCAAAGTCGAGCGCATATGTTGGATACATTTACCTTGACTCTGACGGAAAGACAAAGATGAGCAAGGCTAAGGGCGGTCTCACAGGTTCATGGGAAACCGACACCAACACCGGCTATGAAAGCAAATGGATAAGCCCCGTTCCCAGCAAGATCGACTGGGTTTCTGCTTCAGAAGCTAACCTCACAATTTCAACCGGTTCAAACACCGTGAACAGACAGTTCAAGTTCAACATTCTTGACCAGTACGGCGTTGTGATGAGCACAAGCGCTCTTGAAGCCGCAAACGCGGAGCCGACTGTCAGCATAACGGCTACGAATTTCGGCACTGTCTCAAAGACAAACAGTGAAAACCTTTATTATGGTTACACAAACGGAACTGACAATTATACGACGACCGTGTATGCAAAACCGGCTCTCAAGAGTCTTGAAAGTGGCATTAACTCTCACGAGGTAACCGTTAATGTTTCGGTACCCGGAACGGGCATCAGCGAAAGCAAGACTTTCACTATCTATGACCCGAAGTATACCGTTTTCTTTGACGCAAACGGCGGAACTGCTCTTGCGCCGGCTTCAACCGAGGTTTATTACGGCGAGTCTCTTGCCTCACAGGCAAAGCTTGACAACACCTCAAACTATCCTACCGGCGGAACATATGCAGGTCACAGCTGGCTCGGCCTCTTTGATGCTAAAACAGGCGGCAATCCGATGGATCCGGACGCTACAGTAACGGCATCGAAAACCTACTATGCACACTGGGACGAGAATACATACGTTGTTGTCTTCCTCGATAAAGAGGGCAAGTGCGTTGATATTCAGTATGTCGGTTACGGACAGAATGCAGACGGCGCCGCAGCAAGAGAAAAGCTCGGAGATGCCAAGTACACAGCCGACAAGCATTACACCTTCAATAGATGGGATAAGTCTCTGGTAAATGTCAGCGGCAATCTTATTGTCAACGCTGTCTATGACGATGCGGAGCATACCTTTGACGCCGGCACTCCGGTAGCCGCTAACTGCCAGCACGGCGAGGGCACGGAATTTACCTGCACAGTCTGCGGATATAAGAAGGTTACCGAAACAAGTTCCGTCAAGGGAGACCACACCCTGACCGGACTTATTCAGGACGTTGATCCCACCTGCACAGAAACAGGTAAGGGTCACAAGAAATGCACAGTCTGCGGCGAAATTGTTGAAGCAGACATCGAAATTCCTGCTCTCGGCCACAGCTATAAGATTGAAGAAAAAACACCTGCAACCTGCACAAATGAGGGTGAAAGAACCCTCACCTGCACAAGATGCGGCGAAAGTCACACCGAAGCAATTCCCAAAACACAGCACAACTATGTAAAAGTTAATCACGTTCCCGCAACCTGCAACAGCAGTGCGTATGACGTTATGGAATGCTCAGTCTGCAAGGACTCATATAAGCTTTATGCCGGCGCTGCTTCAAATGAGCATACATGGGCTGAAAGTTATAATGAAGCAACAGGTGTTCTCACTCTGACCTGCTCGGTTTGCGGTACTGTCAAGACGGTTGATATCGGTGAAAACCTCACAAATTTTGTCGGCGCAACCGTTACAAAAGAGCCCACCTGCAAAGAGGACGGTATCGTTACCGTAACTGCCGGTGACGACAGCTTCGACGTAACTATCGGCAAGGATAAGATTCCTCATAAATATGAGACTGAAGTTACCCCGGCAACCTGCACGACTGACGGAAAAATCATCAATGTCTGCACCGTCTGCGGTAACAAGGACGAAGCAAACGCAAAAACAATTGCAAAGCTCGGCCATGACCTTGAAGAGCGGATTACTACCCCGGCGACCTGCACGGCGACCGGCGTAAAAACGATCTTCTGCAAGAGAGCAGACTGCACATACAGCAAGACCGAAAATATTCCCGCAACCGGACACAAGACAAGTGAAGTTGTTGTTGACTGCACTTCCGGCGGAAAAATCAAGTGCGTTTACTGTGACGCAGAGATCGGAACCATTCCTGCAAAGGATCATGACTACACCGGTACGGTGAGAGAAGACGAAGCAACCTGCGATAAGAACGGCGTCAGATATACAAAGTGCGCAACCTGCGGCGCTGAAAAAGCAGAACTCACCGCGAAAAAGGATCATACCTATGGCACATGGGAAGTAATGGTTCCGGCAAAATGCGGCGCACAGGGCGTTGAAAAACGTACATGCACATGCGGCGCATATGAAGTAAAAACTATTGCTGCACTTACACACGATATCATAACGGCAGAAGAAACCTTTGCAACCTGCACAAAGGCAGGCGTAAAGGTTGACAAATGTCAGCGCACCGGCTGCGACTATCAGAACACTGTTGTTACGCAGCCCACAGGTCATAAGCTGGACGGCGGCACTGTTCATCCTCAGACCTGCACGACCGGAAAATACACTGTATATACCTGCACAAACACAGATAAGAACACAAGTGAAAAATGTGATTATCAGAGCTTTGAAATAGCAACCGGCGAAGAGGGCAAGGCTCTCGGTCATGACTTCTCCGTTGTTGAATCAACCGTTGCCGCCACCTGCGAAAAGGACGGTTCACAGGTTATGAAGTGCTCACGCTGCGATGAAACGGAAACTGTTGTTCTTCCGAGGCTCGGACATAACTTCATCGCTAAGGAAACTGTTGCCGCAACCTGCACAACCGGCTCATACACCGTTATGGAATGCGAAAATGAGGGCTGCGACGCAACCTATAAAGAATACAAGGGTGATCCCAATGGTCACACATGGGGCGCATGGGTCGTCACAAAGGCTTCAACCAACAGCGAACCCGGCGAAATGGAGCGTACCTGCACCGTTCTCGGCTGCGGCTCAAAGGAAATTGCACAGATTCCTGCCGGCGGTCACAGCTTTGAGGGCGCAAAGGGCGAGGTTATCATTGCAGCTACCTGCCACAGCAAGGGCTTAACAAAATACACCTGTACCGCTCACACGGATTGCGGCGTTTCAATCGAAGTTGAAACTGCTGAAACTCCGCACAAGCTGTACACATCGATAACCTATCCCAAGTGCGAACGCATTTATAACGAAGACGGAACATATAATGATACGTTTACTCCCGGTAAGATCAGAGTATATTGCGTCAACAGCGGCTGCTCATATGAAGATGAGACGGCAACGATCGTTCTTCCCATCAGCGGTCATAACTGGGGCGATTTCCAGACGCTGACGGAAGCTACCTGCGCAAAGCCAGGCAAGTCAGTCAGATACTGCAAAAACTGCGGCGCTGCGGATTATAATGAGATTCCTGCAACAGAGGAACACCACTTTATTCCGACCGTTGTTGCTCCGACCTGCGAGGAAAGAGGATATACGATCTACGCCTGCCAAGGCTGCGGTTTGACCTATAGAGACGACTTCACCAACGCTCTCGGTCACGATTATGACGACGGCGTTGTTGTTGAAGCAACCTGCACAACGCCCGGCGGAATCCTTTACACCTGCAAGCGCGTCTTCCAGTCAGAAAAAATTGTTGACGGCAAAAAGGAATATGTAGACGTTCCCTGCGGTCACACAAAGTTTGTTGAAGACGAAAGCAAACCCGCTACAGGTCACAACATGGGCGAGTGGAAGTATGTTGACCACCCGTCGGTTGGCGACGCATATGCAAAGGAACGCATTTGTATGAATCCCGGCTGCACCTATTCCGAGTATGAGAAAGGCGCAGGTGCGGATCATGAGGCTGAGGACGGAGTAAACATCTATTACAAAGTCAGCTTCTATAACGAATGGGTAACCGATACTTACGAAGAAATCAAGAGCAACAAGGTTTACTCAAATCCGTATGATACCCCGGTCTATACAAAGCTTGCGAGTACCTATAAGACCGTTGAGCTTGCTTCGATTTATGTCCTCAAGAATACAGAGGCTGTTTATCCGGGCAAAACTGCTCCCGTCCGTGAAAAGGACAGAGATTGGGGCGGATATTACTTTGAGGGTTGGACTGAGACTGCAGGCTGCAAGGCAGTTGGCAAAGATGAGCTTTCGGTTCCGGCAGACCTTTCAAAGATCACCGGAAACACCGATCTTTATGCACTCTTCAAATGCAGAGATGTATATTACAAGGTCAGATTCTATAACGCCGACGGTACTCCGCTCACAAAGCAGACAGTCATTCTTCACGCACATTCAGCCGAGTGGCCCTCTGAATTCGGAACTCCGCAGCTTGCAGACAATGTAACATGGAAGTATGAATTTACCGGTTGGGCATACGATTACACCAAGATTTATGACGACGTTGCAATTATGGCAGTTTATAAATCAATTGCTAAAAAGTATAACGTTGAGTATTACAACGATGCGAACGTACTCATCGGCAGTGAAACCGTGGTCAACGGTCAGAAGCTTAACACTCCGGAAATTACTCCGGAAAGATTTGAAGACATGAAATATGTTTATGTCTTCACCGGCACATGGACATTTGCAAACGGTGCACCGGTCAATGTCGACCACTTTGCCGTTCCCACAACCGCAAAAGAGGGAGATACCATCAAGGTATATGCAAAGTATTCAAAGCGTCAGAAAGTTTATCCCGTAAAACTCCATGTTGTAGATCCTTATGACAGCTATGCTCCGCTTGAGGGCGTAACCGTTCAGATTATGGACAGCAAGGGACAGCTTGTTGCAACCGGCGAGACGGATTCGAACGGCGATATCAGCTTCAGCCTGTACTACGACAGCTACTTTACCTATTCGGCAGTCAGAGGTAACTACTACAAGGAGGGCATCATGTCCTTTGATGACGGCGTTGAAGGCAACGTTCTCAAGCTTATGCTCGGAACCAATGACTATCAGGGCACAATTCAGCTTGAGGTCAAGGAAGACCCGAATGACGGCAAGAAGTGCGGCTGCATCTGCCACACCTTCTTCAGCGGTATTTGGATCACATTCATGAACCTGCTTTACAGAGTATTCGGAATCAAGCACGTATGCTGCTATGATATGTACGCAGTTCACGGCGACAAGCTTGCCTACGGAAAGTCATAAAATGCAGTAATATAACACTGAGCCACCCGAACGGGTGGCTCTTTTGCTGTTTTAAAACCGACATCAGCTCTGTTAATGTTCACAAAATGTTAAAAAAAATACTCAACAACCTTGAAAAGCAGGCGCTTATATGTTATAGTATCTATGTATTAAATCTACCTTTCAGATGGGTTTATATTAAAATTAGGAGGTTGTTACCAATGGCTTTTTCAGACATCGGCGTTTGGCTCGGTGATATGGTCTTCAAAGGTTTTGAGCATTTCACAACAGAAGCCGTTACAACACAGGAGGAAACGCTCAAAAAGATCATGGAAAAAAACAAGGACTGCGAATACGGAAAGAAGTATGATTTTGCGTCCATTCACTCAATCAAAGAGTTCCAGGATAAAGTACCCCTTGCAACATTTGAAGATTATGCACCTATGATTGACCGTATGGTTGAAAAGAACGAGTCAAATATCATAACTTCAAGCAAGGTTATCCGCTACTGTTCATCTTCCGGTTCCGTCGGCAAGCCGAAGCTCCAGCCCAAAACGGCGCGCGACCTTTGGAATATGCAGTGCATGGGCTTTGCGGCAACGCCTGCCTGTGCAAACAGATGGTTCAAAAAAGAGGGTATTGCGAAAAAACTCCCGGCCCAGATGGGACCGCTGCTCCTTTCGCTCAACGGTCACCCGCTTCCGAACGGAATGCGCTGCAACGGTGCAGGACAGATCCCGTTCACATACCTCACACCGCTCCTCAAATTCTTCACAACAACGCCCAAGGACATTCTTTACCCCGAGGATGAGGAAAATACCGATATTCCGTACTTCCAGCTGCGTTTCTGCCTGACCAACAAAAAGGTTACGTATCTCGGTTCAATGGTAATCACACTTCTTACAACGATGTTTGAATACCTTGAAGAAAATTGGGAAATGGTCTGCAACGATATAGAAAAGGGCACGATCGATCCGTCTGTAAGATGCCCGCAAAGCTTGCGCCTGAAGTACGGTCACATGAAACCGAACCCGGAACGTGCCTCAGAGCTCAGAGCCGAATTCAAAAAAGGTTTTGATACAGAGGTACCGATTGCAAAACGCATTTGGCCGCGCCTTGCGTGGGGCTATGGAATGATTGGTTCAACGCTCGCCGTTTATGTTGAAAAGCTGCGCAGATATGTTGGCGATCTTCCGCTGCACAACATGGGATATGCTGCTTCTGAGGGATATATGGCTATGCCTGTTGAGCTTAATGCAACAGATTATGTTTTGCTTCCGCGTTCACTGGTTTATGAATTTCTTCCCATTGATGCCGAAGAGGGCACAAGACCGCTCACTCTCGGCGAAATTGAAGTCGGCAAGGATTATGAGATAATCATAACCAACTTCTCCGGACTTTATCGTTACCGTATTCTTGACGTTGTTCATGTTACCGGTATGCATAACAATTCCCCGAAGGTTGAGTTCCTTTACAGAACAAATATGGGTCTTAACCTCGCAAATGAAAAGACGACCACTCAGATGCTTGACTATGTTGCCGAAAAGCTTATGGACAAGTATAACATTAAGTTCAGAGGTCACAGCTTTTATGCCGATTCGGTACCGACCGTTCCGCGTTATGTAATGCTCGTTGATTGCGAGACCGATCTTCCCACCGCAAAACGCGCAGAGCTTGAAAAGGACATTGACGAGCTGTTCCGCGAAAGCAATGAAAAGTATGAGAAATACCGCCGCTGGGGTATGCTTTCGGAACCGCTCCTTCTTCAGCTTCAGGATCATACCTATGATGCGTACAAGGAATCGCTTCGCGCTCAGGGCAGGGTTCTCAATCAGGTTAAGCCGGTTATTGTTATCAATACTCCGGAGAGAAAAGAATTTTTCTTCTCTCACCTCAACGACGAATCCAAAAAGCTTTGGGAAACTCCGTCAAAGGACGAAGCTAAGGCGTAAAACCGATTAAAATTAATGAGACTGCCTTTTGCATGTGAATCAGGCAGTCTCATTTTTCATACTATCGCCATTTCGCTTTCTGCGTCAAAAAGGTGGAGTTTATCTTTTTCAAATTGAAAATGAACGGTTTCATCAGCCTTGGGGGCATTGTATGACGGTGCCCTTACGGTGAGCTTTGCGCCGGCGTAATCCACATATAGGAACACCTCGCTGCCCATAAGCTCGCGGATATCAACGCTGCCGGAAAGAGGAGAGGTTCCGCTTTCGAACCGCGTTTTGTCTGTGATAACATTTTCCGGTCTGACACCGAGCTTTACTTTGTGTCCGTCAGAAAGTGTTTCAAAAGCTTCTCTTTGCGGCAGAGGAATCATATCCTTGCCGACGGCTGCAAAAAAGCTGCCGTTTTTCTTTTGAAATGTGCCCTCAATAAAATTCATCTGAGGCGAACCGATGAAAGACGCAACAAATACATTGCAAGGGGTTTCGTAAAGCTCCTGCGGCGTGGCAACCTGCTGGACCACACCGTCACGCATGACAACGATCCTGTCTCCCATTGTCATTGCTTCGGTTTGGTCATGGGTCACATATATAAAAGTTGCATCAAGGTTCTTGTGCAGCTTTGCAATTTCCGAACGCATTGCGGTTCTTAGCTTTGCGTCAAGATTTGAAAGCGGTTCGTCAAAAAGGAAAACGGAGGGGGAACGAACAATCGCCCTGCCGAGAGCGACACGCTGACGTTGACCGCCTGAAAGCGCGCGAGGTTTTCTTTGCAGCAGATGCTCAATGTCAAGGATTTTTGCCGCTTCGCTCACGCGCCGTTCAATCTCTTTTTTCGGCGTCTTTCTGCGTTCAAGACCAAAGGCTATGTTTTTATATACTGTTTTGTCGGGATAGAGCGCGTAGCTCTGAAAGACCATTGCAATGTCTCTGTCCTTTGGCGCAACGTCATTGACAAGTCTTTCTCCGATGTAAAGCTTGCCGGAGCTGATTTCTTCAAGTCCGGCAATCATACGCAGCGTTGTTGATTTTCCGCAGCCGGAGGGACCCACGAGCACAACAAACTCGCGGTCCCTGATTTCAAGACTGAGGTCGCTCACGGCGGTAAAGCCGTCGGGATAAATTTTGAAAATATTCTTCAGTGTGATGCTTGCCATATTACCGTGCCTTTCCGTTGCCTGCACTCCGGGGCAACCGCAGAATAATCGCGGAACGCAAGATATAAAGCTATGCTCACGTCCCGGCTATCGGCGGCAGCTTATCCCTTGACAGCGCCTGCAACAACACCTTTGATTATATATTTTTGACAGAAAAGATAGAATATCACAATCGGGATTATTGCAAGAACAAGCATGGCCATCATTGCGCCCATATCAATTGAGCCGTAGCCTCCGCGCAGGTACTGAATCGCAATCGGAATTGTTTTGTAGTCTGTGCCAATTACAAGGTACGGCAGCAGATAGTCGTTCCATATCCACATTGTGTTGAGTATTGCAACGGTTATTGCCGTGGGTTTCATTATCGGCAGAACAACGAGGAAAAAAGTGCGCACAGGGCCGCAGCCGTCAATCATTGCCGCCTCTTCAATTTCAACCGGTATGCTTTTGACAAAGCCGCTGAACATGAAAACCGAAAGTCCCGCACCAAAGCCGAGATAAATGAATGTGAGTCCCAAGGGGTTGTCAAGCCGCAGAGCGTTCGCGGTTTTGACCATGGTGAACATAACCATCTGAAAGGGAACTATCATTGAAAAAACAAAAGCGTAATACAAAAATTTTGTAAATTTGTTTTTCACCCTTGTTATATACCACGCGGTCATTGACGTGAACAGAACAATTGCCGCAACTGAGATGACTGTGATGAAAACCGACCACCCGAATGCGGAAAGGAAAGATGTTTTTGAAAGCCCGTCGGTGTAATTTTCAAGCCCGGCAAAAGTTTCGCCGTTCGGAAAAGCAAAAGGTTCGCTTGTGATATACAGCTTTGATTTGAACGAGTTATAGAACACAATGAATATCGGTGCGAGAAAAACCACTGACATCAGAATAAGAATTACATACACGAGCGCGTGAGAAGCTGCGCTCTTTCTTTTTGCATTTTCTTTCATCAGGCTTCAACCTCCTTGCGCCGTGTGAGAACGAGCTGCAAAAGCGCGATTGCCGCGAGCAGTATGAAAAATACAACTGCCTTTGCCTGCCCGACGCCTTGCCAGCCGGTTCTTGCATAAAACGTTTTGTAGATATCGAGCGCAAGCATTGTGGTTTCCCGTCCGGGCGCTCCGTCTGTCAGAGCGAGGTTTGCGTCAAAGAGCTTGAACGAGTTAGTGATTGTCAGAAACAGACAAATTGTTACCGACGGCATGACCATTGGAATGATGACGTGGCGCAGTATTCCCCAAAAAGACGCGCCGTCAACCTTTGCCGCGTCGATAAGGTCGGTAGGGATATTCTGAATCCCGGCGATATATATTATCATCATATAGCCGATGAGCTGCCAGTTTGTGAGGATAACAAGTCCCCAAAAGCCGTAGCTTGCGTCATAGGTCACCGTGACGCCGAAAATCTGAAGAACGCCGTTGATGAGTAGCAGCCATATATAGCCGAGAACGATTCCGCCGATAAGGTTCGGCATAAAGAACACTGTTCTGAAAAGGTTTGTCCCTTTGATTGAACGCGTCAGCAGCAATGCCAGCGCAAAGGCAATCACGTTGATCGTTATGACAGAAACCACGGTGAACTTCACCGTGAACCAAAGCGCGTTAAGAAAGTCTTCGTTTGAGAACGCTTTGATATAGTTATCAAGCCCCACCCATGTTGCGTTTGTTACCGTTGTGAACTTTGTGAAAGAAAGCACGATTCCCACAAGGAACGGAAACACAAACGCAATGCAGAACGCGGCACCGGTGGGCAGAACGAACAGCGGAAAATATTTTTTTAAACCCTTTTTCATTTTCGACCGCCTCTTTCATCATGCTTTATGCCTGATATTCGTTTTTCCATGATTTTTTGACCGCTTCAACAACCTTGTCCCAATCGGCAGAGCCTTGTGCATACTGCAAAAGAGCGCTTGAAAAATCCTGTTTGAATGTTTCGCTCGGGAATGAGGTAAAAATCCACGGAACACTTGTGATGTCTTTCTTTTCCATCCAGTCAAGAATCTGATTTGCCAGCGGATCCTCGGGTCTTTCATCTTCGTCAAACGTGTTGAACGGTGAAATAAAACCAAGCTCGTTCACAACATAGCTTTTGCCCTCATCGGAGGAAAAGAGCCATTCAAGAAAATCGGCAGACGCCTTTTGCTTTTCAGATGAGACTTTTGAATTGATTGCAAGGTAATTCTCGGTTCCGATGCAAAGACCCTGCTTTTCTTCGCCGTCAACACCGGTATAGACCGGCAGCATTTTGATTTTGTCTTTTTTGACCGTGTTTCCGTCAACGTCGGCAATGTCTTTGTATGCCCAGTTGCCGTTCTGAACCATTGCGGCTTTTCCGAGTGCAAACTCTGCCATGGAATCGTTGACGCTTTTGCTGCCTATCAGGTTCCTCGGTGTGCAGGAATTATTTATATAAAGGTCAAATGTGTTTTTGAAGTTTTCGTTATATTTGAAATCCACGTCGCTCGTTCCGAGACCGGCAAGCGTGGGATTGTCAAAGGCTGTGTTTTCAGAAAATTCATAGTAAAACGGAACGTTTGCAAGGTGGGTATCCCAGCGCCATGAGTTGCCGCTTGAAAATGAGGTTGAGGCAAAAACGCCTTCAATGTCAAGTTCGCTTTTTTTGCTCTGCATATCTTCAACAAGCGCTTTGAGCTTTGAAAATGAGTTGATTTCGTCCATTGAAGAAAACGAGGTGTTCTTGTCCTTGAGCGCAAAATATTTATCCGTGATTTCTTCGTTATAGATTATTCCGTAGCCCTCAACAACATAAGGAACGGCATAAACTCCGTCGCCGCTTTTGATTGCAAGCGATTTGTCTGAAAGAAAAGAGTAAAGCGCGGTGTCGCTGAGATCTGCGCAGTAGTCTGACCATGAACGGTAGCCTATCGGTCCGTTGACCTGAAAAATCGTCGGCGGATTGCTCTTGGCAATTTCGCTTGTCAAGGTCTGCTCATAGCTGTTTGAAGCGGCGGTAACGACTTTGACGGTTACACCGGTTTTCTGCTTGTATTCCTTGGCAATTTTTTCATATACGGAGGCTATCTCCGGTTTAAAATTCAAAAAATAGATTTCCGTTGCCGCGGCAGGTTTGTTGCTGTCTGCGGTGTTGTTCGTTGCGTCGTTGCGGTTGTTTTCACCGCAGGCGGCAAGCGAACAGACCAACAGCAGCGAAAGAATGAGAGCGGTTAGCTTTTTCATTTTTGTTCCTCCTGTTTTCTGCTGAAAAGAAGTGTGTAATTAAGGATTTTTTGAGAAAGCCTATCTGTCAGCTCGCTTTCTCTGACCCTGAATTCCCAGTTATTGTTGACCGTTCCGGGCGTGTTCATTCGTGCCGCGCTTCCTTTTTTGAGCCAGTCCTGAATAGGAATTATTGCCGTTTCGCAGGGACTCGATAGCACCGCTCTGATGAAAGCGTCGCAAAGCTCCCTGACGGAGGGCGCGCCGAGATAGTCTGCCGCGCGGCGCAGCGATTCGATTTTTGCCGTGCATTGCCATTCTGTCATGGTTGGATTGTCGTGCGTGCCTGTGTACACCACGGCGTTTTTGGTGTGATTATGGGGCAGATGTTCGCTGTTTTCTTCATCAAAGGCAAACTGAAGAATTTTCATGCCGGGAAAACCGCTTTTTTTAAAAAAGTCTTTTGTCTCATCGGTGAGAAAACCGAGATCCTCCGCTATGATACCAAGCGAGGGAAAAGCGCTTTTTATCTCGTTCACAAAACGCAGTCCCGGTCCTTTTTTCCATTCTCCTATGACGGCGTTGTCTGCATTTGAAGGCACACAATAATACTCATAAAACCCACGGAAGTGGTCAATTCTTACCACATCAAACATATTTTTGGCTGAAACGAACCTTTGTTTCCACCAAAAGAATGAATCATGCTCCATTTTTTCCCAATTATATACCGGATTTCCCCACAGTTGCCCAAATGGCGCAAACGCGTCCGGCGGACAGCCTGCAAGAACGTTAGGTTCATTGTTTTTATCGGTGAGAAAAAGCGAGCGGTGAGCAAAAAAATCCGCACTGTCATGGGCAACATAAATCGGCAGGTCGCCGATTATGTGTATGCCGTTTTTGTTCGCGTAGGTTTTGACGGCGTTCCATTGACGGAAAAAAAGGAATTGCAGCTTTTTGTGAACCAGCGCGTCCCTTGCGTCAAAGTCAAAGTCCATCCACTGAAAAAGCCCTTTCATTGAGTTCTTTTCTTTGAGCGCCATGTAATCGCAGTAATCATCGAGCCAAAAAGCGTTTTGCAATTCAAAGCGTCTGAATTCCTCGCAAGTCTCATCAACTCTTTCGGCCGCCTTTTTCAAAATGCCGAGTCTTTCTTTGTTCATGAGGGAATAGTCAACTTTTTCGCTTTCGGGTAAAAACAGTGAATGCAGCTCTTTTTCAGAAAGCAGCCCGTCGTTTTTTAAAACTCCGGGGTCAATAAAAAACGGGTTACCGGCAAAGGCAGAGTGCGCCTGATATGGACTGTTGCCGTATCCGGGAGGATTGAGCGGCAGAATCTGCCAATAATACTGACCGCTTTTTGAAAGGAAGTCAATGAACCTGAATGCACCCTCTCCGAGCGTTCCTATGCCAAACCTCGAGGGAAGGGAACTGACTGCAAGGAGGATACCGCTGCTTCTCATTCTTTTTCCGCCTTTCTTTTAACTGATTTTGCCCGAACTCCAGTTTTCAAAACGATCAATTTTAATTGAAGAAAGGTAAAACGGTTTTTTCCCTCTTCAGTTTTAGTCCTTTTAAAAGTTTTCCGCAAAATGAGCGCACTATTCCAAAAAAAATCAAGCAAAAAAATGCAACAATTCACATCGATTAATCCATAGTTTAACAATTGGTTTGACTGATTGATTAAAATTTGTTAATATATTTTTCAGAATAGTGAGAGGGGTGGTTCTTTGAGCAACTCAGTTTTGCCTCTGGAGCTTGGCAGGAGCCAAAAAAAGCTGTTTTTCGCTTTTATTGAGCTGCGGAAAGAGAAGAGCACCGAGAAGATTACGGTTGTTGAGCTTTGTCAAAAAGCCGGCGTCAACCGTTCAACGTTTTACAGAAGTTATTATGATATCTTCGACCTTGAAGAGAAGATCGGCGAGTATTGTGCTAATGCCGTGCTTTCCTTTTGCGCCGATTTTTGCTACGGATATTCAGAGGGACTGGCGGACGCTCACAGTGTTTTGACCATTCCGAAATTTGACAATGCTTTTGCAGCTGACGCGTTGTTTGTTCTGCAAAATGAACGCCTATTGTGGAAGAATATTTTTGAGCGACTCATGTCTGTTTTCTCAGTCTTTATTCCGGAGGGCTGTTTAAAGAGTGATGAAGAAAGGCTACGTATAGCCTATCAATTTATCATTACCGGAGCAATCAGAGTCTGCGGCGAGGCGGAAGGGGAGAACAGCGCCGATATAATTTATGAGGCGTCAAAGATTGCTTTTTATCTTTTTAAGAACTGCATTGACCTTGTCAAAAGCGGCAGCGACCCGGAAACACCGCCCATTGCCGAAAATGAAGAAATGAATCTTCCGCCCAAAAAAGAACGTCTTAATGTCAAAAAGACCAAGCGCAGTCTTAAAAGAGCTTTTGCTGAGCTTATCAAAAAGAAACCTGTTGAAAAAATTACGGTTTCGGAGCTTTGCGAAAAGGCAGAAATATGCAACTCAACCTTTTATACACACTACAACAGCATAGAGGCGTTTGTTGCAAGTTTGAATGAAGACATGATGAACACATTTCTTGATATTGCTCAAGGTATTTATGCTCAGATGGGCAACGATAAGCTCAATGTCAAGGAGTTGATGACGTACATAGAAAAGAATCAGGCTCTTTGCAAGCTTTTGACTTCAAACGAGACGCTCCAAACGCTTGATTGCAGCTATCCGCACGAGTTCACAAACGCATTTTTTGAAATTGTTGACAAGGATTTTGATTGCCCTCTTTTTGAAAATAGGATTGCGTTTGACCTTGTGTGCCATTCTGCATGGGGAATGCTTTTTGACACATTTTGCGAATCTGACATTTCACCCTCGTCCATCATCATGATTGCATATGATATTTTTCTTTTACTCTTCAAACACAGAAATGAGCAAGCTTGAAACAAAATGCAACTGCACCGAAAGGATTGGGAGCAGCTGTTCTTTGCAGTGATTTTTGAATCAGACGGAAAAAAATTGATTTTTTCTTTGATTTTCTGTTGACATCTGCAAGTAAATCATGTATAATGGCGGAGCTGTGTTGAAAGTGCTGCTATGGCGCAGTCGGTAGCGCGCATCCTTGGTAAGGATGAGGTCACCAGTTCAAATCTGGTTAGCAGCTCCAAAAAAACCACTTCTTCGGAAGTGGTTTTTTGATTTTATTTGACTGTGTTTATCTCTTTTAAAAGGACAGATCTTTGCTCATAAAAGGGCAAGAGGACAAAATACATTTGAACGTAAGACGACACTGTATTGAAAAAATCCCGACTGTTCCGCGCTTTTGCGGTGCAGTCGGGATTTTTTTTATAACGTAAAATTCAATGCGCTCTCGGTATTCGAATAGTCGGATGTGACGTAACCGTCGCCAACTTCGACATAAGCTTTTATTTTGAAATAAAGTGTTTTGCTCTTGCCGAGACCCGTGAGCGTTGCGGTTGTGAGGTCGGAGCGTGAGATCTCTTTTTTGAGTGTAAAGCCGCTGTCGGGCTTTGAAGAAACATAGATGAAATAACCGTCGGCGTCTTCGACCTCGTTCCACAGAAGCTTTGCTTTTCTGTTATAAAGAAGCTCGGAGCTGAGGCTGATTTCGGGAGCTTCGGGCTTTGTTGCCGCTTCAAGTGTAGCTGTTTTTCCGAATACGCGCTTGCCTTTTACAGTGGCATAGGACCGGAGCTGATAGGTGTCACGCTCTGCGCTTTGCTTTCCGCTCACCTTGTAGCTTGTTTGGTTGAGTATCGCAATGCGCTCATAGTCGCCGGTTTCATTGCTGTAACGGAAAAGGTAGTAGCCTTGTGCATTTTCTGCGGCTTTCCATGTCAGCTTGTAGCTGTTTTTGCCCGTTGAGGTCTGTTTGAATCCGGTTACGTCCGGTGCGCCGGTGACGGCAGAAAAGGCGGAGGAAAACTTTGAACATATTTTCTTTCCGTTTGAGGCGATGCTGAACGCGCGAATTTTATATTTATATACGCTTGCGCTTTTCAGCTTGCTGAGAGTGCAGCTGTTGGTTTTGACTGTGCCAACGTCAACATATTTTGCCGCGTTTTCGTCGTAATAGCGCACCTCATAGCCGTCGGCTCCGCTTACCTTTGTCCAGGCAAGCTTGTGGCGGTTGGCCTCGGTTGTTTTCTGTTTTATTCCGGTTACGGTGTCAAGGGTGGTATAGACGGTCTTTTTGAAGTAGCTGCCCTTATACTCCTTGCCGCCGCTTTCGTAATATGGTCTTACGGCAATGACGTAACTTTCGCCTGCGGTCAGATCTTTAACGGTGTATTGCGTTTTTTTCTGGGTACGCAGACGGGTGTACTTTTTGGTTTTGGTGTTGTATGAGTAGATTCTGTAGCCGGTGACCTTACCTTTGACTTTCCACTCAATCGTAACGGAATCCGTCATGCTTTTTGCTGCTGTCAGCGCTGTTACCTGCGGCGCGGTTATTTTTGCCGCAAAGGCGGAAAATGCCGACAGAGTGAAAAGCGTCATAATCGCCGCTAAAAGCAGGGCGGACTTTTTGAAGACTCTTTTTTCTTTCAAAGTTATCACAGCTCCTTTAATTCAAGCTCCGGCGCGCTCTTTTCAATCGGCATGGTTGCGTATGCATTGAGCGAGAGGGGCGCACGGTTGCCGTTCAAAAATTCATAGTATGCTTGGGAACCGACCATTGCCGCATTGTCTCCGCAAAGTGAAAGCTCGGGCAAAAACAGCTCCCAGCCGTTTTTTTCGCAAAGCTTTTTCATTTCGCGGCGCAGTACGCTGTTGGCGGAAACGCCGCCGGCAATTGCAATTTTTTTCATCTTGTGCAGTTTCATTGCCTTTTCTGTATTGTCGCAAAGGAAAGAGACAACGGCTCTTTGAAAAGAGGCGCCGAGGTCGGGTACGCATACGTCCTCTCTCTTTTGCTTTGCGTTGTGGATAGTGTTGATAACCGCCGTTTTAAGACCGGAAAAGCTGAAATCAAGCTCGTTGTCGTGAACGCGCGGACGCGGGAACGTATAGACTTTGTCATTGCCGTTCTTTGCCGCTTTGTCAAGGTTCAGTCCGCCGGGATAGGGGAGACCCATTGAACGGGCAGCTTTGTCAAGCGCTTCACCGGCGGCGTCGTCCCTTGTTTTTCCAACAACTTCAAATTTTGTGTAATCGTGAACGATTATCATTTGGGTGTTGCCTCCGCTGATAACCAGACAGAAAAACGGCGGCTTAAGCTCAGGGTGAGTGATGTAGTTGGCGGCGATGTGCGAACGCAAGTGATGCACGGCAACCAACGGAAGCTTTGCCGAGTAGGCAAGGCTCTTTGCATAATTCACACCCACAAGCAGCGCGCCGATAAGTCCGGGCGCATACGTCACGCCTATGGCGTCTATGTCATTGAGCGTAAGCTCTGCGTCATCAAGCGCTTTGCGAACCACACCGGAGATTGCCTCCGCATGGCGGCGCGAGGCAATTTCAGGCACAACCCCGCCATATATTTTATGCTCCTCAACCTGCGAGGCAATGACCGAGGAAAGCACGCGTCTGCCGTCTTCAACAACGGCGGCTGCGGTTTCATCGCAGGAGGATTCGATTGAAAGAATTTTCATGTTTATCAGTCCTTACAAAGGCACCGCGCTATTATTATTTCAGTTCGGCGGTGTTGAATTTTGTCATAATCAGCGCGTCCTCGCGCGGATCGGTGTAAAAATTTTTGCGTTTTCCGCAGACGGAAAAGCCGCAGCGTTCATAAAGCGAAACCGCAGGAAGATTGCTTTCTCTCACCTCGAGCGAGAGAAAAGAGCAGCCTCTTTCGCGGCAGAGCTTTTCCGCCTCGCTTAGCAAAGCCTTGCCGACTCCGTTTCTGCGCGCCGATTTTGTTACGGCAATGTTGGAAACATACGCTTCGTCAAGAATGGCGGAAACGCCGATATAGCCGATGGTTTTTGCGTCTGTTTTTGCGGCAAGAAAAAGCGAAACCTCGCTTTCGAGCGCGTCAAGCAAAGCCTTTTCGCTCCACGGAGAAGAAAAGCACTCTCTTTCAAGCTCCGCGACAGCCGCAACGTCCGTTTTTTTCATTTTATATATTCCGAAATCAAACCCGGACAATTACATTCGCCTCCTCATGCCTATACACAGCATATTTTATCATATCTTTTCAAAAAAGACAAGACAGCCGGCTCTTGCAAATCCGACAGACATAATGTATACTTAAACCGATGGGAGACAGACCCAACGTGCCGAATAATTTGTTTTTTTGCACATTGAGGCTCTTTTTGTCTCGCAATACAAAAGTATTGCCTTGCCAACGCACAAATTTATATGCAAAGGAGAAAACACAAATGAAAACAGTCCTCAAAAAAATCATCACGTTTTCGCTTGCGATGTTCCTGAGTCTTTACTGCCTGGTGGGACTCGGCAACAATGTCAGCGATGATTACCGCGAGTACAAAAACGTCATTCTCATGATAGGCGACGGAATGGGCGTCAACACTGTCAAGGCAACAAAAGCTATCCGCGGCGTTGACCTTGCTCTTGACACTATGCCCGTTGAGGGACGTTCCGACACCCGCTCGTTTATCCTTGATTACACCGATTCCGCAGCGGGCGGCAGCGCGCTTTCCTGCGGCGTGCGCATCTGGGCAAACTCGGTTGCTCTGTTTCCGTATCACGTTGTGAGTCTCACCGGTCAGAATGTTCCGGTAACGCTCGCAGAGCTTGCAAAGGCGAACGGAAAGAGCGCGGGAGTTGTCACGACCGACAAGACCTCCGGTGCAACACCGTCGTCGTTCACCGCTCATGCCCAGGCAAGGCAGATGGAAAAAACGATCAGCGCTCAGCAGCTCAAATGTGACGTTGACCTGCTTTGGGGCTGCGAATCGGAGAGCATTACCAAAGAGAAGTGCGAGAAAAACGGATTCACTTTTGTTCAGACGGCAACGGAGCTTGAAGCACTCGAAAACGGCAGCCGTTCATTTGCACAGTTTGATTTTGAAGAAATGAAAAACTGCACCGGTAAGAAGGATACCCCGTCAATTGAACAGATGACTGCAAAGGCGATTGACTTGCTTGACGACAACGAGGACGGCTTTTTCCTCATGGTTGAGGGCGCCTGCATTGACAAGTTCTCTCACAAAAACATGTTCCAGGGTGCAACAATGAACCTTGTTGAGTTTGACAAAGCGGTTAAGTATGCGCTTGATTATGCAAAGGCTGACGGTGACACTCTTGTTGTTGTCACAGCCGATCATGAGACCGGCGGAATCCGGTATAATGAAGGAACGGACGAATATTATTATACAACAACAAAGCATACGACCGCCGATGTACCGGTCTATGTTTCCGCAACGGACGCGGGCTTTACCGACGGACAGACGATTGAAAACCGTCAGATAAGCGTTCAGATTGCACGTGTAATGGGCTACGGAAAAGAAAAGTTCCCGGCAGTTAAGGGATATACGATGTGATATAGTTCTACATAATATACCGCCACGGCGAACGATAATGTTCGCCGCGGCGGTGTTTTACTTTGATGTTATGTATGCGCGAATTACAGTATAGTTTACGCTCTTGAGTCAAAGAAATTCTTGAGAGGCTCTGAAAGTTCGTCTGCAAAGCGGGCAATCATTGCGCAGAAATCACGCAGCTTTTCAAGGAATTTTTCAATGACGCTCATTTTTTCATAAATCTCGTCTTCTTTTCCGTCAAGGTCTGTTCCGATAACCTCGGAAACCGCATCGCCGACATCACCCTTTTTTGTGGTCTCGTCAGAGGGCTTGACGTACGTCAGGTCGCTTGGGTCCTTTGTTCCGGCGCATACCTCACATTGGCAGCCGTCCGGGTGGCTTGTATCCTCAGCATAACCCGCAAAAACAAATGAGCAGAAAAGCATGAGGGCACAGAGAACAACACATATCGTTTTTTTCACAGACTTTTTCATTCGTTGTCTTCCTTTCCGTACAAATTTACATAATGATTATATCAGCAAAAGCGACTGATTTCAACAGTTTTTGAATTTTTTTGAACAAATCGTGCCGTCATTTTACAGTCAAAAGAGCAAAACAGCCGTGGGTTACAGAGGCGAAGAACGCAGGAGTCGGAGAGCGCCTTGGATTGTAGCCTCTCTCCGACCCGGGCTGAAGAAAGTTGAGTTGTTGGATTTTGCACTTTTCAGCCTATATCAAGCGGCGCAGGCAAAGCTTTGAACTGTGTTCCAAAGTTGCAATATTGGTTCCCCGTGGGCATTTCTGCCGCCAAAATCATACGCCGCGAAAGCGCGCTTTTGAGAGAATCTGCTCTCACCGTCAGTTTATGCCGATTCTTTGCGGTTGACAGAAATGGGAATGAGACATATAATTTATGTTGTATGAAAATGCTGCCAAAAGGTATGATTTTGAGAAACAAAGACGTTTGAAAGGATAAATTCAGATGAAAAAAACAATTGGAATAATTTTTGCCGATGAAATGGAATACAAGCCTTTTAAAGAGGCTGCCAATACTTTCAAAGCGGTTGAGGGTACTCTTTGTTCATGCAACACCGTGAGCTTTTCTGCCGAAAGGGACGGCGATGTGCTTGACGTAATTGCCATAGAGAGCGGAATAGGAAAAGTGAGCGCGGCTTTTGCCGCCTCCGCGCTGATTTTTGAAAAGGGCGCAGATGTAATTATGAACGCGGGACTTTCCGGAGCGGTCAGCGGTTTGCACAGGGGAGATATAGTTGCAGGCGAGAGCTTCATTGAATGCGATTTTGACCTTCGTGCAATCGGCTATGAACTCGGTCAAAAGCCGGAAGGCGAGGAGTCGCTCCACACGGCAGACAAGGCTTTGCTTCAAAAGGCAGAGCAGCTCGGGCTCATGACCGGAAAATTCGGCACGGGCGACCTCTTTTTGACCGACAGAGACAAGAAAAACCTTTTTAAGGAAAAATTTGGAATATGTGCTTTTGATATGGAAACCGCGGCAATTGCCGCAGTGTGTGCAAAATGTTCCGTTCCGTTCTTTTCCGTCAGAAAAATCAGCGATGACGCGGACGACTGCTCGGCAGAGGACTACCGCGAAATGAACGAAAGAGCAGAAACCTGCCTTTCGGACATACTTTTCAAAATGCTTTCTCTTTGACGTTTGAGTTGAAAAATTTGAAGCCGATGCGCCTTAAACAGTCGCTTTGAGCTTGAATTTTTTCAGCCTATATCGATATTGTTTGCAATTTTTTGTACGATATAACGCAAAATTTCCTCACCGATATTAAGTTAGCAGTGCTTCCTTAAGTTAGAACGGCTTAAACCAAAAAGAAGGTCAATAATAATATTGCAGAGGCAAAGAAACACGACTCTCTTTTGTCAAAGTCAAACGGTCTGTGTTCGACTTATAATAAATGTTTAAATACGTGGAGAGTTTTTGTCTGTTTTTAACAAAATATTGAAAAAGGGTTTCTTTTTGACTCATAGAGTGCTATAATATCATAGTTTATGATTGACTTTTTGTCTTTGCCGTTGGATTGAATCCGTCAGGCTGTTTTATACATATATTTTTTGATATGCGTTCCGTTTGAAACGGCGAAAAGAGGAGAATTTTTTTGGAAAAATTAGTTATACAGGGCGGCAACCGGCTGTGCGGCTCGGTTGATATCAGCGGCGCCAAGAATGCTGCCGTTGCTATTATTCCGGCTACGCTGTTGGCGCAGGATATCTGCCGGATCGAGAATATTCCCAACATCAGTGATGTCAGCTGCATGGTCAAGATACTCAGCAATATGGGTGCCGCTGTCAGATATATCAATAAGCATACCATTGAGATTGACACACGCCATGTCAATTCTTACATTGTTCCGCATGAGATGACAAAAAAACTGCGCGCTTCATATTATCTCATCGGTGCGCTCCTCGGCCGCTATGGCAGAGCTAAGGTGGCGCTCCCCGGCGGCTGCAATTTCGGCGTTCGTCCCATCGATTTGCACATCAAGGGTTTTGAGCTGCTCGGCGCAACGGCGACTGTTGTTGAAAATGCGATGATCAATGCCTATGCGGACCGCTTGACGGGCTGCCTTGTGTATATGGATAAGGTTTCCGTGGGTGCAACGATAAATGTTATGCTTGCCGCCGTCAAGGCAAGAGGACTCACTATCATTGAGAACGCAGCCAAGGAGCCGCATATTGTTGACCTTGCGAACTTCCTCAACGCGATGGGCGCCGATGTCAGAGGCGCAGGCACCGATGTAATCAAAATCCACGGCGTTTCTTCCCTCCACGGCTGCACATACTCCATCATTCCCGACCAGATAGAGGCGGGCACATACATGGTTGCCGCAGCGGCGACCGGCGGAAATGTTCTCATCAAAAACGTTATTCCGAAGCACCTTGAATCCATTACGGCAAAGCTTATTGAATGCGGCGCCTCGGTCACGGAATATGATGATTCGATAAGGGTTGAATCAACCGGCAGTTTCAAAAAATGCAACATCAAAACGATGCCTCACCCCGGCTTTCCGACGGATATGCAGCCTCAGATGAGTGTGATCCTCTCTGTGGCGAACGGAACGAGCGTTGTTTCGGAGGGCGTTTGGGACAACCGTTTTAAATATGTTGATCAGCTCAGCCGTATGGGTGCGAACATCCAGGTCAACGGAACGATTGCTGTTTTTCAAGGCGTAGAGGCTCTTTCGGGAGCACCGGTCAAGGCGGACGATCTGCGTGCAGGCGCGGCTATGATAATCGCCGGTCTCATTGCAAAAGGCACGACCGAGATCGAGGATATCATCTATATTGACCGCGGATATGAGGATTACGTTGAAAAATTCACGGCGCTCGGTGCGGACATTAAAAGAGTTCAGGTTTTTGACGATGATGCCAAAACTCACGCAGCGGGTTAATTGAATGCAATGATTGATGTTTAATCAGTTTTTTTAAAAAGGGGCTTCGGCTCCTTTTTTTAAAGCAGAATATAAAAAACAATTACCTAAAGGCAACAAATTGCAAAATGTATCGGCAGCTTAATGAATAAAGTGCCGACGTTTTGCCGCGCAACTGTGCGCCGGATTGCCTTTAAAAGCAAGGAATGATAAATTTGGCAAGATTCTGTTCGCTTTTTTCATCTTCCTCCGGCAACGCAACTTTTATAGGTTCTTCAAAAACGGGGATACTTATTGACGCCGGAGTCAGCGCAAAAAGGATAAAAGACGCTCTCATGCTGAGAGATATTGATCCAAGATCGATTTCTGCGATTTTTGTAACACATGAACACAGTGACCACATCAAGGGAATACGTGTTCTTGCCTCAAATTTCGGCATTCCGGTTTATGCGACTGCGGGTACGCTCAGAGGGCTTGAACAGGCTGACGTACTGAACGGAAAATTTCCTGTTTTTGAGCTTTCCGCAAACGGAGACGAAATAGGAGATTTGATGGTTCGTTCTTTCAAAACGCCGCATGACAGCTTGGAAAGCTGCGGATTCAGAATTGAGTTTCCTGACGGACGGAAAGCCGCAGTGGCAACGGACATCGGCTGTGTAACAAACGAGGTGCTTAACGGAATCATTGGCTGTGATCTTGCTATGATCGAATCAAACCATGATGTCGGAATGCTTCAGAACGGCCCGTATCCGTATTATCTCAAGAGAAGAATTCTTTCTGACAGGGGACACCTTTCAAACGAGAACTGTGCCGCAGTCGCAAGGGACCTTGTTGAGCGCGGAACGGCGCGGCTTTTTCTCGGACACTTGAGCACGGAGAATAATATTCCGCAGCTTGCGTATCAGACGAACCTTTGTGCAATCAATGAGCTTGGCGCAAAAAGCGGCAGCGATTATATTCTTACAGTCAACCCAAAGGAAAATACCCAGGATATTGTGAGGTTTTGAGATGCTTGAAGTTAACGTTGTCTGTGTGGGAAAGCTCAAAGAGCAGTATCTGCGTGACGCTTGCGCGGAATACTCAAAGCGACTTTCTGCTTTTTGCCGCCTCAAAGTGATTGAACTTGCTGCGGAAAGACTTTCAGATAATCCCTCACAGGCAGAGATTGAAAAGGCGCTTTCACTCGAGGGCAAAAGGATACTTGAAAAAATACCCAACCGGGCGGCAATTATTACAATGTGTATTGAGGGCAGGCAGCTTTCTTCCGAGGAGCTTTCTCAAAAGCTCTCCTCGCTTGCTTCTCAGGGAATAGGCAGCGTTGCCTTTGTTATCGGCGGCTCTTTCGGACTTTCTCAGGAGGTTAAAGCAAAAAGCTTGCTGCGCCTTTCTGTGAGCAGAATGACTTTCCCGCACCAAATGTTCAGAGTCATGCTGCTTGAACAGATCTATCGCGCATTTCAGATTCAAAACGGGGCGAAGTATCATAAGTGACAGCGTTTATCTCCCATGCAGAAAGCACTTGTTGCAGTCGGTTCAATTCAATTTTAACCTTGCACGGTGCAGTGGAAAAATACTGAGACTGCGGTTATGCTCTAACATATTAAAAGAAAAAAGCTATAATTCACACCGAATCGATGTGTGAATTATAGCTTTTACTATTGTTTATGCCGTTCCGTTGATGCTGCGGTTATCATGAGTGTAGCTTTTATGCTTAGCACCTTGCACGGAAAAATGTATCGACCTTGGTTCTTGAGGCGGATATGTACGGGCGTGTATAGCTTTGCGGGGGAATCTTCATGCTTGTGTTCGATACATTTGCATTGAAAAAAGAGCCGGCGTACCCGGAAACAGGGTGTTCGGGCGCGTTTGAGATTCGGATTGATTTTTGCTCAAAAACATTGACATCGGCACCCATTATGATATATAATACCTAAATGCAGGTCTGTGACTTGCTGCTTTACATCACCAAAAACGGCTTTCGCCGTTGTATTTCAAACAAAAGGAGGTATATACCAATGAAAAGGACTTATCAACCCAAAAAGCGCCACAGAAAGATGGAGCACGGCTTCAGAAAAAGAATGGCAACCAGAAACGGCCGTAAGGTTCTTGCCCGCAGACGTTCAAAGGGTCGCAAGCAGCTCACCTACTAAGCTGTACTCTGTCAATTGCGATTGGAGCTGATTTTTTGCAAAGTTATGTTATGCTCAACCTCAATAAGGATTTTCAGCGCCTTTATCACCGCGGAAAGTCAAATGCGCAGCCCGTGCTGGTTGTTTATGCAATGAAAAACCGCGTAGGTGTCTGCCGTGTTGGGATTACGACCGGCAAAAAAATCGGCAACGCAGTTGAACGTAACCGTTCCCGTAGGATCATCAGAGCCGCTTTTCAGGCTGTTTTAAAATCCGGCAGAATCAAAGGCAATTGGGATTTTGTGTTTGTTGCGAGAACAAGAACCAAGTTCCAAAAAAGCACCCGTATCGAAAAAGCCATGCTCGAATCGCTCGAGCAGCTCGGCGTTTTGGAGACTTTATCATGAAAAAATTCCTCCTTTCTTTGATACGCTTTTACCGTAGGCATATTTCGCCTCATTTGCCGCCGATGTGCCGTTATTATCCGACCTGCTCGTGCTACGCGATTGAAGCGATTGAAACGCACGGAGCACTGAGAGGCAGCTTGCTCGCCGCTTGGCGCATTCTTCGCTGCAACCCTCTCTCCCGCGGAGGCTACGATCCCGTTCCGCCAAAACGGGAAAAAAAGGACAAGCACTGAAAATGGCAGCTTTGGTTCTTTGCGTCAGACGGACTACTTTTACGAAAGGACTCAACAAATGCTCGATTTCCTTTACTCCATTTTCGGCTTCCTGTTTAGGATTCTCTATCAGTTCATCAATAACTATGGTCTCGCTCTGCTCATTTTTACGCTGTTTTTCCGCATTGTTCTTTTGCCGACCAACATTCATCAGCAGAAGAGTATGGCAAAAACCGTCAGACTTCAGCCGAGACTCAAGAGGATCAGAGAAAAATATCAGGACTATGCACCTGCCGAAAGAAACCAGAAAATCCAGGAGGAAACCAGCGCGCTCTATCAGCAGGAGGGCTACAACGCCATGAGCGGCAGCTGTATGCCGCTGCTTTTTCAGATTCCCATTCTTTGGGGCCTTTACGGCGTTGTTCGCGAACCGCTGAAATATGTTCTTGAAATTCCGACAGAGTTTGTCAGTGCTCTCAGCAGCGTTGCAAAGTCTAACCTCGGTTTGACCGGAAACAGTGCCGCTTATGCCGAATCTGCCGCAGTTGCGAACCTCAACGAGCTTATCCGCAAGATTCCGGCAACAGCCGAGAAGTATCCGGACGCAATTGAAAAAATCAGGAACTTTGACTTCACCGTTTTCGGCGTTGACCTCGGAGCGATTCCTCAATTTTCTACTCTTAAATCACTCGGCACAGCCACAACAGAAGCAAAAGTTTTACTCCTCATACCTCTTTTATCTTTTGCAACGTCGCTGCTCACGAGTGTTCTGACGCAGGTCAGACAAAAGAAAAACAACCCCGGCGCAATGGAAAATGCACAGATGATGGGCTGCATGATGCTTATGGCTCCGCTCATGTCTTTGTGGTTCACTTTCCAGTTCCCGGCAGGAATGGGTATGTACTGGATCCTTTCCAACATTCTTGCTTTCTTCCAGACACTTATTCTCGGCAAGGTCTATGCCCCGAGAAAGACTGTTGCAAAGCTCATGGTTGAAGAGACCATATACAGACGTTCCTATGAAAAAACAAAAACTCCCGTTACTTCGGAAGAGTAAAACACGATTATTATCCTAATTACACGGTGGTGATAAACATGATTCACGAAGCTAAAGGACAGGGCGCAACGATTGAAGAAGCAATTGCCAACGCCAAAGCCGCGCTGAACGCTCCGGCAGGTGCCGACGTTCATTCAGAGGTCATTACGTATCCTCAGAAGAAAGTGCTCGGTCTTTTCGGCGGCAAAAAGGCAGAAGCCAGAGCTTACTATGAGGCGGCAGACGAAGTCGCTCCCGAGAAGAGCGCAGAAAAAGCCCGCCCGGCTAAAAAAGACATTGCCGCGGCAAAACCGCAGGCACCCAAGGCTCAGCCGCAGAAAAAGCAGGAAATCCGTTCTGCAGAAGCAAGAGCGCCCAAGGCAGCCGAAGAGAAAAAACCCGCCGAACCCGCAGCAGAGGTTAAGCGCGAGGAGATCTCCCTTGAAGGCAAACCCGGCGCAAAAGCAGCCGCGCAGTACCTTGTCAAGGTAGTTAAGGGCATGGGCGTTGAAAACGTTGACGTCAAGGCATATCTCCTTGAGGAAAACGAAATTCTGCTTGAGCTTGACTGTGCAGACGATTACGGCATTGTTATCGGCAGACGCGGCGAAACCCTTGATTCGGTTCAGTATCTTGCACGTCTCGTAGCAGGCAAGAGCAAGAGCGAAAATGAGTATTCAAGAATTTCTGTCAACGTCGGCAATTATCGCGAAAAGAGAAAAGCAGCTCTTTGCGCGCTTGCCAAGAAGAACGCGCAGAAAGTTCTCAAATACGGCAGAAACTTTACTTTTGAGCCGATGAATCCTTATGAGCGCCGCATTATTCACACGGCGATTCAGGAAGTTGAGGGTGTGACCTCATATTCGGTCGGCTCGGATCTCGGCAGAAGAGTTGTAATCAGCCTTGAGGAGGGCGTAAAGCCCACCCATCCCTCAAGAGGCGGATATAACAACAGAGGCAGAGGCGGTCACGGCGGTCCCAGAGGCGGCAGACGTCCCTCTGGTCCGAGAAGCGGCGCACCGAGGTCTGACGCTCCGCAGAGAGCACCCAAGACCGACGCCGGCGCTGAGGGCTTTTCACTTTACGGAAAGCTCAACTGAGAATGATTTGAAAAGCCGCTGCATTCGGTTGCAGAAAGCGGAAAGGTCACTTTCAGTATTGTATTAAGAGTTAAAGCTACGATTCACGCATTGCTCAAAACACGTGAATCGCAGCTTTTTGTTTTGCTTTTTGATGTGCCGCTGCGGTGAACGTGTGAATACTGTTTGTATATTTTTTCAGTCTTTCCTCAATCGCTTACAGTATGATTGTGCGGTGTATGCTGCTTTGGGTACTGCTCATATGTTGTCGAATTGTATTTCAAAGAGGTGTGGTTTTGCAGCGCTTGCTGTTCTGTTGTGGTTTTTACTTAGGTTTATGGCGATGCGCTGACGGCAAAATTAATATATTCTGACGAACTTTCATTCTCAAAGCATACTACCTTTAAAAAATCTTAAAAATGAACTTTTTTTGAATTAAGTATTGACATATTTTAAAGCGTGGTGTAAAATGTAGCCAAGTTAGAGGACTTGAGTTCTCTGATTAGTTTTGGGTAATAAGGAGGAAATTAACAATGGCAGACATTATCGCAAAGGTAGCTAACTTCCTTAACGCGAACTGGGCTGAATTCGTAAAGCTCGTTGACAAGATTTGGGCTTTCCTTAAGGACACCATCCTCAAGGACGACAGCATCTGGGCTACTACTGACGCTGAATAATTTCAGCTAATCGTTTTAAAATTTGAAATTTTAAAATGTGAGGGCTGCTCTTTGAGCAGCCCTCGTGTTTTTCACATTTTTGTATATTTTCAATGAAGTTTCAAAAAGTCTTGGGACTATTCTGTTTATTATGCCCTTGAGTACACTAACCTTAAAAAAAATTAAAAGCGTTTAAATATGAAAATTTTTTGAATAAACTGTTGACAATTAAATCCATCTGGTATATAATTTAGCCATGTTGAAGCGGTAAGCTTCGATAAATACAGGGTAATAGGAGGAAATTACACAATGAGCAATAAGGAAATTATGTCTTTTGAGCAGCTTTGGCAGAAGCTTTGGGAAATCATCTATGCTATTATCAAGTTCTTCAAGGGCGCTGGCAAGGATGAAATCGAGGTTGGCACCAACACTGTTAAGTTTGACAGCGTTACTAACGTTTATTAATTTAAACAACGATTAAACAATTGTTTAAGGGAGCAGAAACCGCGAGAGCGGTTTCTGTTTCTTTTTGCACGGTTTTGAGCAAAATGAACAGGTCGCAAAAAAGACGAAAGTCTTTCTGCGACCTGTTTTGAGTTATGCGCTTTTCTGTCAGCCAAGCTTTGTCACGTTGATCCATTCCTTATAGCCGGAATACTTTTCAAGCTCCGGAATTGTCAGTTCAATTGCGCTGTTGCTGCTGCCGCAAGCGGGAAACACGGTTTCGAATCTTTTAAGTGATTCGTCAAGATAGACATCAACTCCCTCGTTCACGGCAAAGGGGCAGACTCCGCCGACTGCGTGACCGATAAGCTCCGGGACCTGCTCATGTGAAAGCATTTTTGCTTTGACGTGGAAAAAGTCTTTGAACTTTCTGTTGTCAATTTTTGCATCGCCTGCGGTGACAACAAGAACGGCTTTTTCGTCAACGAGAAAGGAAAGTGTTTTTGCAATCCGTTTTCCCTCGGTGTTCAGCGCTGCCGCCGCAAGTTCGACCGTTGCACTTGAAACGGAAAATTCAAGGATCCTGTTTTCAATTCCGAGCGTTTTGAAGTACGCTCTGACTCTTTCGATGGACATATGTTTTTACCTCCGTGACTTTTAAATTCTTTCAAGCAATTCCGACGGCTTGATTGCGACAACTTTGCTTAATGCAAAATCGCGTATATTTCTTGTGATTATAAAATCTGCTTTTATCCTTTCGGCGCACACCATCTGAAGCGCGTCCTCAAAATCATCCGCCTCCATTATAGCCGCTTTCTTTATGTCTTCTGCTCTGAGGTTGGCGACCTTGAATATCAGAAAAAGCTGTTCAATGATTTGTCTTGTCCTTTCCGGAGACAGCTCTTTTCTGAGAATATAGACAATGTTAGAAATCGAAACGGCTGAAATGTAGCCTTCAATCAGATTCGTTTCGCAATTTTTCCAAACGAGCGAGGACGCTTCAAGAAAAGGCTCTCTTGAGCAAAAGACATCAAGAATAACGTTGGTATCAATCAAGACCCTCATGTTTTGAAATCCTTTCGTTTCTCATGGCTTTTTCATCATAGTTGTTTTTGAGCACACCGGTGAGCGAGTCGGTCAAAAACGAAACGCTTTTTTCTTTTGAAATAAGCCGCGCAACCTCGGTTCCGTTTTTCAGGATGATGATTTCGTTGCCAAGCTGAACTGCCTGAAGGTATTTTCCGAAGTTGTTCTGAATATCTGTTGCCGTAACTGTCAGCATAATTCAACCTCCTATATATTAGCTAATATCATTGTATATAATTTTAGCGATTCTGTCAACTGCATTTTTATAGTTCCAAATATAACATACGCCATATCATACAAAAAATCCACACTTTTTTCTATGCCTTTTGCCGTTGCGTTTTTCGTCGCTTTGCGGTAAAATATAGTGATATTATTATGAGTAGCTGTGCCTACTTCACCGGGAGTATAAAATGGCAACAAAGGAATTTTATGAACTTAGAAAAAAGATAATAGAAAAAGATTTCAGCAGAATGAACAACATGCAGAAACAGGCGATTTTCTGCACCGAGGGTCCTCTCCTCATTCTTGCCGGCGCAGGCAGCGGAAAAACGACGGTTATTGTCAACCGCATTGCCAACATAGTCAAGTACGGCAAGGCATGGGCGAGCGAACAGACCCAGTTTGAGCCGTCTGCGCGGGATATGGAATATATGCGCCGCTATCTTGACGGTGAAAAGGATCTGCTTTTTGACATAGAGGACCTGCTTGCGGTTGACAATGCAAGACCGTGGCAGATTCTTGCAATAACTTTTACCAATAAGGCCGCTAATGAGCTGAAAGAACGTCTTGAAAAGCTTCTCGGCTCCGATGCCAACGATATTTGGGCAAGTACGTTCCATGCCTGCTGTGCAAGAATCCTTCGGCGCGACGGCGGAGTCCTTGGCTTTACTTCAAGCTTTACCATTTATGACACGGACGATTCAAAGCGACTGATGAAAGAGATTCAGCGCCAGCTTGACATCAAGGACGCTATCCTTTCATATAAAACGATTCTTTCGGAAATCAGCAAGGCTAAAGACAGTCTTGTTTCTCCTCAGGAGTATATTAAACAGGCGGGCAAGGATGTTCGCTACCAAAAAATCGGCGCGGCATATAAGATGTATCAGGAGGAGCTGAAAAAAGCAGACGCAATGGATTTTGACGATATAATCGTCAACACTGTTAGACTCCTTGAAAATTACAGCGATGTTCGCGAGTATTATCAGCGCAAGTTCAAGTATATAATGGTTGACGAATATCAGGACACCAACCACGCTCAGTTCAGACTGACCGAGCTGCTTGCCGGCGGATACAGAAACATTTGCGTTGTCGGCGACGATGACCAAAGTATTTATCGTTTCAGAGGCGCAACGATTGAGAACATCATGAGCTTTGAACAGCACTATGAGAATGCGAAGACCATTCGTCTTGAGCAGAACTACCGTTCAACGCAGACGATTCTTGACGTTGCAAACGAGGTCATTTCAAACAACAGCCAGCGCAAGGGCAAAAACCTTTGGACAGATAACCCGGCAGGCGATAAGGTTGTTGTTGAAACCGCATATGACGAACAGGACGAGACGCGGTTTATCACCGATACGATTGAAGAAAATGTCAGCAGCAAAAAGTATACATTTTCAGATCACGCGGTGCTTTACAGAATGAACGCGCAGTCCAACTCCATTGAACGCGGAATGGTCAGAGCCGGTATTCCGTACAGGATCATAGGCGGCTTCCGCTTTTATGAACGCGCGGAGATCAGAGACGCCATTGCATACCTCACCGTTGTCAACAACCCTAATGACAACATCAGACTGCGCAGAATAATCAATGTGCCGAAACGCGGAATCGGCGAGACCACGATCAACCGCGCTTTTGAAATTGCAAGCGGTCTCGGAATCAGTCTTTTTGAAGTGATCTCGCACGCTGATGAATATGAGCAGCTCAGACGAAGCTCTAAAAAGCTGCTTGAATTTTCTGCGCTCATTAAAGAATTCAGCGAAAAGGCGGACGGAATGCACCTTGACGAGCTGTTCAAGGAAATTATTGAAAGAACGCAGTATCTTTCATTCATAAAGCTTGACCAGGAAAAAGGCGCAGAAAGGCTTGAAAATATTTCCGAGCTTATTACTAACCTTGTTACGTATGAGGTTGAGAACGAAGAACCGAGCCTTTCCGGATTCCTTGAAGAAGTTGCGCTCATGACGGACATTGATAATTATAACGCGCAGACCGACGCCGTTGTGATGATGACGCTCCACTCTGCAAAGGGACTTGAATTTCCCGTGGTTTTTATACCGGGAATGGAGGAGGGCATCTTCCCCGGCGCTCAGAGCATGTATTCCTCTTCTGAGGTTGAAGAGGAGCGCAGACTCGCATATGTCGGAATCACAAGGGCAAGAGAAAAGCTCTATCTTTCGCACGCGAACATGAGAATGCTGTTCGGCTCAACCTCACGCAATCTTCCGTCGCGGTTCCTTGCCGAAATACCCGAAAATCTCACCGAGCAGGTTGGCAGGCAGGCGCCCTCACGCGAGGAGGTTTTCAAAGGCTTCGGCGGTTTTTCCGGTTCGGCGGCATATCGGTCGGATTATTCATCATCTCAATCCGGCAGCTATTCCGGCAACGGTTTTCTTTCAAAAAACCGTCCTGCTGCACCGGCGAAGAAAAAGGCTGCCGTTCAGTCTGTTTCATATTCTGTCGGCGATACGGTGCTCAGCAAGGTTTTCGGCTCGGGCGTTGTTCTTTCCGTCAAAAAGATGGGAAACGATAGCATGCTTGAAATCGCTTTTGAAAAAGCGGGAACCAAAAAGCTTATGGCGAACTATGCAAAGCTTGAAAAAAAGTGAGAGCCGCGAGTGCTCTTTCACATATAGAATCAGAGTAAAGAAAGGAAAAAATGCTATGAAAACATCAAGAAAAGTTCTTTCGTTTTTATTGTGCGTTCTGATGCTGTTGCCGGTTGCGGCAGTCGCTGAGGCGGCGGGCGGCGTAACGCCCGTTGTTGTTGTCAGCGGTTTCGGTTCGTATCCGCTCTACAGCACGGAAAGCGGCGAGGAAACGCAGGTGTTCCCTCCGCAGACGAAGGACATTATGAGCGTGGTCGGAGACTCGGTTTTGCCGTTTGCAGGCTCTGCCGTTTCCGGCGACTGGAATCTTTTTGCCGACAAGTGCTTCGGAAAGATCTATTCAAAGCTTTTTGAAATTATCTCCTGCGATGAAACGGGAGAAAGCCGCCACAGCGTGAGCGCGGTCTCTTTTCCTCTCTCCGTGAACAATTATCCGGAGATTCTTGAGCATAAGAACGAAGAGGACGAGCAGGGTGTAACAAAGGCGATTGCCTCCGCAGTGGGTGCGGAAAACGTCTATTACTTCAACTATGACTGGCGGCTTGATCCGCTCAAGACCGCAGACGATCTGAATGCCTATATTGAAAACGTGAAAAGCGAAAAGACCGCGGAAAAGGTTATCCTTGTTCCGTGCAGTATGGGCGGTGTTATTACAAATTCATATCTTTACAAATACGGTTCGCAGAGCGTTGAAAAAATCGTTTACTGTCTCGTTGCTTCAAAGGGAATTGACCTTGTTGGCGAGCTGTTTTCAAAGAATGTTGAAATTGACACGGACATGCTCCTTGAACGCCTTTTCAGCTTTGAAAGGGGAGACATTTTCACCCAGACTCTCATTTCCGCTTTACAGACCGGCGTTGAAATGACTCCGGCGCTCTCAAAGGCGGTTGACTCCTTTGTCAAAAAGTTCATATCAGGCTCAAACGACAGAGCCTATAACGAAATACTTTTGGTTTCGTTTGCTTCAATGCCGGGCATGTGGTCATTCTGCCCGGACAGCTACTATGAAAACGCGAAAAACACCATGTTCCCCGACGGTGGAAACAGCGAGTTCATTAAAAGGCTTGACGAATATCACTACAATGTTCAGAACAAAGCCGAAGAGCTTATAAAGAATGCGCAGGCGAACGGCTGCGAGGCTTACATCACCGCGTCATACGGCTATGTCGGTTTTCCGGCTGCAAAAAGCGCATGGGAACAGAGCGACTGCCTTGTTGAAACAAAGAACGAATCCTTTGGAGCCACATGCGCGCCTTATGGTGAGACACTCGGAGAAAACTATGCCGCCAAGGGAACCGTTTGCTCAGATGAGAGCCACAATCATCTTTCGCGCGACGGAATAATCGACGCGTCAACCTGCCTTTTGCCGGAAAAAACGTGGTTCATCAAATATATGAAGCATGTAGGCTTTAAAAACGGCAGCGAGGCTTCCGAGCTTCTTATTTGGCTCGTGACAAGCGAGGAAGAGCTGACGATTTACAGCAATGAAAAGTATCCTCAGTTCACCGAATTCAACAATACCACGGAAAAGCTTTCTTCGCTCACCGGCGGAGAAATTGAACACAGCATTCTTGACGGACATTCAAGTTTGCGCTCAAGAATTGCAGAGTTTTTCAGAAATCTGCTTTCACTCATATCAAAGCTTTTTTCAAAAATCAAGTAAGGGGAGAGAAAAATGAAAAAAATAATTTCGCTTTTGCTCGTTTTTGTTCTTGCGTTTTCCTGCTCGGCGATCGCTTTTGCCGCAGAGGAGCCGACGCCGGTTATAGTTGTCAGCGGAATGGGAACCGCACCGCTCGTTGACGCAGACAGCGGAGAAAATGCTTTTCCTCCGTCAAACGAGGTTATAATCAAAAACATTCTCAAAGCAGCTCCGTCGCTTGCTGCGGCTGCTCTGCTCAATGACTGGACGATTTTCGGTCAATACGGCGCAAAGCCGGTTCATGACCTTTTTGAAAAGCTGAAATGCGATGAAAACGGCGATTCCGTTTATAACATTGTTCCGACTTCATATGCCGGAAGTGCAGACAACTATGAAGATTTCAAAACCGATGAAACGACCGTCACAAGCGAAAGAGGCGTTGTCAGAGCCGTTGCGGAAAAAATCGGTTGGGACAGAACATATTTCTTCTATTATGATTTCAGAAGGAGTGCCCTTGACATAGCAGACGACCTCAAAGCAACAATTGACGAGGTTCTTGCGTCAACCGGCAGCAAAAAGGTTTCTCTCATAGCAATGAGCTTCGGCGGAACCATAACCTCCGCCTTCCTCTATAAGTACGGCTCGGATACGCTTAAAAACATTGTTTATGCGTCAACCGCAGTGGGTGGAACAGACATAGTCGGAAAGCTTTTCTCCGGCAATATTGAAATGGAAATTGACGGCATTGTGGATTATCTTGAAGAATATCTCATAAAAAGCGGCGCCGCATATGAGCTGCTGGGCTTTGGCTCGGACGCGCTCACAAAATACGGCGCAGGCGCAAAGACTGCCATTAACTCATATCTCAAGGCTATGGTTGAAGCTCTCAGAGAGCCGGTTTATGCCGAGGTGTTCGTTGATACTTTTGTTCGTTTCCCAGGCGTTTGGGGTCTTATTAATGCGGATTACTATGACGCTGCCAAAGAGCAGATGACTGCCTATGCAGAACTCAGCGACAGCTTTATTGCAAAAATAGACGAGTATGCCTATAACGTTGAAATGAAGCTTGACGAGCTCATTGACGAGGCAGAGTCAAACGGCGTCAACGTATACATGATCGGTGCATACGGTTATGCGGGCATACCGCTCACCGGCGGCGTGCGCAATCATACCGATAATCTCATTGATACATACCTCATGACCGGTTATGCTACCGTTGCTGATTACGGAACGACTCTTTGCGCAGATTCCTATTCGCGCGAAAAGGTCTGCACTGACGAGAGCCACAAGCATATATCGACCGATGATGTGATTGACGCGTCAACCTGTCTGCTCCCGGAGAGAACATGGTTCATCAAGAACATGAGCCACGTTGAATACGGCAGACTCCAGGACAGCGGAAAGCTGCTCGTTTGGGTCGCAACAAGCGAAGAGGGCGTTGACGTACACACCGATTCACGCTATCCGCAGTTTGTGTCTCTCAACAGAAACAGCGGAAAATGCACCTCGCTCACCGAGGGTGTGACGGTTCCGGAAAGCGGCGAAGAAAAGCAGAACGTAAGCTTTGCAGAGAAGCTCGATGAACTCTTTGCTCTCATTATCGCTTTCTTCAGATCGGTTTTCTTTAAGGTAATTCCGCACAATTGACGCTTAGCAAAATATTTGAAAAAATACTTTACACCAAGGCTCATATTTAGTAAAATGAACGTATAGGTATTTTTTGTATACCGATCGGCTGCATTCATAGGCGCGGTTATCACGCCGATTGAATTATATGTCTCTCAAGGTTTATGTGAAATAAGCTCTGAGCAGGACAATTGCCGTCACGCCTTGTTTGGCTACAGCAAGGATAAATGTGATTATGATTTTTTGTAGCCGGAAAGGCTATGGTAACATGCAGAGTGTATATAAAAGAATCCTGCTGAAGCTCAGCGGCGAGGTTCTCGCCGGTCGGGACGGAAAGGGTATTGATTTTGACACCGTTGAGAAGATTTGTATGGCTGTTAAAAGCTGTGCAGACCTCGGGGTGGAAATCGGTCTTGTTGTCGGCGGCGGCAATTTCTGGCGCGGCAGGAGCAGCGGAAAAATGGACCGTACCCGTGCCGACCATATGGGAATGCTCGCCACGGCGATGAACTCCCTTGCTCTTGCGGATACTCTTGAACAGCTCGGCGTTCCCGTCAGGGTTCAGACTGCAATAGCAATGCAGCAGGTTGCAGAACCGTATATCAGAAACAAGGCGGTTCGCCACCTTGAAAAGGGCAGAGTTGTCATTTTCGGCTGCGGAACGGGCAACCCGTTCTTCTCAACCGATACCGCAGCGGCGCTCAGGGCAGCTGAAATCAATGCAGAGATCATCTTCAAGGCTACAAATGTTGACGGCGTTTATGACAAAGACCCGAACAAGTTTGACGACGCAGTGAAGTATGACTCACTCAGCCACACGGAGATTCTTGAAAAGGGACTTGCCGTTATGGACAGCACAGCTGCATCGCTTTGCAGAGACAACGGAATTTCGATTCTTGTTTTCAACCTCAACGACCCGGAGAACATCGTCCGTGCCGTAAAGGGAGAAAAAATCGGAACGGTTGTCAGTTAAACAGATTTACAGGAGAAAAACAACATGGGATATTTTTTGATGCTCGTTGTTGACGCGGTTGTTCTTGTCACAGGCTTTATGTGCCTTCGTAATCCTGAAAAAATTTGCAAGGGCGACTCATGGAAAACGGCAGACGGCGAATTTGAACCGTCCGAGCCGTATATAAAGTCAACCAAACAAAGAGGGGTCATTCTCGTTGCGGCGGGCTTTGTTCTGCTTGCTTTCATTGCCGTGATGGTTTATCTCGGCATAAAGGAAGGTCATAGCTTTACGGCTTCTGAGTTCTTTGAATGGTTCATAAGCAGAAGAACGTAATGTATTGTTCCCGGTGAATTTATTCAGTAAATTCTTATCAAAATAATTTCAACATATCAAAGGAGATGTCACTATGAAAGAAGTATTTGAAAAAGCCAAAACAAAGATGGGTAAAACCGTGAACGCTCTCAAGAGCGAATACGCCGGAATCCGTGCCGGCAGAGCCAATCCGCAGATCCTTGACAGAATTTCCGTTGATTACTACGGAACGCCGACTCCGGTAGGTCAGCTTGCTTCAATTTCTGTTGCCGAGGCAAGAGTCCTTGTCATTCAGCCGTGGGATAAATCGGTTCTCAAAGGAATTGAAAAGGCAATTCTCGCCTCCGATATCGGAATCAATCCGCAGAATGACGGAACCGTTATCCGCCTCACTTTCCCGCCGCTCACAGAAGACAGAAGACGCGAGCTTGTTAAGGAGGTTCAGAAGATTGCTGAAAATTCAAAGGTTGCTGCGCGTTCCGTACGCCGTGACGCCATTGAAAAGCTCAAGGCAATGAAGAAAGAATCTTCCATCACAGAGGACGATCTCAAGGACGGAGAAAAGGAAGTTCAGAAAATTACAGACAACTGCATCAAGGAAATTGAAGAAGTTGCCTCTGCAAAAGAAAAGGAAATCATGGAAATCTGATTGCAGCAGGGAACTGCCGCAATTGCGCAGTATCGGTGAAAATTTGCCTTAAAAAACCGCATTGAGTTCGACTCTCTTCAGCTTAAGCTGAGGAGAGCCGAACCCGATGCGCCTGAAAAATTTGCTTTCCGGCACATTGCGACTCTTTTTGTCTCACAATAAGAAAGTATTGCCTTGCGGAGTAAGAACCACACTGCACCAAAAAAGCAAATCCATCATGTGTGAAACAGTTTTTTAAGAGCAAATTTTTGCCGAGACAAGGCAAAAAGGTGAGTAATGCTGACGCATTGCGAGGCTTTTTAACGCAGTATCGGTGAAAATTTGCCTTAAAAAACCGCATTGAGTTCGACTCTCTTCAGCTTTTAATAGGCCGGAGGGAGTCTGACTCAGTGTGCCCGAGAACAAAGCTTGACGGTATATTTTCCGTTAATATTTGTACTTTCGGTTAGTCATCGGTTACTAAATATAAATTAGGAATAAGAAGCCGAGCAAATTACGGCGCATGCCTTGATTTAATCTGCTTCTGTAATGATAAACGAGAATTACTTGACTTGCGCCGGCAAGTATGCAAATTTTTTTTGCAGACTGAAGAAAAATCTACTGCGCAATTTGCACATATCAATTGTGCGGTATTGCATAGGTAATTTTAAAGGAGCCGTATAATAATGGAAAAAGAACATATCGTTTTGCCGCAACATATTGCAATAATCATGGACGGCAACGGACGTTGGGCAAAAAAGAGAGGACTTGACCGCACCGAGGGACACAAGGTGGGCGCTGAGGTGTTCAGAAAAATCTGCCAGTACGGTTCTGATATAGGCATAAAATATATGACGTTTTATGCTTTTTCAACGGAGAATTGGAAGCGTTCCGCTTTTGAGGTCGGAAAGATAATGGATCTTTTCCGCAAGTACCTTGAAGAAATGGAGGAACGCGAGGAAGAAAACGAGGAGGCGGGCTATAACGTCCATTTTATCGGTTCAAGGGAGGGTATGCCCTCGGATATTGCAGAGCTCATGGACGTTGTTGAAACGCGCTCAAACGATAAGAACAAAATCCACATAAACATCGCCGTCAATTACGGCGGCAGAGATGAAATTATCCACGCGGTAAGGCGCCTTGCCGAAAAAGTGAAGAACGGCGAGATGTCCGCGGAGGATATCAATGAAGAGACGTTATCAGAGAATCTTTACACCGCCGGTCAGCCCGATCCGGATTTGGTTATCCGCCCGAGCGGCGAGGAAAGACTTTCAAATTTTCTCATCTGGCAGCTTGCCTATGCGGAGTTTTATTCAAGCGATGTTCTCTGGCCGGACTTTACGCCGGAGGACCTTGACAAAGCGATTGAAGAATATTCAAAACGTAACCGCAGATTCGGCGGAGTTTGATAAATGCGAAAGAAAGGACAGATTTTTTTCTGTTTTGGTATAGATTATGAAAAAGGTAAAATTCAAAGGTGAAAGAACGCGGTCAACGCTGATTATTTCAGCGGCGCTGATTGTTTTTCTTGTTTCAATCTGCACAAATTTCAGAATCGGTTACACGCTCATTGTTGCCGCTGTTGCGCCCATGGCAACATATGAGCTTATGCACGCCTGCGGCGCAAAAAGCAGACTGCTGTATATCGTTTCATGCGCCGTGAGCGCTTTTTCTGCGTTTTATGTCAGCTATGATATACCGATAAAGCCTGTTGGCGTATTCGTCAGCTTTTATGCATTGCTCCTTTTGTTTTTTGCTGTTATTTTCAACAAACAGATAAAGTACATAGATTCGGTCGTTGCGCTTTTTGCTTCCGTTGCGATTCCGTATTCATTTACCTGTTTTATAAGACTCAACGACATCTCAAAGCTTGCTCCGGAAAAGCTGACGCATCATGAAGGAGCGTTCCTTGTTATGCTTGCGTTCTCCTGTTCATGGGCAACCGATATTTTTGCCTTTCTCGTCGGCAGAAAAATCGGCAAGCACAAAATGACCCCGAATATCAGTCCCAAAAAGTCCTTTGAGGGCGCAGTTTTCGGAACGCTTATCACCGCAGCGGTAAATGTACTTTTGCTTTTCTGCTATTGCGTCGGAACAAAAAAGCTTGGCTATCATGCGTTTTTTGGAGAAAGCGCAATGAAGTATCTTTATATAATACCCATTTCCTGCGCACTTTCGGTTGTCAGCATGTTCGGCGATCTTGCCGCCTCTGTGCTCAAACGCAATGTGGGAATCAAGGATTACAGCAATCTTCTTCCCGGGCACGGAGGAATAATGGACAGATTTGACAGCAGTCTGTTCGTGCTTCCGGTGCTTTACGGAATTTACGCATTGATTTACGCTTAAAGAGGATGAATGAAAAATGACTGAAAAACTCTCAATTCTCGGTTCAACCGGTTCAATTGGTACTCAGGCGCTTGATGTCTGCGAAAAGACCGGGACAGAGGTCACCGCACTCACGGCAGGCAGAAATTATGAATTACTCGAAAAGCAAGCGAGGAAGTATCGCCCCAGAATGGTTGCTCTTGCAGACGAAAATGCAGCCGCCGAGCTCAAGGTTCGGCTTTCAGACACCGGCATAAAGGTGCTTGCAGGAGTAAAGGGTGTTTGCGAATGCGCCGCTGAGACGTCGGCAGACACTGTGCTCAACGGAATTGTGGGAATGGCAGGTCTTGAACCCACGCTTTGCGCATTAAACGCAAAAAAGAGCCTTGCCCTTGCCAACAAAGAGACTCTTGTTGCGGGTGGCAGCCTTGTTACCCGCACGGCAAAGGAAAATAAAATTAAAATCCTGCCCGTTGACAGTGAGCACAGCGCAATTTTTCAGTGTCTTCAGGGTATGAATAAAAAGAATGAGCTTAAATCAATAATACTAACGGCGTCGGGAGGTCCTTTCTTCGGCAAAACGAGGGAAGAGCTTAAAGATGTTACGGTTGCCCAGGCTCTCAGACATCCTAACTGGAGCATGGGAGCCAAAATAACAATTGACAGCGCCACCATGATGAACAAAGGGCTGGAGCTGATTGAGGCGGTTTGGCTTTTTGACGTTCTGCCGTCAGAGGTCAGAATTGTTGTTCACCGCGAGAGCGTTGTTCATTCGCTCATTGAATATGTTGACAATTCCGTGATAGCTCAGCTCGGTGTTCCCGATATGCGGATACCCATTCAGTATGCGCTGACCTATCCGGCAAGAATGCCGTCTCCGGTCAAGCGACTTTCGCTTGCGGATTACGGCACGCTGACTTTCCGTGAGCCGGATTATGACACATTCAGATGCATTAATATTTGCCGTTCGGCTATTGAAAAGGGCGGGCTTTATCCGGCAATAGCAAACGGGGCAAACGAAAAGGCAAACGAGCTTTTCAGAAACGGCAGCATAGGCTTTCTTCAAATTGCCGAGCTCGTGGGTCTTGCGCTCGAAAACGGCGTTTCAAAAGAAAATTATACGCTTTCAGATGTCCTTGAGGCAGACCAAGCCGCAAGAGACTTTGTTGAAAGCAAAGTTAGGTGATATAATGAGTTTTAATCTGCTGGCTACTTTTTCACAGATCTGGGGCAAGGCGTGGCCTATTGTTGTGGCTATTCTCTTTTTCGGTCTTATAATTTTTATCCATGAATTCGGTCACTTTATTTTTGCAAAGCTTTTCAAGGTCAAGGTCAACGAGTTTGCGCTCGGAATGGGACCGACTATCTTGAAAAAGCAGGGCAAGGCGACAAAATATGCGTTGCGGCTTTTTCCTATCGGAGGCTTTGTCAGCATGGAGGGTGAGGACGAAAGCAGCGACGACGAGGGCGCTTTTTGCAACAAAAAGCTTTGGCAGCGAATGATAATCACAGCCGCCGGTGCAACGTTCAACATTATCCTTGGCGTTCTCATTTGTGTTCTCATCGTTGCCGGCGTTGGCTCGGGACAAAAAGATGTTCTTGTTGGAACAAACACGATTTCTCAGTTCTATCAGGGCGCTGTCAGCAACGGAGACGGCGGACTCAAACAGGGCGACAAAATTTTAAAGATCGATTCAAAGCGTGTATACTCGGATTATGACATCAGTTTTCTTATGCAGCGCAACAACACGGGGGTTTATTCCTTTGTTGTTGAACGTGACGGAGAAAAGATTGAGCTGCCGGAGGTTCACTTTGGGGTGAGAACCGGCGGGAACTTTTCATATGATGAAAACTGCGTTATTTCTTCCGTCAGCTCAAAGCTCAAAAAAGCCGGACTCAAGGACGGAGATCAGATTACCGCCGTCAACGGCGTCAAAATCAAGACAAACAAAGAGCTTATGGAGGAAATAGGCAAGGATACCGATTATACGATAGATTTTACTTTCCTTCGCGACGGAAGCGAGCAGACGGTGAGCGGAGTAAAAATGGCGACGGTTACCGTTTTTGATTTTTCCGTCTTGGGCGTTGACCGAACCGTCGGAAATGTAATAGGCGGAGCGTTCAAATATGCTGCGTCAATGTCAAGAATGGTATATCTCAGCCTTTTTGATCTCATTCGCGGCAGATACGGAATCAACGAGCTTGCAGGTCCCATCGGAACTGTTTCAGTCATTGCGGACGTTGCCGAACAGAGCGTTCAAAGCGCAGACTGGAGCTCAATGCTCATGATCATGGCGCTCATCACAATAAATATCGGTCTTTTCAATCTTCTTCCGATACCTGCGCTTGACGGAGGCAGACTGTTCTTTATGTTCGTTGAGCTTATTACAAGAAGAAAGATTCCGCCGAAATATGAAAATTGGATTCATGCCGCCGGACTTATTCTCTTGCTTATCTTTATGGTGGTTATCTCTGCGAGCGATTTGTGGAAGTGGATCTCCGGCATAGGATTTATGTAAGGAAAAGGTGACCGGGTCGAACTCAATACGCTTACCCGGTTTGTCAGCATTTTTGTAAAGTTTTAAGGCAATGCCGCACATTGCGGTATGTGGATTGTGCAGTAAGATTTTTCGTTACGGTGTACAAAAATGCCGCTTGCCCATGCAAGTCAAGAGCTTTTGTGCAGCATAACAGATACAGATTCAAAAAAGGCGTGCGCCTCAATTTGCAGGGTGCTGCCTTAAAGACAGACGGTGTTCCTATGATTGAAAGAAGAAAAACAAAAAAGATAAAGCTCGGCAATATTTTTATCGGCGGAGACAGTCCTGTTACCGTTCAGTCTATGCTGAATGTTGAAGCTCATGACGCAAAGGGCAACGTTGAACAGGCAAAGAAACTTGAACAGGTGGGCTGTGAAATTATCCGCGCCGCCGTGCCTGACCTTGAAGCGGTTAAAACGATTGCGGCGCTGAAAGAGAATATAAGCATTCCCGTTGTTGCAGATATTCATTTTAATTATAAAATTGCGCTTGAATGCGTGGCAGCGGGCGTTGACAAGGTGAGAATCAACCCCGGCAACATCGGAGCGGACGAAAATGTTCGCGCAGTTGCAAAAAAGTGCCGCGAAAACGGTGTGCCGATTCGTATAGGAGTCAACTCGGGTTCGGTTGAAAAGCACATTCTTGAAAAATACGGTGCACCCACTGCGCAGGCTATGGCGGAAAGTGCAATGTACCATGTCTCCTTGCTTGAAAAGTTTGATTTTGACGATATAGTTATTTCAATCAAATCTTCAAATGTTCAGACAATGATAGAGGCGTATAAATTGGTTGCGGGCATGTGCAGCTATCCGCTGCACCTCGGAGTTACCGAGGCGGGCACTCAAAGAATGGGCATGCTCAAGTCCGCTGTCGGAATCGGCTCGCTTTTGACGGGAGGAATAGGGGATACTATCCGCGTTTCTCTCACAGCCGACCCGCAGGAGGAAGTGTATGCCGGACTTGATATTCTCAAAGCTGCCGGACTCAGAAACGACACTCCGACTCTCGTTTCCTGCCCCACCTGCGGCAGAACAAAAATCGACCTCATAGCTCTTGCCGGAGAGGTTGAAGAAAAACTGCGCACTGTAAAAAAGCCGATTACGGTGGCAGTCATGGGCTGCGTTGTCAACGGACCCGGAGAGGCAAGAGAAGCCGACGTCGGAATTGCCGGCGGAGACGGCTGCGGTCTTGTTTTCAAGCATGGCGAAATAATCAAAAAGGTGAGCGAGGACAGACTCGTTGACGAGCTGATGAAAGAAATAGAAGAAATATAAGGATACAAAGAATGAGTAACAGTTTTACATCTCTTTTCGGCGAGCTTGCCGGAAATGAAAAAGCAGCCGAGCTGTTCGCCGAAAGCAGCGTAAGCAACATACGAATCTACAAAGAGAGCAGGAAAATGGAGCTGGAGCTTTTGTTTTCTGCTCTTGTCTCGCATAGAGAGATTTCTTATGCCGAAGAGGAGCTGAAGAGGAGACTCTCGCTTGAAAGCGTTGTAATTATCCCGAAAATGCCGCCGGAGCTTTTTTCAGAGGGATACTTTTCTTCTCTTGTGTATGCGGTCAACTCGTCAATTGCGGCGAGCAACGGTTTTTTTACGGGTGCTGCTGCGTCTTTTGACGGAACAACACTCCATGTTACACTAACTCACGGCGGCAAGAGCATTCTTGAAAGTTGCGGCTGCGGCAGCTTTATGGAAAGGCTTATAGGTGAGCAATTCGGCAGAAAGGTCAGCGTTGAATTTATCGGGGAGGATCCGACAATTGAAGATGAATCATACGCTGCCATGATTCGCACAGCTGAGGACGAGAATATGCGCTCAAAGGGTATTGACCCGGATGAGGTTCGCGCTGCGGCAACAAAACCGAAAGAGCATAAAATCATTGAGGGCATTCCGCTCTATTTTGAAACTGCTCACCCGGTGCTCGGAACAAGAATCACAAAAAAGCCGCGCCCCCTTTCGGAAATCAGCATTGAAGACGGTTCGTGCGTTGTTTGGGGCGATGTTTTCGGTCTTGAGGTGCGCGAAACGCGCGACGGACGCAGCAACATTGTGACGTTCAATATCACCGACCGTACATATGCCTATACCTGCAAGATTTTTGAAAAAAAGGATTACTGTGCCCATATACTTGAAAAGGTCTCGGACGGCGCAACGCTGCTTATCCGTGGAGACCTGACTTTTGATAAATTCTCGGGTGAGACCGTGATAACGCCGAGAGCAATTTCAACGATTGAAAAAATACCGCCGATTGACGATGCAGAGGAAAAGCGCGTTGAACTCCATCTTCACACAAAAATGTCAATGATGGACGGTCTGACGGACGCAAAGCTCCTTGTCAAGCGTGCAATTGCGTGGGGACACAAGGCGATTGCCATAACAGACCACGGCGTTGTTCAGGCATTCCCCGAGGCGATTGCCGCCGCGTCCGGCAAAATCAAGGTCATTCTCGGCATGGAGGGATACTTCCTCAACGATGATGAGCGCGACTTTGACTCATGGAAAAAAGAAAAGAAAGGCAAGTATTTTCACCAGATAATTCTTGCAAGAAACAGTGTTGGACTCAAGAATCTTTACAAGCTCATTTCGCTTTCAAACGTCAAGTATTTTCATCGCAAGCCAATCATACCCAAAAGCGAGCTTATGAAGTATCGCGAGGGTCTTATAATCGGCAGTGCATGTGAAGCCGGAGAGCTTTACAGAGCTATTGCAACCGGCGAAAGTGAAGAGACGATAATGAAGATCGCCTCGTTTTATGATTACCTTGAAATACAGCCCTGCGGTAATAACCGCTATATGATAGACAGCGAAAAATTCCCGAATGTCAACAGCATTGAGGACATTCAGGACCTGAACCGAAAGGTGGTTCAGGTTGCAGACGCGCTCGGAAAAATGACGGTTGCAACCTGCGACGTTCATTTCATTGACCCCGAGGACAGCATTTTCAGAGCTATCCTCATGGCAGGTCAGGGTTTTGCGGACGCAGACAAACAGGCTCCGCTCTTTTTCCGCAACACAAAGGATATGCTCGCCGAATTTGATTATCTCGGTGAGGAGACGGCAAAAGAGGTCGTTATAACAAATCCCGGCATAATTGCCGATATGATCGAGGAGCTGACGCCGATTCCAAGCGGAAACTATCCTCCCTCGCTTGAGGGTGCCGATGATGAGCTGAAACGCCTTTGCTGGGAAAAAACCAAACGCCTTTACGGCGATCCCGTTCCGGAATATGTTGCCTCGCGTTTGACAAGGGAGCTTGACTCAATAATAAAACACGGTTTCGGCGTTCTTTATATGATTGCGCAAAAGCTGGTCAAGAACTCCGAGGATCACGGCTATTATGTAGGTTCGCGTGGCTCCGTCGGCTCGTCTTATGTTGCAAATGCATCGGGTATTTCAGAGGTCAATCCGCTTGCACCCCATTACCGCTGCCCCAAATGCTGCCACACGGAGTTTTTCCTCCACGGTGAGGTCGGTTCGGGTTATGACCTGCCGCCGAAGGACTGCCCGGAATGCGGTACGGCTATGGAACGTGACGGTCATGATATTCCGTTTGAAACTTTCCTTGGCTTCAAGGGTGATAAAAGCCCTGATATCGACCTCAATTTCTCCGGCGATTATCAGTCAAGAGCACATAAATACACCGAAGAGCTTTTCGGCTCCTCGCATGTTTTCAAAGCGGGAACTATAGCAACCGTTGCAGACAAAACCGCGTTCGGCTTTGTCAGAAAATACCTCGACGAGCATGACAGAAAGGTATCAAGGGCTGAGGAATCCCGTCTTACGATAGGCTGCACCGGGGTCAAACGCACAACAGGTCAGCACCCGGGCGGCATGGTTGTTGTTCCGAACGCTTTTGAGGCGGAGGACTTTACCCCGGTTCAGTATCCCTCCGATGATTCGAGCAAGGGACAGACAACAACTCACTTTGACTTCCATGCGCTTCACGATACGATTCTGAAGCTTGATAACCTCGGTCACGATGTTCCCACACTTTACAAGCATCTGGAGGACTTGACCGGAAAATCGGTTATGGAAACGGATATCTGCGACCCGAAGATTTATGAAATGCTCACGAGTCCGGCGCCGCTCGGCGTCACTGCCGAGGACATTGACTGTCCGACGGGAACGCTGACGATTCCGGAGATGGGCACGCCATTTGTTATTCAAATGCTGCTTGACGCACAGCCGAAGAACTTTTCAGACCTTTTGCAGATTTCCGGTCTGTCTCACGGAACGGACGTTTGGCTGGGCAACGCGCAGGACCTCATCAAAAACGGAACCTGCACAATTTCAGAGGTTATCGGTACCCGTGACAGCATCATGGTTTATCTCATGCACAAGGGGCTTGAACCGAGCCATGCATTTAAAATTATGGAAACCGTTCGTAAAGGCCTGATTGCAAAAGGAAAGGTTTCTATGGAAGTTTGGGAGGGCATGGAAAAGGACATGCGCGAGCACAACGTTCCGGAATGGTACATAAAGTCCTGCTATAAAATCAAATACATGTTCCCGAAAGCGCATGCCGCCGCATATGTCAGCGCTGCTTTGCGCCTCGGCTGGTATAAAATATATACGCCTCTTGAGTATTACGCGGCATTCATGACCGTGCGCGGCGGAGACATTGACGCTGCCGCCGTTATTGAGGGCAGAGCCGCCGTTAAAAAGAAGATGGCAGAAATCAAAGCCCAGGGAAAATCCGCTGCGCCAAAGGATATAAATATGTATCCCGGTTTGCAGGCGGTCAACGAAATGATGGCAAGAGGAATTGAGTTCTTGCCGGTCGATATCTATAAATCAGACGCAACCGTTTATAAAATTGAAGACGGAAAGATTCGTATGCCTTTCGGTGCGCTCAGCGGAGTCGGCGAAAACGCTGCGATCGGTCTTGCCGAGGCGAGAAAAAAGGCAGACCACTTTGTTTCAATTGAGGACTTTGCTTCGGCTGCCGGTGCTTCAAGCTCGGTTATTGAGGCTTTGCGGCAGGTTGGCGCGTTCAAGGACATGCCGGCAACAAGGCAGATCAGCCTTTTTGAGTTTTAAATAATCGATAAAACACTGCCGTGGCTGCTGCACTGTCTAACATAAAATAAACAAAATCTGACTTTAATCGAGCTATGCTTAAACATGGAGGTGAGCAAAACGGAAATCAAGCTCTGTGACGGCGAAAGGATCGATCCGCTCGGCGGAGGAATTTCAATCGTTGTTTCAAAGGAACACATCTTCGGCACGGACGCCGTTTTGCTCGCAGATTTTTCGGGAATAAAAAAGAGCGATACCGCCTGCGATTTTGGCAGCGGCTGCGGAATAATTCCGCTTTTGTGGAGCAAAAAGGAGAGCGGCAGTCTGTTTGCCGTTGAGATTCAAAAAAAGGCTTGCTCTCAGCTTGAAAAATCGCTCTTTCTCAATAAGCTTGAAAACCGCATACAAGTCATTAACTGCGACCTGCGTCAGCTGAAAGGGATTTTGCCGTTTGGAAGCTTTGACCTTGTTACTATGAACCCGCCGTATAAAAAGGTTGGCGCCGGAATTGAAAGCGTCAGCGAAAGCGACAGGATTGCGCGGCATGAAACAATGTGCGGCATTGACGATTGCTGCGAGGCGGCGTCAAAGCTTTTGCGTTTTGGCGGCAGGCTCTGCATGTGTCACCGCCCGGAACGGCTGTGCGATGTCATAAGCTCAATGAGAAAATTCGGTATTGAGCCGAAAAGACTGCGTTTTGTTTCAAAAAACGCAGAGGGCGCGCCGTGGCTGTTTCTCATTGAGGGCAAAAGGGGAGCGAAAAGCTTTCTGAATATTGAAAAGAATCTTTATATTGAAACACAAGACGGAAAAATGTCGCCTGAGCTTTGCAGAATAATGGGTGACTACGCAAAGGAGAGAACATGAGCGGAAAACTTTATATTGTCGGCACTCCCATAGGAAATCTCGGGGATATCTCTCGGCGTGCGCTTGAAACGCTCGAGGGCTGCGACTTTATTGCTGCCGAGGACACCCGGGTTACGCTGAAGCTTCTTAATCACTTTGAAATAAAAAAGCCGATGATAAGCTACTTTGAGCATAACCGCAGAGAAAAGGGAGAAATCATTGCCGAACGCATTCTTGCAGGCGAGAGCTGTGCTCTTGTTACGGACGCGGGAATGCCTGCGGTTTCCGATCCGGGTGAGGACCTTGTTGCGCTTTGCCTCGAAAAGGGGATAGACGTCAAGGCAGTTCCCGGGCCGTCTGCCTTTGTTGCGGCAGCGGCGCTTTCGGGACTTCCCGTCGGCAGATTTACTTTTGAGGGCTTTATCAGCGTGAATAAGCAGAGCCGCCGCGAGCATCTGGCATCTGTTGCGCATGAAAAGCGAACGATGATTTTTTATGAAGCTCCGCACAAGCTTTCCGCAACGCTCAGAGATCTTTATGAAACGCTCGGCGACCGTCAAATGGCAATAGTGCGCGAAATCACGAAGATACATGAAGAAGTTATCAGAACAACTCTTGCCTCGGCTGCCGTAAGATACGCCGAAGAACAGCTCAAAGGAGAGATTGTTCTTGTTATTGAGGGTGAGAAAACAGAGGCTGCCGCTGTCACGCTTGAAGACGCGGCAACGCTTGCAGGCAAATATATTGCCGAGGGTCTCAGCGCCTCTTTTGCAGCTAAAAAAGCCGCAAAGGAAACAGGACTGAGAAAAGGCGATATCTATGACAGAATCAAATCAGCCGCAGGGGAGGAATGATCATGACCGAATGGTTCAAAGAATTTTGGCCGCTTGCTTTGCTTTTGGTTGCAGTAACCGTTGGCGCAGCGTTCATGTTTCGGCTTGCGGCAAAGTCAAGCGCGCGGCACAGGCGCAGCTTTAAGGCGGAGGAGGAGTACATAACACACCTCAAGGCTCTCAAAGATAAATATGTGCCTCTGACTGCTGAGACGATTGAAAGCGCACCGGGCGAAGAGCTGCTTGAAGGCGCTGCTCTCGGCATTCAGCTGTATCTGCAAAAGCAGGAGAACGATGAAAAAGCGTTTGAGGAGCTTTCGGACGCAAAAAAGTTTGTCTATACGCTTGATGTCTTTGAAAGCGACAAAACACTGCTCAATTTTTTCCGTTCAAACTCTGCAATTCTTAAAACGCGGTTCATTCCGGCGCTCGAGGCAGTCGGTGTAACCGAAAGGCTTTCTGAAATCAAAAGGGTTGCGCTGATGTTTGATGAACGCGACGAGACTGTTTCATACAGCGAAAAGGAGATTGCCGCGCTTGACGCCGAGCTTGAGAAAGACTGCCTTTTAAGTGAGATTAAGCTTGCGGGTGCAGAATATATAAAAAAGAATCCGGAGATGTTTTTGTGATTTGAAGTATGTGCTTTGCTCTTAAACGGTTTTTCTACAGATTTGGAAAAATTGTGCCGTGCTTTTCATTGACATTGACGGGTTTTGAGTATATAATAGCAGGGATATCGTAATTTTGAGATACGGAGGAGAACATATGCGAAAGCTCCTGCCCTTTGTTTTGATTTTCATTTTGGTTGTGGTTCTTGCCGCCTGCAAAAACAGCGGCGATGAGCAGACGACCGCACCCGGAGCGCAGACTCTTTTCCCCGGTGTGAGCGTGGCGGAATCAACCACCGCTGCAAATGTTCAAAACGTTGCGAACACCTATGTGCTGACGACCACTCCCGACGTTGTTATGCCGAGTGTGCCCACAACGCAGTTCAACATCGCGAATGAGAGCGTTGCCGACCCGTACACAACTCAACCGCTTTCAACGGATATCAACTTTACCGTTCCCAACATGACGGCACCGGTTGTCAATTCCTCTGCACTGCCGTCAACTAAGCCTGCTTCAACGGCAGTGCCCACAAGCAATTCGGTAACAACAACGACGAAGAAGCCGTCGGCGACTACCACCACCAACCCGATGGTGAACGCAAAAGCCGTGAGCGTTGGAATTGCTGACGTTGCATTCAGCGGCAAAAAGGCGATAGTTACAATTTCGGGAGGAAATTACAAGTCAAACTCAACCGTAACTTCCGTAAAAGTCAACGGCGAGACTTATGACAACATTCCCTGCCGTATAAGCTCGGGTAATCTTGACGGACTTGGCAATCAGCAGATAGTCATTGATTTGAGCAGCATTTCAGCAGACATTGAAGAGGGAACTTCCGTCAGCGGTTCAGTCCCTGCCGGTTTTCTCCGCTCAAAGGATAATAAAACGTATAACAAAGCATTTAGCTTTTCCGTGGCATACTGATTTTTCAAAAAAACTGTCTCATCTGAAACGATTTTTGAACAGATTTGAATTTAAACGGTATTAACAACCGGAGCGCTTTTGAAACGGCGCTCCGGTTTTTGCTTTATCCTGTGAGAAAGCGAAAAAACAGTGAAAAGCCGCTTGAAATGTGAGATTCTTTTTCTGTGCCTTTTCAATATATAGTAGCTTGATAACAAATGTTAAAAAAATGTACATTTTCCCCGATTTTGTAACACTGTCTTTTCTTAAAATCTATAGGAACATATTGACAATAAGAAACGAAAGTGTTATGATTATAAAGCAATATGTTGAGCATTTGTATGACTATTCGGCAAAATAACGGTCAAAACGGCGGCTGTTTGTCGGTCAGTTGGCGCTACGCTGTAAAACAAACGGTCTGCGAACTTCTTTGCTCGAGCGAATTTTCCGGTTACAGTTGAAAAGACTCTATCCTGTTAATGTGCTTGGGTCGTTTTGCACCTCTTTTTGCGGCATAAAAAGGAGAAAATCAAAAGTCGATGGAAACACATGGAAATGATGGCTTTTGAAAGTCGGTGTTCTCCGCCTGCAAAAAGCTGCTTTGCCAAAAGGGCGTCTGACGTGTTGCAAAATTCATCAGAAAATTTGAATGGAGGAAAAGATTCAGATGAAAAAATCATTGAAAATCAGCAGAAAAGTTTTGTCTGTTGTGCTTTCGGTACTCATGGTCATGAGTGTCTTCGTTTTTGCACCGGCAGCTTCAGCGGCTGAAGAACAACCGAAGGCAACTTTAAAAGTGACTGTAAAAGTCACAGATGACATTCGCCTTTCGAATACTGTTTCGCATCCCTACGGCGAATATCTCAGACTGGTAATAACGGAAACCAACGGCAAAGTGCACACATATGATATGTTGCCAACGTTAATAGGCAAGGGCCTTATAAGTAGTGGTACTTATATCGAAGAGGGTAAAACTTATTCGACGAGCGTTACTATTACCAGCAGCGTTGCATCAATAAAGGTTGATCCTAAGTTCAAGACATATTATATAGATAATCCAAGTCTTGGTCTGTCTTTGGAAGCAACAATAAACGGAAGATCAATACTTACAAGACCTGTCGATGTTACGAAGAACGGTAGCAGAGACCAGTTCGAAAGCGGAAATTATTCCTATGATCTTGTTGGTAGCAACGGATTTGCTACGAGCACGGCCACATCCATTGCCTTCACGGAAAAGACAAGTGAAGCAACAATCAAAGATGGAAAGGCCACAGCTCAGTTCAAGGCTGTTGTTGTTGACCAGTTCGGTCTTGCAATGAAGAATGGCGGAACCGTAAGTTATTCAATCAGTAACGGTGCTTCAATCACAAGCTCGGGTCTTGCAACATTCACAAACAAGACATCGGTAACAAATAAAAATTACTATTGGATTACGGCTGCCAGCGGTTCACTCAGAGCCTCAACCGGAATCAATGTTACAAACGAACAATTTGACGTTACTTTCAATTATATAGGCAAAGACGGCAAAGAAACATCTTCAACCGCCAAGGCTTTCTATGAAAAAGCCGCAACCGCACCCACCGATTATGCACAGGCAATCACCACCGCTGACGGTCACAAGTACTTCACCGGTTGGGACAAAGCATTCTCAAGCGTTACCTCAGACCTCACTGTAAACGCTGTTTACGGTGACGAACAGGCACATAACTGGGTTTCAAAAGCAGACGTTGCAGTCAGCGGCGACAAAGGTGCCTACACCGTTGCAGACAAAGAAACCTTTGAATGCACAGTCGGAAAAGAAACAAAGACCGAAGATGTTGCTCTCACCGATGAGTTCAACGCAGCAGCTTCTGCAGCTTCCGCAATCCTTGACGAGAGCGAGAAGTATAACACAGAATCCGCTGCTTACAAGGCTCTTGAAAACGCATACAGCGAACTCGTAGGTCTTGCCGGCAACACCTGGACTTCAGCAACCATTAAGGAAAAGATCGACGCTGTCAACGCAGCTGTTGAAGCTTTCAAAAAGGCTCTTGAAGAAGATCCCGAAAACAACTATAAGACCTACACCCTCACTTACATCATCGACGGTGCAAGTGAAACCGAAAACTACTACTTCGGTCAGGCTATCACAAAGAGAGCCGATCCCGAAAAGGCAGGCTATACCTTTAACGGTTGGGATCTTGTGATCCCGGCAACCATGCCGGCTAACGACGTAACCGTTACCGCAACATGGAAAACTGTTGATTACACCGGTACCCTCAAGGGTGTTCGCGGCGTAAACGACGGCGAGTTTACCATCAGCTATACCGTTGAAGATAAGCTTGAAGACCTCATTGCTGACGCAAACGCAACAATTCCAGAGGATAAGAAGTCATTCGTAGCAACCGCTTCAGACGCTGACTATGAGCTTGACTATACCTACACTCTTACCGGCTGGACTCCGGAAAAGGGAGCAGGCTATCCCGGTGACCAGACCTTCACCGCTGTTTACACAAAGGGCGACTTCAACTATGCGGATTACACCGCTTGGGACGCAGCAGTTGCAGAAGCAACCGAAAAGATCCTTAACAGCGACAAGTATTCCGATGAATCAAAGAACGCTGTTCAGGAAGTTATCGACAGCATTCTTCGCGACCAGGGTATTTCCTATCAGCCCGTAATCGACGCGGCAATCAAGAACCTTACCGCAAAGGTTAAGGAAATTGAAGATAACGCTCCTGCTTCCTATAAGCAGTTCGACGTTACTTTCGACCTTGCAGGCGGCGTTGCCGCTCCGGCAATCGAAAAGCAGACAGTTTACTACGGCGAAAAGGCAACAGTTCCCGCAGTTACTCCGACCAGAACCGGATATGACTTTGCAGGTTGGGACTTCGACTTTGAAACCGCAATCACAGCCGACACCGTTATTAAGGCTAAGTGGGATGTTGCAACCTACAACGTAACTTTCGTTGATGAAAGCGGCGCAACCGTCGGCACCGCGACATTCAATTACATCAACGCTGAAACCGGCGAGGTAAACAGCATTGATGTAATCAAGGCTATCGCTCCGGCAGTTCCTGCAAAGGAAGGCTTCACCGGATACTGGAACTGGAATAAGGTTGCGTTCACCGCTGCCGACCTTGTTGTTGAGCCGACCTATGCAGCCAACACTTATAAGGTCAACTTCTATCAGTTCAAGGGTGATGAAGAACCGGTTGCAACCGTTGAGTACACCTTCGGCGCAAAATCAATCAAAGAGCCGGCTTGCCCCGAACGTGCAGGCTACAACGGCAAGTGGGGTTCATATGTTCTCGGCGCATCCGATTCAGACGTTTACGCTGAGTACACCACGATTCCTTACACCGCAACATTCGTTGATGAAAACGATCAGTACGTTGCTAAAAGAGAGTTCACTGTTGAATCAACCTACGTTGCTGATCCGGCTGCTCCCACTAAGGACGGCTACATCGTAACATGGCCCGCTTGGTACACTCCGAACATGATCGGAAACGTAACAGTTAAGGCTAAATACACTCCGAGAAATGATATTTCCGTTACCGTTTATTATAAGAGTGAAAGCGGAAAGGTTCTCCTCACAAGTGGAATGACAAACCAGACCATGGATTCGGTAATCACGATCCGCGGTGACCGAATCAATTTTGCAGGATATAACAATCCTGAAAACATTGAATACAAGGTTAAGGCTTCGGGCAACGAAGTTACGCTTGTCTACACCCTCAAAACCTACACCGCAACTTATGTTGCAGACGGAAAGACCGTTGGAACTCATGAGTTCAACATTGAAACCGCAAAGGATGAACTTGTTAATGCTGTTGCTGTTCCCGAAAAGGACGGCTACACAGGCGCATGGAAAGACTTTGACGTAAAGGCTAAGGATATCACGATCGAAGCCACCTATGATACCGTTGAATACACTGCAACATTTGTTGACGACAACGGCACACACGACGTTTACTTCACTGTTGAAGACAGCAAGGAAGACGTTCTTGCAAAAGCAGGCGCTCCGGCTGCAAGAGATTATTACACCGCAGAGTGGGATAAAGACTTTGCAATCGTTGCCGGCAACATCACCGTCAATGCAAAGTACACCCCGGTTGATTACACCGCAACATTTGTTGACGAAAACGGCGTTTCATGCGGAACCGTTACTTTTAACGTTGAAACAAAGAGCGTTGAAAACCCGGCTGTTCCCGTTAAGGACGGCTACACCGTAACATGGCCGAACTGGTTCACTCCCGGAATGCACGGCGATGTTGAAGTTAAGGCTATTTATACCGCAAACACCTATAAGGCAATCTTCAATGACGAAAACGGCAAGTATGTCGGTGAGGTTGAATACACTGTTGAAGACAGCGTTGACGCTATCCTTGGCAAGGCTCCGGCTGTTCCGTCAAAGATCGGTTATGACGGCGGCGAATGGGTACTTGATAAGGTTGTTTCCGGCGGCATGACTGTCACTCCGAAGTATACAACTCTTCATCAGTACACCGCAACGTTCTATAGACTTGACGGTTCTGTTGCAAAGACTGTCAGCTTCACAATTGAAGATACCGCAGCCGACATCATGGCTCAGGCTCCCGAGGTTGAAACCGTTCCCGGTTATGAGACTTCATGGACTACTGTAACTCTTGATAAGACTGCTCCGAAGGATCTTACGATCAATACCCAGAAGATAGCAATCATTTATACCGCAACGCTCGTATGGAAGACTAACGGCGGCGCAGACGAATCAAAGAGCTTCACCTACACCGTTGAAAGCGATAAGACCGAACTTGCGAATCAGTTCCCGATAATCGGCGGCTACCTTAAGGGCGACTATAGGTACATGTTCACCGGTTGGGATAAGGAATTTGATCTTTATACTGAAAACACCACCTATACCGCTCAGTATGATAACGGCACGTTCGTTCCCGCAAACTACAAAGAATTCGACAAGGCTGTTGACAGAGCTGACGACATCATCAAGAACAACGACCTCACCAAGGACGTTCTTGACAAGATTGCCGACCTCATTGCTGACGGCTATAAGGAAGACGGCTCCGATTACGGCACCACCGATCAGGATAAGGTTGACGCTGCAACAAAGGCTCTCAACGATTATCTTGATTCACTTGACAAGGACGGCGACGGCAAGGTTGACGAGGATAACCTCAAGCACTATGCTATCCGCTTCCTCGACGAAGACGGCACTGTTCTTTCAGAGGCTTCTCTTGTTAAGGGCGCAGCTGTAACCGCACCGGCAGATCCGACCAAGGCAGCTGACGAGCACCACACCTATAAGTTCAGCGGCTGGGACAGCGAAATCACTGCTGTTGACGGCGACAAGGACTACACGGCAACCTACTCAACCGTTGACTACACCGAATATGATGAACTTCTTGAAGACATCGGCGACCTCGACCTCAAGGACGACGTTAAGGATGCAATCAAGGAAATCACCGATGTAATTGACGGAAACAGAGATAAGGCTCCGCTTGACCCGAACACTCAGGAAGACGTTGACAACGCTATTGATGCAATCAAGAAGCTTCTTGACGGCGACAATGACGGCACGATCGACGACGATAAGTTCAACCACTACACCGTTAAGTTCATCTTCAAGGATAAGAACGCTGCCGATGTTACCGACGAGTCCAATAAGGATCTCCTCAAGGGTGACGCAGTTAAGGTTCCGTCAATTGAAAAGAGCTTTGAGGTTAAGACAGCCGACAGCGACAAGACCTATGTCTTTGAGGGCTGGGATCCTGCCGATGTTGAAGAGTTCGTAACCAAGAACGCAACCCATACCGCAAAGTATAAGGTTGTTGAATACAAGGACTTCAACGATCTCGTTGACGAAATCAAAGACACTGATATCAACGATGAGACCAAGAAAGAAATCGACAAGATCATTGACGAAATCAATGACAAGAAGAACGACGAAGACGGCGACAAGAACACCCAGACCGATGTTGACGATGCAATCGACAAGATCAAGGATATTCTTGACAAGGACGGCGACGGCAAGGTTGACGATGATGTTCTCAACAAGTACACCGTAACATTCAAGTGGAACGGCGGCGAAGCTTCTCAGACCGTTGTTTCCGGCAAAGCAGCTGTTGCTCCGGCAGACCCGGCAGGCTACTATGATGCTGATAAGCATTACACATTCTCCAACTGGGACGCTGACTTCTCGGCAATCACAGCTGACCTCACTGTCAACGCTGTATATGCTGACGAAGCGCACAATTACACAACCTCTATTGCACGTCCGGAAGCTAAGGACGGCGCAAAGGGAACCGTAACTTATACCTGCACCTGCGGCTATTCATATGACGTAACCGTTGACAGAGCGGATTACACCAAGTATGAAGAAGTCAGAGCAAAGCTTGAAGACGTTCTCAAGGACGTTGACCTCACCGACGAATCAAGAGCAGCCATTGAAAAGGTACTCGCAGACAACGACATTCCGCGCAACTATGTTGACGCAACAGCCGACGGTTATGACGAGCAGCCTCTTGTTGACGCTGCAACCAAGACACTTGAAGCTTTCTATAACGAGCTTAAGGATAAGATCGATGACAACGACCCGTCAGTAATCAAGTATTACACTATCACTTTCAAGTGGCATGACGGCGAGTCCTCAAAGAAATATGTCAAGGGTGCAACCGTTGAAGTCCCGTCAGTCAGCGATTATGTTTACGGCGGATTCAACTACAGATTCCTCGGTTGGAATAAGACAGTTGTTGACGTTGAAGGCGACGCAACCTATACCGCACAGTATACCGAACCCAGAAGCATGGACGACGTTAAGGAAGCAATCGACAAAGCCAATGACATCATCGGCAACGACGATTACTACAAGGAAGACCAGAAAAAAGTTGAGGACGCAAAGAAAGAGCTTGAAGATTACCTTGACGAAGTAGGCGTTGATCTTGATAACGATCAGAACCCGATCGAAAAGGGCAGCAAGGAGGATGCAAAGATCACCGAACTTGTTGAAAAGCTCAATGACGCTATAAACAACGCCAACAAGAACAGGGATGAACGCGAAAACACCAAGAAGAACATGAGCGGTTTCATGGGCTGGCTCGTACGTCTTCTCATCCTTGTCAGACACCTTCTCGGTATGGTTGGCTGATAACAAGGCTAATTGCAAGGGAGCGCTTCGGCGCTCCTTGCTTTTTTGTCAAAAACAGCTGTATTTCCATTGAATCAAGGCATAAAAAAATGCACCCACGTTCGGGTGCATTTTGTCGTATTATGGATTATGAGCTTAGCCGTCAACAATAACCGTTCCGTCTTCTTTGACGGTGACTTTCATGCCGGTTTGAACATAGTCAAGAAATTCATCGCCGAGGCAGTCAACAACGGGCATTGTGATGTCGTCGATCCAAACCTCTGCAAGAACAGCGCCTGCCGCCGCGAGAGAGTCAATATGATTTGCAAAAAGCAGGCATGCCGGCTGGCGTTTCATTGCGCAGGCGCAATAAAGAACAAGACCGCCTGTTGTTGAGCCGATAGTCTGCGGAATGCAAAGGGCAACGCCGGCGAGGGGCTTTTTATAGATATCCGGGTTGTTCTGGTCGCCGCATTTTGCTTCTTTATCGCCGAACTGGAGCGATTTCTGGAACGAAGCGAGGGTATTGAAGCCGCCGTGAGAAACAAGAGCCTCTGCCGTGACGGTTCCGGGGGTTACGATTCTTCCTTTGAACTCTTTCATTATTTGCTTCCTCCCTTGGTGATTTGAACGAGAATCTCGTCATCGGTGTAATAGCGCGCGGTGGTGTAGGTACGAAGCTTGTTTGAAGAAGTGATTACCGGCATTTTCGCGCAGAGCGGATTGTTCATATACATGAGCGGGCAGATGTAAGAGGTGACAACGCCGGTCTCTCTGAGACGGGTTGCATATGTTGTTTTGTTGAACTGCTTGAGAACACCCGGTGCAGCTGTGAATACGGTAGGAATAACGACCTTTTTGTTGCCGTATTTTTTGAGCGAAGCCTCAACCTTGTCTGTCCAGTCCTTGAGCTGCTGGAGAGACATGTGCGGGCAGCCCATGAAGCAGAGCTTCGGCTTTGCATTTTTGTCTTTCCAGATAACGGGATAGCTTTCCTTGACTCTTTCGAGCTCTGCGTCGTCAATGACATATTCCCTGACATTCTCTGCAAGGAGCTTTTCACCCTGAAGCTTTGCCTCCGGAGTGAGGTTTTCAATGTGATAAAGACCGACAGCACCGTTTGAAGCCGTTGCTGCGCCGAAGTCTTTAAGATAGGTGCAGGCTTCGTCTGTCAGCTCTGTGCCGAGCCATTTGTCGAGTCCTTTGACGAACGGAACGTCCTCCATAACTTTCATGCCGATTGCCGAACCGAGAAGCTGCGCCTCGGGTTTCTTTTCGGTTTCGATTTTGATTACCCATGTTGCCTTTCTGCCCTCGTCGGTGAGAAGACCGAAGTACGGAACATAGCCGACGATTGAGCCCATTATGTCCATAATGCCCGAGTTGCGGTTGCAGCGCGCGCCGAGAACGGAGTTTGCATAAACAACGGCTGAGGACTCGGACCAGCTGAGAACGTCGCCCATGTTAGGCTTGTTGCCAACTTCGTCCATATAGCAGGTGCAGGTGAAAGCGTCCTTGTCCATGAGACCGAGCTTTTTGAGCTGATCCTCATAGAAGTCCTGTTTGTTATACATGAATTTTTTGAAGATGAGGTTCTGAAGCGGATTCTTCGGAACGTTGGGGTCGAGCGGACGGGGGTCAGCCGAAAATTCCTGGCCGGATTTAACGCCTGCTTCAATGAGGGTATTCATGAGGTCATAAACCGGTTGCAGAACGCCGAGGCCGAAGGAAGTTACAAGGTGATTGTACTTCGACGTGACCGGAACCATTTTTTCGGCTCCGAACGCTTCGCCGAACATGACGAGCGTTTTCATGACCTTTGCCATTGTTGCGCCTTTTGAGCCGTCAAGAATGGACTGTTGTTCTTCGTTTAAGATCATTGACATTTTACTTTTTTCCTCCCTTTTTCCGTGTCGAAAATCCGACACGAAGCTAATTTAAGACTACTATTCTTTGCCTCTCTTGTCAAGAGAAATGTCAGATAAATTTCGTTGTCTGCCTTTTCCGAAACCATTTTTGCCGTGTATCACCGTATGCCGTATTTTGTCGTTTTTTGTACTTGCCGAAGATGATTCACTAAAAAAGGGGCTGTCGCATTTAGATGCAGAAAGCGTTTTCTTTGCCCCGAAGCTGTATGTAGATACCGCGAGTGGGCAAAAAAAACGCTTAAAAGAGCAAAATTATTTTCAATATCATCAAGAAGTAAAGACTATATTCCATATGAAGCTCTGATTTTGACAGGTCTCGTGAAATATAGTCTTTTTCTTTTTGTTTTGCTCTTTGGTCTGCGCTAAATGCGACAGCTCCAAAGTTTTCAGGCGCGGTGGGCTTAATTTGAGGCCGACAAAAGGGCAATGTTCTTTTCCATTAAATCGAAAAAGGTTTTCACAATTTTTTCGTCCTCTTCGTTTCCTCTCACGCACATCGAAAGAGTCAGTTCGCCCGCAAAAGACGTTGCGGAAAGAAGGGCATATGGCTTGTATTTGACTGCACCGGTCATGTAGCCGTCATAGGGTGCGTGACCTGAAAGAGAAAGCTTGTCTTGCTCAAGAATACCAATGTTGCTCATGGCCAGCAGGGGATTACTGTATCCGATTTTGATGATCTCCTCCGAGACTGCCTGCGGCATAATGCTGTATCCGAGCTTGAGGAGCGGCAGACCGTAAAGCCCCATAAATTTATCCTTTTTGAAGCGTTCAACGCTCTTTTTGGTGTACTCCAGCGTTTCAAAAATATCAGACCCGAGTCTCGGAATACGGCACTGCATGAACGCCGTCTGATTCGTGATTCCGGTGTCCTCGGTTTCTTTCATGTGTCTGCGAAGGTCGATTGCGCAGGATATTGTTACACTTTCGCTGCTGTCGTATCCGGCAAGCTCATAAAGGCTTTGAAAATATGCCGCAACGAGGGAATCATTGACGGTTGCTCCGTGTGCTTTTCCGCTCTTTATGAGTGCGGAAAAGCGGGACTTGTCAATTTTGCGCTTGCTGATGAACGAGCGGTCAAGAATGTTGTTTTCTGTGAACGGAAAGCGGTGCTTGTCTTTTGCACAGACGTTTTTATAAAGATTTTCCGCAATTTTCTTTTCGGTTTTTGAATAGTCCTCGTATACCTCTTCAAACGAGCGTGACCCGTTTTTGATGCCGAGCGGACTTATGCCCTTTCCGGCGTAATCGCTGTAATTTTTGCAGAGTGCTTTAAGAAAGTATTTGAAGTCTCCGCCGTCCATGCACATATGGTTTTCAATAACACAAAGCACGCTTCCTCCCTCATGGAAGAAAACCGCAACCTGAATCTGAAGGTCGTTTTCCGGCGGAATGTACTGTGTCAGAAACTCGTTGATTGCACTTTCAAGGTCATCCGGACGGGAAACATGGAGAACATCGTCAATATTGTAATCGGCAACTCTCCAATAGGTTTTAAGCTTTATGTCTCTGAAGGAGGAATGCAGAACCGGTGCTTTTTCAAGAAAACAGATAAGCACCGTTTTGAGAATGTTTATGTCAATTTCAAAGTCATAGCGCAGTTCAACGTGAACCATTCGGTCGTTGAAATCACGAAACAGGTAATGCATTTTATCCCAGAGCTCGGCTTTCAGTGTTCTTTCCATGCGTCTTCCACCTCCGGTTTATATGAATACTTTTTGTTGTGAATCAAAACGCCGACTACGATAAGCAGATCGAGCAGTACGGCGCCGAGGAACATGAATCTCCACGGGTACCAGGCGATGACTCCCAAAAGACCGAGAATGACATATGTGAATGCCGTGATAACAGGAACGGTAATAAGGGCGTTTACAATAAGCAGTCGTTGTTTTGTTGCTGCCGCAAGAATAAAGTCAGTGATGAACATGACGCCGACAGCGCCGAGTATGACAAGATATGCCATATCAAAGTCAAAAAGAATGCGTATAAAGAGAAAGACGAACTGAGCGAGCACCATCACGCTTCCGGCAACGAGCAGGCGCAAAACGAAGTATAAAAAGTGGTGCTTATGAAGGAGATAAACGCCCAAAAGCATAAGCCCGATGAAAACGCCGGTTGCCGCGCCCTCAATGATGAGCCATGTCGGATGCCAGACATCGGCAATAAAGCCGATGAGCAGATACACAATTACAGAAAGAAGCATAGTTCCGCCGCAGACAAAAGGCGCAGCCTTAAGAAGCTTTTTTTCTTTGACCTCCTGAAGGTATTTTTGATAATCTGAAAGGATTCTTTTTTCGTTGTATTCGTCAATGATGAGCTCGTGTAGAACCTTTTCGTCAGAGAGCCCTCTTTTTTTAACCTCCTGCGTCCTCATATCCATTTCTTCAAGCTCGCGCTTTTTGAAAATGAAGACAAGAGGAGAATTGCCCTCTTTTTTCATTACACTTTCAATGTGACCGCAGTAATCGTAGTTACGCTTCATAGAAATAATCTTGGCCTTTCCGGCTGCAAATATTACAAAGAGCAATCACGGTAAGCCCCCGCCGCAGCCGCACAAGGCGTGATTGAATTACATTTCTTCAAAATCTATGCCGGGGAAAATTCTGAAAAAATATAATTTGGGTTTGACGCGGTTTTTGCGCCGAACCTCCTTTTGTATATGTACAACAATAGCAGATTTGTCGCTGAAATTCAAGGCAACAGACGTATTTTCACCTTATTACTTTTTCTGCGTATGATGATACTGAGCATTAGGTGCAAGTCATAAATGCAAATATCCGTGGCATATCTTTCACGGAATTTCGGCATACTCGGGGCAATAGCGCACAATTGAGGTGTGTGAATTGTGCGCTGTTGCCCTAAAAAAGAAAGGATTGGAACAGATGAAAAAGCTCTCCGCCCTTATACAGGGCGAAAATGCAACCGTTCGGAATGTTCTGACCGAGGGTGCAATGCGCCGCCGATTTCAGGAGCTTGGGCTGGTTCCGGGAACAGAAGTTTCCTGCCTTCAAAAAAGCTTTTTCGGTGGGCTTAAATCATATCTTATCAAGGACGCCGTTATCGCTATTCGTGATGAGGACGCGGACGGCGTAATAATATACTGAGCAGCTGCCGACCGGCGAAGAACGCATTTTTGACAAAAAGGCTTCCGTTTGGCCGGCGCTTGCAGGAGAGGGTGCAGCTATGGGTCTTTCAGGAACATCGACCGGAAAAAATGCGGCGGAAAAGTCTTTTGACCTTTCAAAAACCACAAGGACTGTTGTTGCTCTTGCCGGAAATCCGAATGTCGGCAAGAGCACTGTTTTCAATGCTTTGACGGGAATGCACCAGCACACCGGAAACTGGCCGGGCAAGACCGTCACCTCTGCTTTCGGCTTTTTTTCCGAAAAGGGAAAGGATTTTTTGCTCGTTGACCTTCCGGGAACATACTCGCTTTTTCCCCATTCGCGCGAGGAGACCGTTGCAAGAGACTTCCTCTGCTTTGAAAAAAGCGAGGTTGCCGTGGTTGTTTGCGATTGCACAATGCTTGAGCGGAGTCTGTCACTTGTTTATCAAGTGCTTGAAACAACGTCTGATGTTGTTGTCTGCCTTAATCTTGCGGACGAGGCTAAACGGAAAAACATACATATAGACCCAGAAAAGCTGGGGAAAAAGCTGGGCGTTCCGGTTGTTTTGACAGACGCAAAAAACGGCACCGGACTGGACGAACTCAAAAAAAGAATACTCGAGGCAAGCAACGGCAAAAAGCTTTTTAAGCCGCCGTTTTTTTATGATACGGCAGTTGAAACGGCTATTTCTTCAATAAGAGGCGTTGGAGAGGAAAAATCGCGCTTTGTTAAGGCGCAGTTGCTTTTCGGCAGCGAGGATTTTAGGGAGGAATATGAAAAGCAGAACGGAAAAAAGATATCCGAAAATGCAGAGCTTGAAGAAAGCCTTTCTGAAAGCAGGCAGCTGCTTTCGAGAACCTTTTTGACCGGGCGGGCGCTGCAAGACAGCATGACCCTTTCTCTGCTTTCGGCGGCAAAGGAGGCGGCAGAAACCGCAGTTGACCGCTCCGAGCGCAACGACAGCCTCGACAGACAGCTTGACCGACTGTTTACCGGAAAAAGAACGGGTATCCCGGTCATGCTGCTGCTTTTGGCCTTGGTATTTTTTATCACTATATACGCGGCAAACTATCCATCCCAGCTGTTGTCGGAACTGCTTTTTGCGCTCGGAGAAAAGCTGCGCTCGCTGCTTGAAAGGCTTTGTGCCGCCGAGTGGCTCTGCTCGCTTGTTGTTGACGGTGTTTACAAAACGATGGCGTGGGTGGTTTCCGTTATGCTGCCGCCTATGGCGATTTTCTTCCCGCTGTTCACGCTGCTTGAAGATTTCGGCTATCTTCCGCGCGTTGCCTTCAATCTTGACCCCTGCTTCAAAAAATGCAGCGCCTGCGGAAAGCAAAGCCTTTGTATGTGTATGGGACTCGGCTGCAACGCGGCGGGTGTTGTGGGCTGCCGAATAATTGACTCAAAGCGCGAACGCCTGATTGCAATTCTGACCAACGCGTTCATGCCCTGCAACGGCAGATTCCCGACTATTATTACGGTCATCTCATTGTTTTTCACCGCGTCGCTTTCTGCGCGTCTTAAACCGTTCGCTGCCGCCGGAATACTGACAATTGCAATAATTCTCAGCGTGTTGGCAACATTTTCTGCGTCGCGCTTGCTTTCAAAAACAGTTTTGCGCGGCGAAAGCTCGGCTTTTACGCTTGAAATGCCGCCATACCGTTTGCCAAAGCTCGGCTCGGTTCTTGTGCGTTCCGTTTTTGACCGCACACTGTTTGTTCTTTCAAGGGCGGTATGCGTTTCCGCACCGATGGGTCTTGTTATATGGGTTCTTGCGAATGTCAGGGTAGGCGGCGAAACGCTGATTGCGTATGCCTCCTCATTTCTTGACGCTCCGGGACGGCTTATGGGACTTGACGGCGTACTTTTGCTTGCGTTTTTCCTCGGCTTTCCGGCAAATGAAATTGTTTTGCCCGTTGCTCTGATGTGCTATACCTCGCAGGGCGTTCTGCTTGAAGCGTCAGACCTTTCTGCGGTTTTTGCGGTGCTTTCTCAAAACGGCTGGACGGCAGTTACGGGTGTCTGCTTTATTCTGTTTTCACTCATGCATTTTCCGTGTTCAACAACGCTCTTGACGGTGTATAAGGAGACGAAAAGTGTTAAATGGACGCTTTTGTCGTTCCTTTTGCCTACCGCTTACGGCTTTGCACTGTGTGTTATTGTGAACCTCGTTTCAAAGCTGTTTACCTGATAATTATACAAAAATGTGCATTTCCGGGAATTTTTAACAGCCGTGCGGTGCTTGAAAAAGGCGTGAAAATAGTGTATAATACCGCAGATATGATAAATGATTTGAAACTAAAGCGGCTTTTCCGCTTTGAGGAAGAAAATAATGAGTGAAAAGGTTTTGATAATCGGCGGCGGAGCGGCAGGGCTCACCGCCGCAGCCTTTGCGGCGCAGAATGGTGCGGACGTTACCGTTGCCGAACGGAATGAAAGACCTGCGCGCAAGGTCATGATAACCGGCAAAGGACGCTGCAATGTTACAAATTCATGCTTTATGCTGAGCGAGCTTGTTGCCGCTGTGCCGACCAACGGACGCTTTCTTAACGGAGCGTTTTCGCGCTTTATGCCGGCGGACACCATGGAGCTTTTTGAATCGCTCGGCGTTCCTCTCAAGGTTGAAAGGGGCAACCGCGTTTTTCCTGTTTCGGACAAGGCGGTTGATATTGTTGACGCGCTGGTTAAAAATGCCGTCGGCAGCGGAGCGAGAATAATTAACGAACGCGTTTCATCTTTGATAATAAATGACGGAAAGCTTGAGGGTGCGGTCTTTGAGAGCGGAGAAAAATTTTTCTGTTCACGTGCCGTTGTTGCAACAGGCGGACTTTCATACCCGCAGACAGGCTCAACCGGAGACGGATATGAGCTTGCAAAGCAGGCGGGACACAATATAATTGAACCTCACCCGTCACTTGTTCCTCTCGTTTGCCACGAGGGCTTTTGCTCCGATCTGCAGGGACTCTCGCTGCGCAATATAGAAATTACTGTTGTTGACAGCCAAAATTATCGCGAGATATACCGCGATTTCGGCGAAATGCTGTTTACCCACTACGGCGTGTCGGGTCCTGTTGTGCTCAGTGCGAGCGCACATATGAAAGATATTACGCCGGGAAAATATGAAATACACATTGATCTCAAACCGGCGCTCTCTCATGAGCAGCTTGACGCAAGAGTTCAAAGGGATTTTCTTGAATGTGCCAACAAAAATTTTATCAATGCGCTGGACAAGCTGTTGCCCAAAAAGCTCGTTCCCGTTATAGTCCGTTTGAGCAGAATTAAGCCGTCAACAAAGGTCAATCAGGTAACAAAGCGGCAGCGCGCGCAGTTGATTACGCTCCTCAAAGATTTGAAAGTGACCGTTTTGAGAACAAGACCTATTGAAGAAGCTATCATCACCTGCGGCGGCGTTGACACAAAGGAGATAGACCCGAGAACAATGCAGTCTAAGCTTTTGACGGGGCTGTTTTTTGCCGGAGAGGTCATTGACGTTGACGCTTATACGGGCGGATTCAATTTGCAGATCGCCTTTTCAACCGGACGTCTTGCCGGGTTGAGTGCGGTTCAATAAAAAAATACAGTGAAATATAAGGAGAACGAAACATGATAAACGTTGCAATCGACGGCCCTGCCGGCGCAGGAAAAAGCACAATTTCAAGAGCTGCCGCAAAGGAGCTTGGCTTTATCTATATTGACACGGGTGCGCTGTATCGCACCGTGGGTCTCAACGCGCTGAGAAAAGGCGCAGACCTTGCAGACCCCGAAAGCATTGCCGCAACTCTCACCGATGATTTAAAGGTTGAGCTGCGCTTTGTTGACGGCGAACAGAAAATGTTCCTTGGCGGTGAGGACGTCTCTCTTGAAATTCGCACTCCGGAGGCGTCAATGGCGGCGTCAAAGGTTTCCGCAGTGCCGGCTGTGCGCGAATATCTTTTTGATTTGCAGAAAAAGCTTGCGCATGAAAACGACTGCATAATGGACGGGCGCGACATCGGAACTGTCGTTCTGCCGGATGCAAAGGTCAAGATTTTTCTCACCGCATCTCCGGAATCACGCGCAAGGCGCAGATATGATGAATTGAAAGAAAAGGGTATGGACGTAAAATATGAGGACGTTCTTGCCGACATGAAGGAACGCGATTACAACGATTCTCATCGCGAAATAGCACCGCTTAAGCCTGCCGACGACGCAATTCTGCTTGACACAAGCGGATTTGAGCTTGAAAGGTCGGTTGCGCTCATAATTAAAACAATAAAGGACAATATATAAAGGACAAGATAATAGATAATAGATAATGGATAATAGATAATAGATATTTAAACCGCAACGGGTCAGCACACGACTTTAGAAATCCGATTTTGTAGGGGCGATTCACGAATCGCCCATGAATTTGGCGGCTTTTGGCTCGTAGAAATTTAACCGCGATGTTTCTGCAACGCTGTCTAACGTCTAAAATCCAACATCCAACATCTAAAATCTGCCTGCCTCTTTTGGGGCTGCGGCGTAATATTGCTTTAAGGTGTGATAAAAAGTGAAGTTTGACTTTTCCTCTCCCTTTGAAGGGCGATGGTACAATGTCATGCGCCCTGCTGTGCGCGGTATCGTTTCGCTGAAATTTAAGGTCCATTCTTTCGGGGAAGAGAATATTCCGCCAGAGGGCGCGTTTATCCTCGCCGCGAACCATATTTATGCGTTCGACCCTTTGATGATCATTTCGCGCTGTCCACGCACGCTGCATTTTATGGCAAAGGAAGAGCTTTTTAAAAATCCGGTTTTCGCAGCTTTCCTCAAAAGCATGAACGCCTTCCCCGTCAGACGGCAGAAAAGCGATATAAAGGCTCTTGAATATGCAAAAAAGATAATCTCGCTCGGTTGGGTGCTCGGAATTTTTCCGGAGGGCTCACGCTCAAAAGATGCGCTGCCGAAAACGGCTAAAAACGGCGTTTCTTATCTTGCCGCAAAGACGGGTGCAGACGTTCTGCCGGTGAGCATTTATAAAACGCCCGGAGACAGCCGCCGCCGTCCGGTTATAACAATACGCTTTGGAAAGCTCATCAAAAACAGCTCTCTTGCCTTTTCAAAAGAATATTCATCTCAGAATTTGCGGCTTGCGAGCGAGAGCATTATGGAAAAAATCGTTGAGCTCTGGTCAATGAAGCACGGAGAACAGTAATGGAAAAATATAAAATTGAGCTTGCAAAAACGGCGGGGTTCTGCTTTGGCGTTGACCGCGCGGTGAGCACGCTTTACAAAATGGTTGAAGAAAAAAAGCGCGTCTGCACTCTCGGACCTATTATTCACAATCCATCGGTTGTTGACGACTTGAAAGCAAAGGGCGTTGAAATCATTGAACGTCCCGACGAAGCGCCCGAGAACACAACGGTTGTTATCCGCACGCACGGCGCACCGAAGTTTGTTCTTGAGGAGCTGAAAAAAAGCGGGACGGATTACATTGATCTTACCTGTCCGTTTGTCAAAAAGATTCAGAACATTGTTGAATGTCATTCGGGAGAAGATCGCCTGCTTATAATTGCCGGGGACGAAAATCATCCGGAGGTGCGCGGCTTTCGCAGTCACTGGGGCGGCAGCAGCTTTGTCTATAAAAATGAGGGCGAGCTTGAAACGCTCCTCACGATTCACCCGGAAATTACAGAATCGGAAGTTTATGTGGTCGCACAGACGACCTTTTCTGTAAAAGAATGGGAAAAAACCTCAAAAATTTTGAAAAAACTATGTACAAATGGTTATTTCTTTGATACAATATGTAGTGCGACTAATGACAGACAGGAAGAAGCTTTTGAGCTTTCGTCCCGCAATGACGCTATGATCGTTGTGGGCGGACGGTCAAGTTCAAATACCGCAAAGCTCAAAGCGGTGTGTGAAAAAAATTGCCCGACTTTCCTTGTCGAAACGGCAAAGGAGCTTTACGGCTATGACTTTTCCCGTTTCCGTTCAGTTGGGGTAACAGCAGGGGCTTCCACTCCTGCAGGTATTATAAAGGAGGTACTATCCACCATGTCCGAAATTTTAAACGAACAAACCAATTCTGAAGAAATGAGCTTTGAGGCCGCTCTGGAGGAGAATCTCAAATCAATGAGCTCCGACCAAAAAGTGCGTGGCGTTGTTGTAGGTATTGCACCTAATGAAATACAGGTCGATATCGGCAGAAAATATGCTGGCTTCGTCCCCATCGAGGAGTACAGCAACGATCCTACTGCCGACCCGAAATCAGAACTCAAGATCGGTGATGAGATCGATCTCATCATCATGAAAACCAACGATTCCGAGGGCACCATGATGCTCTCAAAGCGCCGCTTTGATGCGATCGCCGCATGGGACAACATCATGAAAGCAAAAGACGAGGAAGAAATCCTTGAAGGCGTTGTTGCAGAAGCAGTCAAGGGCGGCGTTCTTGTTTATGCACAGGGCGTTCGCGTATTCATTCCGGGTTCACTCACCGGTCTTCCGAGAGAGGCTGACCTTTCCGAGCTTGTCAAGACCAAGGTCAGATTCCGCATTATTGAAGTTGACAAGGCTAAAAAGCGCGCTGTCGGTTCAATCCGTTCAGTTGTCAGAGAAGAACGCAAGGCTGCAACAGAGGCTTTTTGGGCTCAGGTTGAAGAGGGTCAGGAATACACCGGAACAGTTAAGTCACTCACAAGCTACGGTGCATTTGTTGACCTCGGTGGCGTTGACGGTATGGTACATATTTCAGAGCTTTCATGGAAGCGCATCAAGCACCCGTCAGAGATCGTCAAAGAGGGCGATGTTGTCAAGGTATATGTTAAGGCTCTTGACAGAGAAAACAGAAAGATTTCTCTCGGCTACAAGAGAGTTGAAGACAATCCGTGGGAGATTCTCAAGAGAGATTATCCGGTCGGAACCGTATGCAAGGCTAAGATCGTTGGTCTGACCACTTTCGGCGCATTTGCAAACGTAATTGACGGCATTGACGGTCTTATCCACATTTCACAGATTGCTGACCGCCACATCGCTTCTCCGAAAGAAGTCCTCAACATCGGCGACGAGGTTGACGTTAAGATCACTGACATCGACTTTGAAAAGAAGCGCGTCAGCCTTTCAATCCGTGCTCTCCTTGAGCCGCAGGACGAGGCTGAAGAAGAAGCCGAAGCAGCAGATGAAGAAGCTGCCGAGGAAGACGCAGAATAATTCAAAACCGCTTTTAAAAGCACCCTGCTTTCCGGCAGGGTGCTTTTTTGTGTCGGAGGCTTTGCACTTGGCAGAAAAGCAAACAGGCAGCGACGAAATAAAAATCGTCACTGCCTTTGGGCTATTCGATTATATCAGTCTCAGAAAGAACCGCTTGTTCCCGTATGAGATCTGCCGGAAGAACTTGTGTGAGAACCGCCACCGCTGTCATTGTCTTTTGGAATTGCAGTCCTGGTAACGTTTCTGTAGAGAAAAGCGTCTTCCTGGCGCGTGATGTTCAAAGAGCCCGGAATTTCGTAGTCAGCCGCGCTCTCTTTTTTTCTGACGGATTTGAGTCCTGACGTCATGAATGCCACGGTGATGACGGCAAGAATTATGCCGACGGCAATCGGGATAAGAATGTTGGTCTTCCAGTTGAAAAGGAATGATTCGATTCTTGTGGAGCTTGACACATCCGTGTCATCATAGAATCCGTCTCTGCCTCTTTCAAGCAGACCGGAAGATTCCTCAAGAAATGTGTTGCAGACTGTGGTATAGTCGCCGCTTTTCAAATCTGAAATGAATGCGTCAACAATAGCGTCACACCTGCTTGTTGTGAAATACTTGGTGCCCTCGCCACAGGCGGAAACGGCATATTTTCTGTTGCTCATGCAAACAACAAGGGCAATACCGCTTGAGTCTTCACCGTAGCCAAAGCCGTTGTAATCAAAGTAGTCGTCAGCAAATGCTGTTATGTCCTGACCGTCGGTGGAATTGACAAAGGCGATGACAAAATCAAACTGCATTTCTTCGCTCTTTTCATTGAGTGCAGCCAAAATGCTTTTTCGGTCTGTTTTGTTGAGCAGACCTGCTTCATCGTTCAGACGGGAAAGCTGACGTGTTTCCGGTATGGCGGTTTGATTGGTTGATTTTTTTGCATAGGCAAAAAATGAAAACGAAAGTACCAAAATCATCATAGCCGCAAAAAGGGCAAAAATTCTTTTTTTCATTCTGCTCACCCTCCTTTAATTAAACAGAAAATAAAAGGCGAGCATTGCGGCGGCGGAGTAGCCGAGCGAAAACAGCGCCCTTGCGAGCCAAACCTTGCCCTTGTCAGCCGGTAGGTCGCCAACGAGCTTTCCCGTCTGTCCGTTCATTGCAAAAATATAGTTTTTGCCGTTGCAGCTTGTGTTCAAAATCCAAACGGGATAAAGCGCATATTTTGCCCTTGCGTTTGAAAGCTGAACTGCGCTTTGGTCAACCGTGACGGAAGCGTAGCCCTGAACGGTTTTTCTGAATGCGTCCTCCGTGCTGCGCTTGATTCTTTCGTTGGCGCGGTCAATGCTCTGTTTGTCGTCAACATCGTATTTATCGGCGAGGAAACCGGAAAGATATGCCGTCTGAAAGTCTACCGCGCCGGAAAAATCGAACGGCTCAATCGATTCCATGAGATCGTCCGGCATTTTTGACGAGCCGTCAACGGGAACATTGGCAAAGTCAACGTTGCCGCTGCGTTTGACGGCGTAATACTCGGTTTCAGTGTAGTTGTAATCGCTGTCGCTCCAGGTGCGGACCTTTGTGGCTTTATAATTCACGTCTCCGCAGGCGTCGGCATCAAAGAGCCAAAAGGGAACATAAACGCCCTTGATCTCATCAATATGGTTGGTGTCCTTAAAAACTTTCGGAACAAAATGCTTTGATGAAATATGCTTTTTGAGCGCCTCTTTTGCCGCGTTTTTGTCCAGCTTGAAAGGAATGACATAATCCGGTTTGAGTGCGCCGGAAAACTGACCGGTCATAACAACGGGGTTGCCGCAGTATGGACAGTGGGTTGCAGCGGTGGTTTCGTCTGTAACAATTTCGCCGCCGCAGCTTTTGCAGGTATAGACGTGCATACCGTCGGTTTCGCCCTCCTGCCATTCCTGACCGGCTGTGCTTTCCCAATTCATGCTGTCCGCTTGCTGTTCATTCAGTATATTGTCCTTTGCTTTGAGCGATTCGACCGTGAATTCGCTGTCGCAGTAAGGGCATTTCATCTGTCCTGCGGATATGTCAAACTCAACGACGCCGCCGCAGCACGGACACTTGTACTCTTGTAGTACGCTCAAAATGAGCACCTCCGTTTCAATTATTTTCTGTCGTTGTCATCAAAAATATCGCCGCATTCGGGGCAGAACTTCGGCGGATGCGTCGGGTCTTCCGGCTCCCAACCGCATTTGTCGCAGCGGTAAAGAGGCGTGCCCTCCGGCTTTTTTGCTCCGCAGTTTTGGCAAAACTTGCCTTTGTTCACACTTCCGCAAGCGCAGGTCCAGCCGTTGTTCTCGGCGGGCTTTGGTGAGCCGCACTCGGGGCAGAATTTGCCTGTTGCCACCGCACCGCAGGAGCATTTCCAGCTGTTTTGAGGCTGAGGCTCGGGCTTTTTTGCCCCACAGTTTTGGCAGAACTTGCCCGTTGCTGCCGCACCGCAGGCGCATTTCCATTCTTCGGCAGCCGGAGCAGCTTGCTGCGCCGCCTGTGCCTGCTGTTCAACGCCCATGCCGTAAAGATTGCCGATGTTGTTCATTCCGCCCGTCTGCTGAGCAAAGCCCATACCCATAAAGCCGGTCATTGCTCCGGCGGAGTTGTTCGCCGCGTCCTCCATTGCCTGAGCCTGAGCGTTTGCGAGACGTCCAGCCATTGCAAACGGACTGCTGCCCATTGCGGCAGCCTCCTGCAGGCGCTGAATCTTTTTGACCTCTTCCTCTGACGCGGTAACGCTGTTGATTCCGACAGAAACGATTGCAAGACCGCGAAGGTCGCGCCATTTTGAAGAAAGCACCTCGTTCATCTCGTCCGCAAGCTCCATGGTATGCATCGGAATTTCAGTGTAATCCATCTTTTTGACGGAGAGCTTTCCGAGTGCCGGCTGGAGTGCGCCGAGGAATTCGCTCTTGAGCGTCGAGTCAAGCTCGCTCCTTCTGTATTCGTCTGCCATATTGCCGCAGAGGTTTGTGTAGAAGAGGAGGGGATCGACTATTTTGTATGAGTATACGCCGTTGCAGCGGATACCGATCGTGAGATTGAGGTTGATGTCGTCGTCGCGAACCTTGAACGGGATCGGATTCTGGGTTCCGAACTTGTTGTCGATGAGCTCTTTTGTGTTGAAGTAATAAACGCGCTGATCTTTAGCCGTGTCTCCGCCAAAGGTGAAACGCTTGCCTATTGTTCTGAACGTCTGCTTTACGCTTTCTCCGAATGAACCGGAAAAAATGCTCGGCTCGGTCGAGGAGTCATAGGTGAATTCGCCGGGCTCGGCGCAAAACTCAACAATTTTGCCCTGCTCAACGATCATCATGCACTGACCGTCCGCAACGGCAATTCCGCTGCCGTTCGTGATGATATTGTCGCTGCCTCTTGTGTTTGAGGAGCGTCCGTTGATTCTTTTCTTTCCCTTGACGGCGAGAACGTCTTTGTCAAGGGACTCGCAATAGAAAAACTCTTTCCATTGGTCGGCAAGGACTCCGCCGACAGAACCGGTTGCTGCTTTGATAAGACCCATAGTTAAAAATTCCTTTCATATGTATTATATATTGCTATATTTATTGCTCAAAATTACAGTGCGCACTGCGGCAGTCCGTCACCGGTCGTACGCTCGCAATTTTCTGTGCCTGTTTTTACTGCCTTTACGTCAGCTGTTTTCAGCCGCGATTTTAAAAGCGAGTTTTTCAAGCTCTTCGACTGAAGAAAGAGCACCTACCTCGCGCCTGTAGGCTGCTGCGCCGCGTATGCCTTTGATGTACCATGCGGCGTGTTTTCTCGCCTCTCTTATGCCGACCTTTTCACCTTTATATTCGCAGATTCTTTTGATGTGCTTCACCATCACCCTCATCTGCTCCGAAACGGGCGGCTCGGGCAGAATAACCTCATTTTTAAGATATGCGCTTATCTGACTGAATACCCACGGTCTGCCCAAAGTGCCTCTGCCGACGAGAATATAATCGCAGTTTGTTTCTTCAAGCATTTTTGCCGCTGAAAGACCGTCTGTGACGTCTCCGTTTGCAATGACGGGAATCGAAACGCTCTTTTTGACCTCGGCAATCGTTTTGATGTCAACCGGCGGCGCATACATCTGCATTCTTGTTCTGCCGTGGACGGTTATTGCCTTTGCCCCGGCGTTTTCGGCTCTTTGTGCCATTTCAACGGCGTTTATGCTTTCAAAGTCCCAACCCGTGCGGATTTTCACCGTTACGGGAATGTCAACCGCATCGACGACCGCACGTATGATTTTTTCGGCAAGAGCGGGATTTTTGAGAAGTGCGCTGCCGCCGCCGTTGCCTGCAATTTTCGGCGCGGGACAACCCATGTTGATGTCGATGACGTCAGGCGAAAAGGCGAGGCATTCTTTGGCTGACTGAGCCATTATCTGCGGATCGCTGCCGAATATCTGAGCCGCCGCAGGGCGTTCCTTTTCAGAGAGTACAAGCAGCTTTTTGCTTTTTCTGTCGCACATTGTCAGTCCCTTTGAGCTGACCATTTCACTGACGGCATAGGTTGCACCGTATTCGCAGCAAAGCTCGCGAAAAGCCATGTCGGCAACCCCTGCCATGGGTGCAAGCCCTGCCGAGCGCGAATCGATTTCAATGTTACCAATTTTCATTTTATTGTTCCTTTTACAGGCATAAGACGAAAGAGCCTGACCCGACGCGGTTCGGCTTTTTTCAACTTATTGCGATTACATTTGTATTATATCATATAATTAGACTTATATTGTATCATATATTTTAATATTTTTCATCCTTTTGACGGAATTTGTGATATACTATTTCAGACAAATATTTGTGTGAGGTGTTTCTATGAAACTTCTTGTTGTTGACGGAAACAGCATTGTCAACCGTGCTTTTTATGCGATAAAGCTTTTGAGTACCAAAAACGGACAGTTTACAAACGCTATATATGGCTTTATGAATATACTGCTGAAGCTTGAGGAGGAGTGTGAACCTGACAGCGTTGCGGTTGCATTTGACCTCAAGGCGCCTACCTTTCGCCATAAAATGTATGACGCATATAAAGCAGGCAGAAAGGGTATGCCGCCGGAGCTTGCAAGTCAGATGCCGCTGCTCAAACAGCTGCTGACTTCTCTCGGCTATACGCTCGTTGAAAAAGAGGGCTTTGAGGCGGACGATATTCTCGGAACCTTGAGCGCCCACGTTCCAAAGGACGGAGAGTGTTTTGTTGCAACCGGCGACCGCGATTCTTTGCAGCTTGTTTCGGACACAACAAGGGTTCTTCTTGCTTCAACAAAAATGGGCAAACCGCAGACCACGGTTTACGACAGGGCAAAGCTCATGGAGGAATACGGCGTTGAGCCTGAGGGCATGATTGAAATTAAAGCTCTTATGGGCGATGCCTCAGATAATATTCCCGGTGTTGCCGGAATAGGGCAGAAAACGGCAGGCGATCTTATCCGCCGCTTTGGCTCAATTGACAAAATCTATTCCGAGCTGGATGCGCTTGACATAAAAAAAGGTGTTCGCGATAAGCTCGAAGCCGGAAAGGACAGCGCATACCTTTCAAAAACGCTCGGAACAATTTGCCTTGACGCTCCTATAGATACGGATATGACGCACTATCTGCGCAAGGCGCCGAACCAAAAAGAGGCGATAAGTCTGCTCGTTTCGCTCGAAATGTTTTCAATGATTGAAAAGCTCGGTCTGACGCGCGGGGATTCGGCTGCCGCTGTGACGGAAGAGGATAAAAAACAGAGCATTTTTTTCGAAGAGGAGCGTGACCTCTGCGGCCTTTTGGGCGAACTGAAAAATGAGGGAAGCGCATATTTTACCTGCGAATATGAGGGTAGAAATCTGATTGCGTTTTACTTTGCAATAGGCGATGAGATTCGCTTTGTTCAGTCAAACTGCTTTGATTTTGAAACTTTTATAAAAGCTTTTCTTGAAAGCGAAACAAAAAAGTATACCTGCTTTGGCAAGGAGCTTTATCGCTTTGCACAGTCGAAAAAAATTGAGGTAAAAAATCTTGACTTTGACTGTACTCTCGCCGGATATATCCTCAACCCCTCGGCGAGCAGCTACGACACTTTGCGTCTTGCAGATACCTACGGTATTTCCGTTCCGCCGCTTGATTGCCCGGAAAGCTCCCTTGGCTATGCACGTTCCGCCGCCGTTATGAAAGCGGTTTGTGAAAAGTGTGCGTTTGAAATCGGCGAAAACGGACAGGAAAACTTGCTTTATAATATTGAACAGCCGCTGTCGCGTGTTCTTGCCTCAATGGAAAACACCGGCTTTCTTGTTGACAAAGACGAGATTGCCCGGTACGGTGAGGAGCTGCAAACGAGAATCGGCGAGATAACGGAAAAGATTTTTTCTGCCGTTGGTTTTGAGTTCAACCTCAACTCGCCAAAGCAGCTCGGAGAAGCTCTCTTTGAAAAAATGGGTATTCCGGCAAAGAAAAAGACCAAGAGCGGTTACTCAACGAGTGCAGAGGTGCTCGAGGAGCTTTCATACGATTACCCGGTAGTCAAAGATATACTCACATACCGCACGCTCGCAAAGCTTAAATCGACCTATTGCGACGGCTTGCTCAAGGTGATAGAACCGGACGGCAGAATCCGTTCGACTCTCAACCAGACGGAAACGAGGACGGGCAGAATATCTTCGCTTGAGCCGAATCTTCAGAATATACCGGTGAGACGAAAAGAGGGCAGAGAGCTGCGCCGCTTTTTCACGGCAGGGGAGGGCAGAGTTCTTGTTGACGCCGACTACTCTCAAATTGAGCTGCGTGTTCTTGCGGCGATCGCCGGCGATGAAACAATGCTCTCTGCTTTTGAAAACGGCGACGATATCCACGCCATCACTGCCTCTCAGGTGTTCAATATGCCGCTTCAGATGGTGACGCCGCTCATGCGCTCGCGTGCAAAGGCGGTCAATTTCGGAATCGTATACGGAATAGGCGCATTCTCGCTCGCAAAGGATATCGGCGTAACGAGAAAAGAGGCAGATTCATACATCAAGGGATATCTTCACCATTACAGCGGGATCGACCGATATATGAAAGACGTTGTTCAAAAGGCGAGGGAGGACGGATTTGCCGAGACTTATTTTCATCGCCGCCGCTATCTTCCGGAACTTACTGCCGCAAACAAAATGCTCCAAGCGTTCGGCGAAAGGGTGGCGCGCAACATGCCCGTTCAGGGCACTGCGGCGGATATAATAAAAATCGCGATGGTCAAGGTTTATGACCGGCTTAAAAGGGAATCGCACGGCGCAAAGCTCATTATGCAGGTTCATGACGAACTGATAGTTGAATGCGATGAAAGCGAAAAGAAAAAGATTGCCGCGCTCCTCAAAGAGGAAATGGAAAACGCCTGTTCTCTGCGCGTAAAGCTCCTTGCCGAGGTTCACACCGGCAAAACGTGGTATGACGCGAAAGGCTGATTGTTTTGTAAAATCATTAATTTGTGAATTTTCCTTGAATTTTTTCTGCGGATATGTTATTATGAGCTTGATAAAAAAATTGGCGGGTTGAAAAATCTCATATGTTCACCCGCGAAAGGAGAAAATCAGAAATGAAAAAGAAAACAAAGAGGATTTTATCGGTCGTTCTTTCAATGCTGCTTTTGATGTCTGTTTTTGTTCCCGCTTTTGCGGTAACACCCACGATGACAGGCAGTAAGGTTCCCGTTGTTGTAATCGGCGGCGACGGAGATACTCTCGTTGACAAGGACGGAAAAGATCTTCCAAAATGGTCTGAGGCTTTCGGCAATATTTCGAAAAAGGGCGACGATGACGAGGGCAGCAAGGAGATATATAAATCCGTTGCCAACGTTCTGCTTCCGTTCCTCATTGACGGACTTCTTACCGGAGACTATGACCGTTACTATGAAAATCTTCAAAAAGAGATTGCCGAGGTTTTTGCAGACAGTCTTCTTGATGAAAACGGCGAAGCTTCAAACGGCTCCGGACTTTCACAGAGAAGAAAGAATACGATGGCGTATAACGTGACCCGCGACTCAAAAAACGGCAAGGGTTATTACGACTTTTATGACTACCAGTTCTATTATGACTGGAGACTTGATCCGCTTGAAACCGCCGACAGGCTTAATGAGTATATTCAGGCAATCAAAAAGGTTACGGGCGCACCGAAGGTTGCAATCATTGCCCGCTGTCTCGGTTCGGTTATTGCGATGGCTTATGTTGCAAAATACGGAACGGACGACCTACACGGTCTGAGCCTTGACGGCGCCGTTGCAAACGGTGCGGAGATTCTCAGTGAACCTATCAGCGGAAAGTTTGTGCTTGACGGAAACGCAATCAGCCGCTTCCTCATGGACATGAAGGCTGTTGGTTTGATGGATGTTGACAGTCTCATTTTTGAAACTGTTGAGCTGGTTGAAAGGGCAGGTATACTCGGCACCGTTTCCGGCGTTACCAAGGAAACGATATATTATGTTGTTGTCAAAGGTGTGACAAGCGCACTCGCTCTTTCAACTTTCTGCACATGGCCGTCATTCTGGAGCATTGTCAAGGAAGACGATTTTGACACTGCGATGGAATACGTTTTCGGTCCCGAGGGCGGAGAAAAGCGTGCCACTTATGCAAAGCTCATTGAAAAAATCAACAACTATGACGCGCTTGTGAGAAAGCATATTCCCGAGCTTATGAACGAGGTGAACGACAACGCGAACCTTGCGATCTTTTCAAAATACGGACTTCAGCTCAACCCGGTGGCTGAATCGAGAAACAGGATCGCAGACCAGTTTGTAACCGTTGAGCGTTCTTCATACGGAGCAACCACAACAGATATTTATTCTACCTTTTCCGATGAATATGTTGCCGCAAGGATAAGCGAGGGCAAAGGAAAGTACATTGCTCCCGACAGGCAGGTTGACGCTTCAACATGTATGTTCCCGGATCAGACATGGTTCATCAAGGGTGCAGAACACGGCGACTGGATCGACATCGAATCCGAGGTTCTTTATACGGTTGCAACAGCCGACCGTCAGCTTACGATTGACGACCTTGACTGTTCACAGTTTTCGGTTTACAGCTACAAAACGGATAAGACGGATGCTATGACTGAGGAAAACTGCGATACCTATTATTGGAAGGCAAACAAAAACGCAGATCATCCGAATTCCTCCGCTTTGAGGCTCCTCACTTTCCTCACGTCATTCTTCAGATGGCTCAAGACGATTTTCGATAGATTCATTATCAAGAAGTAATCTTTTTTCACTGCCGCTGACGCGTAGATTGCGGCGGATACATCTTCAAAAATAAAGAAAAGCTATAATTTACATCGGTGGATTTTTACCGCTCGTGAATTATAGCTTTTATTTTTTTGCGTGTTGTGCTCGCTGTAAAGTCACATTCCGAAAGAGCAAAAAACTTTTTCGGTTTATTTGCCTTTTTCCCTTGACAAACGCAGCTATTATTAGTAAAATGAATCAAGTGGAGAAATAGGGCAATTTTGTGTGTTTCCAGTGGGATTTTGAAACTGATTTTGAATCGAAAGGGAGTGACGTGATGGGTTCGTTCGTCGGAACATATGAATACAGTCTCGACTCAAAAAACAGATTGGTCGTTCCGACTTCGTTCAAAGAACTCATCGGGAACGCTTTCGTCGTCAGGGCAAAGCCCGGAAAATTTTCTCACATCGACTGCTTTTTCACAGATAAGTTTGAGTCTGCGGTTGAAGCAGAAGTTAAGGAATATGTGAACGGAGGAATTCCGCGCGACATGGCTTTGGCAATGTCAAGAATGTGCTCGAACCTTGTTTGTATCGACGCTCACGGAAGAATAACCGTTCCGGCGAAGATTCTTGAAAAGGCGCATATTACAAAGGAAAGCATCTTTGTCGGCATGGGCGATAAGTTTGAAATTTGGGATACCGAAATTTATAAGGCTTACACCGCAATTCTTGACGAACAGGCAGACAAGCTGTTTGCTGCCAAGATGGCAGAAAATGACAAGCGCTTTGAATTCATGAGCGCCGGCTATATGATCCAGGTTCAGAACAACGGCATAAAGTGAGCGGAGGATTGAAATGGAATTTTCTCATGTCAGCGTTCTGCTGAATGAAACGGTGGCTTCGCTTGCCGTTCAGCGTGACGGTACCTACGTTGACTGCACTGCCGGCGGCGGAGGTCACAGCGCCGAGGTTGCAAAGCACCTCGAAAGCGGAATGCTTTTTGCGCTTGACCAGGATCCGGAAGCGATTGAAACGCTGGAAGAACGCTTTAAAAACAACAAAAACGTAACGGTCGTTCACACTAACTTTGAAAATATCAAAAGCGTTCTTTTTGAACGCGGGATTGAAGAGGTTGACGGAATTATGGCTGACCTTGGCGTCAGCTCCCATCAGCTCGATACTGCGGAAAGGGGCTTTTCCTTTCATAATGACGCGCCGCTTGATATGCGCATGTCAAAGCAGGGAGTTTCTGCCGCAGACCTTGTTAATACTCTTGAACAAAGAGAACTTGAAAAGATCATTCGCCGCAACGGAGAAGAAAAATTTGCCTCTCAAATTGCAAGAGCGATAATCAGAGAAAGGCAAAAAAAGCCAATTGAAACCACTCTTGAGCTTGCGGAAATAATCAAAAGCGCAATGCCTGCCGCCGCGAGGAGAAATCCAGGGCACCCGGCGCGCAGAACCTTTCAAGCTCTCAGAATAGAAGTCAACGGCGAGCTGACAAAGCTCGAAAATTCGCTCGACGATATGTTTGACCTGCTTAAGGTCGGCGGCAGACTTTCAATAATCACTTTTCACTCGCTTGAAGACAGAATAGTCAAAAAAAAGTTTGCTTCATATTGCACGGGCTGCACCTGCCCGCCGGATTTTCCGGTTTGTGTATGCGGAAAGACTCCGCGCGGAAAGCTCGTTTTTAAGTCGGTCTTGCCGTCGCAGGAGGAAATAGAAAACAACCCGCGTTCAAGGAGCGCGAGACTCAGATGCATTGAAAAAATAAAGTAAACGGTCGGTTCACGGCGAAAATCGGCAAAACAGCTTTTGTCGAATATGCCGGGTCATTGCGGTGTTTATCCGGTCGGCGTTTACTACAGCGGTTGCCGCAGCTTTCGGCGGCAGTGACGGCAGCTTTGTGCCGAATACAGATAAAGAGGAGAACAATATGTCCGCTCAGTTTGCTTATGACTATGATTATCTTTTTGAACCTATAGGCTCCAACGCAGCGCCGAATCTTGAACCGAACCGCAGACCGCAGGAAAAGCCGCAGGAGAAAACCGGTCCGGAGCTTCGCCGCCTCAAAAAGCGCCGTCCGAGCGCAAGAGAGCGCGAACGCGCAAGCTACGTTGCCGTTGCAAAGGCTTTTGCTTGGATGGCTTTTGTAATTGCCCTTGTGGGAACATTCTGCAACAGCCTTGTTGAGTGCAATGTCAGCCGCATCGAGCTGCAGAACACGCAAAAAGAGCTTGCAATGTATAAGGAAGAGACCGTTGTGCTCCGGGACAAGCTTTCAAAGCTCGTCAGCGCGAACAACATTGACAAAATAGCGGTTGAAAAGCTCGGTCTTGTTAAGGTTGCTTCTTCAAACGAGGTTTACCTTGACACCGGAAAGGAAAACAAGGTCATCGTTTCGCAAAAGAACTGATTTTGGACGTTAGACGGCGTGATTTAAAATATCTATTATCTATTATCTAAAAACGTTGAGTTTATCGACGAACGCGAATTTTGCACGCACGAAGTCAGAGGTTAGACGTAAGATGTTGGATTTTGGATCTTAGACATCGTGGCGGGAACGTTGCGGGTGATTTTTCACGAGGTTAAAACCGTTACGCTCCACGGGCGATTCGTGAATCGCCCCTACAAAATTTCCGGTAAATGTTAGCTCGTAGGGGCGGCTCACGAGCCGCCCATGAACCTAACGATTTCAACCGCAGAAAAAACAACCGCAAACGCGTTTGTTGAATTGTCCAACGTCTAACGTCTAACATCTAAAATCTAAATTCGTAGGGGCGGATTATGTTCCGCCCGCAAGCCTGCGGCTATTTAGATAATAGATAATGGATAATAGATAATAGATAATAAGACGCGGCGTCACCGCCAAGATGTCTAACGTCTAACATCTAACATCTAAAATCTAAATTCGTAGGGGCAGATTATGTTCCGCCCACAAGCCTACGGCTATTTAGATAATAGATAATGGATAATAGATAATAGATATTTTAGGGGAAATACCTACGTACAAAATATCTGCTACCCACCCATCTTTCTCTGATATTTTCAATTTCTGATGAATATATATTAAAGGACTTTTTAAAAGGACTTGAGAAAAAGCTGTTTTTCCATCCGGCTTTTTCTTCCAAAATCGGCGGACGCATTATCCAACGGGAAAAATGACGTCCGCCAAGTTTGGCATTTAGGGCTTTATCGAAAAGGAGGAACCAAAATGGCCTCTTTGGGCAAATTATTCAAAAAAGATAAGATAAGAAAAAGGAATGACCTTTCGTTCAAAAAAAGGGCAAGGAGCATAACCGCTTTTGTTCTTGCCGTTCTCATTTTTTTGAGTCTCGGTCGTGTGGGCTGGATAATGGTCGTCCACGGAGACGAATATCGCTCAAAGGCAGAGCGCAATCAACTCTATGACACCGAGCTGAAGGCTGTTCGCGGAACGATATATGACTGCAATATGACGCCGCTTGTTACAAGCTCTTCGGCATGGATCTTTTGCGCAGATCCGCTTGAGATCAAAAAGTATTTCAGGTCGGAAAGCGACGGCGAACGCATGTGGAAAGACTATGTTAGTTACCTTTCAAAGAAAATTGCGAAAATCCTGTCGCTCAAAAAGAAAGACGTAAAAAGCTCTCTGCTCGACAGCGAAAAAAGCTATGTACGTATTGCAAAAAAGGTTGACGCAAACCGCCGCCTTGCGCTTGACGAGCTGCTGAACGAGGCTTATGTTTACGGATACTATGACAACAAAAAGGAAAAAACGGTCAAGGCAAAGGCGTTCTTTTCATATGAGAACGACACGCTGCGCCTGTATCCGGAAAACAACTTTGCTTCAACGATAATCGGTGTGACGGACGCGGACGGAAGAGGAATTTCCGGCGTTGAGGTCTACTATAACGATCAGCTAAGCGGACGCAACGGACGTCAGGTTACTGCCAAAAACTCGATCGGTCAGGCGCTCGATTCAAGCTATGAGACCGTTTTTGACGCCGAGCAGGGCTACGGCGTTGCCCTCACCATTGACTCAAATATTCAGTATTACCTTGAAAACGCGCTCAATCATGCGCTTGAAAACACAAAGGCAAAGGGCGTTTACGGCATAGTTATGGACGTTGACACAGGCAAGGTTCTCGCCATGAGCAACAAGCCGGACTTTGACCTCAACGACCCGAGAACGCTGGTCTCAAAATCGGCAAAAAAGGCGCTCAAAAAGTATGAGGGTACCGATGAATATTCCTCAAAGCTCACAGAGGCGCTTTTCAGCCAGTGGAACAGCTATTGCGTTACAAACAACTATGAGCCCGGCTCAACATTCAAAATTTTTACCCTTGCTGCCGCACTTGAAGAGGGTGCCGTCAACAAGAACACAACATACACCTGCGGCGGATATTACAAGGTTGCAAATGACACCATTATTCACTGCGCAAACACTGCCGGACACGGCTTTCAAACGCTCACGCAGGGTCTTATGAACTCCTGCAACCCGTTTTTCATCAATATCGGTCAGATACTCGGAGTTCAGACCTACTACAAGTATTTTGAAGCCTTCGGCTTTACGGAAAGGACGGGAATAGACCTCACGGGCGAATCTTATCCCGTTTATCACAAACTTGACAAAATGGGTGTTGTTGAGCTTGCAAGTACATCATACGGTCAGTCGTTCAGAGTCAGCCCGATTCAGATGATCACCGCAGCCTGCGCCATTGCCAACGGCGGAAAGCTGATGAAGCCATATGTTGTTGACAGCATTGTTGACACACAGGGCAACATAATCTCAAAAAACGAGCCCACCGTCAAACGCCAGGTCATTTCCGAATCCACGGCTGCAACCGTCAGAGAGATGATGGAGGCGGTTGTTGAGGGCGGTACGGGAAAGAACGCTTATATTGAGGGCTACCGCGTTGCCGGAAAGACCGCAACGAGCGAAAAGCTCGACACAAAGGATCCGGACGACTACATTGCCTCTTTCCTTTGCTTTGCTCCGGCTAACGACCCAAAGGTCGCCGTTCTTGTCGGCGTTGATGAGCCTCCCGGAATATACCGCGGCGGCGGTGTTCTTGCCGCTCCGATTGCCAAGGAGGTTCTTGAGTCAACGCTCAAATATCTGAACGTTGAGCCGCAGTATACCAAAGACGAGCTTGCAAGCATCAGCAGCAAAACGCCTGACCTTTGCAAGCAGGAAGTATCCGCAGCAAAGCTCGCAGCCTCAAACGAGGGCTTCTCGGTCAAGATTGTCGGCAGCGGAAAAACAGTTGTTTCACAGGTACCCGCCGCGGGTCAGTCGATTCCCGAAGGCGGTGTGATAGTTCTTTATACAGAGGATAACTCCAAAACGCAGGTCGTCAAGGTTCCGTCATTCACAGGCATGTCTGCCTCTGAGGCTAACCGAACCGCAATTGCAAGCGGACTGAACATCGTCTTTTCCGGACCGTCTCAGTCTGTGGGTGCAAAAGTATATAAACAAAGCGTGGAAACGGGCACGGAAGTTGAAGCAGGCTCTTCAGTGACGGTCTATTTCCAGGCAACGGCAAATATGGACGACTGACGTCACGGAGGAAAAGTATGAAGCTTTCAGCATTGTTTGAAGATGCCGGACTGACCGGCGAAAACAGGGACGTTGAAATAAGCTTTATAACCGATGATTCAAGAAAATGCCGCCCGGGTTCGCTCTTTGTCTGCCACAGCGGCGCAGAGAGATTCATTCCGGAAGCGGAGCAAAACGGCGCGGTCTGCGTTGTTTCGCAATCCGGGGCACAGGAAACGGTGAAAGTTTTTGATTCAAGAGAGGCTTACAGCATCCTTTGCCGCGCATTTTTTGGCTTTCCGGATAAGCGGCTGCGTCTGATAGGCGTGACCGGAACAAACGGAAAGACAACAACTGCGTCGATGCTGAGCTTTATTCTTGAGCTTTGCGGAAGAAAAACAGGCCTCATCTCAACCGTTCGCAACTGCATTGACGGCGAGGAAAAAGCCGAAATGACAACTCCGGACTGCTTTGAAATTTCTCGTATGCTCTCGCTCCTTGAAAAAAGCGACGGCGAGTTCTGTGTGATTGAGGCTTCTTCTCAAGGACTTGTTCAAAAGCGGCTTTACGGCTTTGAGTTTGAAACGGCGGTTTTTACGAATCTTTCCGAGGATCACCTTGACTATCATAAAACCTTTGAAAACTATAAAAACGCAAAAAAAGAGCTTTTTCTTAACTGCAAAAACGCCGTGCTGAACTTTGACGACCCTGTGTTTGCCGAGTTCTCGGCGGTGTGCGGCGGAAAAACTCTGAGCTATTCCACTTTGAGCAATGACGCGGACTTCACCGCAAAGGATATCCGCGAAAGGGAAACCGAGCTTAGCTATGTTTTGGTTTCAGACAGCTTGATTCAGAGAATAAAGCTCAATCTGTGCGGTGATTTCAACGTTCAAAATTCGCTTGCCGCAGTTTTGGCGGCGTATTCGCTCGGAATCGGCGTTGAAGACTGTGCAGCGGCGCTCAAAAACTACTTTCCTGAAAAAGGAAGAATGGAAATACTTGACACGGATACACCTTATAGGGTTATAATAGACTACGCTCACACACCGGATTCTTTGAGACGCGCCCTTTTGTCGTTGCGCCGTTTTTGCCGCGGAAGGCTCATTGTTCTTTTTGGCTGCGGCGGCGACAGAGAACGCGAAAAGCGTCCGCAGATGGGAAAAATAGCCACGGAAAACGCAGACATCGTTTTTGTTACGAATGACAATCCGCGCAGTGAAAATCCGACTGATATCATTGATGAAATTCTTTCCGGCGTATCAAGGGGAAAGGCTTCGGTCTTTGTTTGTGAGGACAGAGCCAAGGCAATTGCCCTTGCGCTCAAAAAAGCCAAAACGGGTGATACGGTCCTCCTTGCGGGAAAAGGACACGAGGTCTTTCAGCAGATCGGAGACGAAAAGAAAAGCTTTGACGAGAGAGAAATTGTCCGCTCCGTTTTGAGTAAACGCTGATTGAACACTGTGTTTAAAATATCTATTATCTATTATCCATTATCTATTATCTATTATCTAAAAACGTTGGGTTCATTGACGGACGCAAATTTTGCACGCACGAAGTCGTAGGTTAGACGTTAGACATTGGATTTTAGACGTTAGATGGCGTGGCGGGTTCGTTGCGGGTGATTTTTTACGAGTTTAAAGCCGTTGAGCTCCACGGGCGGAACACAATCCGCCCCTACAAAATGATTCCACGGCGTTAAATTCGTAGGGGCAGGACCTGTGCCTGCCCATGGGATTTAACCGTTTTCAGCAACGTTTATGTTCCTTGGAATTTTCGCTCCATGGGCGATTCGTGAATCGCCCCTACAATGAGTGTAAATCGTAGGGGCGGCTCACGAGCCGCCCGGAAAACGCAGAAAAAAGCAAAAACGCTATGGGCGGGCACAGATCCCGCCCGTACGAAGATAGATTTTAGACATTGGATTTTAGATGTTAGATGGCGTGGTGGGAACGCTGGACTGATTTTTTACGAGGTTAAAGCCGCTGCGCTCCACGGGCGATTCGTGAATCGCCCCTACAATGAGTGTAAATCGTAGGGGCGGATCGTGTTCCGCCCGGAAAATTAACGCTTTTTTAGATAATAGATAATGGATAATAGATAATAGATAATAGATATTTAAACGGCGGCGTTACCGCTAAGGTGTCTAACATCTAGCATCTAGCATCTAAATCCGTAGGGACGGCTCACGAGCCGCCCGGAAAACCATAACGCTTTTTTAGATAATAGATAATAGATAATGGATAATAGATAATAGATATTTAAACGCGGAGTGACAGCCATGCCGTCCAACGTCTAAAATCTAAAATCTAACATCTAATCTTTGAGTAACGAGTAATATTTTGGGGGATGTTATAAATATGAATAACACAACATCGGTGCTTATTGCCGTAGGAATTTCTTTCATTGTTACAGCCGTACTCGGCTTTGTTCTGATTCCGCTGCTGCACAAGCTGAAATTCGGTCAGAACATTCTGACCGATATCGGTCCGCGCTGGCACGCAAAAAAACAGGGCACGCCGACAATGGGCGGTCTGATGTTCATTATCGGCATAGCCGTTGCTGTTTTCGCGGTCATTCTGACCGGAAAGCTGACCGGTTTTTCACTCTTTTCAGATAACGATGTGATTGCCGGACAGGAGAGAATAAAGCTTTATGGGGGACTTCTGCTCGCTTTGGGGCTTGCGCTCGTCGGTTTCACAGACGACTTTATAAAGGTGAAGCAAAAGCGCAACCTAGGTTTGACCGAAATTCAAAAAACAATTCCTCAGGTGCTGATTATTGCCGGATATCTCACAACCATGGTGATGTCTGAAAACACTTCAATGTTCATTCCGCTCATAGGAAAAATCAGCCTTGACAGCGTTCCGGGAATAATCTTCTTTTATGCGTTCGGCGCCTGTGTAATCTACGGAACCGCCAACGCGGTCAACTTCACGGACGGCGTTGACGGACTGTGCGGCAGTGTAACGGTTCCGGTCGGAGTTGCGTTTGCCGTTATTGCATACCTCGTTTCAAACACGTCGGCGTCGATTCTCGGCGCGTGCCTTGCCGGTGCCTGCGCCGGATATCTCATCTGGAACCATTACCCGGCAAAGGTCATGATGGGCGACACCGGCTCAATGTTCCTCGGGGGCATTGTTGCTGCTTTGGCATATGCGGTCAACTGTCCGCTCATTCTGATTCCCGTCGGCATTGTATATGTTATTGAAGCAATGAGCGACATACTTCAGATAGCCTCAATAAAGCTGCGCCATAAAAAAATCTTCAAGATGTCTCCCATTCACCATCATTTTGAAATGAGCGGCTGGAATGAGAAAAAAATTGTTGCCGTTTTCAGCGTAATCAGCGTTGCCGGCGCAATTGTCGGTATTGTTCTCATGTGCTTCACTGTTACGAAATAAAAGCGGCGGCGATACTGCCGGAAAGGGGCGAAAAAACATGTCGGAAAAAGTACGCAAAATGCCAAAGCGGTCAAAAGCCCCCTCAAAGCTTGAGGGCATAAAGAGCGCTTTTCATACCGGCGGCATTGACGTTGTTTTTTGCTGCCTTATTATGATCCTATTTGCTTTCGGAATCACCATGATGTATTCCGCGAGCTATGCATATGCGAGCGCGTATGCCAAGAGCCCGAACGTATATTTTGTTGACCAGCTGAAATACGGTATAATCGGTTTTGTTGCAATGGCTGTCATCAGCAAGATAGATTACAGAATACTCAACGGTTTTCTCACAACGTTTGCCTTTTTCGGCACGGTTTCGCTGCTTGTGGTCACGCTGCTTGTCAATGCCGGAAATGATATCAAACGCTGGATAAGGCTCGGACCTATCGGTCAGTTTCAGCCGTCGGAGATTGCAAAATTCGCTCTGATACTCGTCATGGCGTATCTCATTTGCATATTTTATAAGCCGCTGCACGCCGAGGGCGGAAAGCGTGTTATGCCTGCAATAGGCAAGCTCACCGCGCCGGAAAAGGTTGTGCTTTCATTTTTTGATACCAAGCTGAAATGCACGTTTGCACTCGCCGGCGTTGTTGTCATTTTCTGCGGTCTTGTTGCTCTTGAAAGCCATCTTTCCTGCACCATTCTGCTTTTCTGCATGGGCGTTTCAATGATGTGGCTTTCTGGCGTTGACAAAAAGTGGTTTGTGCTTCTCGGCATATTTGCCGCAGTTGCGATTGCCGTGGTATATATAAAGCCCGATATTACAAAGGTACTCGGCGGTTTTGGCTATGACCGCATAATCACATGGAAAACCAAGTCGGACTACGGCAACACAACGCGCTGGCAGACCGAACAGGGACTGCTTGCAATCGGTTCCGGCGGACCGTTCGGTGTGGGCTTCGGCAATTCAAAGCAAAAACAGCTTTATATTCCCGAACCACAGAACGATTTTATCTTTGCCGTGGTTTGCGAAGAACTCGGCTTTGTTGGCGCAACTGTTGTTGTTCTGCTTTTTGCCGCCCTCGTCTGCCGTGGTTTTATGATTGCAACAAAGGCAAAGGATCTTTTCGGTTCGCTGCTTGTTATAGGAATAATGATGCAGATAGGTCTTCAGGTTCTGCTCAACATTGCGGTTGTTACGGATACTGTTCCCAACACAGGCATTTCGCTGCCGTTTTTCAGCTACGGCGGAACGGCGCTGATAATACTGATGTGCGAAATGGGCGTTGTTCTCTCTGTTTCAAGAACGTGCAGAGCTGAGAAGAAGTAGGTTTACGAAATCACGGGCGATTCGTTAATCGCCCGTACGAATTTAGATGTTAGACGTTAGATTTTAGACGTTAGATACCGTGGCGGGAACGCTGCGATTGATTTTTCACGAGGTTAAAACCGTTGGGCTCCACGGGCGATTCGTGAATCGCCCCTACAAAATGATTCCACGACGTTAATATTTGTAGGGCGCCTCACGAGCCGCCCGGAAAACCATAACGATTTTTTTAGATAATAGATAATGGATAATAGATAATAGATAATAGATATTTTTAACGGCGGAGGGGCAGACAAGGTGTCTAACGTCTAAAATCTAATGTCTAACATCTAAATTCGTACGGGCAGAACCCGTGCCGCCCATGGGATTTAACCGTTTAATTGAAATTATTACCAAGAAAGGAAGGGGGCTGACGCAGTCCCCGAAAGCTTTGTTATGAAAATTATCTTTGCTGCCGGCGGAACCGGCGGTCATATCAATCCCGCGCTTGCAGCCGCAGGCGAAATACGCGAAAGATATCCGGACGCAGAAATCCTTTTTATCGGCACAAAGGACAAAATGGAAGCGCGTCTTGTTCCTGCTGCCGGCTTTGACTTCAAAACGATTGAAATTTCCGGCTTTTATCGCAAGCCCTCGCTTGAAAACATCAAGCGCAACATTAAAACGCTCTCTCATCTCCTCAGCTCCTCAAAGCAGGCGAAAAAGATTATAACAGACTTTGAGCCGGACGTTGTTGTGGGCTTTGGCGGTTATGTCAGCGGCCCGGTGCTCAGAGAGGCGCAGAAGCTGTCTGTTCCAACGGCTATTCACGAACAGAACGCATATCCGGGTATTACAAACAAGGCTCTCGCAAAGCATGCAGACAAGGTCATGCTCGCGGTTGAAAAAGCGGCGGACTATCTTGAATGCAAAAACAAGCCGATTGTGACCGGTCTGCCGGTCAGAGGAGAGCTGCTCATAGCCGACCGTGCTCTCAGCCGCGCAGAGCTTGGCATAAAGGACGGTCAGACTCTTGTGCTCTCAATGGGCGGTTCGCTCGGCGCAGAGGCGATAAACAAGGCTATGGTTTCTCTCATTGCCGCAAATTACGGCAACAAAAATCTTTACTTTCTCCACGCAACGGGTCAGTTCGGTCTTTGGGTGCCGGATAAGCTGCGCGAAAACGGCGTTGACCCGGACAAGGAAGATAATATCGAAATACGCGAATACATAAACGATATGGCACGCTGCATGAGCGCTGCGGACATTGTGATCTGCCGCGCAGGTGCAAGCTCCCTTTCGGAAATCGAAGCGCTCGGAAAAGCCTCGATTTTGATTCCGTCTCCGAACGTTGCGGAAAATCATCAGTACCACAACGCCATGGCGCTGGTTGAAAAAAATGCCGCTCTCCTCATTGAAGAAAAGAATTTGACGGAGCAGACTCTCCAAAGCGCTTTTGATTCTCTTGCAAACGACCCGAAAAAGCTTTCTGATACTGCAAGGAATGCAAAGAGTCTTGCAATCTGTGACGCAAAGGAAAAAATTGCGGATATAATCGTTTCTCTTGCACAGTAATTGCATTTTTGGCATAGGATAGGCTGAAGACAGCCGTGGCTCGGACGTATATTTTCGTTTTGCCGTCGGCTCCGCTTCGCTCGAATATGCCCGAAAAGGTGTGATACTTGTGAGTGAAATTATTATAAACGGTACCGCCCGGCTGGAGGGAGCGCTTGACGTTCAAGGCTCAAAAAACAGCTCGCTGCCCATTCTTGCAGCCTGCGTTCTTGTTGACGGCGTGAGCGTGCTTCATAACTGTCCTTTTCTTTCGGATGTTGACGCAGCTGTTGCTATCCTTGAACACCTCGGCTGTGTTGTGAAAAGGGAAGGACATACGCTGACTGTTGATTCGCGGGGCGTTTCATGCTATAATATCCCCGAACAACTGATGCGTGAGATGCGTTCTTCAATTGTTTTTCTGGGCTCGCTCGTTTCGCGCCTGTCGCGTGCAAAGGTCTTTTCTCCCGGCGGCTGCGAAATAGGACTGCGCCCGATAGATTTGCACCTTTCTTCGCTGCGCGCCCTCGGTCTTTCAATCGAACAGCGCGAGGGAGCACTTTTTTGCGAGGCGAAAAACGGTCTTGCGGGCACAACCGTCAGTCTCTCTTTCCCGAGCGTAGGTGCCACGGAGAATATTATTCTTGCCTCTGTTTTTGCAAAGGGCAGAACAACCGTTCTTAATGCTGCGCGCGAACCGGAAATTGAGGACCTTGCCCGTTTTCTCAACAAGTGCGGCTGTCGGGTACACGTCGGCTCGCACGGAACCGTTGTTATTGACGGCGTAAAAAAGGCTCACGGAACGGAACACACAATAATTCCGGACAGAATAGTTGCGCTTACATATATGTCTGCCGTTGCAGCCTGCGGCGGAGATGTACTTTTTAAAAACGTTGACACTTCGCACTTTCTTTCGGTTCTCGGTGTTTTTGAAAATGCCGGCTGCATTATTGAAGACGAAAAAAGCTCCATAAGGCTCATTTCAGACGGGAGGCTGCATGCCGTCCGTGATATCAGAACAATGCCTTATCCCGGTTTTCCAACGGACGCGCAGGCGCCTGTTACGGCTATGCTCTGCACCGCCGGCGGAACATCGGTCATAGTTGAAAATATATTTGAAAACAGGTTCAATCATGTCGGCGAACTTGTGCGCATGGGTGCGGACATCAAGGTCGAGGGCAGGGTAGCCATTGTCAACGGCGTTCCCTCGCTCCACGGCGCCCACGTTCTTGCCGTTGATTTGCGTGCGGGCAGCGCACTGGTTGTTGCCGCGCTCAAAGCGCAGGGCGAGACGGTGATAAGCGGCGTTGGGCATATTGACAGGGGATATGAAAAAATAGAAGATTGTCTCAAATCGCTCGGCGCGAGCATCGAAAGGAGTGCCGAAAGTGGATAACAACAGCAATAGCAACCGCCCGTTCGGCACATTTGACTGGTCAAACCTTTCGACCGATCAGGTCAACAAGCCGAAGGACATTACCTCGGATATGTGGACGCCGATAAGCGCAGGAAAATCTCCTGCGTCTTCTCCGCCGTCGCGTTTGAGCGACAGGGAGGGCGCAGGGCAAAAAAGCTCCGGACAGAAAAAACAGACCGGGACGAAAAAATCACTTCAGACTAAGCAAAAGAAAAAGCCTGCCGCTCCGCAGAAAAAATCTCAGGCGGCAAAAAAACGTCCGCCGGAAAAGAAAGCCGCCCCCAAAACGAGGAGCGCCGAGCGTACGTCTGCGCCCGAGCGCCGCAAACCGCCGCAGAACGCGCAGCGCAGACCGGCGCCGCAGCAGAGCAAGGCGGCAAAACAGCACGAGGCTCAAAGGGAGCAAAGGCGGCTTGAAAGCGACAGAAAGCGCTATGAAAAATCCAGCCGTGAATATAACAAACAACGCTCCGCCGGAAAAGCCGGGGAGGAAATCACAAAAAAGCGCGCAAAGAAAAAGCGCCGCAGCAAGCGCTTTTATGCCCTTGTTGTAACGGGTGTAACGATTTTTGCCGCAACGGTGGCGGTTCTGATTTATTGCTTTGCCGTCGGTTCGCCTATTGAGCAAATAACGGTTGCGGGAAAAAGCAGCTACTCAGAGCAGGAGATCATAAATTCCTGCGGCGTTATAACCGGCGACAACATTTTTACGGTCAACAAAAAAAGAATCGGAGAGGCTGTGTGCGGCGCTCTGCCTTACATCGGCTCTGTTGAGGTCAAAAGAACCTTTCCGGACAAGCTGCTGCTGACCGTGACTGCCACCAAGGACAAGTATCTCATTAAAACAAAGAGCGGCGCATATATCTGCCTTGATGAAAACGACAAGATTCTGTCGCTCAAAAAGAAAAAGGTCAAAAGCGGCTCATACCGCCTTGACGGATTTGAGGGGCAGGAAGCAAAGCCGGGTACGCAGTATGTACCCTGCAAGGAGGACAAGCAGCGCTTTGAAATTGCAAAGCGTATTGTTGCGGCTCTTGAAAGCAACTCAGAAAAAAAGGTAAGTGTTATTGACCTGACCGACACGTCGGGAATCGTTGCCGTTTACGATTCGGGCTACAATATTTTCATCGGCGGAACGGACGACCTTGAAAATAGGATTGCGCTCGCTATTTCAACGCTGCGCGAAAGTGCGTCAAAAAACGGCACGGGCTATGTTGACGTTCGTTTTAAGGGAATGGCAGCCTTTGCCGAGGGCAGTATGAATCCGCAGTGATTATGACAAAAGACCGCGGATTCCTTTGCTTTGATTGTGCGGTGTTGACCTAAAAACGGAAACATTTTTTATAAAAGATGTGCAATTTGGTTGTTGTCTTTTTTGAAAAAGCATGCTATAATACCTTGAAACAGTGAAACTGGGATCTTTTCATTCGGCAGAATGCATGTTTGTGTGCATATGCCTGATTTTGACTTAACTTTAATTTTATCGCATAAACTTCAGACAGGAGGAAGTATAATGGGCTTCATTATGGACAACGAAAATATTGCTTATAACCAGATCAAGGTGGTAGGCGTCGGCGGAGGCGGCGGCAATGCCGTCAACAGCATGGTTGACGCCGGTGTGTTCGGCGTTGAATTTCTGACAATTAATACCGACCGCCAGATTCTTGAGGATTCAAAAGCAACGCATAAGATTCAGATCGGCGAAAAAGTTACCGGCTGCATGGGTGCAGGCGGAGATCCCGCCGTTGGCAGAAAGGCTGCCGAAGAAAGCCGCGATGTCATTGCGGACGCTCTGCGTTCAACCGACATGGTTTTCATCACCGCAGGTATGGGCGGCGGAACGGGAACAGGCGCTGCTCCCGTTGTTGCAGAGGTTGCAAGAGAGCTTGGCGCTCTCACTGTCGGTATCGTTACAAAGCCGTTCAAATTTGAGGGCAGAAGACGTATGCAGCAGGCGGAGGACGGCATCCGCGAGCTCCAAAAGCATGTTGACAGCCTCATCGTTATCCCGAATGAAAGACTCAAGCTCCTCGGCGACAAGTCGCTCAGCATGAAGGACGCTTTCGGAAAAGCCAACGAGGTGCTTTGGCAGGGCGTCAAGAGCATTTCGGACACCATCAAGGTTCCCGGATATATCAACCTCGACTTCTCGGATATCAAGTCCGTTATGAAGGACGCAGGACGTGCTCATATGGGTATCGGCCGCGGCAGGGGTGCAGACTGCGCCGCCGAAGCGACCAAAGAAGCAATTACCAGTCCGCTGCTTGAAACGGCGATTGACGGCGCAAGCGGCGTAATTATCAACGTTACCTGCTCCTCTGATATGTCTCTTGACATGATTGAGCAGGCAGGCGACCTCATCACTCAGGCAACTCACCCAGACGCAAACATCATCTTCGGTTCGGTATTCGACGAGGACATGGGCGACGAAATGCTCATCACTGTTATTGCAACCGGTTTTGGTTCACCGGAAGAAAACGACGCTCAGAAGATGGGGGCTCCCGCAACTCAGACAGCAGCCGCTCCGGTTGCCTCTCAGCCTGTATCGGCTCCCTCGGGCACGGGCTTTATCAGTCAGTCAACAAAGCCGAAGAGCTCGGGTACTTCGATTTTCACTTCAATGGACACTAACTCCTCAGCCGATTTCAAGGCTACCGAGTTCGGCAGAAGCTTTGTTGCCGCATTTGAAAGCGCAAAAGAAAACGCTTCTCAGCCGAAGAGTGCGCAGGCAGCTCCCGCTCCTGCCGCAGGAATGACGGATATTTCATCGTTCTCATCTCCCACCGCTGCCGGCACAGATTCCGGTGTGCAGTCTTTTGACGTGATTGAAACACCGAAAAAGAAGTCCGGTTCGATTTTTGACGACCCCGACGATGATGAAAGCGACGTTCTTCCGATTTTTAAGGGCAGAAACATCTTTTCAAACGGCAATAACTGAAGGTAGATGTTAGATATTAGATTTTAGATGTTAGACGGCGTGTCGGTAACGCTGCGGTTTAAAATATCTATTATCTATTATCCATTATCTATTATCTATTATCTAAAAACGTTAGGTATATGGGCGGCTCACGAGCCGCCCATATAAGTTTTAACGCTCACTGATAATTGATTCGTACGGGCGGATTGTGTGCCCGCCCATGAACCTAACGGTTTTGACCGTAGAAAAAATTTATTGCAAACGTATTTGTTGCGTTGTCTAACATCTAACATCCAACGTCTAAAATCTAAATTCATAGGGGCGGATTGTGTTCCGCACATGAACCTAACGGTTTTAACCGTAGAAAAAATTTATTGCAAACGTATTTGTTGCGTTGTCTAACATCTAACATCTAATGTCTAAAATCTAAATTCGTACGGGCGGCTTGTGTTCTGCCCATGAACCTAACGGTTTTGACCGTAGAAAAAATTTATTGCAAACGTATTTGTTGCGTTGTCTAACATCTAACGTCTAACGTCTAAAATCTAAATTCGTGCGGGCGGGACCTGTGCCCGCCCACAATTTTAGATAATAGATAATGGATAATAGATAATAGATAATAGATATTTTTAAGCAGAGGGGGCAAACGCCAACATCTTTTTACTTTTATTCTCTAACTGTTCACAAAAAGCCCTTGACCTTTCGACTTTTTTTTGATATCCTATTATGAGAAACATTATGGGTTATTTTGTCTGAGTATTTATGTTACGAGGTGCCTTTTCTGCCTCGCTGCTCAAAAACAATCTGTTCTGACAAACAAGGAGGAAATGATTTATGGGAAAGTCTAAATCAACCGTATTTGTACTTATTGCTCTCGTTGTTGTTTGCGCCGGCTCTTTTCTCGGCGTGAGAGCTCTCAATAAAAAGGCTCAGCCTGCCGCTCCGGTGGTTACAACTCAGCAGGCGTTTACAACGGCTCCTGCAACGACCGAGCCGCAGACCGTCGCTCAGACGACCGAAGAGCAGACAACAACAACCGCTCAGACTGCCGCAGACGAGTCAAAGACTGAGGAAACCACAAAGAGCCCGTTTTCAACCTTTGAGGAAAGCAAAACAACGGCTGCGCTCTCCTCAACAACAAAACCGGCTACTACGCTTTCAACGAGTCCTGCGTCCACCACAAGGAACTCGGCGACCACAAAAATCTCCTCCGAGTCTCCGAGCGATGTCATTAAAAAGGCTTCTGTTTTTTCGGACGGATTCCTCGGCTATAAGTATGACTCCGACGGCAACGTATACTTCACCAACAGCGACCCGTGGCAGAGAAATTTCGGTTTCAACGAGCTTTATGATATCGGCGCGTCGTTCATTGTTTTCTATTACGATACCTTCCGCTGCAAGTTCAACTATGCAAACAAGGACTGGATGATTCAGTTCTGGAAGGGTCAGTACGGCTTTGTATTCATCGGCGCGGAAATCGGCGTTTATAACAAGCCCACCACAAGAAAGGTTGAGCACTATGACTGCGCCTCTGACGAGGACGCGCTCAAAATGTCCATGACCTGCTACCGCAAGGGCAAGGAGATCTTTTCAAGAAAGTATATGACATACTGGTGGTGCACCGGCTTTGTGCCCGGCAAGCTTGACAAGTTCTCTGACCGCAGCGAGCTTTCCGTTAAGGCGAGAATCACCTTGAAAGACTACAAAATGCTCATCAGCTTCTGCGGCGCACTGAAAGAAAACGGCTTTGAACTCGGAAAGAATTACACGACCTCCGGTCTTGACGTGTTCATCACATGGTAATTTGACACAATTTGTACTAAAACTGTAATTCTTTTCGGATTTATTAAAAATATTTTAATAAGCTATTGAAATTTTCATCAGCATATTGTATAATCAAGCGGTGAAAATTCAATCAATATGTATATTTTCGGCGAAAGCCGTAGATATAAATATTCAGAAAGGATTGATTGTCATGAAAAAGTTTTTAGGCGTTCTGGTCGTAGTTGCTCTTTGCATCTGCATGATCGTTCCGGCTGCAATGGCTAAGGGTACTGATCTCAGCTCCATTCTTGACGGCGTTGATATCGGTTCTCTCACCGACGGCGAGCTTGCCTCGATTCTCAAGGGTCTTGACCTTGACGGACTTGACACCGATGCTATCAAAAATGCACTCGGCGGCGACAGCTCTTCAGCTTCAAAGATTGAAAGCGCTCTCAAGAACCTTGGCACTGACAGCGGCACCGGCTCAGATTCAACCGGTTCAGACGCTCTCAGCGGCATTTCGGGACTTCTCGGCGGTATTGATCTTTCAAAGATCAGCGGTCTGATTTCAGATCCCAGTGCTATCACCGACATGTTCGGCGGTCTTCTCGGCGGCGGTTCAGACAACGGTTCAGGCACTTCTTCAAGCAGCGGCTTTGACATTTCCTCACTCATGGACACCATTTCCGGTGCTTTCTCTGGTGCAGGTTTTGACATCGGCTCACTGACTGAAGGCTTTGATATGGGCTCATTTGATTTCAGCAGCATTCTCGGCGGTCTTACCGGCGGTAGTGATTCGAGCAACCCGGGTCAGAGCTCCAACGGCGCTATGGATGTTATGTCAGGCATCATGGATACGCTCACCAGCGGTCTTTCGGGTCTTGGCATTGACACATCTGCGATCGAAGGTCTTCTTGATAACGAGCTTGTAAACTTCTTTGCTAACATGTACATCGGTCTTGGCAAAGTTATTAAGCCCGATACCGAAACAACAACTGCTCCGGTTACCTCAAAGCCCGCAGCTGTTACCAAGAAGAACCCGAAGACAGGCGACACTGCAGACGTTTTTGTTGCACTCGGCGTTTTGACCGTTGCTTCGGCTGCTGCATTTGTATGCCTCAAGAAGAAAAAGGAAGACTGATTCCTGATTCGTTAACTTTTTTAAAAAAGCTAATTTAAGGTGCTCCTGCGAAAGCAGGGGTACCTTTTTTTGCGTCGGCTTTATTCTGTATGTGGCTGCCGCGCAGAAAGCTCGGGCTGTCAAACGCTGCTTTTGCGGAGTATTGAGGTTTCGGAGCATAGGCGGAAAGACTCGTGCAAAAAACGGCAAATTCAAGGCAGCTTGAAAGCACTTTCGGTTCATTTTGTCTCACGAGCCTTGATTTTGCCTTGAAAGTTTGATATCATCACAGGGATATTTTAAGCTGAGGAGAGTTTTGTATGAAAATTAAAACAAAAGCTTTTAATGTACTTATCGTTTTTCTGATTGCTGCTCTGGTCTTTCCGTGCTTCATGGTAGGTGCATCGGCTGCCGGGTTCAAAGCGGGCGATGTTGTTAAGCTCGGCTCATATCCGCAAAGCCTTGTTACCGACGAAAAGCTGATTGCAAATTTAAATTCGCTCAGCCTGTCATGGGTATCCTATGGCTACTATTACGGCACATCTTACGGCTATGACGGCGAGATGCGCCCGGGCGACTATTGGCGCTATGCCGACGCCGAATACAACGGAAAAAAATACAGGGCGGTCATTCTTGACGCATACAGACCCGATGAAACCTCGGCAATGGTGTCCACAGAGGAAAAAGCGTCAAAGACCTATAAGCTCGGCACCGTCTATTGGTTCAGCTACGATCCTGTTGAATGGATGGTTCTTGACGCGGACAGCGGTCTCGTTTTGAGCAAGCTTATTCTTGACGCGCAGCCGTTCAACAATTATGCAATTTCAAATCCGGATAAGTACGACAGTGAAACGGGTTCAAGCCGCCTCTGCATCGCCGGCGATCCCGAGATGAACTACTATGCCGCGGACTATGTTCACAGCAGCCTGAGAAAATGGCTGACGTCAGACTTTTTTGAAACGACATTTTCTGCTGAAGAAAGCGCGGACATACTTACATCGACTCTTGATAATACCGGATATTTTACGCTCAATTCCAAAAGCGACGGCGAAGAGCTTGACTTTGAGTCCACGAACGACAAAATTTTTCTTCTCTCATACGCCGATTTGTATTCGGGAGATATTTTTGAATCGTGGTCACCTGCCATTGAAAGCTATAATAAGCATTACTTTGACGGTGACGACACCCTTTTTGACGAGGCTGCCGGAACGGATTACGCAGAGTGTCAAGGTCTTTATATGAATAAAAATCAGGAATCCTCGGCTTTCGGTCTGGCATCATGGTCACTGCGTACCGCCATGCATTCGGGAGGTATTTGCTGCGTTGGAGCAGACGCTCATATTGTTACAACAGAGATCAATACCGGCGGAATACGCCCGGCTATGAAAATCAGTCTTGACGGCAAAAGCGTAGCTCACGGCGAAAGCGGCGGCAGCGTCGGCGGCAGTCCGGCTGTTAAAATTGCGTATGCGGCGATAGCGGGAGGAGCTGCTTTGATTGCAGCCGGGGTTATCATCGCCGTTGTTAAGTTCAAAAAGGAAAAAGCAAATAAGTGATTTTGAGTCGGAACCTCCGTTTTGGTTGCAGGTTCCGACTTTGTTCGACGAAAGTTCAAAAAATTATTGAAAACGGTTGACATTTTGTCCGTTTTCGTCTATATTGTTTGAGATGAAACTATTATGTGAAAGCGCAGATAGAAAGTGAGCGCTTTCATGGTCTTCACCGTATGTTTTGTAGGCGCAATGACGCGCTGCTTAATATACCCGTGGTAACCGACGAGGGAACACGTCCGTCAGGCGGAAGTTCTCACGGCGGTTCTTTTTTTGGCTTTCTTAAGCTGAGTTCGACTTTCCTCAGCTTCAGCCTGCGGTTTCATCGGTGAGGAAAACACCGCTTGACCGGGAGCGCGGATTCGGACGTGAATTTTGCGCTTTTGACCGACCGGCGTTTTCTTAATAACTCGAGCGGGCATGGCAGGCAAAGGCTTTGCTATGCAGGGAAAGGGGTCTGTATCAACATGGAAGACAACAGCATTATTATTTCACTTGACAAAATTTCCAAAAAATTTGACGATGAGGTCATTCTTGACAATATTGAGCTTGACATCAGAGACAAAGAATTCATTACTTTCCTCGGGCCGTCAGGCTGCGGAAAAACAACTATGCTGCGAATCATTGCCGGCTTTCTTGAGGCTGACAGCGGACGCGTTATGTTTGAGGGGAAAGACATCAACAGTCTGCCGCCGCACAAACGGCAGGTGAACACCATCTTCCAGCGATACCAGCTCTTTCCGCACCTCAATGTTTATGAAAATGTGGCGTTCGGTCTGCGCAACAAGCGCATGAAAGAAAAGGACATCAGCCAAAAGGTCAACGAAATGCTCTCGCTGGTCAACCTCAAGGGCTTTCAGCGCCGCAACGTTGCCTCGCTTTCCGGCGGTCAGCAGCAGAGGGTTGCAATTGCCCGTGCGCTTGCCGTTGAGCCGCGCGTGCTTCTCCTTGATGAACCGCTTGCCGCGCTTGACCTCAAGCTGCGCAAGGACATGCAGGTTGAGCTTAAAAATATTCAGAAAAGGCTCGGAATCACCTTTATTTTTGTTACGCATGACCAGCAGGAGGCTCTTTCAATGTCAGACCGCGTGGTCGTTATGAACGAGGGCAGAATTCAGCAGATAGGTACGCCTCTTGATATTTATAACGAGCCGAAAAACGCCTTTGTTGCTGATTTCATCGGCGAAAGCAACATTCTTGACGGCGTAATGCTTGATGACTTCAAAGCAAAGTTTTCCGGTGCGGTTTTTCAGTGCCTTGACAAGGGCTTTGCCGTCAACGAATCGGTTGACATCGTTATCCGCCCCGAGGACGTTGACGTGGTTCCCGTCAAGGAGGGCGCAATTCTCGGAACCATCACCTCCAACACCTTCAAGGGCGTTCACTTTGAGATGATAGTTGACATTCAAAACTTCAAGTGGATGATTCAGACCACGGATTATTACCCGGTCGGAACAAAAATCGGCATAGAAATTGAGCCGGACGCTATCCACGTTATGAAGAAGAGCAAATACTCCGGTATGTTCGGCGACTACAGCTCCTTCAGCGATGAGCTTGAAAAGCTCTCTGAAGTTTTGGAAGAGGAGGATTGACGATGAAAAATTCTTCTCTGACTAAAAAGGCTATCTCTGCTCCGTATCTGCTCTGGTCGGTTATCTTCATAGTTGTTCCGCTCATTTTTGTGGTTTATTACTCTTTGACGGACTCGACCGGAGCGTTCACCCTTGACTATGTAAAAAACATCGGTCATTACGGCGACATTATGCTCAATTCAATTTGGCTCGGCTTTGTTGCAACTGTGATAAGCCTTGTTATAGCTTATCCGCTTGCATATATCATGGCAAGAAGCTCGCTGAACGTTCAGCGGACGATGATGATGCTCGTTATGCTGCCGATGTGGATGAATCTGCTCATCAGAACATATTCGCTCATGATTATTTTGCAGGACACCGGCATAATCAACACTGCGCTTTCCGCAATCGGACTGCCGCGCCTCAAGATGATCAATACCGACGGTGCGGTTATTCTCGGAATGGTGTATAACTACATACCGTATATGATTTTGCCGCTTTATTCAATCATGTCAAAGCTTGACCACGGACTCATTGAGGCTGCGGAGGACCTTGGCGCAAACAAGCTTCAGGTGCTTTCAAAGGTTGTTTTGCCGCTGAGTCTGCCGGGCATTGCCTCGGGCTTTACCATGGTTTTTGTTCCGTCCGTTTCAACGTTTTATATCTCCAAAAAGCTCGGAGGAAACACGGTATCGCTTATAGGCGATATCATTGAAATGCAGTTCAAGTCCTCAAACAACTATAACCTCGGCGCGGCGCTTTCGCTCATTCTGATGGTGCTCATAGTTATCTGCATGGCGGTCATGAACCGGTTTGCTTCTGACGATGATGACGGAGGTGTGCTGATATGAAAACAAAAATGTCTCCGCTTTCAAAGCTTTATGTTGCGCTCATCATTGTGTTCCTCTATGCGCCTATAGTTGTTATGATCGTTTTTTCATTCAACTCATCGGTCAGCACAAGCGTAATGAGCGGCTTTTCAACGCGCTGGTATACCTCATTGTTCCATGACGAGGGAACGATGAAAGCGCTCGTCAACACTCTCATTCTTGCCGTTTCCTCCTCGCTTATAGCAACCGTTATGGGTACTGCGGCGGCTGTTGGAATCAACGCAATGAAAAACAAGTGGATAAAGCGCGGGGTAATGAGCGTGACGAATATCCCGATGATGAACCCGGAAATCGTTACCGGTATTTCAATGATGCTGCTTTTTGTTTTTGCGGCAAAGCTTTTGGGCGTGGTTGACGCTCTCGGCTTTTGGACAATGCTCATAGCGCACGTCACGTTCAACCTGCCGTATGTTATTCTTTCGGTTCTGCCTAAGCTGCGCCAAATGGACCCGAGGCTCCCCGAGGCGGCAATGGACCTCGGCTGCACACCCGTTCAGGCGTTTTTCAAGGTTACTCTGCCGTCAATAATGACAGGTATTACCTCCGGTCTAATGATGTCGTTCACGCTTTCGCTTGACGATTTTGTAATCAGCTATTTTACTCAGGGTCCGACATTTGAAACGCTGCCGATACGCATTTTTTCAATGACAAAAAAGCGCGTCACACCGGATATGTACGCGCTCTCGACCCTCATTTTTATAACGATCCTTATGCTGCTTGTGCTTCTCAATGTTTCGCAGATACACGGCGAAAAGAAGATGAAAAACAAGCTTGACAAGGAGGTGCAGGAATGATGAAAAAGGTTTTTTTTGCCTTTGTCTGCGCCTTGCTCTGCTGCGCTTTTGCGCTTTCCTGCTCGGCATATGAGCATGAGGAATACTATGAGGGTACAGAAAAAGGCGAGGTGCTCAACGTTTTCAACTGGGGCGAATACATAAGCGACAGCTATGAGGACGGTATGCTCGACGTCAACAAGGAGTTTGAAAAGCTGACCGGAATCAAGGTCAATTATGTCACATATGAAAGCAACGAGGACATGTATGCCAAAATCAAAAACGGCGGCGCAAGCTACGACATAGTTATTCCGTCCGATTACATGATCGAGCGCATGATAAATGAAAATCTGCTTCAGAAGTTTGACGTAAAAAGCCTGCCCAACTACCACTATATCGACAAAAAGTATACCGGAATGTATTACGACGAAAAGGACGAATACAGCGTACCTTATAACGTGGGCATGGTAGGTCTGATTTACAACACCAAGCAGGTTGAGGGTACGCCCGACAGCTGGAAGATCATGTGGGACGAAAAGTACGCCGGAAAGATACTTATGATCGACAATCCGCGTGACGCCTTTGCAATTCCGCAGAAGATTCTCGGATATTCGTTCAACTCCACGGACGAAAAGGAGCTTTCGGACGTGGCTCAAATGCTCATTGAGCAAAAGAGTGTTCTCCAGGGATATGTAATGGACGAGGTATACAACAAAATGGAGACGGGCGAAGCGGCGATGGTTCCGTATTACGTCGGCGACTTTATCACAATGCACGACGTCAACCCCGACCTTGCCTTTGTTTATCCGAAGGAGGGCGTGAACATTTTTGTTGACGCAATGTGTATTCCAAAGAGTGCGCAGAACGTTTCTGCCGCAATGAAGTATATCAACTTCATGCTCGACCCGGAAATCGGTCTTTGCAACGCGTGGTACATCGGCTACGCCAGCCCGAACACCGGCGTTGTGAATAATCCGGAGTATGCCGACTATGCGGAGAATGAACTGCTTTATCCCGATGAGGAGCACATGCCGAACGTGGAGTATTTCCATAATCTTCCGCAGGAAACGCTTGAGCGATTTTCTGACCTTTGGAGCGAGATCAAGGTTGCCGGCGGCAGCAATACCCATATATACGTCGGTTTTTCTGTTGTGGGCGCGGTCTGCATTTTTGCGCTGGTGTATTCGGCAGTGAAAAAGAAAAAGCGTGAGTATTGGTATGAATTTCCGACTCAATAAATAAAAATAGTCTGCCGGGCAGTTCAGAGCTGTTCGGCAGATTGCTTATGTATTTCAGAAAGGGGCGTTAAATCATGCTCGGACTCAAAAGAGGAGAAGTAAAGCTGTTTGAACATGAAAAGGCGTGGGAAACCGAGGCGCAGGCAACGATCTCACGTCTGAAAGAAATACTCGGAGATGTTATGATTAAAGCCGAACATGTTGGCAGTACGGCAATACCGTCAATCAAAGCAAAGCCGATTATTGACATTGCGCTTGCTGTTGCCGATTTTGAAAGCATTCTTTCATATAAAGAATCACTTCAGAAAGCAGGATTTTATTATTGCCCGAACGCCCAGACAGACGTAAAAAGTCAACTGCTTTTTGCATGCGGCAGTTATTATGACGGAACCGGAAATCTTCAAACACATTTTATTCACGTCGTTTTGGAAAATAGCATTGATTGGGTTAATTATACTAATTTCAGAGACTATCTTAACGGCAACACGCAAACAGCAAGAGAATATGAAAAGCTGAAGCTTTCGCTTGCCGAACGTTTTTCAAATGAGAGCGGCAGATATGAATACCTTGACGGTAAAAAAGAGTTCATCGCTTTCACTTTGAGAAAAGCTCTTGTAAAATCGTACCTCGGAAAAACAGTGAGAATTAAAATGGATAGACCGATAGGCTCACGGCACCCGTCTCACAGAGAAATCATTTACCCTGTGAATTACGGATATATTCCCGGTGTGTTTGGCGGTGACGGTGAGGAGCTTGACGTTTATCTGCTCGGTGTTGATGTACCCGTCAATGAGTATACGGCGAAAATCGTTGCAATCGTTCACCGTCATAATGACGTTGAGGACAAACTTGTTGCCGCAGCAGAAGGGACGTTTTTTTCAAAGAAAGAGATTGAAAAAAACGTTCACTTTCAGGAAAGGTACTATGATACCGAGGTCGAGATGTATTGCGGCTGAAACAAAAAGGGGACCGTTCTGCGTGAGCGGTCCCCTTGCTTTCACTTAACCGCTTCTCCCGTTGCCGCATTGACAATGTTCGTGAAAAGCGAAACATGCGTTGTTGAAATGAACTTGTCGAGGTGGAGCGAGCCGAAGTACCAATGTTTGAACTCGCAGGTCTTGCCAACGTCCTCAAGGTAGGTGTTGATGGCGGTGATTCCCGTTACGTTTGCGTTTTGCAGCAGGAGGAACTCCTTGATTTTTGCCGGCGGCTCGTGCGTCACAATGATGTCAACGTTTCCGCCGTATTTCTGGAGGTTATCGACGCCCTCAACAAGCTCGTCTCTTGTCGGTATTTCCATCTCGGACCATGTGTTCATCTCAAAGCGAATTTCAATGTCGGGGCTTTCGCCTCCGCCCATGGTGAATATCTTTTGATTTTCAATTTCAAAGACCTGACCGCGCATGAGATGAAGAATGTTGCCGGCTATTTGGTGAACCTTTCCGCCGTGCCACTTTTTGACTTTGAGCTTTGAGAGCATGTCAAAGTTCTCGTGCGTTCCGTCAACAAAGCAGATCATATACTTCTTTTTTGCAAGCTTTTTGAGAACATTCATTTCTTCCTTTGAGCCGTCCCACAAAAAGCCGAAGTCACCGCAGATGATCAATGTGTCTGAGCTTTTGAGCGAGCGCAGCCTCGGGTCATCAAAACGTGAAAGAACTCCGTGCATATCTCCTGTGACATAAATCATATTTTTAAAGCACCTTTCTTTTGAACAAAAGCGGAAAATACAGGTAAATCGTTGTATTTTTCCGAAAACTGTTTATTTTAGGCAAAAAAATTGTTATACTTGTAGGCGAACACCGTGGTTTAAAATATCTATTATCTGACTTTATGGGCAGGCACGGGCTTTAGATTTTAGATGTTAGATTTTAGACGTTAGACGGCGTGACGGAAACGCTGCGACTGATTTTTTACGAGGTTAAAACCACTACGCTCTACGGGCGATTCGTGAATCGCCCCTATAAAATTTCCGGTAAATGTTAGCTCGTAGGGGCGGCTCACGAGCCGCCCATGAACCTAACGATTTCAACCACAGAAAAAACAACCGCAAACGCGTTTATTGAATTGTCCAACGTCTAACGTCTAGCATCTAGCATCTAAATTCGTAGGGGCAGGACCTGTGTTCCGCCCACAAGCCTACGGCTATTTAGATAATAGATAATAGATAATGGATAATAGATAATAGATATTTTTAAGACGCGGCATCACCGCCAAGATGTCTAACGTCTAACATCTAACATCTAGCATCTAATATAGCATATCTTTGAAACTATTGCAATAAAACGAATGAAGTAAAATATTGAAAACAGGTGATAGAATGAAAAAATTCCTTTCGGTTTTTGCTGCGGCATTGATTTTGATTTGTACCCTTTCTCTTGTCGGCTTTGCGGATTACAGCAATGAGACCGAGGTCACAAAGGGGCTTTATTCCGACGTTTATTACATGATAAGCCTTGACGACGGTTCGGTAATGTTCAAAAAAAACGAGACAAAAAAGGTTCAGCCTGCGGCGTTTGTCAAGCTCCTTGCCGCTGTTACGGCAATTGAAAAATGGGGCAATCTTGAGGAGACCGTCAAAATTACGGAAAAATCCCTTTCTCTTGTCACATACGATTACGGCGTGCGTGTGGCTTCTCTCAAAAAAGGGGAGACATACACCAAAAAGCAGCTTGTGGATTGCCTCATTATCTACGGTGCAAACGATGTTTCAAGCGTAATTGCATATGAAATTTCAAAAACCGAGTCTGCCTTTGTCAGTGAGATGCAGACTCTTGCGGAAAAAATCGGCTGCAAAAGCACTACCGTCAAGAACATAACCGGCTTTGACGCCGACGGTCAGTACACGACCGCAGAGGATGTTGCAACGTTCATTAAATACGCGGTGAATTATCCGTCCTTTTCAGAGGCATTCTCGGCAAAGGAGATTACTCTCCCTCAGACCGGAGAAAACGAGGAGAGAACCTTCTCCGCCTCAAACAGAATGACCAACGCAACCATTCCGGATTACTATCATGCTTCCGTAACCGGCGGAAAGCAGACCTCAACCGACAAGGCAGGCGAGTGCATGGCTGCCGTTTCGTCCCAGGACGGCTACTCATATCTGACCGTAGTCATGGGCGGAAAGCTCAAGGATATTGACAAGGACACCGTCAACGAAAACACAAGCATGACAGACGCAAGACGGCTGATCTCATGGGTATATGAAAACATACGCTTCAGAGTTGTTGCAACGGCTAATCAAACGGTGACCACGGTTCCCGTTGTTGCCGGGCGCAGCGCAGACACACTCCGTCTTGTTCCGGCAAAGGAGACGTCCGCGCTTGTTCCTGCAGGAGCCACAAGCGATTCCGTTCTCATTGAGCCGATTGCGGACACATTGCCAAAAAGCGTTACGGCTCCGGTCAAGGCAGGGGACGTCATCTGCAAGGCAAGAGTCTGCTATGCGGGCGATGAGATCATCACGATCGACCTCGTTGCCGCAGATGACGTTGGACTGAGCATTTTCCGTCTCATTATGACGGGCGTTGCAAAGGTACTTTCCTCAACGTGGTTCATTATTCTTGAGGTCGTCGCCTTGGCGGGTGTGATTGCATATATCGTAACTGTTTTCAAAAAGAAAAACCAAAAGAAAGCGGCAAAGCCGGATAACAAAGAAAAAAACACAAAAAAATGAATAAATCAAGAATTTTAGCCTACTGATTTGCGTGAAATATTGATTTTTTCGGCTCAATATATTATTATGTAGTATGAAGATTTTTTCATTGCAAAAGGGAGCAGCCCTTTGCGGAAAAGGAGTGTCTTATGAAGAAATTACTTAAAAGTGTTCTCGTTGCTCTTTTCGTTCTCTGCGCAGCTGCCTGCATGACGTTTGCGTCCTCTGCGGCGGACGGAGAAAACGGAAAGTGGATCAGCGCATGGGGTACCGCCCCCACGCAGATCGGTCTCAAAGGCTATGAAAATATAACTGCCTTTGTCGGAAAGGTAATGTCAAGGTCCGTTATTGTTCCGACGGCGAGCGGAACCAAGGTCAGGATCCGTCTTTCCAATTACTACGGCACGTCTCCGCTGACTATAAGCATGGCTTCTGTTGCGGACTGCGTTGAGGAATCCACGATCGACAGAGACACGGCAATGCCCGTCCTTTTCGGCGGCAAGCTTTCCGTTACCATCGCTCCGGGCGAGGAGGTTGTTTCGGACCCGGTTGACTTCAAGGCTACGGCGATGAAAGAGATGGCTGTCACCCTTTATATTGACAGGTTCAACGAAATCAAAACCATGGGTCTTGCCGGTTCAAGAACATATCTCACCATCAGCAATACTGCCAACGTATTCACCGAGAAAATGGGCTTCAACAGTCTCATAGACAAGCCCGAGGTGCTCAAGCTCATCAAGGCTTTCACAGGCACTCTGCTGGACATGCCGCTTTCATACAGCTTTATCAAGGTCACTCCCTGCCTTGCAACGGTTGACGTTTATTCCGATAAGGACGCGTATTCCGTTGTTGTTGTCGGCGACTCAACCGTTTCAAATGAGTTCCCGCAGTATCTTGCCGAGCAGATCAACAAGGTTGATTCCGAAACCCCGATAACCAACGTCGGCGTTGTCGGCAAGGGTATCATCGGCAACCGTCTCGGCGGCGAGGGTCTCGGCTACGGCGCATACATCTTCGGCGACTCCATGATAGACCGTCTTGATCGCGACGTTCTGAGCCTTTCCGGCGTAAAATACGTAATAGTCAAGATCGGTGCAAACGATATCATGCACCCGGTCTGCACCGATATCCAGGAGCTGTATCCCGGAATTACCCAGCCCACGGCGCAGGATATGATAAAGGACTTTACGACCGCATTCCAAAAGATTCACGGCGACGGAGTCAAGGTCATTGCAATTGGTATTACACAGTGGAAAGGTAATGACCGCGACTATCTCGGCACCGGTGCAAAATATGTACGTACCGACAAGGAATTCAAGCATGACTGGCAGATTGCCCTCGACGTCAACGAATGGCTCGAGACGACCGCCTCAAAGCAGGGTCTGCATGACGGTTATGTCAACTATAACGAAAAATCGGCTGACCCGAAAGACCCGGACAAGTTCCGTGATGAATATACCATTGACGGCGCTCACCCGTCCGACAAGCTGCAAAAGCTTTGGGCAGAGTGGTTCCCGCTCTCTCTCGTGGGCGTTACAAAGCGCGTTGGCGCAATCAGACTGAATAAGGACAACATCGTTCTCAATATCGGCAACAGCACAACTGTCAAAGCAACCGTTATTCCCGAGGACGCGGTGAACAAAACCGTAATTTGGAAATCGACCGATGAAAAGGTTGCCATTGTCAACGACAACGGAAAAATCACCGGCGTGGGCAACGGAAAGTGCAAGATCATTTGCACCAGCGTTGAAACGAACGTCACCGCAAAGTGCCTTGTAACGGTCAATGTTCCGGTCACCGGCGTTGAAATGAAAACCTCCACGGCAGAGGTATATACCACAAAAACCGTCAAGCTTTCCGCAACGGTGCTTCCCTCGGACGCAAGCAACAAGAGCCTCAAGTGGTACTCCTCGGACGAGAAGATCGCCAAGGTCAGCTCAAAGGGCGTTGTGACCGGCGTAGGCTCCGGAACGGTTAACATCATTTGCACAACCGTTGACGGCGGCTACAGCAGTATCTGCACAGTCACGGTCAAGCGCAAGGTTGAGGTTGAAAACATAGTTCTGAGTGCTACCAAAAAGAACATTTGGGTTTCCGGCACATATATTCTTTCCGCGTCCGTTCTGCCGGCAAAGGCAACGTTCAAGGACGTCAAATTCAAGTCTTCAAACACAAAGGTTGCAACGGTAACCTCCGACGGCGTTGTTTACGGTGTTGCACCGGGAACGGCGAACATCACGGTTTCATCGGTTGACAACAGCTTTGTCAGTCAGATCTGCAAAATCACCGTTCGCGTTAAAACCACTTCAGTAAAGCTCAACAAGGCTTCAATGACTGTGTATATAGGAAAGCAGAAAACGCTTGTTCCAACGGTATTTCCGCTCAATGCGAGCGACAAGAGCGTCAAGTGGAAATCCTCGGATTCAAAAATCGCTTCGGTCAACAGTGACGGCACCGTAACCGGCAAAAAGACCGGCAAGGTCATTATCACCTGCACCACCAACAGCGGCGGATATGTTGCCACCTGCACGGTTAAGGTTGAAAAGTATATCAACACAAAATCCGTATCGCTCAACAAGCTGACATGCTCGGTTTATGCCGGCAGAAAATACAGCCTCGTTGCGACCGTACTGCCCGAGAACGCAAGCAGCAAAAAGCTGACATGGAAGTCCGGCAACAAAAAGGTTGCAACCGTTGACGCAAACGGTGTTGTTACCGGCGTTTCAAAGGGTACGGCAATAATTACCTGCACAACAAAGGACACCGGCAAAAAGGCAACATGCGAGGTTACCGTCAAGAACATTGTTCCAAAGGTCATTCACCTCGAGAAAAAGACGCTTACGCTTTATGTTGCCAAAACAGAAAAGCTTAAATACAGCATTGTTCCCTCCGATTCAACTATCAAAAAGGTTACATGGAAGTCAAGCAACAAAAAGGTTGCAACCGTTGACTCAAAGGGCAACGTCAAGGCTGTTGCACCCGGAACGGCAACAATCACCTGCACAACTCAAAGCGGAAAACGCGTTGCAAAGTGCAAGGTTACCGTTGTCCGTCCGAAGATTTCAACCGTAACTTTCAAACAGCAGAACCTTGACCTTGTTCTCAACAAGACCTACACTCTTAAGCCGAAGATCAAGCCCGCCGGTGCAAAGGGTGCAAAGCTCAAGTGGGAATCAAGCAACACCAAGGTCGTTAAGGTTGACAAAAACGGAAAGCTCACCGCAGTCGGCGTTGGCTCGGCGATCGTGACCTGCGCTCCGGCTGACGGCGGAGGAGGCAGCGGAAGTCTTGTTGTTGTCAAGGTCAAAAAGAACCCCGTCATCGGCGTAAAGCTCAACAAGACCAACGTCTTAACAAATGTCGGAAAGACCTTTAAGCTCAAGGCCACCGTTCTTCCGGCAGACGCCTCAATAAAAACTGTTAAATGGACAACCTCAAACAAAAAGGTTGCAACCGTTGACTCAAAGGGCAACGTCAAAGCAGTCGGCAAAGGTCGCTGTGAAATCAAAGTAACCACCACCGACGGAAAAGCAATTGCAATTTGCTCCGTGAGGGTTGTGTGACAGCGTGAATAAAAGGGCAGCTCTGAGCCGAAAGGCTCAGAGCTGCTTTTTTTAGATAATAGATAATAGATAATGGATAATAGATATTTTAAGCTTCGTACGGTCCTGCCCGTACGAAGTTAAATGTTAAATGTTTTTCTTATGATGTACGTTGCTCATAATCTTATTCCAAAACATTATCCAAATCTCTGGAACCGTAAATAATTCTGAAGACATTAATGGATTTATTGCTTTCGTCAACAAGATAAAAAACGAGATACCTTTTTACAGGCATGATGTGTACTCCTCTGCTTCTCCATGGCTCGCTTTCATATATCCGAAATCTGTTTGGCATTTCTTCAAGAGACAGAATGCTTCTTTCAAGCAAACGAATCATTTTTTTTGCTGTTTCCGTTTCTGTCAATATATTTGAGATATATAAAAAAATCTCATCAATATCTTTGTTTGCTTCTTGAGACAAGAAAATTTTGTATTTCATATTCCGTATTTTTTCTGCAAATTATCAAAAGCTTCTTCTGCAGAGAGCGTTTGATTTTCAATAATCTGCTTATATCCTTTCTCCAACTCTTTATCAATTTCCTCTTTTGAAAGGGTGCTGAAATCAAGAGGCGGAAAAGGAAGTTTCACGTCAAAAGGCAGACCACCGTGGAGAATAATTTGTTTGTAAAACATTGTAATTGCGCTGGAAGCAGGAATACCCAAAGCTGACAATATTGATTCTGCTTGTTCCTTAACTCCCGGTTCAATTCTTGCATAAAGATTTGCAGTTTTTGCCATTATTAAGCACCGCCTTTCAGTATACATATATTATATGCAATTGTGCGCACAATTGCAAGTCTTTTTGCAATAGATATCGAATATTAAGCATTCAAAAAAGTACGGGCGGAACCTGTGCCCGCCCATAAGCCTAATGGTTTTTAGATAATAGATAATGGATAATAGATAATAGATATTTTAAGCTGCAAACCCGATTATGCTTCCTCTTTTTCTTCCTCGCCGATTTTGAGAATCTCGGTCTGATTTGTGAAGAACAAAAGCTCGTCGATGTTTTTGTCAAAAATCTTTTTGCATGAAGCCGACATGAGCGGCATCATTTTTGATTCAACAACAGTGTTGATGCAAGCAAAGTCAATGAGAACCTTGACCTGATTGCTGAAAAATTCATCGTCCTTGTCAGCAAAAAAGGCGTCGTCAACGTCACCGATCTTAACTCCGCTGAGCTCCATGTCTTTTTCATAAAGCGCGCCGTTTTTTTCAAAGCACTTCTGAATCAGTTCCTTCATCTGCTCGGTGTTGCCGCTTTTGAGAGCATTCTGGAGCGAGGTGGATTTGAGTTTGAATTTAAAAGAGATCTTTGTTGCTTTGATAATTGAATTTGCAAGCTTTGTCAGCTGCGGATTGATTGATTCGGGAATGAACGGTTCGTCGTCCTTGAGATAAAACTTACTCATTTTTCTGTCCTCCGAGTATCGAATTTTTTCAGCCTATTCTACCACAATCGGAGAAAAAATTCAATCTCAATCAAAAAAACTTTCAGCAGCCGCAGCCGGTTTTCGGCAGCAGCCGGCGCATTCCCTCAATGCCGCGGGTCTGCGAGGAGATTATTGAGCAAAGTACGCTTTTAAGCTCCGGACAAATGCAGAAGCACAATGCGTTTTTAGCCATGCGTATAGCGCCCTCGTGGTGAGGTATCATTTCGCGTATAAAGTTTGAGTTGAGGTTGTTTCCGGAGTAGGCGCAGCCCATTGCGTCAAACATTGTTCTGCAAATCTGTTCGTTTCTTCTTCTGTAAAGGCAGAGGTCGTGCTCACTGTTTTGACATTTTTCGCATTTTGAGAGGATCTCTTTCATTTCTTCAATGCCCTCGGTCTGCTCGGCAATTATGCAGTTTGCAATATTCTGCAACGGTACGCAGGTTGTAAAGCGCAGCAGATTCTCACACATTTTGATTGCCGCCTCATGGTGAGGAATCATCTGAGCAATAAAATCTTGAGAAACGCTGCATGAGAGCTTTTGCTTGGTCATACTCTCAATCATGCAGTCAAGAATTTCATAGTAGCATGAAAGATATTCCTTAGTCACACAACTGAGTTCATATTGATTATTCACGTCATCACTCCTTTTTCAGTATCATTTTATTCAGAAAACAAGGGAGCGTGACTGATTGACAAAACTCACCCCAAGGGGTAAAATACAAAAAGATTTCACCTTGCGGAGGGTGCTATGCAGAATTTTTTTGAACCGAACGAATATGTAAAAAGCGTTTTTGATATAGACTTTGAAAGACTTTATAAAAACGGTTTTCGCGGACTTGTTTTTGATATTGACAACACTCTCGTCTGCCAGGACGGGGATTCAACGCCGCAGGTTGACGCCCTTTTTGAAAAGCTTCAGTCTCTCGGTTTTAAAACGGCGATTCTTTCAAATAACAGCGAGGAGCGCGTTGAGCGCTTTGTGAAGAACATTTCCTCTCTGTACCTCAGCCGTGCGCGAAAGCCCCTGAAATCCGGCTATAACAAGGCGTTGAGGCTCATGGACATTGACAAAAGCCGCGCGGTATTTATAGGCGACCGGCTGCTCACGGACATTTTGGGTGCAAAGCGCGCGGGAATATACTGTATACTTGTTGAGTACATCAGAGGCGGTTCTCAAAAAACCGATCTTATAAGAAAACTTGAAAACGTTCTTTATAAAAGACAGTAAAAAACAGGGTGTGATAAAAATGGCGAAACAAAAAACACAGCCTTTGAGCAAAAAAGAAAACAGAACCGGGCGTCTGCTCATGGCAGCAACAGCGATTCTTTGGGGACTTGCCGGCGTTTGTGTAAAATCTATCACGTGGAGTTCTTTTTCACTGATGACGGTGCGCAGCCTCATTTCGCTTCTTATGCTTGCCGCGGTCAAAAAGAGCTTTAAAGCCGAGGTCAACAAAACGAACATATTGGGTGCTCTTGCCATGAGTGCAACGGGAATTTTGTATGTTGAATCTATCAAGCTGACGACTGCCGGAACTGCAATAGTGCTCCAGTACATTGCGCCCATTCTTGTTTTTTTGTACTCGGTGGTTTTTCAAAAACGCAAAGCAAAGCTTTCAGAGGCAATGATAACGCTCGCGGTTTTTGGCGGCTGCGTTCTTTCCTTTGCAGACAGTCTTGACCCGACGAGAATAGCCGGCAATGTGCTTGGAATATTATCGGGAATAACCTTTGCTGCGCAGATCATTATTATGAATGACAAAAACAGCAACAGCGATGACTGCTTGTATCTGAGCAATATCACAAGCCTTGTTTTCTGCTTGCCGTTAATGTTTTTTGACAAAGGTCTGAGCTTTGACAAAACGAACATTGTGTGGGTGCTGATTCTCGGTGTTTTTCAGTACGGTCTTGCGAACATTCTTTTCAGCCGCGGAATCAAGCGTGTTGACAAAATCGAGGGCTCGCTCATTCTGACTATCGAGCCGATATTCAATCCCATTCCCGTTGCGATCATCTGCGGCGAAAAGATGGGAAAGCTTGCGATTGCGGGTTTTGCGGTGGTTGTGACCTTTGTTACATTGTATGCGCTGCTGCCGACTATTGAGGGGAAAAAGAAAAAGGTGAGCGGGTAATGTTTTTGTGGGTTTTCCGCCCATGACTTAAAAATATCTATTATCTATTATCTAATTGTAGGGGCGATTCACGAATCGCCCGTGGAGCGTAACGGCTTTAACCTCATGGAAAATCAGTCGCAGCGTTACCGACAAGAAGTCTAGCATCTAGAATCTATAATCTAGCATCTAAATTCGTACGGGCGGGACCTGTGCCCGCCCATAAGTTTTAGATAATAGATACTTTAAAACCTACTCAACATTTTCGCTTGCACGCATGGCAAGGATAGTTCTCTCAAAAAGTTCCTCAAGGCTCCAGCCGAGCATTTCCGCGCCGTTTCTGATTACATCGCGTGAACAGCCGGCAGCAAATTTTTTGTCCTTGAATTTTTTCTTGACAGAGGAGACCTCAAGGTCAGACACGCTCTTTGACGGTCTCATAACGGCAACTGCGCCGATGAGACCGGTCAACTCGTCAGTTGCATAAAGAACCTTTTCCATCTCGTGCTCGGGCTTTATGTCAACGCAAATTCCGTAGCCGTGGCTTGCCGTGGCGTGGATCAGGCGTTCGTCAAGCCCTTTTTCGCGCATAATTTCCTGCTCTTTTATGCAATGCTGCTCCGGGTACTGCTCAAAATCAAGGTCGTGCAGAATGCCCACAGTCTCCCAAAAATCGGCTTCGTCGCCGTAGCCAAGCTTGTTTGCAAAATAGCGCATAACGTCGCCTACGATTCTGCCGTGTTTGAGGTGGAATTCACCTTTGTTGTATTCACCTAAAAGTTCAAGTGCTTCCTGCTTTGTCATAACTTTTATCCTCCGTTTCAATCTAAGATGAAAACCAAGTCCCCGTGAAAGAGACTTGGCTTTTTTATTTTGGAATCGTTTAATAACCGAGAGTACAAATATTGACGGGAGATTTTGTCAGATTGCGTGTATGACGAAAAATATGCCGTCAGGCTTTGTGCTCTTGGGTTCATTAGCCGAGAGAAGCAAGACTTTCGTCGATCATCTTTATTCTTTCGTTGATTTTGTCTCTTTCAGCTTTTTGCGCTTCAATAACGTTTTCCGGTGCCTTTGAAAGGAATCCGGGGTTAGAAAGCTTTCCGTTGATTTGGGCAAGCTTTTTCTCTGCGCCCTCTTTTTCCTTGGTGAGGCGCTTTCTTTCTGCCTCAAAATCAACAAGGTCGCCCATCGGGATATATATCTTTGCCGAGGAGGTGACAATGTTTACGCTGCCGGGAATGTCAAAGCTGCTGCCAACGGTGACGTCTGAGGCTGAAGCAAGCTTCTGCATGAATACGGTAGCGGTTTCAAACAGCTCCTTTTTGTCTGTTGCAATGTAAACATGAGCCTTTCTTGACGGAGGAACGTTCATTTCGCTCCTTCTGTTGCGGATCGCGCGGATAGTCTCCATGATAAGCTCCATTTTTTCCTCGTCCTCTGCAAAGGTGAGCTTTTCGTCAAAAACGGGCCACGGAGCTTTCATTATGGTTTCTCCGTCGTGGGGGAGAGTGAGCCAAATTTCCTCAGTGATGAACGGCATGAACGGGTGCAGGAGCTTGAGCGTTTCGCTCATAACATAGATGAGAACGGCTTTGACCTGCTCTTTTGCCTCGCCGCCCTGCTGAAGACGGATTTTTGCAAGCTCAATGTACCAGTCGCAGAAAATGTCCCAAATGAAGTCATAAAGCTTTGAGGAGGCAATGCCAAGCTCAAATTTGTCAAGGTTCGCGGTAACCTCTTTGGCAAGGTTGTTGAAGAGCGAAACGACCCACTTGTCCTCAAGGGCAAGCTTTTCGGGAAGATGGGGCGCAGGCTCGTTTTCGTCAAGGTTCATGAGAATAAAGCGCGCCGCGTTCCAAATCTTGTTGGCAAAGTTCCTGCTTGCCTCAACCTTTTTTTCGGAGTAACGCATGTCGTTTCCGGGGCTGTTGCCCGAGGCAAGGGTGAGTCTCAGCGCGTCCGCACCGTATTTATCAATAACAAGCAGCGGGTCAATGCCGTTGCCGAGTGACTTTGACATCTTACGTCCAAGCTCATCGCGAACGATTCCGTGAATGAAGACGGTGTCAAACGGAACCTCGCCCATCTGCTCGCAGGCGGAGAAGATCATTCTTGCAACCCAGAAGAAGATGATGTCATAGCCCGTTACAAGAACGCTTGTCGGGTAGTAATGTGCAAGCTCCGGGGTCTTGTCCGGCCAGCCGAGGGTTGAAAACGGCCAAAGAGCAGAGGAAAACCATGTGTCAAGGGTATCGGGATCCTGCTTGATGTTTTTGCTGCCGCACTTCGGGCAGGAGCAGAGATCCTCTCTTGAAACGCTGATTTCTCCGCAGTCGTCGCAGTACCAGGCGGGAATCCTGTGACCCCACCAAAGCTGACGGGAGATGCACCAGTCGCGAATATTTTCCATCCAGTTGAAATAGATTTTGTCAAAGCGTTCGGGAACGAACTTTGTTTTTCCGTCGCGAACCGCCTTGATTGCCGGCTCTGCGAGCGGCTTCATTTTTACGAACCACTGCTTTGAAACGCGCGGCTCAACGGCTGTGTGGCAGCGGTAGCAGGTGCCGACATCGTGCTTTGTCGGTTCGATTTTAACGAGTGCGCCGGCGTTTTTGAGGTCCTCAACAATTGCCTTGCGGCATTCCATGAGGCTCATGCCGCAGTATTTGCCCGCGTTTTCGTTCATAAAGCCGTCGTCGGTCATGACGTTGATCATCGGAAGGTTGCAGCGCAGACCTACCTCAAAGTCGTTCGGGTCATGGCAGGGCGTAATTTTAACCGCGCCGGTTCCCTTGTCCATTTTTGCGTATGTGTCCGCAACAATGGGAATCTCTCTGCCGATAACGGGGATTATAACGGTTTTGCCAACGAGGTGTTTATATCTTTCATCGTCCGGGTGAACGGCAATGCCGGTGTCTCCGGGGATAGTTTCGGGTCTTGTTGTTGCAATTTCAATTGCGCCGCTGCCGTCTGCAAACGGATAGTTGAAGTGCCAGAAATTGCCGTCATGCTCTTCATATTCAACCTCAGCGTCTGAAATTGAGGTCTTGCAGTGTGTGCACCAGTTGATTATTCTTTCGCCGCGATAGATGAGACCTTTTTCATAGAGATTGCAAAAAACCTCGCGAACAGCCTTTGAGCAGCCCTCGTCAAGAGTAAAGCGTTCACGCTCCCAGTCGCAGGAGGAGCCCATTTTTTTGAGCTGTTCAATGATTCTGCCGCCGTATTTTTTGCGCCAGTCCCACGCTCTTTCAAGAAAGCCGTCTCTGCCGATATCTTCTTTTGAAATGCCTTCTTCTTTCATCGAGGCAACGATTTTTGCCTCGGTTGCAATTGAAGCGTGGTCCGTGCCCGGCAGCCACAGTGTGTCATATCCTGCCATTCTGTGATAGCGGATAAGGATATCCTGGAGCGTGTTGTCAAGGGCATGACCCATGTGAAGCTGTCCTGTGATGTTGGGCGGGGGGATAACGATAGTATAGGGCTTTTTCTTTGAGTCGCATTCCGCGTGAAAATAATTGCCCTTGAGCCATGAGTCATAGATACGGTCCTCAACGTCCTTTGGATCGTATTGCTTTGCAAGTTCTTTTGCCATTTATTCTACCTCCGTTAAAAAATACAAAATAAAAAACTCCGTCCCGAAAAAACAGGACGGAGAAAACCGCGGTACCACCTGAATTCGCCGCAAAGGGCGCACTCGTTTTCTTTAACGCAGAACTACGCCGGGGTCTAATGAGCAAAGAACACCGTTCTTCCCGGAGACTCATAAGCGACATCTAGCAATCATTTGCAAAAGCTTTCACCAAACGCTTTCTCTCTGGAGCATAGAATACTAGAACTCTTAGTCACAGTCAATACTTTTTGTAAATGGTATCACAAAAAGGTGAATGTGTCAAGAACTCACAGACTAATTTTGCAGATGAACACATTTTATATACCGAAAGAATAACAGATTAACAATAGTTTCCGCAGTTGTTTACTTTGGAAACATACCAGCCGCATGAATTTCTCCAACCGTGGCTTCTACTAGGATTGAAAGAAGTTAGGACACCAAATACTTTATCTTCAGATCTCCAAAGATTATAAGTAATAACTATTTCGTAGTAGGTATTTTTCTTTAGAGAAAGTTTCAAGTCCTTATTATAAAGTTGTCTTGTAAAGCTGTTTGATGAAGTTCTACCACCGGCAATTGTTGAAATTGCCTTAACATTTACTGTGTAGCAGCCGTATGAACTTTTGGTTGTATAGCGTCCGTTCCATTTGTAATAGTAGTAGGTGCCTTTTTGTGGCTTTAAAACTATGTACGGTGCTGAGCCGGATTTGTTAGTCCAAACTTGTACGACTCTGCTTGTTTCCCCATATCCGCTTTTTGAGGCGCTGGCTTTTATGGAACCGAGAGAAGAAAAGCAACTGAGCATAAACATAAACGCAAACATCAGACATATGGCTTTTTTGATTTTTTTTGTAGTAGACATATTGAAATCCTCCTTTAGTCAAAAAAAGTTGTGTAATACCGCAATTCACCTGCATTGATATATTACATCTTAAAAAATAAGATGTCAACACTAAATTCTAAAAATCTAAGAAATTTTAGCGATTTGTGAGATCATATATTAAAATAATATTGCGCTGTGTATATGATGTAAGCAGATAGGAGAGTTTGAATTGGGTGAGTCGTTTTCGTATGATTTAGGTTACATTCTCAAGTGTGCAAGAGAAGATAAAGATCTTTCGCAAAAGAGGGTTATGGAGCTTACCGGAATAAACAATAAAACTCTTTCAGGCTACGAAAATAATGTTTCTGAGCCGGATTTTAATACACTTGTTACACTTTTTAGACTTTATGATATTTCGTTTGACGAACTCATGCAAATACGCGAGAGTGAATCCAAATATAGCAAAAGCGTTATACACATGTTTTCTGCCTTACCAAGAGAACAGAGAAAATTTCTCTATATTCAGATTAGTGCACTTTATGAAAAATATTGCAGATAGTTTTGGAGTGTAGAATCTTAGAAATATAGAAGTTGATAAACCCGACTACGGTAACTTCCGTCAGTCGGGTTTAGTAGTATTACCGACAATTTATTATTCCTGTCACGGCAAAGCAGAATTTGTCATGAAAATCAGATCCGTCCGGAGTATGATAATGTCACAGTTCAGAGATGAGCTGATACAAACAAAAAGGGGAGAAAGCAGTGAACTGGATAACGGGCATACAAAAAGCTATAAACTACATTGAGGAGCATCTGACCGATGAGGTCGATATTGAAGAGGCGGCGAAGCAGGCGTGTTCGTCACCGTTTCATTTTCAAAGGGTGTTCAGCATTGTGTGTTCTTTCACTGTCGGCGATTATATACGTATGCGCCGCCTTTCGCTTGCCGCTCAGGAGCTTCAGAACGGTGAAAAGGTGATTGACACCGCACTCAAATACGGCTATGAAACGCCGGAGAGCTTTTCGCGCGCGTTCACACGGTTCCATGGCGTAACGCCGAGCGAAGCCAAAAACGGCAAAAACGTCAAAAGCTTTTCCCGCCTTTTTGTAAAACTTACTTTAGACGGAGGTAATCTTATGGATTACAGAATTGAAAAGAAAGAGGCATTTAAACTGGTCTGCAAAAGAAAGCACGTGAACAAACCGCAGGGAATGACCGCCACAGCGGAGATATCGCCGTTTTGGAACGAGTGCAGCAGCAACGGAACGATTGAAAGACTTTGCAAATATGCAAGGTTTGACTCGCTCAAGGGCATACTCGGTGTGTGCTTCTCCGGCGAGTTGGATTCAGACAGCTTTCCGTATGCAATAGGCGCGGAGTATAACGGACTTCCGCTTGATGACGGTGAGTTTGAAATTGTTGATATCTCGGAGCATACATACGCTGTGTTCAAGTGCGTTGGCAAAATGCCCGAGGCGTTTGTGAATACTTATAAGCAAATTTGCACCGAGTTCTTTCCGCAGAGCGGCTATGAATACGCAAGCGATATTGAACTTGAGGTCTATCCGTCAGCTAAAACCGATGATCCCGGCTACAGCTGCGAAATTTGGATTGCCATAAACGACAAAAAGTAAAAAAAGTACGCTCCCTCTGCCGCAGGAGCGTACTCATCGGAAACGCTGATTGACTGAGCGTAAAGTACACCGTTAGGGTACTTATCAGTCGGTTGGCGTTTCCTTTTATATATCTGACGAAAAATCTGCCTATTCGTCAAATCGGAGGAAAAAGTATTATTGCTTTATGTGTGTAGCTGTTTGTCAGGCAAGGGCCGTGCCGAGTGCATTGCAGCTTTCAATTGCGTCGCTGTCGGGAGCTTCGTTGCAAATTACGCTTTCATGCGCAAGGTTGATTCCCGCCGCCGCGCAATCGTCTTCCCAACTTCTCATCCACTCGCCGTCGCCCCAGCCGTATGAGCCGAAAAGGGCAACCTTTTTGTCTGTGAGTTTGCTCTTGCAATCTTCAAACATCGGCTCAAATTCGCCTTCTTCAAGCTGCTCCGCACCCATCGATGGGCAGCCGAAAGCAACTGCGTCATAGTTTGAAAGCATTGAAGAATCAAAATCGGCTGCGGCGAACAGATCGACCGCGGCTCCTTTTTCTTTTGCGCCGTCGGCAACGGAAAGAGCCATTTCCTGGGTGTTGCCGGTGCCGCTCCAATATACAACTGCTATTTTACTCATGTTGATACACGACCTTTCTTTTTTGACTGGTGACCAAATGATGAGTGCATTGCTCGCGCATAGCTGCACTTTCAATTCATCTTCAGCCTGATTTATTTTGAACTGCTCACAAGGAGCCTGTCAAACGAATTATGCTTTTTGTACGCCTGTTTATACACTCTCGTGCACTTTTTATAGAGGGCGAACTTTTTCTTGGCTTCTTCCTCATCGCCGTAGACTTTCCACGTTCCGACGCACTTTGCGCCCTTTGCTTTGTTTTTGATAAAGCCGTCCACATCAAATGACGGATAGCCGAGAAAAAGCCCAATCTCGTGAGGAAAGCTTTTTTCTGTTTTTACGCGGCGAACCAGTTCGGCGACACAGCTTTGAGCGTCTGCCGACGGATAAAGCCTGCTTTTGAGTATTGCTTTTGCGGTGCTGTCGTTCAAATCCGACGTGAGTCTGTCCGGGCGATAGACATAAATGAGCGCGCGCCCGTTTTCAATTTTTATCGGAATCATTCTTATTCCGCGCGGAACAAGGCGGAGATTCAGGCGGCGTATGCTTGACATAAGCTCTTTTTTGCTTTCAAAAAAGCAGGAAAAGAGGTTGCCTGTTTTTAACCCTGCCATTGTTGGCGAGCAATTGTCAATGAGGGTCTGTTCGCTCATTTTTTGTCGTCCTTTCATAAGATAGAAATAGGGGAGGAAGAGGCAAATACATTCAGTTAGCATATGCTAACTGAGGGACTTAAAAGTAACCTGCCGAACAAAAGAGCAATCTCCAGCCGGCAGGAAAGCTTACTTTTTCTTTTTGAAAAGGGAGAACAAGCCGCCCTTTCCTTCATAGTCTTCACTTTTGATGTCTTTGAGCGTATAACCGGTCTCGGTTATCGCTTTTTGAAGTTTTTCTTTGTCCGGTTCTGTGTCTGCAATGATCACCGTTTCGCCTTTTGAGTGAGAAGAGGCGACCTTTTTGACAGAGAAGTTTTGGCGAATGCAATCATTGATGTGCGCCTCGCACATTGAACATGCCATACCGTCAATTTTTAAAGTGATTTTTTTCATACATAACACCTCGAATAATGCTGAATAAATTGCAAACGCTTTTTCATGAGAGGTGAAAAAATGCGCTATTCAAATCTTCATGACCTTATTAACTCGAGCCAAAGCTCACGAAGATACTTTTTGTCGCTCCCGGTTGAGACTCAAATGAGACTGCACAGCAACGGAGAACTGGTGCACTCTGCCTTTGAGCTTCATTCCCTTGTGGGAACACTTGAAAAGTATTACAAAGCCGTAACGCTTTCAGAAATGCTGGACCGTTACTTCTGAGCCTAGTTAGCATATGCTAACTAATATCTTTTGCTGACGGGGAGACGTTTGCGCGCCTCCCCGCTGCAATTAAAGTGATTGCTTTTTTGAATGGCAGGAGCCGGCCATTGCGCAGTGGGCACAGTCGCAGCCGCAGGAATGTTTTCCTTTCTTTTTATCTTTGACAAGCTTATAGATAATTGCCGCAACGATGAGCAAGAGAACAAGGCTGATTATAATTGTTGAAATATTTGCTGAAAGCCAAGCTAACATAAGACAGACTCCTTTCATGTGATTTTATTTAGATAATAGATAATGGATAATAGATAAGAGATAATAGATATTTTAAATCACGATGTCCGACATCTGACTGCGGGCGGGCAGAACCCGCCCGTACAGATATCTGAATTTATTTAACCTTAACTTTTTCGGTGAGCTTTGTTGCTTCCTTGTAGGGACGAACAAGCATGTAGATCATGCCGCCGAGGATAGCGATTGCAGCGATGAGACCGACTACATTGAGGTTGCCTGTGAAAGCACCGCCGAACTGGTTGATCATGAGAGCTACACAGTATGCAAAGCCGCACTGATATGCGATTGCGAACCAAGTCCACTTTGCGCTGTTCATTTCACGCTTGATTGCGCCGATAGCTGCAAAGCAGGGAGCGCAAAGAAGGTTGAATACAAGGAATGAATAAGCGGTGATTCCGGTGAATGCTGCTGCGATTGCCTGATAGGTTGTGCCTTCGCCGCCGCCATAGAGAATACCGAGAGTACCAACGATGTTTTCCTTTGCAACGAGACCGGTGATTGAAGCAACGGCTGCCTGCCAGTTGCCCCAGCCGAGCGGCTTGAAGATCCATGCGATTGCGCCGCCGATCGAAGCGAGGATAGAGGAGTCGATCTGTTCTTCAGTGAGCATTCCAAACTTGCCGTCAACAAATCCAAAGTAGGTTGCGAACCAAACAAAGATTGTTGAAAGAAGAATGATGGTTCCGGCTTTCTTGATGAATGACCAGCCGCGCTCCCATGTTGAACGAAGAACGTTGCCGAGTGTGGGAAGATGGTATGCGGGAAGCTCCATAACGAACGGAGCGGGATCGCCTGAGAACATCTTTGTTTTCTTGAGCATGATACCGGAGCAGATGATTGCTGCCATACCGATGAAGTATGCACTGGTTGAAACAGCGGCAGAGTTGCCGAAGATTGCGCCGGCGATCATTGCGATGAACGGAACCTTTGCACCGCAGGGGATAAAGGTCGTCGTCATAATAGTCATACGCCTGTCACGCTCATTTTCAATAGTACGTGAAGCCATGATGCCCGGGATGCCGCAGCCGGTACCGATGAGCATCGGAATGAAGGACTTACCGCTGAGACCGAACTTACGGAAGATACGGTCAAGAACAAAGGCGATACGTGCCATGTAGCCGCAAGCCTCAAGGATTGCAAGCAGGAAGAAGAGAACGAGCATCTGAGGAACAAAGCCGAGAACCGCGCCGACACCGGCAACGATACCGTCATTGATAAGACCCGTGAGCCATTCTGCGGCGTTTGCCTTTTCAAGAAGATTGCCAACAAGAGTCGGAACGCCGGGAACCCATATGCCGTAGTCAGCGGGGTCGGGAGCTTCAAATCCGTCTGCGCCCTTTTCTTCAAAGTACTTGACTGCGTCAACATAGGTCATGCCTACTGTGCTTTCTTCGTCTGCACCGTTGGGAATTTCTGAATAGTAAACGTCAAAATCATCGACCGCGAGGGTTTCCTCGTCTTCAATGGGAACAACAGCCTTCTGGTTGTCTTCGGCGGGTTTAAAGCTCTTGATCTCTGCAAGAGCTTCATCAGCGTTGAAGTCTTCTGATTCCGAATCGGTGTTGAGGTCGGGGAGAAAAGCGGCAACAGCGTTCAAAGCGTTGCTGTGTTCTTCGTCAACCTCTTCATACTGTTTTGTGCCGATTCCGAGCAGGTGCCAGCCTTCGCCGAACACGCCGTCGTTAGCCCAGTCTGTAGCAGCCGAACCAACGGTTACCATTGAAATGTAGTAAACGAGGAACATGATAACTGCAAAAATCGGAAGACCGAGCCAGCGGTTTGTAACGACCTTATCGATCTTATCCGAGGTTGAAAGTGAACCCACGCCCTTTTTCTTATAGCAGGACTTTATGATTGAACCGATGTAAACATATCTTTCGTTTGTGATGATCGACTCTGCGTCGTCGTCAAGCTCTGCCTCGGCTGCCTTGATATCCTCTTCAATGTGGCTGAGAGTAGCTTCGGGAATGCTGAGCTTTGCAAGAACCTTGTCGTCGCGCTCAAAAATCTTGATTGCGTACCATCTCTGCTGCTCCTCGGGAAGTCCGTGAACGGCAGCCTCCTCAATGTGAGCGAGGGCATGCTCAACAACACCCGAGAAAGTGTGCATGGGAACGGTCTTTCCATTCTTTGCGGCGTCGATAGCTGCCTCTGCTGCTTCCATAATGCCGGTACCTTTGAGGGCTGAGATTTCAACAACCTTGGTTCCGAGCTGACGTGAAAGCTCGGCGGTATTGATTTTGTCGCCGTTCTTTCTAACAATGTCCATCATGTTGATTGCAACAACGACCGGAATGCCAAGCTCGGTGAGCTGAGTTGTGAGATAAAGGTTTCTTTCAAGGTTCGTACCGTCGATTATGTTGAGTATTGCATCCGGACGTTCTCCGATAAGATAATTTCTCGCAACAACCTCTTCAAGAGTGTACGGAGAAAGCGAATAAATTCCGGGAAGGTCGGTAACAACAACACCGTCGTGCTTTTTGAGCTTACCTTCCTTTTTTTCAACTGTAACGCCCGGCCAGTTACCTACGAACTGGTTTGAACCGGTCAACGCGTTGAAGAGCGTTGTTTTGCCGCAGTTCGGGTTACCTGCAAGAGCAATTCTGATATTCATAGCATATTCCTCTCTTTCTGCTTCGGTGAAAGCGAAGCGCATTTTTACATTTTTAGTTAGCACAGCCTAACAGTGGTGCATAAAAAGAGGTTTATTCAACCTCGATCATTTCGGCGTCGGCTTTTCTCAGTGAAAGCTCATAGCCGCGGACGGTGACTTCAATAGGATCGCCGAGGGGAGCAACCTTGCGGATATAAACATCAACGCCCTTGGTGATTCCCATGTCCATGATTCTGCGCTTGACAGCGCCTTCACCGTGGAGCTTGACAACCTTGACGGTCTCTCCGATCTTAGTCTGTTTGAGAGTTTTCATTTTATTTATCCTCCTTATTTGATGTTACTATTTAAATATATGAGCAAGAACGCTTCTTACACCATTATTTTTCTTGCCATTTCTTCGCTGATTGCAACTCTTGTCTCTTTAACATTGACAATTACGTTGCCTGCGAGGGTGGTGATGACCTTGACGTTGCCCCCAACAACAAAGCCGAGGTTTTCAAGGTGCTTTTTCACTTCGGGACTTCCGCCGATTCTTTTGATCGTGTTGTCCTCTCCGACATCCGCATAACACAGTGGCATCATTTTTTCATACCCCTTTTCCGACGCCCGTCACCGATTGACGCATCTTTGTTGTTCACGGCGAACCGCCGAAACTGAAGATTAGCCAACGCTAACCGCAACGCCTAAACAATGGTTAGCTCTCGCTAACCTTGCTTTATAATACGCCCGAAGCGGTTGTTTGTCAAGCATTTTGCCGAAAAAATGGGGACGGTTTTGATTTTTATTCAATCTGACAGTAGGAAAAATTATTTTCTCAAAAATTTGGACATTTTGCTGCCGGAATATGAGTGTCAAGAATAAATAATTCGTCTTTTCAGCCTGTCATAACCGCAATGTCCGGCGCTGCAAGGCTAAAACAAAGCGATTTTTGAATAGACATAAAATGTTACGGCACCGCAGAGGGTAGAGATCATTGCATAACGCGGACTGCCGTCGGCGCGTATAACGGGATTCATCGCCTGTCCGAACATGTAAAAAGGAATGCCAAGTGTTATCCAGAAAAAATACTCTTTTGAAAGATTGAACGTTTCTTCGTTGACCGTTCCACCGAACATGCGGATTATGCCGTTGCTAAAAATCAGATATACTGCGGTAAGCACTATGCCCGCAGCAACAGTCAGCAATATTGAATTGCCTACACTGCGTTTTGCGTCGTCCGCCTTGCTTTTGCCGAGACTCAGGCTGACAAATGCGCAGCAGCCGTCGCCGATCATGACCGCAATTGCAAGCGCAATCACCGTCAGCGGAAAAACAACGGTGTTTGCCGCGTTGCCGAATGAGCCGAGATAATCGGCATTGGCAATGAAAATCTGATCAACGATGTTGTAAAGGGCGCCTACCAAAAGGGATATGATGCACGGCACGGCATATTTTTTCATAAGCTTGCCGAGATTTTCGGCTGCAAGATAGGACTGCTCGTTTTGTTCCATTTCAATTACCTCCAAAAACAAAAAAGGTGCAAGTCCAAAACCGGACTTACACCTTTCGGTTACGCGTTCACAATATTGTATAATATTTCCGTCAATTCTTCAAAGGTCTTTTTTTACAAAATTTTTGAATTTTTTCTGCCTTTTTGTGCGCAGAATGAAGTACATCTCAGTTCTTCAGCGAGGCGTCAACAAGACCTACAAACAGCGGGTGCGGCTTGTTGGGTCTGCTCTTGAATTCCGGGTGGAACTGAACGCCGACATAAAAATCGTTGTTTTCGATTTCAACGGTTTCAACTATGTAATCGTCCGGCGAGGTTCCGCTGATGGTGAGTCCTGCTTTTGAAAGCGTCTCGCGGAAGTCGTTGTTGAATTCATAGCGGTGACGGTGACGTTCAAAAATTTCTGTCTGCTTATAGCAGCGGTACATCTGTGTGCCGTCTTTTATCTTGCAGGGATATGCACCGAGACGGAGCGTGCCGCCCTTGTCGGTTTCATCGTTTTGGTCGGGCAGAAAATCAATTACCTTATACGGCGATTCTTTGTCAAATTCATCTGAGTTTGCGCCTGCGAGTCCTGCAACGTGGCGTGCAAATTCAATAACGGCAACCTGCATTCCGAGGCAGATTCCGAGATAGGGGAGGTTGTTCTCGCGGCAATATCTTGCCGTGACTATCTTGCCCTCTATTCCGCGGTTGCCAAAGCCGCCGGGAACTATGACTCCGTTGCAGTCCGAAAGCGTTTCCGCAACGGTTTCGTCCGTAACGGTTTCGGAATCTATCCATTTGATGTCAACAAAAGCGCCGAGGGCATAGCCCGCGTGGCGCAGAGCCTCTGCAACCGATAGGTATGCGTCATGAAGGGCAACGTATTTTCCGACAAGACCGATGGTGACCTTTTTTGTTCTGCTGTGGATTTTGTCAAGCATTTCATTCCATTCAACCATGTCAATGTTCGGCGCGTCGATTCCAAGCTCGCGGCAGACAATTGACGAAAAGTTGCTCTTTTCAAGCATTATGGGAGCTTCATAAAGTACCGGGAGGGTGATGTTTTCAATTACGCAGTCCGGCTTGACGTTGCAGAACATGGAGATCTTTTTGAAGATGGATTCCTCAAGAGGCTCATCGCAGCGCAGAATGATGATGTCCGGCTTGACGCCCATTCCCTGCAGCTCCTTGACCGAGTGCTGGGTGGGCTTGGACTTGTGCTCGTCCGAGCCGCTGAGGAACGGAACGAGGGTAACGTGAATGAAAAGGCTGTTTTCGCGTCCGACTTCAAGCGAAATTTGGCGAACTGCCTCAAGGAACGGCTGAGACTCAATGTCGCCTATCGTTCCGCCGATCTCCGTAATTACAACGTCTGCATCGGTCTTTTCCGCAACCGAGTATACGAATGATTTTATCTCGTTTGTAACGTGAGGAATGACCTGAACGGTTGAGCCGAGGTATTCTCCGCGGCGTTCCTTGTTGAGTACGTTCCAATATACCTTTCCGGTGGTGAGATTTGAAAACTTGTTGAGGTTTTCGTCAATGAACCGTTCATAGTGACCGAGGTCAAGGTCGGTTTCCGCCCCGTCCTCCGTAACATAGACCTCGCCGTGCTGATACGGACTCATTGTTCCGGGGTCAACGTTTATATACGGGTCAAGCTTTTGAGCCGCAACCTTTAGTCCGCGCGCTTTGAGCAGACGACCGAGAGAGGCTGCCGTGATTCCCTTTCCGAGACCGGAAACAACGCCGCCGGTGACGAAAATATACTTTGTCTGTTTCATTTTTAAAGCTCCTTTGAAGTCAGATTTTTGACATATATACATTACTTATCGTAGGTTCTTATAATTCCCTCGGCAACCTCGCGACGCGAGAGGCGTGTGTCCATTGCCTGTTTTTCAATGTAATAATGCGCATCGCTTTCGCTCATTTTGAGGTTTTCAATCAGCAGCCACTTTGCACGGTTGACCGTTCTTATGTCTGCCATTTTTTCGCGCAGTGTGCGGTTTTTTTGCTCCATTTTTGCGAGCTTTGCGCTCAGCGCGGTCAAAAGCTTCAGCGCGCCGTAAAAGCTTTGTCTGCTGTTCGGTCTTGCAACGGTCAGCACTCCTGCGTCCTCAACGAGGTGGGTTATCCGCTCAAAATGCTCGCTTTTGACAACCAGCATAATGCCCATGATCCCGTCCGAAAGGTCAAGCGCAAGCTGCGTTCCGAATTCATCCGAAAGGGGAGCGTTGATTATCACAATGTCCGCATACTGAGACAAAAGCAGCCTCCTTGCTTCTCCGGCGTTGTGCGCGTGAGAAACAAGCTCGTATTCATCGGCAGGGAGAAGACTTGAAAAATAATCACGAATTTTGTCGCCCGATGAGACAACAAGAACGCGATATTTATTTTTTCCTGTTGCCATCGGCTCCAACTCCTTTAATTTCTTTAACTGCCTGCTTATTTCGGAAGATATTCTCTCCTCAGCTTATTTCGGAAGATATTCTTTCGGAAGATACTTTTGAATAAATTCGCTTTCTCTTGCGAGCTTTTTTGCCTCCTCAAGGCTCTGCGGAAGAGTCTCGAGCCTGTCCGTCACGCTTTTTGGCGCCGTGAAAAGATTTTCGTTGACTGACTCGGGCACAGAGAGCTTTTTTTCAATGCCTTCAAGTCCTGCATAAATGAGAAGCGCAAAAGCTATATACGGGTTTGCCATCGGGTCGGGAGAACGCAATTCAATGCGCTTGTATTCGCCCTTTGCTGCCGGAATGCGCACAAGCTGAGAGCGGTTCTCATGAGACCAGGTGACATATTTCGGCGCCTTTTTTTCTCCGAGGCGTTCATATGAGCTTTCGGTCGGATTGAGAAACGCCGTTATTTCGCGTATTCTTGCCATTATGCCCGCCATGAAAGCGGGAGTCGGATCCGAGCCGTTTTTGTCCTTGACGGAGATGTTGATGTGCATTCCGTTTCCGCTTTCGCCTTTGAGCGGCTTTGGCGAAAAATCGGCGTAAAGTCCGTTGTTAAGCGCTGCGGCTTTGACAACGGTAACGAAGTTCAGCGCGTTGTCTGCGGCACAGAGCGCGTCGCTGTATCGGAAGTCTATCTCATTTTGACCGGGACCCTCCTCGTGGTGGGAGCTTTCCGGCTTTATGCCCATATCGGCAAGAGTCAGGCAAATTTCGCGGCGGATGTTTTCGCCCTTGTCGTCCGGCGCAACGTCCATGTAGCCGGCTTTATCAAACGGTATTTTGGTGCTTTCTCCGTTTTCGTCCGTTTTAAAAAGATAGAACTCAAATTCGGAACCGAAATATACGGTCAATCCGCGTTCACCGGCTTTGAAAACGGCATCTCTGAGAATTTTTCTCGGGTCAAGCTCAAACTCCGTTCCGTCCGGACGTCTGATTCCGCAAAGCATACGGACAACCTTTCCGCCTGCCGGTCTCCATGAGAGCACGTTGAACGTTGACGGAATGGGAAAAAGCAACAAATCTGATTTGACCACGCTGCCGAAACCGCGCACCGCCGAGGCGTCAAAAGAGATACCGTCTGAAAACGCGCGGTGCAGCTCCTCCGGCATAATAGCAATGTTCTTCTGCCTGCCGAAAGCATCGCAGAACGCAAGGCGGACAAACTTGACGTCCTCCTGCTCCACAAAATCAAAAACATCTTCGGCTGTAAAAAGCATTATAGTTTCTCCTTTCCGGGTCTGCGGGGTAAAAATAAAAAAACCGCGGACAATAAAAAAGGGGACGTTTACCGGCGGGGCTCCTCGCCCGCACCAGTAAACGTCCTCGTCTACGGATTTTCATTATACTTTATTCCGTTTTTTTTGTCAACCGCTTTCAGCCAAAAATGACCGCACAAAAAGAAAGCGCCGTGCAAGGCTGTTTTTGTGACTTTTTCATAACACAAAGCTTTTGAATAATATATTGTTGATACGGCAAAAAACTTTTTTTCAAAAAAATTTTGAAAAACGCTTGACAAAGCCAAAACACGGTGATAGAATACGGGACATAAAGCGACAAGGAAGCCGCGGACAAAGGGAACTTTGTCTGCGGTTCTGCTTTTTTTGAGAATCAGAGGTTGGATAAGGGGACGTTTAAGCATATGTTCAGTTCATCTGCTGCACCGTCCGATATCTGATATCTGATATCTGATATCCGGTTTATTATGCAAGCGACAAAGGCGTCGTGCAGGAATGCAGGTGCCTCTGTCGCTTTTTTACTATTTCTTTGAAAGGAAGTTTAATCAATGAAAAGCGTAACAGAAATTTTCGGTTCAATGGTATTTGACGATGCCGCAATGGAGGCAAGACTGCCGAAGGATACCTTCAAGGCTCTCCAGAGAACGATCAAAGAGGGAAAGCACCTTGACCTTGACGCGGCAAATGTTGTTGCCAATGCAATGAAGGATTGGGCGATTGAAAAGGGCGCAACTCACTTTACCCATTGGTTCCAGCCGATGACCGGCGTTACGGCAGAAAAGCACGACAGCTTTATTTCTCCCAAGGACGGCAAGGTTATCATGGAATTTTCCGGAAAAGAGCTCATCAAGGGCGAACCGGACGCTTCGTCTTTCCCCTCGGGCGGACTTCGCGCAACCTTTGAGGCGAGAGGATACACCGCATGGGACGCAACAAGCTACGCTTTCATTAAAGACGGCGTTCTTTGCATTCCCACCGTTTTCTGCTCATACGGCGGCGAGGCACTTGACCAGAAGACATCTCTTCTGCGATCAATGGAAGCTATTAACCGTCAGGCAATGCGTGTTCTCAAGCTGTTTGGTAACGCTGATGTGAAGAGTGTCAAAACAACCGTCGGTCCGGAGCAGGAGTATTTCCTCATTGATGAGGGCGTATATAACAAGCGTAAGGATCTTATTTATACAGGCAGAACGCTTTTCGGCGCCCGCGCACCGAAAGGACAGGAGCTTGACGACCATTATTTCGGCGCCATCAAGCCGCGTGTTGCCGCATTCATGAAAGAGCTGAATGAAGAGCTTTGGAAAGTCGGCGTGCTTGCAAAAACAGAGCACAATGAGGTTGCCCCCGCTCAGCATGAAATGGCTCCTATTTTCACCACGACTAATATTGCCGCCGACCACAACCAGCTGACAATGGAAATTATGCAGAAGGTTGCAAAAAGGCACGGTATGGTTTGCCTGCTGCATGAAAAGCCGTTTGCCGGAGTCAACGGCAGCGGCAAGCACAACAACTGGTCAATTTCAACCGATACCGGAGTGAACCTCCTTGAACCGGGCGAGACCCCGAGCGAAAACGCACAGTTCCTCCTCTTCCTTTGCGCCGTAATCAAAGCTGTTGACGAATATCAGGAGCTTTTGAGAATCTCCGTTGCCTCCGCAGGCAATGACCACAGGCTCGGCGCGAACGAGGCGCCTCCGGCAATTGTTTCAATGTTTCTCGGAACCGACCTCTCTGAGATCCTTTCCGCAATCGAGAATGACGAACATCTTGACGCGCGTCAGAAAGAGCTCATGAGAATCGGCGTTCACACTCTGCCGAAGTTCCCGAAGGATACTACCGACAGAAACAGAACGAGTCCGTTTGCATTCACCGGCAATAAGTTTGAGTTCCGTATGCTCGGTTCAGCTTCTTCCGTCTCCTGTGCCAATACTGTTCTTAACACTTCCGTTGCAGAGGAGCTCAAACAGTTTGCCGATGAACTTGAGGGTGCCGAAGACTTTGAGGGCGCGCTCCATGATCTCATAAAGAGGGTCATCAAAGAGCACAGGCGCATCATTTTCAACGGAGACGGCTATGACGATGCATGGATCGCCGAAGCACAGAGGAGAGGACTCAAGAACCTCAAAACTACCCCCGACGCTCTGGCACACATGATGGACGTCAAAAACGTCAAGCTTTTCACCGATCACAAGGTTCTCACCGTTCCCGAGCTTGCCTCGCGCCACGAGGTACGCCTTGAAAACTACTGCAAGGTCATTAACATTGAGGCTCTTACTATGCTTGATATGGTAAGGAAAGACATTCTTCCGGCAATGAGCGGCTTTTCATGCGAGCTTGCAGACGGCGCGGCCAAAAAGGCAGCCTTTATGCCTGACGCCGACTGCTCATATGAAAAGGAGACCGTCAAGAGCATTTCCGCTCTCCTCGGCGCGGCATACAGAGCGGTCAGAAAGACCGAAGACGACTTGCTTTCTTCAAAATCAATAGAAGATTTTGTTGAGCTTGCAGATTTTTATAAGGAAACTATTCTTGATGACATGAGAGTTCTCAGAATTGCCGTTGATGAGCTTGAAACGATTGCTCCGGCTGAAAAGTGGCCGTATCCCTCATATGGCGAAATGCTTTTCTCCGTAAGGTAATAATGAAAGGCAGGTAACACCTCTATGTGTTCAATTATGGGTTATTGCGGCGAATCGCTGCCGCTTGAAGAATTTGAAAAAGGCTTTGAAAAAACAAAGTCAAGAGGTCCCGATATGTCGCGCGTTATTGACACGGGCAAGGGCTTTCTCGGTTTTCACCGCCTTTCGATCATGGGCATTGACGAGAGCGGAATGCAGCCGTTTGAACGAAACGGAAGCTTTGTTGTCTGCAACGGCGAGCTTTACGGCTTCAGAAAGATGAAAGAGGAGCTTGAGAAAAAGGGCTATACCTTCAAAAGCGAATCCGACTGCGAGTTGTTGCTGCCGCTTTATGAGGAATACGGAGTCGATATGTTCTCAAAACTTGACGCCGAGTTTGCACTCATCATTTATGACGGAAAAACGGGAGAATATATTGCAGCGCGTGACCCGATAGGCATAAGACCGCTTTTTTACGGTCTTGACAAGGAGGGAAAAATGCTCTTTGCCAGCGAGGCAAAGAACCTTGTCGGTCTGGCAGAAGAGGTTATGCCGTTCCCTCCGGGACATTACTATAAGGACGGAAAATTTACCTGCTATTGCGATATCAGCGTACCGCAGAAAATCATTCACGATGACGTTGAGACCGCCTGCAAGGTTATACGCGAAAAGCTCATTGCCGGGATTGAAAAGCGCCTTGATTCAGACGTTCCCGTTGGTTTTCTGCTTTCGGGCGGCTTGGATTCCTCACTGGTTTGCAGCGTTGCCGCAAAGCTTTCAAAGGAAAAGATCAAAACCTTTGCAATCGGTATGAGCACCGACGCGATCGACCTAAAATATGCAAAGGAGGTTGCCGAATACATAGGCGCCGACCACACCGAGGTCATCATAACAGAGGACGATGTTATTGCGGCTCTGCCAAAGGTTGTTGCCCTGCTCGGAACATATGACATCACGACTATCCGCGCGTCTATCGGTATGTATCTTGTTTGCAAGTACATTCACGAAAACACCGATCTGAGGGTGCTCCTCACCGGCGAGGTTTCGGACGAGCTGTTCGGATATAAGTACACCGATTTTGCACCGTCGGCAGAGGAATTTCAAAAAGAGGCGCAAAAGAGGGTTCATGAGCTTTATATGTATGACGTTCTGCGTGCGGATCGCTGCATTTCAGTCAACTCTCTTGAGGCGAGAGTACCTTTCGGCGACCTTGATTTTGTCAAATACATTATGGCTCTTGATCCGGAAATCAAGATGAATAAGTATAACAAGGGCAAGTATCTGCTGCGCCACGCCTTTGAGGGCGATTGGCTCCCGTATGACATTCTCATGCGTGAAAAGGCTGCATTTTCAGACGCCGTCGGACACTCAATGGTTGACGACCTCAAGGCCTTTGCCGAAAAAACATACAGCGATGTCGAATTTGAAAGCCAAAGGGAAAAATACTCCTTTGCCGCTCCGTTCACAAAGGAATCACTTCTTTACCGCGAGCTTTTTGAAAAGTATTATCCCGGCCAGGCGAGAATGGTTAAGGACTTCTGGATGCCCAACAAGAACTGGGAGGGCTGCAACGTCAACGACCCGTCCGCCAGAGTGCTTTCAAACTACGGCGACAGCGGAAAGTAAGGCATTGTTTCAAAGAAAAGTTGTTAATATATTAAAAAACGGACTGTCGCGTTCAGCATAGTTCAAAAAGTAAAAGACTGTATTTCACGAAGCTCACCAATCGGAGCGTCATATGAAATTCAGTCTTTTTCTTCATTCTCCTGTTTTTTTTCAATATAATTTCTGCAAAGTTTCGTCATTTGTTGACAGCAACCGGCGTTTGTGATAATATTCTCCAGTGAATGGGACTTTTGGATTTTTTGTATACTATATTTAGATGTCAGATGTTAGACGGTGTGACGGGAACGTTACGGCTTCAAAATGTCTGTTGTCAGAAATCTAATATATTAAAGGTCAAAGGTCTTTTTTAACAGGTTTGCGGCGCTTTGAAACTGCGGCATAGGCTGACATTGAGGTTTAATTGAGCTTTTTTGCTACCATACTTTAATGAAGGCTCCTGCCGGAGGTCTTTTCACCTCTGCGCCGTTGCCACCCATGCTGAACGTTAATTCGTTCAAGGAAAGGAATTGAAAAAACATGAAGTTCTATCTCGAAGAGACTGAACAGGTTCTGAAAGACGTCAAAAGCTCTGAAAAAGGTCTTTCCTCCACGGAAGCTCAAAAGCGTCTTGAAGAAAACGGAAAAAACAAGCTCAAAGAAGCCGAAAAGGAGAGCCTTTTCAAAAAGTTCATCGGCTCGCTTGCCGACCCGATGATAATTATGCTTCTGGTTGCGGCGGCTATTCAGGCGGTTGTTGCCGTTATTGAAGCCGGCGGAAAACCGGGACTGAAGGACTTTGCAGATGTTCTTGTTATCCTCGTTGTTGTCATTATCAACACCATTATGGGTCTTGTTCAGGAGAGTAAGGCAGAGGCTGCCATGGACGCGCTCATGCAGATGACTGCGGCAACGAGCAAGGTTCTCAGAGACGGTGAGGTCACCGTTCTCAAAAGTGAGGATATCGTTGTTGGCGATGTTATTCTGCTTGAAGCAGGCGATGCCGTACCTGCCGACTGCCGCCTCATTGAGTCGCATTCAATCAAGGCTGAGGAAGCGGCACTGACAGGCGAATCTGTTCCCGTTTCAAAGATGATAGACGTTCTTTATCTCAAGGATACCTCAAAGGACGTTGCTCTCGGCGACAGAAAGAACATGCTTTACAGCGGCTCAACCATCGTTTACGGCCGCGGAAAGGCTGTTGTCACAGGAACCGGCATGAACACCGAGATGGGCAAGATTGCCGACGCTCTCAGCGAGGCTGAGGACGAGCAGACCCCGCTCCAGAAAAAGATGGGCGAGCTTTCTCACTTCCTCACAAAGCTCGTTATTGGAATCAGCGTTCTTGTTTTCTTTGTCGGCGTTGTTGAATCGCTTCTCATGAACGGCGACGGATTTTCTTTCAGGTTCCTCGGAGACACTATGCTTAAAACCTTCATTGCCGCAATTGCTCTTGCCGTTGCCGCAATTCCGGAGGGACTGCCGGCTGTTGTTACGATCATTCTTTCAATAGGCGTAACCGCGATGAGCAAGCGACAGGCGCTCATCAGAAAGCTCACCGCCGTCGAAACCCTCGGCTGCACACAGATCATTTGCTCCGATAAAACCGGAACTCTCACACAGAACAAGATGACTGTTGTTGACCATTACGGTGACAGTGAGGAGCTGCTTGCCAAGGCAATGGCTCTTTGCTGCGACGCTGAAATTGATGCCAAGGGCACGGTTACGGGCGAGCCGACGGAAGCGGCGCTCGTTGCCTATGCAAACTCACTCGGCATGAACAAAAACGATCTTTCGTCTCAGGCAAAGCGTATCGGTGAAGCTCCGTTTGACTCCGGCAGAAAGATGATGAGTACTGTCCATCAAAGTGCGGACGGAATTGTTCAGTATACCAAGGGTGCGCCCGATGAAATTCTCAAAAAGTGCACAAAGGCTCTTATCGGCGGCAAAGTCGTTCCTCTCACTGAGGACATTAAAAAAGACGTTCTTGCCGATAACAAGAGAATGGCAGACAAGGCTCTGCGCGTTCTTGCCTGCGCATATAAGACTTATGACGCCGCACCGGCGGATTATGCACCGGAGGCTCTCGAATATGACCTTGTTTTCATCGGTCTTACCGGCATGATAGACCCGGTACGTCCGGAGGTCAAAGCGGCAATAGAAGAATGCCGTCAGGCAGGTATCCGCCCGGTAATGATAACCGGCGACCACAAGGATACCGCCGTTGCAATCGGCAGAGAGCTCGGGATAATCTCCGACGCTTCCGAAGCTATCATGGGCGCAGAGCTTGACAAGTTCAGCGATGAAGAGCTGAAGGAGGAGGTCACAAAGTATTCGGTCTATGCCCGTGTTCAGCCCGAGCATAAGACGCGCATAGTCAAAGCATGGAAAGCAAGGGGAATGGTAACCGCCATGACCGGCGACGGCGTCAATGACGCTCCGTCAATCAAGGCTGCCGATATCGGCATCGGCATGGGCATCACCGGAACGGACGTAACAAAGGGTACCTCCGACATGGTTCTTGCAGACGATAACTTTGCAACTATCGTCAACGCCGTTGAAGAGGGTAGAAAGATTTATGACAACGTTCTCAAGGTTCTTCAGTTCCAGCTGTCAACCAACCTGAGCGAAGTTATAATCATGTTCATCGCTTCAATTTTCCATTTTACAATTCTTTCTCCCGTTCATCTGCTTTGGATTAATATGGTTACAGACTCGCTCCCGGGTCTTGCGCTCGGCATGGAAAAAGCCGAGGGCGACATTATGAGAAGAAAGCCGCGTAAAGCCACAGACGGAATTTTCTCCGGCGGCGCAGGCATTGATATGGTATGGCAGGGCATTTATCTTTCGATTATCGAGATAGTAGCCTACGTTATCGGCTATTGGCTTGAACCGGCAGGCGGCGGCACACGCAGTCTTGCAGGCTTTTTCAGCGGCGAGGATTGCGTCAACGCAATGGCAATGGCTTTCCTTGTTGTCAACTTCTCCGAGATGATGTGCGCGATCAATATGCGTTCACGCAACGGTTCAATTTTCTCAAAGAATATGTTCAAGAACATGAACTGGTGGCTTGTCGGTGCTTTTGTTGTAACCACTGCGCTCACTCTTGCGGCCATCTATATTCCGGGACTTTGCAATGTATTCGGAATTGAGCCGGGCACATTCAGCTTTAACGAACTTGCAATTTCGTTCATGCTCGGTCTTTCAACTGTTCCCGTCTTTGAAATCGGAAAAGCAATCAGACGTTCTTCCGAAAAGAGAAAGAGAGCTGCACATTGATTTTTAGCTTTTAAAAGAGCACGGTTTCATTGCGGTTAAAAATATCTGTATATTTGCGGTATTGGCTGTTAAGCGGCGCTCTTATGAAAACAATGGGCTTTCTGTCAACAGACGGACCAAAAGTTAAAAGAAAATGCACAAGCAGTCGCCATCGGGCGGCTGCTTGGTTGTTTAATTGAACATATATAAGATACGGTTTCTGAACTTGTGTTCGGGCGGCAAATATGATATCATAAGCTGAGAAGAATCGAACTCAATGCGGTTTTTTAAGGCAAAATGTGATTTGCAATACATCTATCTTGCGGAGGAATAACATGAAAACCATTTTTGCCCGTGATTATAATATTGCTCCAAATACGGACATTACACAGGCGCTTGCACGCCTCCTCGGCGACATTGAGCATATTGAAGAAGAAAAAAACGTCATTTTTGAAAAGGGCACTTATTACATAGACGGTACAAAATGTAAAGAGCATATGCTCTATATTACCAACACTGTTGGAGACAGGGAGTTTTCTGAGGGTGAAACACCTCATTTGAATGCAGTGCCTTTCGGCTTTTTCGGCATAAAAAATCTTCGATTCGACGGAGGCGGCAGCACTTTTGTCATTGACGGAAAGGTGACTAACGCAGCACTTGAAAACTGCGAAAATATTATTCTTGAAAATTTTGAACTTCGTCACGCTCACCCTGATATGCATGAGCTGAAAGTTATAAGGAAGTCGCTGTTTTCCGTAACGTTTGAGCTTGACCGCGATACCCTTTATGAATTTGAGGACGGAAAGGTATATTTTTACGGCAACGGTTACCGCGTCAGAGCCGACAAAGACGCGCGAACCGCAAGCTGGATAGGTCTTGTTCGTGAGGAAAGCCCGGAAAAAATCGTCCGCGTCCGGCATCCGCTGTTTACCGCTCTTAAAATCTGTGAGGAAGGCGAGAGAAAAATTCGCGTCAGCTATCCGAATACGTCCCGATTCAAGGTCGGAGATTGCTTTTACGTTTATGATGTCAGGCGGCAGTACGCAGGCATTTTTGTGAACAAAAGCAGGAATGTTTGTCTCAAAAATATTAAGCAGCGGTTCAATTATTCGCTTGCACTTGTTGCACAGGATTCAGAGAATATTATACTTGACGGTGCCGACTTTGCGCCGGAAAATGACTCTGCCAGGAAGATGGCTTCTGTTGCGGATTTTATTCAGCTTTGTATGTGCCGCGGAAAAATGGTTGTTAAAAACTGCAATTTTGACGGTGCGGGCGACGACCTGCTCAATGTTCACGGCGTTCACTTCAAAGTAACAGATATCGGGGAGAGCGAGCTTATTGTCAGATTTATGCATCCGCAGACGCACGGGTTCAATCCGCTCAGATGCGCAGACACAATTGCATATATCAATGCGGACACGCTGCTTGAAGAAGGCAGCGCAATCATTGAAAGCTCAGAGCTAATAAATGAAAATGAGATTCGCCTTTCCGTGAGTGATACGTCAAACGCTGCTTTGGGCTGCGTGATTGAAGACGTGAGCGCTTGTCCCGAGCTTGAATTTGTGGACAATACATCAACAAGAATTATCACAAGGGGGCTGCTTATTACAACAAGGGGAAAGGTCACGATTGAAAACAATCACTTTAAAAGCACTTCAATGAGCGGAATCCTGCTTTCGGATGACGCGAAAAATTGGTATGAAAGCGGAATGTGCCGCGATGTTACAGTCAAAAACAACACCTTTGATTTTTGCGGACAAACCCCGATACTCATAAAACCGGAAAACAGCAGATATGAAAGAGCGGTACACAAAAATGTTGCGATAATCGGTAACACTTTCAGTTTCTACAGCGGCATATGCATAAGCGCCAAGGCAACCGACAATCTTATGATTGCGGATAACCGCTTTGAATGCGGAAAAAAATATAAATTCAGCGACTGCAAAAACGTCTCGGCAGAATAAAACCGCGCACTGCGCAGATATTATTTTTACTTTCATTCGTGCGAAAAAGCGCAGTTGACCTTGTTTTAATATATGCCGAGGAGAATTTTTGTATAATTCATTAGGAAGGTATGAGATTTATGTACAAACCGAACCCGATAGATACAAGCGGCGTTGTGCTGCCTGAGGAACTGCTTGTTCTGACAGAGAAGATAGCCGAGAATGTTCATGAAAATTGGTCGGCAGGAAGAATACTTGACGGGTGGAGATACGGCGAAAAAAGAGACGATGTAAAAAAGACGACACCCTGTCTTGTGCCGTATTCCGCGCTGAGTGAAGAGGAAAAGGCTTTTGACAGAAATACTGCTCTTGAAACCTTAAAACTCATAGTGACCTTGGGGTACGATATCAGCAAAAAATAAGCGGGCTGTCTTCAGCCCATGTTTTGAAAGCAAGGAGACCGAAATGACATTATTGGCGTTTCGGTCTTTCCTTTTTTGAATCGGGTCTTTCTCACCGCCCATGCAACCGGGACATATACTGTACTGAATAATACCAGTCGCCGAACCCTGAACACATTGAGTTTGACGGACGGCGACCGCGGCGAGGTGAAATCTTGTGAATTATATTTATATAAAATTTTCAAACCAGACCCAAGGAGAGCGGGCACGTTTTGTACTCAAAAGGAACGGAATAGGCTCAAGACTCAAGCGTAATCCGAACCCAAATCATAAAGAAGGCTGCAATTATGCCCTTTTTGTTGTCGGCGATATTTTTAGAGCCTTTGAAATTATCTCGGATAATCATATTCAAAATATGGGAATCGAAAGGTACGGTGACGGCAGGTGATCTATCTTGATAATGCCGCAACAACATTCCCAAAGCCTGTCTCTGTTGTGCGTGCCGTTTCCAATGCGTCTCTGACATACGGCGCAAATCCGGGCAGAGGCGGACACAAGCTTTCGGCAAGAGCGGGAGAAGAAGTGTATCTCTGCCGGCAAAAGCTTGCGTCAATGTTTTCATGCGATGTTGAAAGAACCGTTTTCACCCTCAATTGTACACATTCTCTCAACACAGCGATAAAGGGCGTTCTCAAAAAAGGCGATCATGTTATAACCTCATGTCTTGAACACAATTCGGTTCTTCGTCCGCTTGAATTTTTGCGCCAAAACGGCGTCATAACCTATGACGTTGCAGAGGTGGCGCCGCGAAATGATGAAATTACACTGCGTAATTTTGAAAAATTTATAAATCCGCGGACAAAAATGATTATCTGCACCTATGCTTCAAATGTTTTCGGAACGGTTTTGCCAATCAAAAGCCTTTCGGAGCTGTGCAGAAAGAAAAACTTGATTTTTGCCGTTGACTGTGCGCAAAGCGCCGGAATCTTCAAAATCGATATGGAAAAGGACGGAATCGATATTGTCTGCGCTCCGGGCCATAAGGGACTTTTCGGTCCGATGGGAACCGGTGTGCTGATGTTTTCAAAGGAGATAGAAATACGTTCGCTCCTTCAGGGCGGCACAGGCAGCCTTTCGCTGCGCAAGAGTCAGCCGGAGATTTATCCGGACGCCCTTGAAAGCGGAACCGTCAACCTGCCCGGAATTGCCGGTCTTTCCGCGGGACTTGACTTTATACGCTCCATCGGCGGAGAAGAAGCGATTCATAAAAAAGAGCGGCACTTGATGAACATTTTAAAAAATGAACTTAAAAAGGTAAAAAATATAACCGTCTATGATGATATGCACGGGGAGGTTTTTGCCCCAACGCTTTCTCTTTCGGTTGACGGAATGCACAGCGAACAGGCTGCACAGCTCCTTGATGAAATGAATATTGCCGTCCGCGCAGGATATCATTGTTCATATCTCGCGCATACTGCCCGTAATACAACAAAGAACGGCACGGTGCGCGTCAGTCCGTCATTTTTCAATTCGGAAAAGGATATAAATTTTTTTGCTTTTTGTCTGAATAAAATTGCAATCGGCGGAAAAATATGATACTATTTATACAAAGTAACCGCTGTCGGTCCGGTGCGTGAGATTCAACGAAAACGACGTTTCCGCGGTCTGTAAAATTGCGCCGTTTTTTTCTTCGGTTCAGTTGGCGGTTACCGATATTTAAGCTTGATGTAAGTATTTAAGAATAGAATATAAAACCACGAAGTTTCGCGCTTTGCTTTATTTCCATATCTTTCAAATTGCCGCGCTCGGCTTTTTGAAAAGATATGAGGGCGGACAAGCTCCGATTGGTTTTTTGAGATTTTTTACATTGTTGGTTGGTGAAAGTATGAGTGAGTTCTTCGGTGCCGTAAAGGAAAATGCGGAAAAACTGCTGCTTTCGTTCCGCTGGAACGATGCGCTTGACATAATTTTTGTTGCTTTTGTTCTCTATTACTGTATAAAGCTTTTCAGGCAGACCCGTGCAACGCATCTTGTGAAAGGCTTCATTTTCCTCGGTGTGGGCTACCTTATAGTTTCTGCTCTCGACATGTCAAGCAGCAGTTACCTTTTCAGCCGCCTTTTCAACGATATTGTCATAGTTGTCATTTTGCTCTTTCAGCCGGAGTTTCGTCACGCGATTGAAAGCTTTGGACGCGGCGACTTCAAAAAGTTCACAATTTTTTCGCGCGATTCGGTTTTGGAACGCGAGCAAAAGCATGCCGCTGTTTCAGCCGTGTGCAAGGCTGCTGCCAACATGAGTGAAACCAAAACAGGTGCGCTCATTGTTTTTGAGGGCAAAAGTCCCCTTGGCGAAATCATTGCAACCGGAAGTGAAATTGACGCTAAGATTTCCGTTCCCATTATTGAGAATATTTTTTATCCCAAGTCGCCTTTGCACGACGGAGCAATGGTTATCCGCGACTGCCGCGTTTGCGCTGCCGGCTGCATTCTGCCTTTGACTCAGAGCGCGCTCAGCCGTGAGCTGGGAACAAGGCACAGAGCTGCCGTGGGTATCAGCGAAGGCTCCGACGCAATGGTTGTTGTGGTCTCTGAGGAAACGGGAGCAATTTCCGTTGCGAGCGGCGGTTTTCTCAGACGGGGACTTACCACCGGAGAGCTGCTTGAAACGCTTTCTGACTTTTTGATCGGTGATGAGGACGAAAAGGCGGAAAAGAAAAAGAGCAAACGGAGGAAGAAAAGTGAAAAAGATTAAGACTGACTTTTTTGAAAAAGTTTTCTATAATAACAAGTTTCTGTTCGTTTTGTCGATTGTTCTTTCCGTCGCTCTTTGGGCAGCAGTCAAAATCAATTACAGCGACAGCACCACGAGAACCATTTCAGATGTCAAGTTCACAATTGACAGCAGGCTTGCGCAGGAGAACGATTTTGAACCCTTTATTGAATCCGGTGAGCTTAAGGTAGACGTTGAGGTCAGCGGAAAGAGCTTCAACGTCAACTCGTTTTCAAAAGATGACCTTGTTGTTGAGGCTGTTTCCGGTTACGTTGATTCGGCAGGATACAAGGTTCTCAATATAACGGCGCGTTCAAACGAGAGCGGTGTAACAATTGCGTCGGTTTCGCCGTCTACCGTCACTGTTTTCTTTGATAAATCCGCAAGCGATACTTTCAATGTGGAAGCAAAAATCAAAAACAGCGATGCCCTTGACAATACCGACGATTATTATATCGGACAACCTGTTCCGTCATTGAGCACAGTGAGCGTGAGCGGTCCCGCCTCGGTTCTTGAAGGACTGAGAAAGGTTAGGTTCACCGCCACGGTCAGCAAGGATCTTCTTCCTCTCACAGAGACCGTTGATATCCCTGCAAAGATCAGCTTTGAAACAAAAAGTAAGGTCGGAAAAGAATTTTTGACCTGCAATGATGTCGGCACGGAGTCAAATCCCGCGTCGATAACCATACCGGTGTCAAAAATCAAAACAGTAAAAACAGCGGTGAAATTCATCAATGAGCCAAAGCTTTATGATGAAAAGCCGCCTCGTGTGACGATTGAACCAGCTGACGTCAAGATTCTATACAATCCCGCCGATGAGGAGTATGAAAGCTATAACGTTTCAACGGTTGATTTCAGCAGACTCAAAGACGGAAAGAATGTGTTCACCGTTCCTGTTGACGAAAAGAGCACCGTTGCTCTTTTTGACAAAAAGATAAGGCAGTTCAAGGTCACAATTGACCTTGGAACAATGAGTCAGACGGTGCTTGACGCCTCAAACGCAAAGGTCGTGTTCCTCAATCAGAGCAAGGGATATAAATATACAGCCTCTCTGACGGATATCGGTCTTGACAGCGTAACCATAATCGGTCCGGAAAGCAGCCTTGAAAAATTGAAAGCGGACATGCTTCAGATTGAAATAAACGTTTCTTCGCTTGATACGGAAAGCCTGCGCTATCAGACGGTGGAAATCTCGAATATTTCAATTCAATCGGCAGAGGTCAATGACTGTTGGGTATACGGAAGCTATCGCGCAAAGGTTTCCGTCAAGCTATCATAATCAAAAAAAACAGCTGTGAGCGCAGCGCTGCCTGTTCGCCGCAGCTGTTTTCTTTTGCTTTCGGGCGCAAAAGAAAGCGAAAAACAAAAATGACTTTTTTATTAAAATATTTATTTTAGTGTTGATTTAACTTGAAGAATTTACTATAATTGGTAAATAGCATGGCGCAGTTTGCGCTCTGTTTGTATTGCGGACTTTCTTTGCATAAGCTGCAGGCAAGTCGTCGCACTGCACCGAACCGGTTCGGTTCCGGCGGACAAGCATTCCGTTGTTTTGCGCCCGGGATAACTGCAAATCTGCGGTTATCAAATCAATATACATTTTAAAAGATATAAGCCGAAAAAAACAGGGTCTGTCGGGCACTGTAACGTTCGGTTCAAGCTTCGGAGGTCATCTGTATGCCAAAAAGCTCAAATGATAAATCTCAGACAGAACGCCGCGGCGGCTCCCGGGAGCAGCCCAAGGCAAAAAGAAAGAGAGAAAAAAAGAAAAGGAAGCACCCTGTGCTGTTTTCGATTTTCCTCGGTTTTTTCTGTCTCTTTGTTGCCGGAATGCTGACGGTTATCATAGTCGGCAATAACGTTCTTTCATACGTTGACGATTTTGTCAACGGAAAGATCGTTGTTGATCTTGATAACTATAAAAGCTCGCAGAACATGACGTCTATCATGTATCACTACAATGAGGACGGAAAAGCTGTTGAGTCAATGCGTTTGCACGGCGAGGAAAACCGAATCTGGGTTGATTACGATAAAATGCCGGACGATCTTCTTTGGGCATTTGTCTGCCTTGAGGACAAGCGTTTTTATGACCACAGCGGCGTTGACTGGATAAGAACCATCGGCGTTCTTATCAGACCTTCGCTTGACGGACAGGGCGGCTCAACGATCACTCAGCAGCTCATCAAGAATCTCACCGACCAAAAGGATGTTACCTATATCCGTAAGTTCAATGAGATTCTGCGTGCGCTCAATCTTGAAAAATATTATTCAAAAAAGGATATTCTTGAGGCGTATCTCAACACGGTATATCTCGGCGCAGGCTGCTACGGCGTCAAGACCGCTGCGGAGACCTATTTCGGAAAATCCGTCAGCAAGCTCAATGTTGCGGAGTGCGCGGTGCTTGCCGGCATCACACAGGCTCCGTATTCCTATAACCCTTACGTAAATTATGACAAGGCTATTTCGCGCCAGCGCGACTGCCTTTACTATATGCATCAGCAGGGCAAGATCACCGATAAGGAGTATCAGAAAGCGCTTAAAACAAAAATCAAGCTCGTAGGTCAAAAGGAAAGCAGTGACAGCGAGGAAACAAAAGATGAAGAAATCTATTCATGGTATCAGGAATATGTAATAGATCAGGTCATTGCCGACCTCCAAAGCGAGTACGGTTACGAATATAACGAAGCGTGGCGCATGGTTTATTACGGCGGACTTAAAATTTATACCGCTGTTGACACTAAGGTGCAGTCGCAGCTTGAAAGTATCTATGAAAACCGTACCGGATTCCCGTATTCCTCAACGGACAGCCGCGGAAAGCTGCCCGAATCATCAATGACAATAATGGACTACAAGGGCAGGGTCGTTGCGCTCGTTGGCGGAACGGGCAAAAAGACGGGCAACCGTTCATATAACAGAGCCACCGACAACCGCGCAAAGCGTCAGCCCGGTTCTTCAATCAAGCCGCTGAGCGTTTATGCTCCGGCGATGGATCTCGGTCTCATTTCTCCGTCGTCGCTGATTCTTGAAAAAGCGCTGACCGTTGACGGTTCACCTTGGCCGCGTAACTTCAACGGCGACCACGGCTCGGGCAGTTATATAACCGTTACCGAAGCTTTGGTGCGTTCACTCAACACGGTTCCGGCGCGTATTCTTAAAGAAATGCTTGGTCTTAACTCCGCTTATGAATATTGCAACGAGCATTTCCATCTTAACCTTTCAAACAATGATATAACGCTCAGCTCCTTTGCCGTAGGCGGAACAAATACCGGCGTCAACACGCTTGAAATGGCGGCTGCATTTGCAACTTTCGGCAACGGCGGAAAGTATTTTAAGCCGTACAGCTATTACAAGGTTCTTGACCGCAACGGAAAGACCCTCCTTGACAATACAGCCAATGAACCGGAGCAGGCAATCAAAACATCAACCGCAAACTCAATGCTTTCAATGCTCACAAAGGCGGTTACCCAGTCAAACGGTACCGGCTACGGCTCATACATTTCGGGCTTCCAGACCTTTGCAAAAACCGGTACTACCTCTGACAACTGCGACAAGTGGTACTGCGGCGGAACACCTCATTATGTAACTGCTGTTTGGTACGGCTATGACTACAGAGCCGACCTGCATACCGGAGGAACGAACCCGTCAAAGACAATTTTCCGAGAGGTCTTCAGTACTATTCATCAGGGTCTTTCAAGCAAGACGTTCGCCGATGTCATTATTGAAGCCGGCGGCAGCAAGGAAGACGCTAATGTCAAGGTTCCGACGGTTGATTTGACAACGGAGGCTCAGTCCGACACAACGGAGGAGACGACTGAAGAGACGACGACAAAGCCGCCGGAAACAACCGAAAAACCGACAAAGCAGACAACAACAAGAAAGCCGACCGAGCCGACGACGGCAAAGCCGACCGAGCCGGAAACGACAAAGCCGACCGAGCCGGCAACAACAAAACCGACCGAGCCGCCTCAGACCGAATCAAAGCCCGATCCTCAGCCTGAGCCGCAACCGGATCCTCAGCCGGATCCCCCAAATCCCGAAAATGCGGCGTAAAGGGGAGTAATAATGGTTATTCTTTCTGTTGACTACGGAGATGCGCGCACAGGGCTTGCTGTTTGCGACAGGTCTGAAATGCTCGCGTCTCCCGTGGGCGTAATAAATGAAAAATATGAGCCGCATGTGCTTGAAAAGGTAGCCTTTGAGGCTCAAAAATGCAAAGCTGAGCTTATAGTTGTCGGACTGCCGCGCAACATGGACGGTTCTTTCGGTCCGCGTGCGGAAAAATGCACAGACTTTGCCAAAAAGCTTGAGGAGCTTTGCAAAATCAAAACCGTTATGTTTGATGAAAGGCTGACGACTGTCAGCGCGCACAGGGCGCTCAGCAATGTCAATGTTCGCGGAAAAAAAAGAAAGGAAATCGTTGATGCGGTTTCCGCAGTTATGATTCTTGAAGACTTTTTAAAAACGCGCAAGTGATTTGCGATATGCTCCGCCGAACGGAATATGACTTTGTGGCTGCAAGGAAAAATCCTTGCAGCCTTTTTCGTTCTTCACGGCTTTTGAAAGTTGTATATTTGAGGGAAAATATGGATAGGTTTGCAAAATTCACACAGTTTTTTCAAAAGTGTTAGAAATGCATTTGGCATTTTACACATAAAAAAAATAAAAGTTCAGAGAATATTCACAAATTGGTGAACATCTGTGTTATTTTTATTGACTAAATGCTTTGAATTTGTTAAAATCAGATAGGAAATGGGCGTATGTCGGTTTTTTCTCCGACAGCTTATAAATTATAATGAGGTGATTTAATTGTCAAAAAGACTTCAGAAGACGCTATCAATCGTTCTTTCGTTGATTTTTGCTCTCTCTGTTTTTGCCGTTACCGCTTCGGCGCAGGGAGAAATTGAGTTTCTCTCTCTGAACGGCGTTGCAAAGGGAGAAAGCTTTTTTATCAACTGGCAAAAGAGCGATGCCGACGGAAAGTATTATTTCTACCTTCCGGCAGGAACGGATATGTCCTCTCTCAGAACAAAATTTGTTGCTAACAGCTCTGTTTATGTGGGAGAAACAAAGCTCGGTTATGATATGGAAACCGATGTGTTCTATGGCGGCGGCGAGTTCACCGTAACCAGCGGCTCGGCGAGCTATCAAGTCGTTATTCTTCAGTCTCAGAACATTCCCGCAATGTTTATCGAAACCGAGTCCGGTTCGCTTGACGCCATTCATGCGGACAAGTCTCACAAGGAAAAGGGCAAGATTGCCGTTGTTGAAAACGGTGAGGTAACGGTTGACACGACTCTTTCTTCAATTAAGGGACGTGGAAATTCAACATGGAAGCTTGACAAAAAGCCGTATAACATCAAGTTTGACAAAAAGATTGACCTTTTCGGTCTCGGCAAGGCAAAGAAATTCAGTCTTCTTGCCTCCCGTTATGATCCGTCGTTTATAAGGAACTCCTTTATTTTCGACCTTTCGGACGATATGGGTCTTTATTACTCCTCAAAGTCACAGCATGTTGACCTTTATGTAAACGGCGAGTACCTCGGCAACTATCTTGTTTGCGAGAGTGTTGAAGTCGGTTCAAGCCGCGTTGACATCACAGACCTTGAAGAACTCAATGAGGAAGCTAACCCCGGCGTTGACGTTGAAAGCGCTCCTTTTGCAGGCGACAGATCCGGCAGCAGCGCAGGCTCAATAAAGTATGCCGATTTTCAGGGTAACCCCGATGATATCAGCGGCGGATATCTCCTTGAGTTTGAATTTCTCAACAGATATGAGCCGGAGATCAGCGGCTTTGTGACCAAAATAGGTCAGCCTGTTGTTCTCAAGAGCCCGGAGTATGCCTCAAAGGCTCAGGTTGAATATATCAGCTCGTTCTGGCAGGAATTTGAGGACGCTCTCTATTCCGACAACGGCACAAACTCTCTCGGAAAGCACTATACCGAGTACATAGACATCGATTCATTTGCAAAAATGTATATCATTGAAGAGCTTTCAATGGACGTTGACGCAGGTCTTTCAAGCTGCTATTTCTTCAAAGATGCAAAGTCAGACAAGATATATGCTTCTCCCGTATGGGACTTTGACCTTGCGCTCGGTTCCTTTGATGAGTCACGTTACGGAGTTTCTCTCCTTGACGCAACGAAATGGTTCGCCGCAAACTCATATATCGGCAAAAAGAGCAACCCCACAGGAAGAGCTTTCTATACCGTTTTCGGCGAGCTTTTCAGACATGATGACTTCATTGAAGCCGTTAAGAAGGCATGGAATGAAAATGCACTTCCGAACCTTGGCGAAGAAAAAATCGCACAGGTCAAAGCGCTTGCGAACGATGTTGCTGCCTCGGCAACAATGGATAACTACCTTTGGCGCCGTCAGCTTGACAGCAGCTATGAAACTGTTCTTGACGCTTTCAATAAGGAAGTTGACTATCTCGTATCATTCATCACTAACCGTACTTCGGCTCTGTCAAAGGGCTATTCCGACAAAGCAGCGTACCTTTTCTATGACGGAAACGGCGCCGAAGGCACAGCGTTTGAAACAGCTATAACCATTGCCGGCGAAAAGCTGAAGATTCAGAAATGCTCAATGAATCATGACGATTTCCTCTACGTTTTTGACGGCTGGAACACCGAAAAGGACGGTAGCGGAACCTCTTATGAACCGGGCGATGAGATCACTCTCGGCGAGGGCAGCACAGTCCTTTATGCTCAGTGGAAAAAGGTCAACTTTGTTGTTGCCAATTATCTGCGCTTTGTTGAACTTCTCAAAGCTCTCGTTGCAAAAATCATGGGTTGGTTCAAATAAGAGCAATATCAGAGTGAATAATGCCGCAAGGCAAAAAAATATATTATTCTGAAAGGAAATGTGGCTGAAAAATGAAAAACAGAACTTTCAAAAAAGCGATTTCAGCGCTCTTGTGCATGGTTATGATATTCTCAAGCGTAGCCATGGGCGTATCGGCGTTTGATTTCACAGTTCCGAGCAATATGTTCCTCATTTCAAAAACTGAGAGCAAAATTGCCCCGGGCGTAACCGAAAACAAAATTATAACCAACGGAAAAGACGGCGATAGTCAGGTCATGGGCTACGCTGTTGAGGTTGACACAAGCAACAGGAACACAGCTTTTGCGGTTGGTTACAACAACTATGACGGAACCAAATGGAGCATGCAGACCGTCAGAAAACAGGCTGCCGCAATTGAAAAAAAGCGCGGCGTCAATGTTGTTGCCGCTTTCAACGCAGATATTTATAACATGCAGACCGGTGAGCCCACAGGCTGCCTTGTTATGAACAACATCACTTACAAAGCCGGTATCGGACGTCCGTATTTTGCAGTTATGAAAGACGGCTCGGTCAAAATCGGCAGAAGCATGACTCAGGAGATTCTTGACAACTGCTCGGAAGCTGTTTCCGGCTTCTTCACCCTCATTGAAAACGGCGTCAGAACAGCCGAAGGCAACTCCGATGACGGTCTTGTTCCCAAGACTGCAGTCGGAATCAAGGCAGACGGAAAGGTTGTTCTTTATTGCGCAGACGGTCGTAACTATCCTGTTTCCGTAGGTCTCAGCAATAAGGGCGTTGCCGATATCATGGAAGGTCTCGGTTGCGTTGACGTTCTCAATCTCGACGGCGGCGGTTCAACAACCTACGCTGCAAAATATGAGGGCAGCTCAACTCTTGAGGTTGCGAATAATCCCTCTGACGGCGTTGAAAGAAACGTCGCGTCCTCACTCTTTGTTATTTCAAACGCAAAGCCGACAGGTGAGTTTGACCATGCGTCAATGCTCCCCAACAATGAGCTTTATACTCCGGAATCAACCGTTCAGTTTTCGGCAAAGGGCGTTGACTCTGCAGGTTCATCGGCTTCTCTTCCGGCAGACGGAAAGTTTGTTCTCGATGAAGAAAGTGCCGATCTCGGAACCATCACCGACGACGGTCTCTTCACCTCAAACGGAACTGTTGGCGAAGTAAAGGTCAACTATGTTTCCGGCGGAGAGGTCTGCGGAACAACAAGCATCGGCGTAGTGATTCCCGATGAACTTTATGTTCCCAACCACGAAGTTTCTCTCGGATTTGAGGAAACCACAGACTTTGGCATTATTGCAAAATATCAGAGCAGAACCGTAGCCATGAAAGACGGCGACCTTATGTGGGCAATCGCTGACCTTGAAGGCAACGATCTCGGTGAATCCGCAGGTACTTTCAGCGGTCTTACCTTCACAACTCTTGACGGTGTAACCGTCAATGCGAACGTTACGGCGAGACTTAAGTATAACCTTGAAGTCGGCGTTGTTGTCAAAGCAATCATCGGTGCAATGCCTGTTGTTATGTATGACTTTGAGTATACAACCGACCAGGAAGAGGCTGAAAACAGCGGCGGCGCACTCAAGTACATCCCGTCATACCAAATGCCGCGTTTTGACCGTTCAATCGGTACTACAAGTCCCCAGCAGGCTGCAGAGTTCTATGAGCAGGGCTACCCGCTTTACTGCTGGCCGAATGCTTCACTCACCGATCAGGAGTCAATGAAAGCGACTGTTGTTTCAAAGGATGACGGTGAGCCGGTTCGTTTTGGCAATAAGTCACTCAGAATCGATTATGACTATTCTTCATTCAATGGCTCTTCAAACTCAAACAACTATCTTCGTGTAACGAGCCCGACATATTCATTTGAAGGTTCACCGACAGCTATCGGCTGCTGGATCTACGTTCCGGAAGGAACCTCAAACTTCGTCCTTTATCTTAACTGTTCCAACAAAGACGGCAGTCTTTCCTATATGCCGGTAACAAGGATGTATGATCCCGAAGCCGGAAAGCAGGTTTACACCGGTATTGACTGGACAGGCTGGAAATACGTTGAATTTGATCTCATGGATACCCAGCTCGCTTCCGGTGCCGGCAGCGCGAATGCTCCGTTCGGTTTCTATCAGGGCTGCGGCATTTTCTGGATCTCTTTCCAGCCCGGTAAGGGTTACGGCGACAGAACCGCTTCAAGAGTTTATCTCGATAATATTCAGCTTATCTACGGCGCAAATGTTGACGACACAAAGAACCCGGAAATCCTTTCAATGCACTCAATCGGAGAGCAGATTGAAAAGGACGGCAGCACTGTTTTCAATAAGGCTACCAACACTTTCACTGCAACCTTCAAGGATGACGACGGAAAGTATGCAACCGGAATCGATCCGAACGAAGTCAAGCTTTATATTGACGGCGTTGACGAGACCGAAAACTGCACCATCGTTGAAACCGACGGCGAGATTCATCTTTATGACAAAACACTCTCCGACGGTATGCACAGCATAAAGGTTTCCGTTGCGGATAAGTTCGGAAACCAGACCGAAGAAACCAGATATTTCCTTGTTGACGCAAAGCAGGGCAAGACAGAGGTTTCCCTCTCTGCTCAGGAATCTCCGGTTCTCGGCGAAGACTTCGTTCTTGAGGTTACTGCAAACGACAATACCGTTGAATCGGCTGACGTTTCTCTCAAGGTTCTCTCATACTTTGTCAAGTATTGGAACAACATCAGAGTTGAAGCCGGTGAGAACTACGCTCTTGACGGTGAAGCAGCTTATGATTCCAAGGAAGATGAGCTCAGCTTCAAGGTCAGCAAAAAGGTTGACGCTTCCTCAGACAGCAACGTAATTGCAAGAGTTATTGTTTCAATTCCCACCGATGTTCCGGAGGGTCTTGAAGTAACATACAGAATTACAAAGGGTGCTCTTAAATTCGCAGACGGAACAAACGGCTCCTTCTCAGGAAAGCTTACAACTCAGTGTGTTTCTCCGCTGTTTGTTAAGATTGAAACTAACATTGTCGGAACAGAAGGCGGATACATCGGTGTTACCGATGCCGACGGCAATGCTGTTGAGGGCGCAAACGTTTATACCGATACAAATATCCTTCTCGGAACTACCGATGAAAGCGGCAAAATTTGCACAAACGCTTATGTTGACTCTGTCAAGAAAATCAGCGTATACGCCGAGAAGGACGGACACCTTTCATTTATAACCACAAGCCAGAGCTTTAACCCCGGCGGAACCGAAGACGGACTTCCGACCTATATCAAGCTCAACGCAACAAAGAATCCCGAATCCTCCCAGAGCATTTCATGGATGTCTTCCCCGAGCGCAAGCGCGGCCAAGGCTGTTGTCAGATATGCCGAAAAGGCAGGCTATGATGCCAACGGCGAAGCGGCATTCAGAGAAGCAGAGGGCAAGAGCAGACTTATTGAAATGGCAAGCTCGGCAATGCTTGAAACTAACTACGCCGTAAGGGTCAATGCCGTTAAGGTAACAGGTCTCAAGGCTGACACCGAGTACGTATACTGCGTCGGCGACGGCGAGAAGATGTCTGACGTCAAGACATTCTCAACAACTAAGAAAAACGCAGGCGTCAACTTCTTCGTAATCGGTGATACTCAGGCAACAGATACCACAAATACCGATCAGATCACAAAGATTCTTGATGAATCCGGAGTACGCTATGATTTCGGTATTCAGACCGGTGACGCTGTTGACAACGGCGGTAACTACACAATGTGGGCTAACATTGCAAAGGTACTCAGCGGTGACTTCCTCGGTAATCAGGATCTCATTCAGGTTCTCGGCAACCATGAATATTACGGTGACGCCGATGCTTCTTCCGCAAATGCGTACTTTGACCTTTCCGATGATGAAACTGCGCCGGATTATTACTCAACTCAGTACGGTAACGTATATGTTGCTGTAATCAACTACGGTGTTGCAAACTATGACAAGGCCATAAAGTGGGTCAAGAAAGATGCCGCCAAGAGCGATGCAACGTGGAAGGTTCTTACCCTCCACCAGCCGCCGTATTACACCAATCCCTCCGGTAACGAGGAGGGTCAGGCTCAGAAGCTCAGAGACCTTGCAGACGATGCCGGCTTTGACTTCGTGTTCTCCGGCCATGACCACTCGTACGCAAGAACTGCCGCTCAAACAGGCGGAAAGCTCAACGAAAACGGAACCGTATATTATATCTGCGGCTCCACCGGTGAGAAGAGCTATGAAATTGTCAAAAACGATGCTTTCAACTTTGAAATGCTCGTTGACGATTACAATGCAACTTACATCACTGCAAACGTAACAGACACAACCTTCTCGCTCACAACATATGACTACAACGGTTCGGAGCCTGTCATAATCGACACCTATACAAAGACCAAGGATATCGGCTGCTCAAAGGACGGTCACGTTCTGGTTTATGATGATGGTGAGCTTTACTGCTCGGTATGCGGATATCCGAGAGACCTTGAAAATTATACCGGCTTTGCACGCGACCTCGATACGGGAAGAAATATGTACTTCCTCGGCGGCGAAAAGAAGATCGGCTGGTTCCAGCTTGGTAAGGACGCATATTACTTTGACGAGAACGGTCTCGGTCTTGTCGGCGAACATCAGATCGGCAAGGTTCAGGGTACGTTCCGCTTTGATAATGACGGACGTCAGATCGGTGCGGTATTTGAGAAATTCGACGGTGGCGTAAGAGCTTTCCGCGGTTCAAACACATCTGTTCTTGTTGGTTGGCACGAAATTGAAGGAAATCTCTATTACTTCTCAAGGTCAAACGGCGCAATGAGAACCGGAAAAGCAACCGTTAAGGTAAGAACAGGTCAAAAGCTTAACTATGTATTCTCAGATGACGGAAAGCTTATTCGCGGCGCATTCTATGAGAATGTTGACGGAACCGTTTATTACTGGGGCTCAGACATGGTCAGCGGCTGGCAGAAGATTGACGGCAAGACCTATTACTTTGAACCCTCAACTCACCTCATGGCAAATGACACTACCGAAATCGACGGAAAGGTTTATGCCTTTGCACAGAGCGGTGAGCTTGTTCACGAGGGTGCCCACGAATGGGGCGAAAGAGTTGTTCGCGTCAAGAGATCCTGCACTGTTGACGGCGAGATCAGATATACCTGCGCTGTTTGCGGCAGCAAGAAGATTGAAAAAGAGCCGGCTCTCGGTCACGTTGACAAGGACGGCGACGGAATCTGCGACGATTGTCACTTCAGCGTAGATTTCAACTCAACAACCAATAACTTCTTCTATCGTCTTCTTCAGAAATTCCTGTTCATTTTCAGACTTATTTTCCAGAAAATCAGCGGCGTTATCAAGCACTGAGGAACAATTGATTGACCGTCAGATTCAGAACGGCGGTTATCATGATGACTGAACAAAGACCGTCCCGGAAAAAACGGGGCGGTCTTTTTGCGTCAAACCGGTTGCAATTTTCAACGCGGAAAGATATACTGTTACTATATTCGGGAGAAACGGGGAAAACACATGACGAAGAAAAAACTTTCGCCGCGCCTTTGGTTCAACATCATTCTTTTCGGAATGATGGGACAAATTGCGTGGAATATTGAAAACATCTATTTCAACACATTTTTGTTTCACAACATTTATTCAAACGGAGCCACTCAGAACGCAGTGAATCAAGCTATAGGCTTTCAAGATGCAATCAAGCTCATGGTTGCGCTCAGTGCGGTGACTGCTGTTGTGACTACTCTTATTATGGGTACACTCAGCGACAGACTGAACAAGCGCAAGGCGTTCATTTCTGCGGGATATGTCGCATGGGGTCTGATTACAGCGTCTTTCGGTCTCATTTCAAGAGACAGCGTGGCATCGGTCTTTAACCTTTCCGATGAGGTTCAAATCTTGACCGCAACAGTCTGGACTGTCATTATAATGGACTGTGTGATGACCTTTATGGGCTCAACGAGCAACGATTCGGCGTTTAATGCATGGGTAACGGATATTACCCAACCGCAAACGCGACCTATGGTTGAGACCGTTTTTTCTGCGCTGCCACTCATAGCCATGGGACTTGTTCTCGTTCTCGGTTCTCTTGCGCAGGCAGACAAGATTACATATAAGCTTTTTTTCGGGGTTCTCGGTCTTGTTGTTGCCGTTTGCGGCATAATCGGCTTTTTTACGCTTGAAGAGCCGGAACGCTCAAAACTCAAAAAAGAAAGATCTTCAAGCTATTGGAGCGATTTGTTCTACGGTTTCAGACCGTCGGTTATCCGTGAAAACTCCCGTCTTTACCTTGTGCTTGCAACAAACTGCATTTTTGCAATTGCCTCACAGGTGTATTTTCCGTATATCATGATTTATATTCAGTATACGGCGTTGCCAAAGGTCGGAGATAACCTCTTCACGGCGCCCGTAATAATAAGTGCGATAATTTCTGTGGCACTGATGGCTGTCGGAATCATTGCTTTGCTGGTTCTCGGCAAAAAGGTCAGCAGAGGAAAGCTGATGTCGGCTGCGGTTGCGTGCTCAATAGTCGGTCTTTTTATGCTTGGATTTTCAAAGAGCTTTCCGGCGCTCGTTCTCTCCGCTGCGCCTACAGTTGTAGGCTATGCCGTACAGGGTATTCTTCTCAATGCAACGATACGTGACTTCACTCCGCAGGATAAAGCCGGTCTTTTCCAGGGCGTGAGAATGATTTTTGGCGTACTTATTCCTATGATCCTCGGTCCTACAACCGGTGCGCTTGCCGTTGAACGTTCAACGCTGACATATAGGGACGATTACGGCACTCTTCAAAAAGTACCCACGGAGCTTATGTTCACGTTTGCAGCGGTAATCTCTCTCTTTGCGATTATCCCACTTGCGATACTTATCAAAAAGAAGTATCTCGGCATGAAGAATGCCGAAAGCGAAGAACAGACGGCAGCCGTTTAGAAATGAGAGGCTCAATTGATTTGGCAGGAACATAAAAAGGGGATAGAGCTATGTCAAACAAAGGGCAAACCAAGCTCAAACTTTTGTATATCAAGGACTACCTTGAGCGCTACAGCGATGAAGAACACCCTGTCAGCGCGCGGACGCTCCAGACAATGCTTGCAGACAAAGGCATTGAATGCGAAAGAAAGTCGATTTACAGCGATATTCAGACGCTTGAAGATTACGGCATGGATATTTTCCGCGTCAGAACGCCGGAAACGGGGTATTACCTTGGCTCGAGGGCGTTTGAAGAGCCGCAGCTGCGGTTGTTGATTGACGCTGTTCAGGCAGCTAACTTCATCACTGAAAAAAAGACAAAAGAGCTGATCAAAAAAATTGCCTGTCTTTGCAGTGAAAGCACCGGAAAACGTCTGACAAAGCAGGTGTATATTGAAAACCGTGTAAAATGCACGAACGAGGAGATATATTACAGCATAGATATCCTCAATAGAGCTATTCAGCAGGGTAAAAAGGTGAGCTTTACCTATTGCAAGCGCGTTGTGACAGACAATGCGCGCTCAGTGAAAATCCAGGAAAAGAATCACGTTGTGAGCCCGTATGCGCTCATTTGGTCAAACGACCATTATTATCTTGTCGGAAATAATTCCAAGTACGACAATCTGATGCATGTCAGAATTGACAGAATGAAAAAGGTTGAAATGCTTGAAGAACAGTCAAGACCTTTTTCTGAGGTCTCGGAGTATAAGAGATATTTTGACTCTGCCGATTATGCAGAAAGGCTGTTCAATATGTTCAGCGGAGAACTCAGACAGCTCGATTTTATTTGCGACAATTCTATTCTTGAAGAAATTCTCGACCGTGTGGGCAAAAGTGCGCTCATAACAAAGTGCGACGTCGATCGGCACTTCAGAATGAGAATGAAAATGGTTGTCAGCGAGGGACTCATTTCGTGGATTATGCAATTCGGAAACAAGCTTGAGGTTGTTGAGCCTGCTCAGCTGCGAACAAAAGTGAGGGAAAGAGCAAAAGAAATTCTTGACCTGTATGAACCCGAGAGCTTTTTTGGCAATTGAAACATATGTTTTTTCAAAAATGTATTGAATAATTCAAAATATGTGATAAACTGTGTTTTGTATCCGAAATATATTTTTCAGACACCGAAAAGAAAAGGAGATGCTTCTTTTGGCTACAGATAACAGAAGACCCCCGGTCAAAAAGAAAAGGAAAAAGAAAAAACAGAACAAGCAGAATCTGATAATCTACGCTCTGTCTGCTGCAATTATTGCGGTTGCACTTTTCACAATAATAACCGTGGTCGTGACGAAAACACACGAAAATGAACCGGGCACAACAGCTTTGACCACGGATACTCAAGATGAGAAAACTACCGGCAAAAGCAATGATAAAAATGACAAGACCTCCGAAAGCGGAACTACTCTTTCAATTGAAAACAATGTTACGTCCGAAAGCGCGGATTCGTCTGAAAGCGTCTCTGCCACAACGTCGGAAACGACAACATCAAAGCCTAAGCTCAGTGAAAGCGGAAGGATCATTGTTGACACGAGCGTTGTTAAGTGGAACCTGATGGTTGTCAATCTCACACGTGAGATTCCGGAGGGATACAGACCGGAGGTGGTCGAGGTTGTGAACAGCGGACATGACCTTGATAAGCGCGTTGCGCCGCATTATGAGGATATGTATTACGCCGCCAAAAAAGAGGGCATTATTCTCACTCCGTTTTCCGGCAACAGGAGCTATGAGCGTCAGAGAATCAACTATAACAACCTGACGGAAACATACATGGCGCGCTACGGTATTGACAGAAAGGCTGCCCAGAAAAAGGCGGCAACCGTTATTCTTCCTCCGGGAACGAGCGAGCACAATATAGGTCTTGCAATGGATATCTGCAATACATATGATTCCTTTGCCAATACAAAGGAGTATGCATGGCTGACGAAAAACGCCTATAAATACGGCTTTATTCTTCGCTATCCAAAGGGCAAGGAGGATATCACCGGAGTTGTGTATGAACCATGGCATTGGCGCTATGTCGGAAAGGAATATGCAAAAAAAATCCGCGACAGCGGGCTTTGCCTTGAAGAATACCTCGATTCTGTGGGAATTGCGTATTAAATATAAGAAGATTTCCACAAAAAAGTATAAATAGCACTTGACAAATCAAGAATATGGTAGTATCATATTCCGGCAACAAAGAAGAGCAGTGTTTCGTTCTCACCTTCCGAATTTTGTTTCTGGAGGTCAATAGACTCAGGTTTGAAGTGTATTGCGTGGACGGATAGCTCTGTTCACGCTTTTGTTTTTATCAGATTTTTGGAGGTGCATGAACCATCGCTATCAAAGAAATGCAGATCAATGAAGAAATCCGCGATAAGGAACTTCGCGTTGTTGCGGCAGACGGTGAACTTATCGGCATTATGTCCGCCGCCGAGGCACTGAAGATTGCCGAGGAAAGAAATCTTGATCTCGTGAAGATCGCTCCCCAGGCCAAGCCCCCGGTGTGCAAAATCATGGACTACGGAAAGTACCGCTTTGAACAAACAAAGCGCGAAAAGGAAGCAAGAAAAAATCAGCGCATTATCGAAGTCAAGGAGATTCGTCTTTCTTTGAATATCGACACGCACGATTTTGAAACCAAGGTCAACCACGCCCGCCGTTTTCTTGAAGCAGGCAACAAGGTCAAGGTTTCGATCCGTTTCCGCGGACGTGAAATGGCTCATCCGGAAAACGGCCTTTCAACTATGAAAGACTTTGCAGACGCCTGCGCTGAGTTCAGCTCGGTTGAAAAGCCCGCAAAGCTCGAGGGAAGATCGATGCTGATGTTCCTTGCACCGAAAACAAAAAAGTAATAACAGGAGGAAAAACTCATGCCTAAGATTAAGACTCACAGCGGCGCAAAAAAGCGCTTTAAGCTCTCTAAGAACGGAAAGCCCATTCGTGCCCACGCTTACAAATCACACATTCTCAACAAAAAGAGCACAAAGCGCAAGAGAAATCTTCGCAAAACGGAAGTTGCCGACGTTACCAATCAGAAGCAGATCAAACGTCTTGTTCCCTATAAATAATTTTAAAGCAACTGTCAACTTCTGAGAAAGAGAATTATAACATAATAACGGAGGTACTTTATCATGGCTCGTATTAAAGGCGCAATGATGACTCGCAAGAGAAGAAATAAAGTTTTAAAGCTCGCTAAGGGCTACTACGGCTCAAAGCACAGCCTCTTTAAAACGGCTAAGCAGGCTGTTATGAAGAGCGGTAACTACGCATACATCGGAAGAAAGCAGAAGAAGCGCGACTTCCGCCGCCTTTGGATCACAAGAATTTCCGCTGCCTGCAAGGCTAACGGAACCAACTATTCAACATTCATCAACGGTCTTAAAAAAGCAGGCATCACCCTCAACAGAAAGATGCTCTCAGAGATCGCAATCGCAGATCCCGCCGCTTTCACCGCTCTTGTTGAAAAAGCAAAGGCTGCTCTTTAAAATATGCTATGCGTCCGAGAAAACCTCTCGGGCGTATTTGTCTTTTTTTAATCGGAGCAATGCCACACCCGGCTTTTAAACAGCTCAAAGGATCGCGACCCTTCAGAGTCTCCCGACGAAAAGAATAATTGGATTTTCAACAGGCTTTTGAAAGGGTCGGTATTACATGCTCGTATATATGCATTGAGGGAGGAAACGCCGATGCAAGTCATTGAAAGTGCTGCAAATGAAAAAATCAAAAATGCCGTTCGCCTTTGCGCTTCCTCAAAAGCACGCAGAGAAAAGAAGGAGTTTTTTCTTGAGGGGCTGCGTCTTTGCCGTGATGCCGCGTTGTCGGGAACAGAGATAAAAGCCTTTTTTTATACCGAAAATGCACTTGAAAAACACGGCGACGATGTTGCCTTCATAGCCGAACATGCGCAAAGCTCGTTCCTTGTTTCCCACGCCGTTTGTCAAAAAATGGCAGACACTCAAACACCTCAGGGTTTTTTTTGCGTTTGTTCTTTTCTTGAGGAAAAAAAGGAGAATCTGGTTCTTGACGGCGGAAAGTTCATTGCGCTTGAAAATGTTCAGGATCCGGGAAACCTCGGCGCTGTCAGCCGCACGGCAGAGGCGCTCGGAATTACGGCGCTGATAACGGAAAGCGGCTGCGATATCTATAATGTCAAGGCTCAGCGTGCCGCAATGGGTTCGCTGCTGCGTCTGCCGGTAATTAAAACGGCCGATCTTTCCTCACTGCTTCAAAAATGCAAAAAAAACGGTTTTAAGGTATATTCAACCACCCCGGACAGCAATGCAAAGAGTATCACAAAAGCAGATATGAGCGGCAGCGTGATTGCCGTTATCGGCAATGAGGGCAACGGGGTGAGCGAAAAAACAGCCTCGGTTTGTGAAAAAATCACGATTCCCATGAACGGACGCGCGGAGTCGCTCAACGCTTCCGCAGCAGCTGCGCTCACTATGTGGGAAATTGTCCGCGGCGGTGTTTAAGGAGAAAAAATTGGACGAAAGATTATATTGGCTGTGGCTCCAAAAGGGACTCGGCTTTGGTGCAAATGCAAGCTCGCTGCTTGCTTCATACGGCTCTGCCAAAGCCGTTTATGAGGCGGGACCCGATGACTGGCGGCTTTCCGGCGCATTTTCGGAGGGCTTTTTCGGGCTCAGAAGCAGAGGACTTGAAAGACTTGAAAAAATCGATATAGCCGAGGGCGAAAAAATCCTTGACTATTGCGAAAAGAACTTTATAGAAATAGTTACGCCCTCATCGGCGCTCTATCCGCAAAAGCTGCTGAAGCTCACAAATTATCCGCTTGCATTATTTTATCGCGGAGATATATCCTGCCTTGGCAGCGCACTTTCAATCGCTGTTGTCGGCACGCGAAAGCCGTCCGTTTACGGAATCAAGGCGGCAGAAAAGCTGTCGCTCGGTCTTGCGGAAAGCGGCAGCGTGATAGTCAGCGGCGGTGCGCTCGGAATTGACAGCATCGCTCACAGGAGCGCAATAAAAGCCGGCAGCAAAACAGTTCTCGTTATGGGCTGCGGTCACGATACACCGTACCTTGCGGAGAATGCGGCTTTGCGCGAGGAAGTAACACGCCACGGAGCCACGGTTACGGAATATCCGCCGCGAACTCCGGTCTCACTCGGATATTTTCCGCTTCGCAACCGGATAATTTCCGGTCTTTCGGACGGCGTTGTTATCGTTGAAGCTAACATTAAAAGCGGAACGCTCAATACCGCCGCCCATGCAAAAAAGCAGCAGCGCGAGATTTTCGCCGTGCCGGGCGATATTTCAAGCGTATCTTATGCCGGCTCAAACAAGCTGATAATCGACGGCGCAAAGGCAGTTTTTTCTGCCGAAGATGTTTTGCGCCACTTTGAATTTGAATCTGCGGCAAAAAAAGAACTTGTTTCCGGTGAGCCCGCTGTTCCTTTTGAGGGCATCAACGTTTTTCCGTATGGAGAGAATGCCCCTGTTAATGACAAACCTCTTGTGAAAAAGGCACAAAAAGATGATATTGCGCCGCAGAAAAATGAACCTATTCTGAAAAAATCCGAAATTACTCCAGAAGGTATTTCTAAAAACGCCGCAATGGTGTATAATGTAATGAAAAGCGGCTGCACGTCCCTTGATTCAATAACACGTGAAAGCGCGCTTCCCGTCAGAAAAGTTCTCATTGCCCTGACCGAGCTTGAAATCGGCGGCTTTGTTGCTTCCTCCGGCGGAAATAACTACGTCTGCCGCGGCTGAGTCCGCAGCGGACCGATGAAAGGTGAACATATGGCAGATTTGATTATTGTCGAGTCTCCCTCAAAGGCAAAGACTCTTAAAAACTACCTCGGAAAGGGCTATAACATTGTGGCTTCAAAGGGTCACGTCAGAGATCTTCCGGCTGCCCGTCTGAGTGTTGATATAAAACATGATTTTGCCCCGAAATACAGCGTTGTAAAGGGCAAGGAAAAACTTGTCAAGGAGCTGCAGGAGGCTGTTGCAAAAAGCGACAAGGTTTATCTTGCAACCGACCCCGACCGCGAGGGAGAAGCGATTTCATGGCACCTTGCGTCATTGCTCGGTCTTGACCTTGACGAGCAGAACAGGGTAACGTTCAACGAGATTACAAAAACCGGCGTAAAAAACGGTATGGCTGCGCCCAGAAAGGTTGACATTGACCTTGTCAATGCTCAGCAGGCGAGGAGAATCCTTGACCGCCTTGTGGGATATAAGCTCAGCCCCTTTGTTTCACAAAAAATACGCCGCGGTCTTTCGGCAGGACGTGTTCAGAGCGTTGCACTGCGAATGATAGTTGACCGCGAGGACGAGATACGTGCTTTCAAGCCGGAGGAATACTGGACGATCGAGGGCAAATTTGCCGCAGGCAGAAAGGTCATTGCCGCCCAGTTTTACGGTGACGAAAGCGGCAGGCTCAAGCTGAAAAACGAGGAGCAGACGGACGCGATTCTTGCCCGGCTTGAAAATGCGCAGTACAGCATAAGCTCCCTCAAAAAAGGCACAAGGAGGAAGAATCCCGCTCCGCCGTTTATCACTTCAACGCTTCAGCAGGAGGCCTCAAGAAGACTCGGCTTTCGCGCAGAAAAAACGATGAAGGTTGCGCAGGAGCTTTATGAAGGCGTTGAAATTGCCGGTCAGGGCTCTGTGGGTCTTATCACATACATGAGAACCGACTCTCTGAGAATATCGGAGGAGGCAAGAGCCGCAACGGACGAATATGTCCGTTCGGTTTACGGCGATAAATATATGCCGGAAAAGCCGCGCTATTTTAAATCAAGGAGCAATGCACAGGACGGACACGAGGCGATCAGACCTTCAACCGTCAGCCTCACTCCGGAGTCGGTCAGAAAGAACCTCACAACCGATCAGTTCAAGCTTTATAACCTTATCTGGCGCCGTTTTGTTGCGTCGCTCATGTCGCAGTGCATTCAGAGCACCGTTAAGCTTGAAATCAAGGGTGTTGGCGAAAAGGAAAAAGAGGGCGCTTTCTGCCTCTTCACCGCGAGCGGCTATTCGGTCAAATTTGACGGCTTCACCGTTCTCTATGATAACACTACCGACGAGGAGGAAAAGGGAAAGCTGCCCGAGGGTATCTCCGAGGGAGAGAACGTTAAAGAGCGCGGACTCGGAAAAACCCAGCACTTTACACAACCCCCGGCAAGATACACGGAAGAAACGCTCATCAAAACGCTTGAAGAAAACGGAGTCGGACGTCCGAGTACCTATGCAACGATAATTTCAACGATAGTAAAACGCGAATATGTTTTGCGAAAAGCAAAGCAGCTTGTTCCGACCGAGCTTGGCGAGGCCATTACCAAGCTTTTGAAAGAAAAATTTCCGAAAATCGTCAACACAAAATTCACCGCGCAGATGGAAACCGGCCTTGACCGCGTCGGAGACGGTCAGCAGGATTATGTGAAGCTGCTTCATGAGTTTTATGATGACTTTGAGCTTAACCTTGAAAAGGTCAAGGACGAAATGCAGGGAGTCAAAATCAAACTTCAGGAAGATCAGACTGATATTCCGTGTGAAAAATGCGGAAGAATGATGGTTATTAAAACCGGCAGATTCGGAAAATTTCTCGCCTGTCCCGGTTATCCGGAATGCAAAAATACAAAGCCCTATGTTATTGAAACCGGCGCAACCTGCCCCAAATGCGGCGGAAAGGTCATTTCAAAGAAGTCAAAGCGCGGATACACCTTCTTTGGCTGCGACAACTGGCCCGATTGCGATTTCATGACATGGGACAAGCCGACGGATCAAAAATGTCCGCAGTGCGGAAAATCACTTTTCAAAGGCAAGGGCGGCGTGCTTGCCTGCCTTGATGAAAAGTGCGGCTATAAATCAAAGTAAACACTGATTGACTGATAAGCAAAATACAGACAGCGGATAACGGATTATAAAATGCAGCATAACCGTTATGCCGCTTGACGTCTGAAGTCTATAACATCTGACAAATCAAGGAGAGCACAATGAGCGAAGTTAAGGTTATCGGCGGAGGTCTCGCCGGCGTTGAGGCGGCATGGAGTCTTGCCCAAAGAGGGGTGCCCGTGCTCCTTTATGAAATGAAGCCGAAAAAATTCAGCCCGGCGCACAAGATGCCCACCTTAGCCGAGCTCGTCTGCTCAAATTCGCTCAAGGCTCAAAGGCTCGAGTCTGCGGCAGGTCTTCTCAAGGAGGAGATGCGCCGCCTCGGCTCGGTCTGTATGCAGTGTGCCGAACAAAGCGCGGTGCCTGCCGGAGGTGCGCTTGCCGTTGACAGAGATAAATTTTCCGCCCTTGTTACGGAAAAAATAACGTCTCATCCGCTTATAACTGTGGTGCACGAGGAGGTTACCGAGATTCCGAATGGCAACGTAATAGTTGCCGCCGGACCGCTCGCAAGCGAAGACCTCAGCCGCAATATTGCCGCCTTGTGCGGAGAAGGACTTTTCTTTTTTGACGCGGCGGCGCCGATCGTAACTTTTGAAAGTATTGACCCCGAATATTCTTTTTCAGCCTCGCGCTATGACCGCGGCGGCGATGACGACTACATCAATTGTCCGATGAACAAAGATGAATACGAGGCGTTTTATGAGGCGCTCATTTCTGCCGAAAGCGCCGAGCTGCACTCGTTTGACAAGCGCAAGGACGTCTATGAGGGCTGCATGCCGATAGAGGTTATGGCGTCAAGGGGAAAAGACACTATGCGTTTCGGTCCTCTCAAGCCCGTAGGACTGCGCGACCCGAAAACCGGTCACAGACCATGGGCTGTTCTTCAGCTTCGCAAGGAGAACGCGCTCGGAACGATGTATAATCTTGTGGGCTTTCAGACCAACCTCAAATTTCCGGAGCAAAAGCGTGTGTTTTCAATGATACCTGCTTTGCATAATGCCGACTTTGTGCGGTACGGCGTTATGCACCGCAACACATTCATTGATTCTCCGCGTCTTTTGAACGGCGATTTCAGCTTCAGAGACCGAAAGGAGCTTTTCTTTGCAGGTCAAATCACCGGAGTTGAGGGATACATGGAATCCGCTGCCTCCGGCATCATGGCGGGAATCAATATGAAACTGCGCCTTGAAAACAGGGAGACGGCGATTCTTCCGGATACAACCATGATAGGTGCGCTTTCACGGTATATCAGCGACCCGCAGGTCAAAAATTTTCAGCCGATGGGTGCAAACTTTGGCGTTCTGCCACCTATCGAACCGAAAATAAGAGATAAAAAGGAACGATATGCAGCCCTTTCAAAAAGGGGACTTGACGCGCTCAAAACGGTTGTTGAGCAGCTCGGACTTTCAGACTATTAACCGTGAAAAGGAAGTATAGATATGTTTGAAGATTTTCAAAAGACAATAGGTTATACGTTCAAGAATGAAAAGCTTCTTGAAACGGCGTTTACTCATTCGTCCTATGCCAACGAAAAGCAGCTTGCACGCGATTGCAACGAAAGGCTCGAGTTCTTGGGCGATTCTGTTCTCGGTGTAATATCTGCCGATTATTTTTATCACAATCTGAGTCATTTGCCGGAGGGCGAAATGACCAAAAGGAGAGCAGCATGCGTTTGCGAAAAATCGCTTTTCAATTTTGCAAAGGAAATCGATCTTGGCAAATACATACTGCTCGGAAAAGGTGAGGAGCATACAGGAGGTCGCCGCAGACCGTCAATTCTTGCCGACGCTTTTGAGGCTGTCATTGCCGCGATCTATCTTGACGGAGGACTGGAAAGCGCAAGGGACTTTGTTTTGCATTTTATTAAAAGAGCCGCTGCGGAAACGCCGAAGTTCAAGGATTATAAAACCGCTTTGCAGGAGATCATTCAAAAGAATCCCGACGAGCATTTGACATACGTTCTCGTTGGCGAAAGCGGACCGGATCATGACAAGCGCTTTGAGGTTGAAGTATGTCTCAACAGCAACGTTATCGGTGACGGAATCGGTCAGAGCAAAAAGGGTGCGGAGCAGGCAGCTGCAAAAAAAGCGCTTGAGCTTATGGGAATCAAGGAATGAAGCACGTCAACGTTGCTCTCTTTGTGCCCGATGAGGGCTGTTTGCACAGGTGCAGCTTTTGCAATCAAAAAACAATTTCCGGTTTCAAGCGCCGCCTGGAGCCTATTGATGTAATCAGCGCCTGCGAAACCGCGCTTTCCGGCAAAACGGACGCGTCGGGCGGCGAGGTCGCTTTTTTCGGCGGGAGCTTTACCGCCATTGAGCGCGGTTATATGCTCTCGCTTTTAAAAACGGCAAAAAGCTACCTTGACCGAGGCTTTTTTAAAGGCGTGCGGATTTCCACCAGACCGGATTGCATAGACGATGAAATTCTGTCGCTCCTCAAAGAATACGGCGTGACCTCAATTGAGCTTGGCTGTCAGAGTATGGACGATGAGGTTTTGCTTCTCAACGAGCGCGGTCACACCGCAGAGGACAGCGAAAAAGCATGCCGGCTTATCAAAAGCCGCGGCTTTGAGCTCGGCGTTCAGATGATGACCGGTCTTTTTGGCGATACGGACGAAAAGGCGCTTGAAACGGCAAAAAAGCTGATTGAGTTTTCTCCGGACACAGTCCGCATTTATCCCACAGTTGTTCTCAAAGGCACAAGGCTCGAAGAACTGTATCAAAGCGGTGAATACCGTGCTCAGACTCTCGATGAGGCAGTTCTGCTTTGCAGCAGGCTTTTAAAGCTATTTTCAGAGAACGGCGTGCGGGTAATAAGGCTCGGTCTGCACTCCGGCGGAGACGTTGAAGAAGGCTACGTTGCCGGTGCGTATCACCCTGCGTTTCGCGAAAAATGCGAAAGCCGCCTTTATCGCGAAGAAATCGGCGCAGTGCTCAAAGCGAACATGATCAAAAGCGGCAGAGTGGATCTTTCCGTTTCAAAAAAATATATTTCTCAGGCAATCGGACAGAAAAAGGAAAACCTCGCCTTTTTTAAGGAAAAAGGCATTGAGATAAGATTTATCGCAGATGAAAATACGAAGCAATATGAAGTGCGGCTTTTGCCGCAGACATAAGACAGGAAGAACAAGATGATTTTAAAAGCGATTGAAATGCAGGGCTTCAAGTCCTTCCCGGAAAAAACAACGCTGACATTCGGACCCGGAATAACCGCGGTTGTCGGACCCAACGGAAGCGGAAAAAGCAACATCTCGGACGCTGTGCGCTGGGTACTCGGCGAGCAGAGCAGCAAGTCCTTGCGCGGCTCAAAAATGGAAGACGTCATTTTTGACGGAACAAAGGTGCGCAAGGCTCACGGCTTTGCGAGCGTTACCTTGCGCCTTGATAACTCCGACCGCAGCATTGAGAGCGTTGATTCGGATGAAGTTGCCGTAACAAGGCGCTTTTTCCGTTCGGGAGAAAGTGAATATAAAATCAACGGCAATACCGTCAGACTGCGTGATATCCACGAATTGTTTATGGATACCGGTCTCGGTCGTGACGGCTATTCAATGGTAAGTCAGGGAAAAATCGCGGAGATGATCTCCGGCAAGGGCAAGGAATGCCGCGAAATGCTTGAGGAGGCATGCGGTATTTCCGCTTATCGTTATCGCCGCAGCGATTCAATAAGAAAACTTGCTCAAGCGGAGGATAACCTTGTCAGATTGCGCGACATTGCCTCCGAGCTTGAGGGCAGAATAGGTCCTCTTAAAACGCAGAGTGAAAAGGCGCAGAAGTTTCTCGTCCTTTCCGGCGAAAAAAAGGAACTTGAAATCGGTCTTTGGCTTTATAATATCGACAAGCTCAAAGCCGACATAAGAAAGCAGGAGGACAGCATTGCCATTGCCGCCGCGCACTATGAACAGGCGCAGAAGCAGCTTGCCGAAATTGAGGCGCAGATGGAAAGCACATATGAACAGGCGCAGAATCTGACGGTTCAGATTGAAGAGGTGCGCCAAAGCGCCGCTTCTTTTGAAGAGGCTGCCGCCTCAAACGACAGTCGTTGTGCCGTTTATGAAAACTCAATTGAACATAACGGACAGACAATAGCGCGCATACTCGGCGACAAGGACAACACCGAGCAAAGCAGAAAGCAGCTTGAAAAGGAAATTGAGGGAGAAAAGAGCCTCATTGCTCAGATAAAAGCAATTGCAGAAAAAAAGCGTGCAGAACTTGAAAGAGTCAAAGCAGAGCTCGAAGCGCGCAGCACCGAGGGAGCCACGCTTGATGAAATAGGCGCAGGTCTATCCGCTCAAATCTCGCAGCATACCCAAAGACTTGCCGATTGCAGAGTGACCGCTTCAACTGCAAATTCTTCTGCGCAGGAGCTGCGTGAGAGGCTCGATTCGCTCAAAGAGCTTGCTGCCGCACGCAAAGAAAATCTGGCTTCGCTTGAAAGGGACAAGAAAAAGTCCCTTGCCGCCCTTGAAAGGTGCAATGAAGAGGTTACCGCGCTTTCAAACGCAGCCGACGGTTTGTCTCTACGCTGCAAGACGCGCTCCGATAAAGCGGATAAGCTCAAAAGGGAGCTTGACAATAAACTGTTTGAAGTCCAACACCTCGCTTCAAAAAAGAAGATGCTTGAGGACCTTGAAAAAAATATGGACGGTTATCTCGGCTCTGTCAAGGCGGTAGTAAAAGAAGGGGAGAGGGGCGCTCTTTCCGGAATACTCGGAACGGTTTCAAAGCTCATTTCAATCAAAAGCGAATATACAGTTGCCATTGAGACCGCTCTCGGCAACGCCGTTCAGAACATTGTCTGCGAAACAGAAACAGACGCAAAAAATGCAATAAATTATCTCAAACGTACCGGTTCAGGCAGAGCGACGTTTCAGCCTGTTTCAACCGTCAGAGCAAAAAGCTTTGATGAGACCGGTCTTGAAAAAACAGAGGGCTTTATAAAAATGGCAAACGAGCTTGTTGAAAATGACGGCAGGTTTGACGAAATAATTTGCTCTCTGCTTGGCAGAATTGCCGTTTGCGAGGATATTGACAGCGCGCTTGTTCTTGCAAAAAACTATTCTTACCGTTTTAAAATCGTTACCCTTGACGGTCAGGTTGTCAACGCCGGCGGTTCAATGACCGGCGGCTCTCAAAGCCGCAGCGCCGGAATTCTTTCGCGCTCCAGCGAGATTGAAAGACTTTCGGAAAAGCATGCCGCCTTGCTTGAAGAAAGCAAGGAAATGCAAAAAGAGTATGATTCCGTTTGCACCGCCCTTTCAAAAGCACAGGCAGAGCTTGATGGAGCAAAGGGCGAGCTGCTTTCAAAGCAGGAAGAAAAAATTCGTCTGGAGGGCGAAAAAAAGCTTTGGGAGGAGCAGTATTCCTCTGCGCTTGCTTCGTTTGAAAACTTGAAAACAGAAAGCGATTCTTCGAGCCAAAAACTGGCTCTGCTTGAAGACGCGTATAAAAAAGCCGAACGGGAAATCAATGAGATTTCAAGGCACATTGAAGAAAATGAAGAAAAGCTTTCCTCTCTCGGTCAAAAGAAAAGCGAGCTTTCCGCAATGCGCGAGAAAACAAGCGCAGAAATTTCAAGGCTCAGTCTTGATTTGCATGACGCCGATAAAGACCTTGCCGCGAGAACGCAGGCTATGAATCTTCTCATTGCCCGCCTCGTCAGTCATGAGGACAGAGACAGACAGCTTGAAGAGGAAATTGGAGAAATACAAAGCAAAAACGAAAAACTGAAAAAAGAGATTGCCTCTTTGCGCCGCGGTGCTGCCGAGTATCGCGAAAAAGCGGCAGCGGCAAAAGAAAGCATTGCCGCTCTCCAAAAAGAACGCGCCGAAAAAGAGGAGTACTCGGGTGCGCTGCGCGTTTCTGAACGCGAAAAAGCAGCGGAAAGAGAAACTGTAAACGGCGAAAAGGCACGCCTTGAAGAACGGCGCGAAACAATGCTCCAGGAGCTTGACCAAACCATTACAAAGCTTTATGACGAATATCAGCTCACGCTGCGCGAGGCGTCGGCTCAGAGCGAAAAGACCGCCGACCCGGCGGGAGCAAAACGCAGACTCGGTGAGCTCAAAAATAAAATCCGTTCCCTCGGCTCGGTCAATGTCGGTGCAATAGAAGAATATAAAGAGGTCAGTGAACGGTATGAGTTCTTGTCCTCTCAGCTTTCTGACGTTGAACGCTCAAAGCAGGAGCTTTCAAAGCTCATAACCGAGCTTACGGGAAAAATGTCTGACCAATTCCGTGAGCGTTTTGCCCTTATCAATCAATACTTCGGCGAAACCTTCCGCGAGCTTTTTGCCGGCGGAAAAGCCGAGCTTGCCTTGCTTGACCCGACAGATGTTCTTGAAAGTGAGATCGACATCAGACTTCAGCCGCCGGGCAAAAATGTCAAACGTCTTGACGCGCTCTCCGGCGGAGAAAAGGGACTTTCGGCAATAGCATTGCTTTTTGCAATTTTAAAGGTCAACCCGGCTCCGTTCTGTATTTTTGACGAGGTGGAAGCCGCGCTTGACGACGCCAACGTAGTCAGATACGCCCAGTATGTCAGAAGAATGACAAAGAACACTCAGTTCATTCTAATTACCCATCGCCGCGGAACAATGGAAGAAGCTGATATGCTTTACGGAATCACAATGCAGGAACAGGGCGTTTCAAAGCTGCTTGAACTCAAAACCGCTGAACTTGCCGGAAAGCTTGATAATCACGGATAACGCTGAAAATCATCTGACGGAAAGCACAAATTTCAGCCGGAAGTTATATGCGAAAAAATTGCATTTTGATAAATTATCGGTATACACAGGAGGAAAACAATGGGTATTTTTAAAAAGTTTGGCTTCGGCTTGAAAAAAACACGCGAGGGTCTTGACGCAAAGCTTGAGGACGTCCTCGGTGCATATGAAGAAATCAACGATGACCTTTATGATGACCTTGAAGAGGCTCTCATCATGGCAGATGTGGGCGTAACGACTGCAACGCAGATTGTTGAGGAACTTCGTGAGCGTGTGCGCAAAAACGAGGTTCGCAACCCGAAGCACGCAAAGATGGTCATTGCCGATATCATTGCGAGAATGCTTGACGGCGGCGAGGACTGGGGACTCATAACAATTCCCTCGGTCATTCTTGTCATAGGCGTCAACGGAGTAGGAAAGACTACAACCATCGGCAAGATGGCTGCGATGTATAAGGCACAGGGAAAAAAGGTTATTCTCGGTGCTGCCGACACATTCCGCGCAGCCGCAATCGAGCAGCTTGAGGTTTGGGCAGACCGCGCCGGTGTTGAAATGATCAAGCACCAGGAGGGCTCCGATCCTGCCGCCGTTGTTTATGACACGATCCAGGCAGGTATTGCAAGAGACAGCGACATTATAATTATTGACACCGCAGGCAGACTCCACAACAAAAAGAATCTCATGGACGAGCTTGCAAAAATCTATCGCGTTATTGAAAAAGAACTGCCGTATGCCGACCGTGAGATCTTCCTTGTTCTTGACGCAACAACGGGACAGAACGCAATCAGCCAGGCAAAGGAATTTATGCAGGTTGCGGAGCTGACCGGAATCATTCTCACAAAGCTTGACGGAACGGCGAGAGGCGGCGTTGTTCTCGGCATCAAAAATGAACTGAAGCTGCCGATTAAATATATCGGTGTAGGCGAAAAAATTGACGACCTTCAGCCGTTCAACCAAAAAGTTTTTGCAAAGGCGCTTTTTGAAAATACGGCAGAAACACACAAGGACGAGGACTGAGAATGAAATTTATAATTGCAACGCACAACAGAAAAAAGCTCGGCGAAATGCAGCGCATTTTAGCGCCTCTCGGTGTTGAGGTTCTGACAGCCGAAGAAATAGGAAAAGAACTCACCGACGTTGAGGAAACGGGATCGACATTCATTGAAAACGCCGTTCTCAAAGCGGAAAGCGGCTGCCGCGAAAGCTCGCTCCCGTGTATAGCAGATGACAGCGGACTTGTTGTTGATTACCTCGGCGGCGAGCCGGGAGTTTACTCTGCAAGATATGCAGGCGAACACGGTAACGATGAGGCGAATATTCAAAAGCTTCTCAAAAATCTTGAAGGCGTGTCCAAAGAAAAGCGCACGGCTCGATTTGTCTGCACAGTTTGCGTTTGTTTTCCGGACGGACGAAAGCTCACTGTCAGCGGAAAGTGCGAGGGATATATCGGTTTTGAAAAGCACGGCTGCGGCGGCTTTGGCTATGACCCGGTGTTCATGGTTGGCGAAAGGAGCTTTGCCGAGTTCACCGCAGAGGAAAAAGACTCGGTGAGTCACAGAGGCAACGCACTGAGAGAGCTTGTGAAGGTCTTGCCGGATTATTTGGATTAAGGAGACACATATATGACAGGAAAAGAACGCGCCGCATGGCGTGCAAAAGCCAATTCACTTGAACCGCTTTTTCAAATAGGAAAGGGCGGCATATCGGACGCACTCATCAAACAGACAGACGACGAGCTTCGCGCAAGGGAGCTTATCAAGCTCAAGGTGCTGCTTGAATCTTCTCCGATTTCGGTTCGCGACGCAGCCAACGAAATTGCCGAAAAGCTTGGAGCAGAGGTGATTCAGGTCATCGGCGGCGTAATGGTGCTGTATCGCGAAAGTGAAGAGCTAAAAGAAAAGGCTGCCCAAAAGGAAAAGAACAAAAAGCTTGCCGCAAAAAAGGCAAAAGAAAAGCTTTATAAAGAGAGAGCCGCTCAAAAGCAGCGCTTTTCCGTCAGAGCCGTAGGAAAACGCAAATGAGCAGAGTTGGACTTTTTGGAGGAACGTTTAATCCGCCTCACAAAGCGCATCTGCGCCTTGCTGAAAAGGCGATCGACGGAGCCGGACTTGACCGTGTGATCGTTATGCCGGCGTTTGTTCCGCCGCACAAAGATGCGCCGCAGCTTTTGAATGCGCAGGACAGACTGAACCTTTGTCGGTTGACATTTTGCAAAGGTAGCTTTGAGGTCTCCGATCTCGAAATTGAAAGGGGCGGCAAAAGCTATACCGTTGAAACCCTTGAAACGCTCAAAAAGCTTTTTCCCGGCGACGAGTTTGTTCTCATTATCGGTTCGGACATGCTTTTGAGCTTTGACAGGTGGTATCGCTATAAGGATATACTTTCATTGGCGTCTCTTTGCGTGATGACAAGGGAACGCGCGGTAACGGCAGACAGGCTGCGTTCATACTGCAAAAATACGCTGTCACTTCCGGAAAACCGCTTTGTGATTCTTGATTGTGAGGCTTTTGAGCTTTCTTCAACCGAGGTGCGGCAGGAGCTTGAAACCGGCGAAAATGTTAAGGCGCAGGTTACAGAAGAGTCTGCCGAATACATTGACGAAAAGGGACTGTTTTCTCCGTTTTATAACAGCTTAAAAGTCCTATTGAAAGAAAGGCTTGACGAACACCGCTACATTCATTCCCTCGGTGTTGCAGAGAGCGCCCGGCAGCTTGCAAAACGCTACGGCGCCGATGCAAAAAAGGCATATCTCGCAGGTCTTGTTCATGACATCACAAAGAATGAAACAGATGAAAGACAGTTGCAATTGTTTGAGGAAAATGGTATAATACTAAGTTGGATCGAAAAAAATAATCCGAAGCTTTGGCACGCCATGACCGCACCGCTTTTCATCAAAAATGAGCTTGATATCACCGATGAGGAGCTTTTGTCTGCCGTGCGTTATCACACAACAGGCAGGGCGGGAATGAGTCTGCTTGAAAAAATCGTTTATATTGCCGATTATATCTCGGCTGAGCGTGATTATCCGGACGTTGATGTTATGCGTGCTCTTTCAAAAGAGAGTCTTGAAAAAGCGGCGCTGTATTCTCTCAAATATACGCTGAAAAAGCTTTCGCAAAGCGAGCTTGTCATTCATAATGACAGTCTGAATTTTTACAATGAGCTGATAATTGACGGCGTTACACTGAGTGATTCCTGAACGTCACACGGCATAAAGCCGAACGGTGCATTGTTCGGCTTTCAATCGGCAGTAAACGAAAGAAAGGAATGACCTATATGACCGAACTTGAACTCACAAGAGAGATTGTTAAGGTTCTTGATAAAAAGAAAGCGATTGACATAAAAGCAATCAAAATTACCGAGCTTTCAATAGTTGCGGATTATTTTGTAATTGCCTCCGGTACTTCAAATACCCATGTCAAGGCGCTCGCAGACGAGGTTGAATATGAATTGAGTCAGCGCGGTATTGAGCCTGCTCACATTGAGGGCAGGGCGACCGGTTGGATCCTGCTCGATTACTCGGCAGTTGTGGTTCATGTATTCACGGGAGAAAGCCGGGAGTATTATAACCTTGAAAGACTGTGGTCAGACGCCGCTGCGCTTGACATCGGCGATATTACAAACGAATAAGCACGATTTGGATGTGCAAGTGAAAAAATAAAACTACGGAGTTGATAACCTTGGGCTATAATTTTAAAAAGACAGAAAAAAAGTGGCAGGAAAAATGGGAGCAGCAAGGCGTTTTTAAAGCGCAGGACAATTCGGACAAGAAAAAGTTTTATGGTCTTGTTGAGTTTCCGTATCCCAGCGGAGCCGGTATGCATGTGGGTCACATCAAGGCTTATTCGGGTCTTGAAGTGATATCAAGAAAGCGCAGAATGGAGGGCTGTAATGTCCTTTTCCCGATAGGCTTTGACGCCTACGGTCTTCCCACAGAGAACTATGCGATTAAAACCGGCATTCATCCCCGCAAGGTTACTGACATGAACATAGAAAAGTTCACAAGTCAGCTCAAAAGAGTCGGTTTTTCCTTTGATTGGTCAAGAGTGATCGATACCACACAGGAGGATTACTATAAGTGGACCCAGTGGATCTTCCTCAAAATGTTTGAGCACGGTCTTGCTTTCAGAGATAAGACTCTCGTCAACTATTGCCCGTCCTGCAAGGTGGTTCTTTCAAACGAGGATTCACAGGGCGGAAAGTGCGACATCTGCCACAGCGATATTATTCAAAAATCAAAGGACGTCTGGTATCTGCGCATAACGGAATATGCCGATAAGCTCCTTGAGGGACTTGACAGTGTTGACTATCTTCCCAATATCAAGCTCCAGCAGGAAAACTGGATAGGCAAATCAACCGGCGCATTCGTTGTTTTTAAGCTCAAGGATATTGATGAAAGCTTCAAAATTTATACTACACGTCCCGATACTCTTTTCGGCGTAACCTTTATGGTAATGGCGCCGGAGCACCCGCTCCTTGACAAATATAAGGACCGCATCACAAACTTTGACGCAGTGGAAAGCTACAGAGCCGAATGCGCAAAGAAAACCGAATTTGAAAGAACTCAGCTTGTTAAAGACAAGACCGGCGTACGTCTTGAAAACTTTTCGGCAATTAATCCGGTCAACGGAAAAGAAATACCTGTTTTCATTTCAGACTACGTAATGATGGGTTACGGCACAGGCGCAATCATGGCGGTTCCCGCCCATGACCAGCGTGACTATGACTTTGCAAAGAAGTTCGGCGTTGACATTGTTGAAGTCATCAAGGGCGGAAATATAAACGAAAAAGCCTATACAGGCGACGGTGAGGTCGTCAACTCGGATTTCCTCAACGGCTGCAAGGAAAAGAAGGAAGCCATTGAAAAAATGCTCGCTTTCCTCACAGAAAAGGGAATCGGCGAAAAAGGCGTTCAGTATAAGATGAAGGACTGGGCGTTCAACCGTCAGCGCTATTGGGGCGAACCTATACCTATCGTGTATTGCCCGAACTGCGGAATGGTTCCCGTTCCGTATGACGAGCTTCCGCTGAGACTCCCCGAGGTCAAGGACTTTAAGCCCGGCTCGGACGGAGAAAGCCCGCTTGCAAAAATCGATTCCTTTGTCAACTGCACCTGCCCGAAGTGCGGCGCAAAGGCAAAACGCGAGACCGACACAATGCCTCAGTGGGCAGGTTCCTCATGGTATTTCCTGCGCTATATCGATCCGCACAATGCCGAGCATTTTGCAGACCCCGAAAAGCTTCGCTACTGGGGACCGGTCGATTGGTACAACGGCGGAATGGAACACGTCACAAGACACCTCATATATTCGCGTTTTTGGCACAGATTCCTTTATGACATCGGAGAGGTACCGTTCCCCGAGCCTTATGCAAAGAGAACCGCTCAGGGTCTTATACTTGGACCGGACGGCGAAAAAATGTCAAAATCAAAGGGCAACGTTGTTGACCCGAACGATGTTGTTGACGAATTCGGCGCAGATGTTCTGAGAACATACGTCCTCTTTATGGGTGACTATGAAAAGGCAGCTCCGTGGTCTGAAACAAGTGTAAAGGGCTGCAAGCGTTTCATAGACAGAGTTTGGGGACTTCAGGATATCGTTACCGATTCTGACGAATATTCAAAGAAGCTTGAAAGCTCTTTCCATAAGACCATCAAAAAGGTTACAAGCGACATTGAATCGCTCAAATTCAACACAGCAATTGCCGCTATGATGAGTCTCATCAATGAGATTTACGCCGCAGGTTCAATAACCAAAAAGGAATTGCGAAACTTCCTGCTCATTCTCAATCCCTTTGCTCCGCACGTGACCGAGGAGGTTAATGAGGCTCTTTCGCTCGGCTCAATGCTTGCCGTCAGCGAATGGCCGTCATATGATGAAGCAAAGTGCACCGAGGACACTCTCGAGCTTGCGGTGCAGGTCAACGGAAAGCTTCGTTCAAGAATCAGCGTACCCGCCGATATCTCGGACGCAGATGCGATTGCTCTTGCAAAGAAAGAGGAAAAGGTTGCCGCAGATATTGCCGGAAAGACGATTGTCAAAGAGCTTTATGTCAAGGGCAGACTTGTAAACATTGTTGCAAAATAAGAAGCAAAAAGCTTGCAGCACGCCTTTCACAAGGGCATGTGAAAAAATATTGTAAATGTCATGTATTATTGCAAATAAACACTTGACAAGCAAAAAATGTTATTGTATAATATTTGGCGTATCCTAAGTGGAAATATACCCCTGCTAAACAGGCGGAGGGAGGGAATTATAGATGAGTCAGGTTAAAGTTAAAGAAAACGAATCTCTTGACAGTGCTCTGAGACGTTTTAAAAGACAGACCTCGCGCGACGGGATCATTCAGGAAGTTCGCAAAAGAGAACATTATGAAAAGCCTTCCGTAGCAAGAAAAAAGAAGTCTGAGGCTGCTCGTAAGCGCAAATACAAATAAAAATAAAGCGGGCTTTGGTTTTCCAATGCCCGTTTTCTTTTGTAAGCGATTACTGACTGATAACAAAGGATTTTATACGCAGAAATGTCGGTAATTGCATAAAAAATATCTGCTAAAAAGAGGTGACTGCCATGGAATTGTATGAAAATAAAAAAGAAAACGAGCGCGCTTTGCTCGTTTCCGTGGATACCGGCGATTTTGACGCCGAGGTTTCTATTGATGAACTTGAGGAGCTTGCTCACACGGCAGGCGCCGAAGTGCTCGGAAAAATCATTCAAAAAAAGGAACGACCGGAGGCAGCTACCTTTGTGGGTGTGGGCAAGCTGCAGGAAATCATCGCCTTTTGCTCTATGCAGGAGATTGACCTGCTGATTTTTGACAGCGAGCTTACGCCGTCGCAGCAGCGCAATCTTGAAAAGCTTACCGGTGTGCGCGTTATAGACAGAACGATGCTCATTCTTGATATTTTTGCTGCAAGGGCAAGGACAGGCGAGGGCAAGCTCCAGGTTGAACTCGCTCAGCTGAAGTATTCTCTGCCGCGTCTTGCCGGTCAGGGACTTTCGCTCTCACGTCTCGGCGGCGGAATCGGAACAAGAGGTCCCGGCGAAAGCAAGCTTGAAAGCGACCGTCGGCATATCAACCGCCGCATTCAAAAACTTGAAAGCGAGCTGAAAGAGCTTGAAAAACGCCGCGATCTTTTGCGAAAGCGGCGTAAAAAAGACGGCGTTCAGACCGTTGCAATCGTTGGATATACCAATGCCGGAAAGTCAACCTTGATGAATGCGCTGACAAAGGCGGGCGTTCTTGCCGAGGACAAGCTTTTTGCAACTCTTGACCCGACTTCCCGCGCACTGACTTTGCCGGACGGACGCAGGGTTATGCTTGTTGACACGGTAGGACTTATTCGCCGTTTGCCGCATAAGCTTGTTGAAGCTTTCAAATCAACGCTTGAAGAGGCGGCGCAGGCGTCCGTTATTCTTAACGTTTGCGACGCGTCGGACGAGCACTGCGCCGAGCACCTTGACGTGACGAAAAAGCTGCTCGACGAGCTTGGCTGTGCCGGAACGCCGGTAATTTCTGTCATGAATAAGTGCGACCTTGTGGGCAATATTTATTCAATGCCCACTTTTGGAAAAACCGTTCTCATTTCCGCTTTGAATGAACGCGGATTTGACGAGCTGCTTGCTGCCGTTCAAAGGGAGCTGCCGCAAACGCGGCGCACGGCGTCACTGCTTATACCGTTCAAAAACGGTGCCTTTGCGGCGCGAATCCGTGAAGAGGGCGTTGTTGAAAAAGAAGAATATCGTCCGGACGGACTTTTTATGCGCGCAACGGTTGAAATGAGCCTGCTTGATGAATGCAAAGACTGGGTAATAGAGGAGCAGGGCGGCGATTTAAGCCGATGAGCTTTCTTCAGCCTTTTCCTGCGGATAGTCAAACGTATGCATAAAGCCGGAAAGCTCAATGCTTGAAATGTCTCCGCCGATCACTACGCCGTCAAAAATGAGCATGTTAGCTCGAATAACGCCCTCGCTGTTTTCATAGCCCGGGTAGTTTTTGACGTTGTATGACCAGCATTTGACGCGGGCGCCTTTATATTTTTCAAGGTCAAGATTCTGCTGCTTTTGAATAACGTTGTATTGGTTATACACATCGTCAAACTCCTGCGGAATAATAACTTCTTTGACCTGCGCCGGTTCTTCGTCAACTTCCCAGCCGAACTGAGAGAGGAAAGAGAGTCTTTCTTCTGCGGTTTCTGCTTTATAGACGATGCCGTTCATTTTTGAAACGGGCGCAGAGCGGCTTTTATTCACGGCATAAACACCACCTATGGTTGCAAGAACGGCAACTGCGGCGATCAAGGCAATCGTTTTGAGCGTTGACGATTTTACAGAAACAAAAAACATATCGTTGTCCACCTTTTCTTTACTTCACTAATTCATATGCTCTGTCAGTGTGAATAATGATTGGACGAACGGTAACTTTTGAGGAACTCAAATATGGAATATATACCCTTTAATTCCCGCAATCCGCTTCACAAAACGCCGTTCGGCGCAGTGAGAGCAGGAGAAAAAATAACATTCAAGCTTGTTTTGCCGCGTTCGCTTTCGTGCAGCGGTGTTGAACTCGTTATCCGCAGAGACAGTGAGGAAGAAAAGCGGTTTTCATTTTTCTGGCTTTCAATGCAGGGAGAAAATGAGGAATGGTGGTGCCTTGATTACATTCAGCACGAAACAGGACTCTATTTCTATCACTTTGAGTATGACACTCCTTGGGGCAAAGTTGCGATTAGAAGAAACGAAGGTTCGCTCGGACTTCTCAGCGGAGGAAAAAACGATTTTCAGCTGACTGTTTTTGAAAAGGATTTTCAAACTCCGCAGTGGCTGCGCGGAGGACTGATATATCAGATTTTTCCCGACCGTTTTTATGCCTCGGGGAGTGAAAAGAAAAACGTGCCCTCAGATCGCGTTATCCGCTCTGACTGGGGAGGCGAGCCGTCATGGCGCCCCGATGAGCGCGGCAGAGTACTCAACAACGACTATTTCGGCGGCGACCTTGAGGGAATCCGCCAAAAGCTCGGCTATCTCAAAAGTCTTGGCGTGAGCTGTATATATCTTAACCCGATTTGTGAGGCGCAGAGCAACCATCGCTATGACACCTCCGACTATGAAAATGTTGACAGTCTTCTCGGCACGCAGAAAGACCTTGAAAGGCTTTGCGCAGACGCAGAAAAAAACGGGATATCCGTTATAATAGACGGTGTTTTCAGCCATACCGGAGATGACAGCCGCTATTTCAACAAAAAGGGCAGATATAACAGCCCGGGTGCATATCAGTCAAAGCAATCGCCGTTTTTTTCTTGGTATTCTTTTCGTACATGGCCTTATGACTACCGCTGTTGGTGGAATTTTGAGACCCTGCCGGAGGTCAATGAAGAAAACGAGAGCTTTATTTCTTTCATTACCGGCAAAAACGGCGTTGCGCGCCGCTATCTTAAAGCGGGAGTACGCGGCTGGCGGCTTGACGTTGCCGATGAGCTGCCCGATCAATTTCTTGATGAATTTCGCAAAGCGGTAAAAAGCGAAAAAGACGACGCGCTTATTCTCGGCGAAGTCTGGGAGGACGCTTCAAACAAGTGCAGCTACGGCGAGCGCCGCCGTTATTTGCAGGGCGCACAGCTTGACTCGGTTATGAACTATCCTTTTTCCGAGGCTGTTCTCGGCTTTGTGCGCAGCGGTATTGTTGAAGGCTTTTCCGAAAAGATTATGACGGTGCTTGAAAATTATCCGAAATGTGTTGTTGATGTGCTCATGAATCATATCGGCACCCATGACACCATGCGCGCCATTACCGCGCTTGCAGGCGAAAGCTGCGAGGGGCGTGACCGTCAGTGGCAGAGCACGCATTTTCTTTCGCCCTTGCAGTATGAACGCGGAGTTAAGCTTTTAAAGCTTGCTGCGGTTATTCAGTATACTCTGCCCGGAGTGCCGTCGCTTTACTACGGCGACGAGGCGGGAATGGAGGGGTATAAAGACCCGTTCAATCGCGTTTGCTACCCTTGGGGAGACGAAAACGCAGAGCTGCTTGGATTTTATAAAATGCTCGGCAGCGTGAGAAAAGGCTGTGACTGTTTTAAAGACGGTACGTTCTATACCGTTTCTGAAATGCTTTCCTGCCTTGCTTTTGTCAGGGAGGGAAAGGACGACAGTGTAATGGTCATTGTCAACCGTAACGAGCACGAGATCAATTATCGCCTGCCCGAGGAGTGGAAAGACTCATATGCTCTCATCGGTAACGCACCCGATGACGGAAATGTGTATCTCGCTGCACTTTCGGCAGTGATTTTGAGAAAGGAAAAATCAAAATGAATGAGTGGACTGAAGTAAAAATCGGCGTAAAGGCTGACGACGTTGAAAAGGCGGGAGACATTGCAACAATGGTCGTGCCCTACGGAATATATATTGAAGATTATCGCGATTTGGAAGAACAGGCATGGGAGATTGCGCACATTGACCTCATTGATGAGGAACTGCTCAAAAAGGACAGGAGTCGCGCATTTGTTCATGTCTATATCTCGCCGGAAGAAAATCCGCTTGAGGCTGTTGCCTTTCTTCGCGAACGTCTTTCGGCTGAGGGCATTGAAAATGAGATTGAAACGAATGAATGCAGAAAAGAAGAATGGGAAAATAACTGGAAACAGTATTTTCACGCTATGCCGGTTGGCAAAAAGTTGCTCATTCGTCCGCTTTGGGAAGAAGCCGTGCCGCAGGGCAGGGCAGTGCTGAGTATTGAGCCGGGGCTTGCTTTCGGCTCGGGTACACATGAGACCACCCGTCTTTGTCTTGAAGCTCTTGAAAACTATATTACAGAGGAAACAACCGTTCTTGATGTCGGCTGCGGCAGCGGTATCCTTTCGATCGCGTCGCTCCTTCTCGGCGCAAAAAAAGCCGTAGGCGTAGACATTGACGCTCTTGCGGTGAAGACCGCAAAGGAAAACGGCGAGGTCAACGGTTTCACCGAGCCCGAGTACACTGTTCTTGAGGGTAATCTCACAGAAAAAGTCAGCGGAAAATTTGACGTCGTTGTTGCCAATATTGTTGCAGATGTAATTATAATGTTCTGCAAAGACGTTGCCGCGTATATGAAAGAGGGCGGCTTGTTCATCACCAGCGGCATAATTGACACCAAGGAGCAGCAGGTCGTTGACGCGTTTAACAGGTATGGCTTTAAAATTAAAGCGCGGCACAGCGAAAAAGGCTGGGTTTGCTTTGAGTGCACAAGATAAGCAAAATGTGGCAAATCAAATGCGGTTCAGATTAAAAGGCGGCAACAGCTTTGTTCTTTGGAGGCAAAGTAATGATAAAAAGTGAGAACTGCCCGTGCAAAAAGAAAAACTGCATTCGTCACGGAAAATGTGATGAATGCAGAAAACACCATGCCGACTCTAAGAGACCGGTCTATTGTGAAAAAGAAAAGGGCGGCGGCAAGCCGTTGAATAAATAGCTTTGACTTTGTTGCTGTTATTTTAATGTTTTAACAATAAAATCATCTAAAAAACAAAAACCGACAAGCATTCAAAAATACTTGTCGATTCATGGTGCGGGTAACAGGGGTCGAACCTGCACGCCAAAGGCACAAGATCCTAAATCTTGCGTGTCTGCCAATTCCACCATACCCGCATGCGTGAATTTGATTATACAATCAACTTGAAAAATTGTCAACATTTTTTCATTTATACCGCCATAAGTATTTATGGGTGAGTATTATGAAAAAAATGTTATACCGCACAGTGAGCGCAAAGGCGCTTGTTTTCTCGTTTTTTGCTTTGATTGCCGTATGTGCACTCGTTTTCGGCGGCGGAGCAATTGCTCAAAAAACCTCTGCCGGGGCGCAAGGAACAAAATTGCCGGTTATCATTATTGACGCAGGGCACGGCGGGGAGGACGGCGGAGCTTCGTCGTCCCGAGGAATACTCGAAAAGGACATCAATCTTTCAATTTCAATGAAAGTAAAAAGCCTGCTTGAATTGTTGGGCTTTCAGACGGTTACTGTCCGTGATGACGACAGTCTCATTTATGATTCGTCCTGCAAAACGATGCGTGAAAAAAAGGTTTCGGATATCCATAAAAGGCTTGATATTATGAACTCATATCCCGGCTGTATTTTTCTGAGTATCCACCAAAACCATTTCAGTCAAAGCAAGTATACCGGTGCGCAGGTTTTTTATTCAAAAAACACTCCCGAAAGCGCCTTGCTTGCCGAATGCATTCAGAATTCATTCGCACAGAATTTGCAAAAAGAAAATACACGGAAAATCAAGCCCTCCGGAACCGAGATATATTTGCTTTATCATGCCAAGGAAACTGCCGTTATGGTGGAATGCGGTTTTCTTTCAAATTCCGGAGAGGCTGAACTTTTGAATGACAACGATTATCAGACCAAAACTGCGCTCACAATAGTTTCAGGTCTGACACAGTACCTGGGTCAAGCCGGCGTATAAGCTCCGGTAAGTACCGAAAAAAGGAAGTGAAAAAATGGCTCCAAAATCAAAAACAGTCTATGTCTGTTCCTCCTGCGGATATGAGACTCCGAAATGGCTCGGAAAATGTCCCGAGTGCGGCGAATGGGCAACTCTTCAGGAAGAAGTGAGAGTTCAGCAAAGTGCGGCGGCAAAAGCCGCAAGCCCGAGAGCAACGAGTATACGCTCGTATAAGCTCGGAGAAATTAAGCCCGACGGTGAGCTTCGCTATAAAACAGGAATGGGGGAGCTTGACCGCGTGCTCGGCGGCGGAATTGTAAAGGGCTCGCTGGTTCTTTTGAGCGGCGATCCGGGAATAGGCAAATCAACGATATTGCTGCAAATTTGTGAACAGCTCGGGAAAAAGCTTGAAATCATGTATGTTTCCGGTGAGGAATCATACAATCAGATAAAACTGAGGGCAGACAGACTCGGTGTGGACTCCGAAAACCTGCGCATTCTTTGCGAGACCGACGTGCAGGCAATCGGTGAGCATATAGAGAGCGTCAGACCGGGACTTGTTATTGTTGACTCAATTCAAACTATGAATCATACGGAGGTTTCTTCGTCCCCCGGCAGCGTTACACAGGTCAGAGAGTGTGCAAATCTTTTGATGCGTATTGCAAAAAGCCTTTCCGTTCCCGTTATCATTGTCGGTCATGTCAACAAAGACGGCAACATTGCCGGTCCGAAAGTTCTTGAACATGTTGTTGACGCCGTGCTTTATTTTGAGGGTGAGCGGAATCTTTCTTTCAGAATACTGCGCGCGGTTAAAAACCGCTACGGCTCAACTAATGAAATAGGCGTTTTTGAAATGACTGACAGAGGGCTTAATGAGGTCAGAAATCCGTCTGAAATGCTCATCTCAGGCAGACCTAAGAACACCCCGGGCAGCTGCGTTGCCTGCGTAATGGAGGGAACAAGACCGCTGCTTGCCGAAATTCAGGGGCTTGTTACGCCGACAAGCTACGGCAATCCACGAAGAATGTCAAACGGATTTGACTATAACCGTATGGCTATGCTTATAGCCGTGCTTGAAAAACGCGGCGGTTATTTTCTCAGCAACATGGACACATATATAAATGTTGTGGGCGGAATGAAGCTGGACGAGCCTGCGCTTGATCTGACCATTGCAATGGCTCTGGTTTCTTCTCTCAAGGACTACGCTATCCGTGATGATGTACTCGCTTTCGGCGAGATCGGGCTTGCTGGGGAAATACGCGCAATATCACACTGTGAACAGCGTGTGCGCGAGGCGGCGCGGCTTGGCTTCAATCGTTGCATTGTTCCAAAGCACAACATGAAATCAATTCCAAAGGAGTTGACTGAAAAGATTGAAGTAATAGGCGTACGTACGATTCGGCAGGCTTTTGAGGCGCTGATAACATGAGCATTATAGAAAAAGCAAATCTGCCGCGGAGAAAGGTTTCCGCGGCAGTTATAGGAAAATGCGGGAAAGTGCTTGAAAGCTTCATTTCCTCGTTCGGAATAGAACTGCTTTTTGCCGAGGAAAACACAAAGATTGATCCTGCGATCGGGAATCACGCCGATGTGAATGTTTTGTATCTCGGCGGCGGCACGGTTGTTCTTGATGAATCGCAGCACTCTCTTGCCGAAAGGCTCAGACTGCGCGGTTTTAAAACGGTGTTTGCTTCGGACCCCGTATGCGGTTTGTATCCGGGCGACTGCCGCCTGAACTTTGCTTTGATTGCCCAACGTGCTTTCGGAAAGTTCGCTGTTGCCGATAAGAGTGTGCAAATGCTTGAAAACGTCAAAAAAATCAACGTCCGTCAGGGTTATGCAAAATGTTCCGTCTGCGTTGTGAATGAGAATGCGATAATAACCGACGATGTGTCAATTTACAAAGCGGCTCGGCATGAAAACATGCATGTTCTCCTTTGTCAAAAGGGGAGCGTTATGCTCTCCGGACATGATTATGGTTTCATTGGCGGCGCGTGTGCGCTGACAGAAGAAAGGCATCTGCTCTTCTTTGGCGATATAACGCGGCATGAAAACTTTTGTCAAATATCCGACTTTTTGAGAGAGGAAGACTGCCGCTTCTCATTTTTGAAAGATTATCCGCTGGCGGATATAGGCGGCATTGTTGCTGTTGAAGAAACATAAATTGCGAACAATTCGGCATGACTCAAAATGCGAAAAAAATGCAAAAAACTTTAAAAAAGACTTGATTTTTTTTGAAATGTCTTGTATAATAACTCTCGCACTTCGGGGTGTGGCGAAGTTTGGTATCGCGCTTGGTTCGGGACCAAGAGGCCATGGGTTCAAGTCCCGTCACTCCGACCAAAAAAGCAGGTTTTTTTAACCTGCTTTTATTTTATGTCCAAATGCCTTCAAATGCCCTATTTGCAAGGCTTTCAGCGGTTTATTAAGTTTTGTTGAGCAAAGCAAATGCCTTGCGTTGAACAGATTTTACACGCTTTTTTACCTTGCAGCAATTAATTCAAACACAAAAGCGTTTATGACCTATAACAAAATCATAGTGTATAGACATTTTTTGACACTTATGATATAATCAGAAATATTACTAAATTAATAATTCAGGGTATTATTATGAGCAAATACGAAAAAATCGAATTTACCAATATGTGTATGATTTATGACAACAACGGTAATGTTGTGGTTCAAGATAAAATCAACAAATCTTGGGGCGGCATTACTTTTCCCGGCGGTCATATTGAAAAACAAGAATCTTTTGTTGATTCTGTCATCAGAGAAGTTAAAGAAGAAACGGGGCTTATCATTAAAAACCCTAAATTATGCGGCATTAAATGGTGGGAAGTAAAAAGCAACAAACGATATGTGGTTTTACTTTTTAAAACCGATGAATATTCCGGAACCTTAAAATCGTCCGACGAAGGAAAGGTGTTTTGGACAAAACTCGAAACATTAAAAACTATGAATCTTGCCGAAAGTTTTGATAAAATGATTGATGTGTTTTGCGATGATAATGTTCAAGAATACATACAACTGAAAGAAAACGACAAATGGATTGATTTATTTAAATAAAGTTAAGCTGAGGAGAGCCGCAATGCGCCTGGAGAATTTGTTTTTCGGCACATTGCGGCTCTTTTTGTCTCACAATACGAAAGTATTGCCTCGCCAAAGAAGAACCACACTGCACCAAAAAACAAATCCTTCAGGTGTGAAGCAGTTTTTTAAGAGCAAATTTTTGCCGAGACAAGGCAAAAAGGTGAGTAATGCTGACGCATTGCGAGGCTTTTTAAGGCAATACCGCACAATTGAGGTGTACGAATTGCGCAGTAAGATTTTTCGTCAGGGTGTACAAAAATTTTGCAGGCTTGCTGACGCAAGTCAAGAAGTTTTTGTGCAGCATGACGGGAACAGATTCAAGCAAGGTGTGCGCCGCAATTGCGTAGTATTGCCTTAATACGCAGTATCGGTGAAAAATTGCCTTAAAAAACCGCATTGAGTTTGACTATCCTCAGCTTAAGGCACAGCCTACGGAATTTTTCTTCGTAAGTTGTGCCTTTTTCTCATCTATAAATCATTTGCAGCTTTTGAGCGCTTTTTACCCGTTTGAGGTATTCGTTTAAGGCGTGAAAAGAGCTTTTTGAACCCCGGCATGGCTGCCGCGCCTTGTGACTGTGCGTTTATCTGTGCATATACTGACATGAGAGCTTGTATAATCTTAGTTCCGATGTCTGCTTACAAATCGTTCATGGGCTCTCCTCAGCTTATAGTTTCACTCGTGGATCTTGTGGGAACTCTTGCAGGTACCTTTGCCGGTATTCTGACATCAACACGGCTGACCACATACAGAATTGAACAGCTTGAAAAGAAAGTTGAAAAGCATAACACCCTCATTGAGCGAATCTATAAGTTGGAAAGAGAAAAAGATGTAATTGATGAAAAACTGCGGCAGCTTGAACAAAGACTGGTCGTAATTGAGGAGGAGAGGGAAAAGCAGTCGTGCCCGGGAAAGGAGAACTCAAAATGAAAATTAACTGGAAAGTCAGGCTGAAAAATCCTGTTTTCTGGCTGACGGCAATTCCGGCGTTCCTCTCGTTTGTGTATACAACGCTCGGACTTTTCGGCGTTGTTCCGTCACTTTCAGAGGATTCCGCTGTCAAAATCGGCACGGCAGCGGTCTCTGCACTGACAACGGTCGGCGTTCTCATTGATCCCACCACAAGGGGAATGTGCGACAGTCCGGACGCACTTTGCTATAAAAAGCCAAAGTAATGTTTGAAGCGGCACTGCGTATCGCACGCGGTGCCCTTTTGTTGTATTTACGCCCGGCGGTTTTGATGGTCTTTCGTCTATGCTGCCCGATTAGGATTTTTCTTGCCAACATTTGTGCTCCGGATTAATCGGCGTTCCTTTAATGGTGTACTGCATAAATCACGGTGCACATCTCAATTGTGCGGTATTGTCTTAACTATTTTCAAAAAACTATTGATTTTTCGGTGAAAATAGGATATAATGCAAGCGAACATTTGTACGATGCGGAGGAATTTCTTATGGCTGATAAAAAGACCGCTCTTGAAACTGCCCTTGCTCAGATTGAAAAGCAATACGGAAAGGGCGCCGTAATGCGCCTTGGGCAGAGCACTGAGCTAAATGTTGATGCGATTCATACCGGTTCAATTGCGCTTGACATCGCAACCGGCGTCGGCGGACTTCCAAAGGGAAGAATAGTTGAAATATACGGTCCGGAGTCCTCCGGTAAAACCACCCTTGCGCTCCATTGCATTGCAGAGGCGCAAAAAGCCGGCGGCGAGGCTGCGTTCATCGACGCAGAGCACGCGCTTGACCCGGTGTATTCAAAGGCATTGGGCGTTGATGTTGATTCGCTGCTTGTTTCACAGCCGGATAACGGTGAGGATGCGCTTTCAATCACGGAGGCTCTCGCACGCTCGGGCGCGCTTGACATTATTGTTGTTGACTCCGTTGCTGCGCTTGTTCCCAAGGCTGAAATTGAGGGCGAAATGGGCGACAGTCACGTCGGTTTGCACGCAAGACTCATGTCTCAGGCTCTCCGAAAGCTGACCGGTGTTGTTGCAAAGTCAAACACACTTGTTATTTTTATCAACCAATTGCGCGAAAAGGTTGGCGTAATTTACGGCAGTCCCGAGGTTACAACGGGCGGCCGCGCACTTAAGTTTTATTCATCAATAAGAATAGACGTGCGCAAGGCTGAGATCATCAAGGGACCCGGCAACGAATTTATAGGTTCAAGAACACGCGCAAAAATCGTCAAAAACAAGGTTTCTCCGCCGTTTAAAGAGGCAACTTTTGACATTATGTACGGCACGGGCATTTCTCACGTCGGCGAGCTTGTTGACCTCGGCGTGGAATACGGAATAATCAACAAGAGCGGCGCATGGTTCTCATATGGCGAGACCAGACTCGGTCAGGGCAGAGAAAATGTGAAGCTCCTGTTTGAAAAAGAAAAGGATCTTGCAGACGAGATTGAAAAGAAAATTTTTGAGGCATTCAGAAATAAAAATGCCGCCCATGACGCTCCGGCTGCTCCGGTCTTGAAGCCTGCTGCCGCTCCGGCATCCAAAAGCGTTTCAAAAGCAAGGGCAAAAATCGATATTGCCGTTGATGATGACGACTGATGAAACTCACGCTTAAAGAGGGTAAAAACAACAAACTCCATATTATGCTTGACGGCAGCTATGCAATGACGGCAGACATGGATTTTGCCGCGCTTTACGGTTTGCGCAACGGTATGGAGCTTGAGGCTGAGCAACTCGATGAACTTGAATCGGCTGTCAATGCCCGCTGCGCTTTCAACAAAGCGACCGAGTTGCTTTCCCGCCGCGACCACAGCGAAAAGGAACTGCTGCTTAAGCTGCGGCAAAAGGGATATGCCGACGGCGCAGAGCAGGCGATAGAAAAGCTGAAAGGCTACGGTTACGTTGATGACCGGCGTTTTGCACAAAGCTTTGCCGGTGAGCTTAAACGTCTCAAACATTTCGGAAAGCGCAGAATTGAGCAGGAGCTCATGAAAAAAGGCGTTGACCGCTCGATTATTGCGGAAACGCTTGAAGAAATGGAGTTTGACGCAGAGGAACTGGTTGAACTTATAAACAGAAAATACTATAGAAATTTATATGATGAAAAGGGCATTCAAAAAACAATCAACGCTCTTATTCGTGCAGGATACACCTTCTCTCAGATTCGCGATGCAATGAGAATTGTTGAAGAAGAGAGAGACGCAGAAGGAGAACTTGAAAATGAATGAAAAAATTGCTTTGATATCGCTCGGCTGCCCTAAAAACCAGGTTGACGCCGAGGCAATGCTTGCAAAGCTCAGACAGGCTGACTACAATATTGTTGCAGATGTTGCAGACGCCGACCTTGTGATTGTGAACACCTGCGGTTTTATTGAAGACGCCAAAAGAGAAGCAATTGAAACAATCCTTTCTGTTGCCGAGCTGAAAAAAGAGGGCAAAGTCGGTGCACTCCTTGTCACCGGCTGCCTTGCTCAAAGGTATAAGGAGGAAGTTATCAACGAAATTCCGGAAATCGACGGAATTATAGGAATCGGTCGCAACGGTGAGATTGCCGAGATATGCGCCGAGGTGCTTTCCAAAAAGCGTGTGTGCGATTTTCCGAGCAAGCTTGCGCTCCCGATTGACGGTGACAGGATTCTTTCAACCCCATCACATTTTGCCTATCTCAAAATTGCCGAGGGCTGTTCAAACTGCTGCTCATATTGTGCAATACCGGTTATCCGCGGAAAGTTCCGCAGCAGGACAATGGAAAGTGTTATTTCAGAAGCAAAAAATCTTGCCGAAGCCGGCGTCAAAGAGCTTGTTCTCATTGCCCAGGACGTAACACGCTATGGAATTGACATTTACGGCGAGTTCATGCTTGCAAAGCTTTTGAAAGAGCTTTGCAAAATCGATTCGATTGAATGGATAAGACTGCTTTATTGTTACCCGGAATGCATGACAGATGAGCTTATCGATACCATAGCCTCACAGGAAAAAATCTGCAAGTATATTGATCTGCCACTCCAGCACGCAGACGTAGATGTGCTCAGACGTATGAACAGGAGCGGCAGCAAGGAGGAATTGCTTGCCCTTGTCAAAAAGCTCAGAGAGCGTATCGACGGGGTGATTATCAGAACCACCTTGATGGTAGGTTTTCCGGGTGAAACTCAGCAGAATTTTGAAACACTCTGCGACTTTGTCAGAGAGGCTCGTTTTGACCGCCTTGGCTGCTTTTCGTTTTCTCCGGAGGAGGGAACCGCTGCGGCAAAAATGGACGGTCAGCTTGAACCCGAGGTCAAGAATCATCGTGCTGAGCTTATTATGGAAGAGCAGTACCCGATTTTTGAGGAAAAACAGAATGAAAAAATCGGAAAAGTGTTTAAGGTTATTGTTGACGGCTTTGATGAGGAAAACCTTTTCTATGTCGGCAGAACATATATGGACTGCATTGAAATTGACAGCATAGTGATAATTTCAACCGAGGAGGAGCTTTTCCCCGGAGAATTTGTGAACGTCAGAATTATTGCCACGGAGGACTGCGACCTCGTTGGTGAGGTTGTGAAGAACGACGATGAAGAAAAAGCTTAATACTCCCAACAGATTGACTCTTTTGCGCATTGCGCTTGCACCGGTTTTTCTGGTTCTTTTGATTTCCGGTCTGCCGCATTGCAATTTGTATGCCTTTTTGATTTTTGCGTGCGCTTCAATAACCGATTTCATTGACGGAAAGCTGGCGCGCAGCCGCAATCAGGTCACCTCGCTCGGAAAGCTGCTCGACCCGCTCGCCGATAAAATGCTCATAACCGCTGCGTTGCTTGGCTTTATGCTCAGCGGTGAATGTAACATTTACATTGCATTCGTCATTCTGCTGCGTGAATACACAGTGACCGGTGTGCGCATGATTGCGTTGACTGACGGAATCGTCATTCCTGCAAATATTTTCGGCAAAATCAAAACGGCTTCTCAGATGATTTCAATTGCCGTTGTTGTTGCGCTGCGCGAATGGCTGTATCTCGGAAAGACTCTGCCGTTCAGTCTTCCGCTTTTTTCAAATATTCTGCTTGGCTTTACAGCGGTGGCTGCAGTGGTTTCCGGCATAATATACATTGTTGAGGCGGCAAAAAAGATAAACTTTTTGGAAAACAAGTAGTGCATTTTTCAAAGAATTGTAGTATAATGTAAGGAGAAATAAAAGCGGCGGTTTTTCGCCGCAGTGAAAAAGCTTTGACGGAAAGAAGTAAAGCGCAGCTTCTGCGTCCACCAGAGAGCGGTTCATCGGCTGAAAAACCGCGGCGCAAACGCTTGAAATGCATTCCCGAGCTCCGCGGGGGAAGTTAGGAGAAACACCGGTGTCCGGTGGCCGGAATCACGGTAGCCGATGACCTGTCAGCATTTCCTTATAGTATCCCAAGGCGTGTCTTCGCGTTAAGAAGCGGTTACTTTTTGTAACTTTGAGCAATAAACAGGAGTGGAACCGCGCATTGCGCCTCCGTGAGAACAGTCTCACGGAGTTTTTTATTCCACTTTTTTGAGGTGAATCACGATGTTTTCAACTTTAAAAGAAGATATCATGTGCGTTAAGGAGCGCGACCCGGCAGCCAGAAGCACGCTTGAAATTATGCTTTTGTATCCGGGCTTTAAGGCTGTCAGAATGCATCGGCGCGCACATTGGTTTTTTGAACATAAAATGTTTTTCCTTGCACGGTATATCTCTCAGCGGTGTGTGAGAAAAACCAATATTGAAATCCACCCCGGAGCCACAATAGGCAAACGGTTCTTTATTGACCATGGAACCGGCGTTGTTATCGGAGAAACTACCGTTATCGGTGACGACGTTACGATTTATCAGGGCGTCACGCTCGGAGGTACGGGAAAGGACACCGGAAAGCGCCACCCAACTATAGGCAACAATGTGCTCATCGGTGCCGGCTCAAAGGTGCTTGGTCCCTTTACGATTGGCGATAATTCAAACGTTGCCGCAGGCTCTGTGGTGCTTTCCGAAATTCCGCCGAACTCAACTGCTGTTGGCTCGCCGGCAAGAGTAGTCAAACAAAACGGAAAGCGCGTTGACCGCCTTGACCAGGTACACATTCCCGACCCTGTTGCACAGGAGCTTTGCAAAATGCGCGGAGAAATTGAAAGGCTTAAAAAAGAGCTTGATGAAATAAAAAAAGAAAACCCGACCGATAATGAAAAGAAAGGATGAGAATATATGAAAATTTTTAACACACTCACAAGAAAAAAAGAGGAGCTTGTTCCTCAAAAAGAGGGCGAATATAAAATTTATGCCTGCGGTCCCACTGTTTATAACTATATTCATATAGGCAATGCAAGACCGCTTTGCGTTTTTGACGTATTGCGCCGTTATCTTGAATACCGCGGAAACAAGGTTGATTTTGTTCAGAATTTTACCGATATTGACGATAAAATTATCCGCCGTGCAAATGAAGAAGGAGTCAGCTTTAAAGAAATTTCGGAAAAATATATTGAGGAATTCTGGAAAGATGCAAAAGGCATGAATGTCCGTGAAGCCACAGTTCACCCGAAAGCCACCGAAAATATCGATGAGATAATCGATATAGTATCCACGCTTATTGAAAAGGGATATGCCTACGCGGTTGACGGCGATGTATATTTCAGCACGAAGAAGTTCGGCGAATACGGAAAGCTCTCTCATCAGCCGCTTGAGGATCTTGAAGCGGGCGCCAGAATCAATGTGGGCGAGGTCAAGCGCGACCCGATGGATTTTGCCCTCTGGAAAGGCGCAAAGCCCGGCGAGCCGTATTGGGAGTCTCCGTGGGGACACGGCAGACCCGGCTGGCATATCGAATGCTCCGCAATGGTCAGACGTTACCTTGGCAGAACCATTGATATCCACTGCGGCGGACAGGATCTCATTTTCCCGCACCATGAAAACGAAATTGCACAGAGCGAGTGCTGCAACGGCGTACCGTTTGCACGTTATTGGATGCACAACGGCTTTATCACCGTTGACAAGGTAAAAATGTCAAAGTCACTCGGCAATTTCTTCACCGTTCGCGATGTTGCCGAGCAATTCGGTTATGAGCCTATCCGTTTTCTCATGCTCTCCTGCCAGTACAGAAGTCCGATAAACTATAGCTTTGACGCCATTGAGCAGTGCAAGGCTTCGCTTGAGAGAATGTATACCTGCCGCAACAACCTCGACTTTGCACTTAAAAACGCTACTGATGAGGCGGGCGCAAATGACGGCGAAATTGTTGCAATGATCGACCACCGCCGCAATAAATTTGTTGAGGCGATGGAAGACGACCTTAATACCGCCGATGCAATCGGAACAATTTTTGAGCTTGTCCGCGATATCAACACCTATGTAAACGAGGGCAGTCACAGCAGAAATCTTGTTGAGTACGCAGCAGAGGCTCTTGATGAGCTTACCGGTGTGCTTGGTCTGCTTTATAACAGAAAGCCGCAGGAAAGCCTTGACGATGAAATAGAGCGCCTCATTGAGGAACGCAACGCTGCAAGAAAGAACAAGAACTGGGCAGAAGCAGACAGAATCCGTGATGACCTCAAGGCACGCGGAATCATTCTTGAGGATACCGCTCAGGGTGTAAAATGGCACAGAGCGTAAGAAATAAGAGGAATTTAAAATGATTACTTGTAAAAGCCCGATAGTTGTTTTTGATTCCGGAGTGGGCGGCATAAGCGTTCTCAAACGTTTGTGGCAGTTGATGCCGAACGAGGATTATATCTACTTTGGCGACTCAAAAAATGCACCATACGGTGTAAAGCCTACCGATGAAATACGTGAACTTACAATTAAAAATGCAGAAGCTCTGATGGATAGGGGTGCCAAGGCGCTTGTGATTGCCTGCAATACGGCAACCAGTGCCGCCGCCGATTCCCTCAGAGCGGCTCATCCGGATTTTCCGATAATAGGAATTGAACCTGCACTCAAACCTGCTGCGCTCTCCGGCGGACATCCGAGTGTGATAGTAATGGCGACCGAACTGACGCTGCGCGAAAAAAAGTTTGCCGCGCTTGTTTCGCGCTTTGAAAACGACGCGCAAATAATCGGTTTGCCTGCCCCCGGAATCGTTGAGCTCGTTGAAAGCGACAAGGCAGACAGCCCGGAGATGGACGAGTATCTGAACGGACTGTTTATGCCTTTTGACAAGGAGAAGCAGTATTGCATCGTTCTCGGCTGTACGCATTTTCCGTTTGCAAAAAAGGCGATTGCCCGCTGCATGGGCGAAAAATCGCTCTTTTTTGACGGCGCTTTCGGCATGGCAAAAAGGGCAAAGCAGCTGCTTGAGGAAAAGAATCTCCTTGCCCCTGGGGAAAAGGCAGGCTCAATTGTTTTTGAAAACAGTAATGAAAAGAACATAGCGCTTTCAAAGCGCCTTTTTGAAGAACTTGAATGAGGTGAATTATGCTCGGAATTGTTGATGTCGGCGGTGGAATGCGTTGCGTATATTCTGCCGGTATTTATGACCTGCTTATTGACAGAAAGGTTAAAATTCCCTGTCTTGTCGGTGTTTCCGCCGGCAGTGCAAACCTGATTACCTATGCCTGCTCGCAGCGCGGAAGAACGTATGAGTTTTATACCGACTACGCTTTTCGCCCCGAGTTTATGAGCATGAAAAACTTCAGAAAAACCGGCTCTTTTATAGGGCTTGACTATATTTACTCCGACCTTTCAAACACGGGAGGGGAGTCGCCGCTTGATTATGAGCGCTTCCTTTCTTCAAAGGCAAAACTTTTTGTCGGCGCGACCCGCGCCTCTGACGGCGAGGCGGTATTCTTCACCAATGGTGATCTTTCGCTTGATGATTACAGCATTCTGAAAGCGTCCTGCTGTATCCCTGCGGTATGCAAGCCGTATAATATAGCGGGAGTTGACTATTATGACGGCGGAATAGCCTCACCGATACCTTTTCAGAAAGCCTTTAACGAGGGCTGCGACAGGGTCGTTGTGGTGCTGACCAAACCGAGAGAAGCATATCTTGTGCCGTTTGGCAAAAAGTTTATGTGCGACTTGCTTCTTCACAAAACACCGTACATGATCAAACAGATACAGTCGATCCACACCCGTTGCGTGACATTGCTTGAGGAGATGAAAAAGCTTGAAGAGGAAGGCAGGCTGCTTGTGATTGAGCCGAAGGACTGCTTTGGCGTTGACACGCTTACCCGTGACCGTGAGCAAATGAAAAAGCTCTATGACGAGGGATATGAGGACGCAAAAGCAGCGCTTGAAAGCGGTTTTTTTGAAGAACTTATCGGAGGTAAAAGGTAATGAGAGAGAAGATCATCGGCAATAATATCGTTCTTCGCCTTGAAATCGGTGAAGATATCGTCGCCTGTGTTAAAAGCGTTTGCGATGCCCGCTCGGTCAAGGCTGCGTATATTACAGGAATAGGCGCGCTCAAAAAAGCCGTTGTCGGTGTATTTAATATGGACACCAAGGAATACAAAGCCAATGAGTATAACTGCTTTATGGAGCTTACGGCGCTTTGCGGCAACGTCAGTTTCATGAACGGAGAAAGCTATATTCATCTTCATGCAACTCTTGCCGATGAATCGGGACAGGCTTTCGGCGGACACCTCAATGAGGGCGTCATTGGCGCAACGGCAGAAATCTTTATTACGGTTCTTGACGGTGTAATTGACCGTGTTCACTGTGACGAGACGGGACTGAACGTTTTTGATATCTGAGGCAAAAAAAATCGTGCAGCATGGCTTGAACTTATTCCTGCCATGCCGCACGAAAATTTTTGACTTGCGCCGGCAAGTCCGCAGAATTTTTGCACAAATGGGTGCGTTAAAATAAATGTATGAAAAATTCTCACGAAAGCACCCGCATTTCATCAAATTTATATAAAAATTAAAAAGCTCTCATTAAATGCTTGCCTAAAGACAAGCAAGGAGTTATAATATTAAAAATACGGTCAGTTTAAGCTGAGGAGAGTCGAACGCATGTGTTCGGATTTTCGGCTTATGCCGGCGGCAGCGGCAAAAAAGAAAGGACTTGATGAAATGAACAAGAACGTAACAATTTTTGATCACCCTCTCATTCAGCACAAGCTTTCAATTCTGAGAAACAAAAAGACCTCTTCAAAGGACTTCCGTGCTCTCGTTTCAGAAATTGCAATGCTCATGTGCTATGAGGCAACCCGTGACCTTCCGCTTGAGGAGGTTGAAATTGAGACCCCGATTTGCAAAACAAAGGTCAACCATCTTGCAGGCAAAAAGCTTGCTGTTGTTCCCATTCTTCGCGCAGGTCTTGGAATGGTTGACGGAATTCTTTCTCTCATTCCCTCTGCAAGAGTCGGTCATATCGGACTTTACAGAGATGAAGAAACGCTCAAGCCCGTTGAATATTACTGCAAACTCCCCAAGGATATTGCAGACCGTGACGTTTTTGTTGTCGATCCCATGCTTGCCACCGGTGGTTCGGGTATTGACGCAGTAAGCCAGATTAAGCTCAGAAATCCCAAATCGATCCGTTTCCTTTGCCTTATTGCCGCTCCCGAAGGAATTGAAGCTTTCACCAAAGTTCACCCAGATGTTGACCTTTATTGTGCCGCTCTTGACGAAAAACTCAATGAAAACGGCTATATCATTCCCGGTCTCGGCGACGCCGGAGACAGAATTTTCGGAACAAAGTGATTTTAATAACGTTGTAAAATAACAGTAAAAACGGCTGCAAGGAACCGCAAAGGTGTTGCCTTGCAGTCGTTTTTTGCGGTGTACATTGTATATCGTGCGGTAAAATTCGATATACAAAAATGAACATGCCGCAGAGCATTCGGAACAAGAATACGATATGGAAAAATATGAATACCGCTTTTTTCGGACTGCTTTTTTATAGGCTTTTTCTTGAAAAAAGCTTTTTTCGGTTTGATTTTTTTGAAAATGTGTGATAATATGAACTGAATCTTTATATTATCCGGCTGAAAGGAGATTTCCGATTTGAAGGAAAACTTTCTGATAACTCTCCACACCGTTCAGGAAACGGACGGCGACACGGACGTTCTTGATATGACCGCGAGCGCTTCTCTGAAAGGTGAGGAGGACGATTATTATATCACCTATACAGATGAGGACGGAGATTTTGAAGGCGCGGTCACAACGCTCCATGTTGAAAACGGGAACTGTATAACAATTATGCGCAAAGGCGAGTGCAACTCTCATATGATCGTTGAAAAAAATGTTCGCCACGTTTCTCATCATATCACGCCTTACGGCACTTTTTCGCTTGGCGTCAGCGCCCTTGCAATCAATTCGGCGATGAAAAAGAACGGCGGAACGCTCAACTTTCGCTATTGCACCGACATCGATATGCACCCGCTCGGTGAAATTGAATTTGATATAAAACTTGAAGAACGACCGCTCGCATGAACGGCATGCTCGAAAGGATAGATTATGGCTTTAACAACAGAAAAAGTTCAGGAACAGATCAAAACGCTGATTGAAAATGCATTTGAATCGGCTGCGCAAAAAGGTACTCTTTCCGCCTGTGAAACCGCACCGTTTATAATTGAAGTGCCGGCGGACAAGGTGAACGGTGATTTTTCAACCAATGCCGCCATGGTTAATGCACGTAATTTTCGTCTCCCTCCGCGCAAAATTGCAGAAGCAGTTCTTGCGCAGCTTTCCTGTGAGGGCACATATTTTGAAAAAATTGAGGTTGCAAGTCCGGGATTCATTAACTTCTTTTTGAACGACCGTTTTTATGCCGATGTTCTCCTTGATATTGAAAGAGAAGGAGAAAACTACGGAAAAAGCAATTACGGACAAGGAAAAAAGGTCAACGTAGAGTTTGTTTCTGCCAATCCGACCGGGCCTATGCACATGGGCAACGCGCGCGGCGGCGCTCTCGGCGATTGCCTTGCCGCGGTGCTTGAATATGCAGGCTATGATGTCAGCCGGGAGTTTTATGTCAATGACGCCGGCAACCAGATTGCAAAGTTTGCTCTTTCGCTTGATATAAGATATCAGCAGCATTTCAACGGTGAGGACAGCGTAGAGCTTCCGGAAGACAGCTATCACGGCGCGGACATTATAAAGCGTGCTGAAGAGTTTGCCGAGGTTTTCGGCAACAGCTACCTTGAAAAAAGTGAGGAGGAGCGCAGAAAAGCCCTTGTTGAGTTTGCGCTCCCGAAGAATATTGCCGCTATGAAGCAGGCGATGGAAAAATACAGAATCCATTATGACACATGGTTCAGCGAACTGACGCTTCATAATGACGGCGAACTGAAAGATACTATTGATCTGCTCACAGAGCGAGGCTATACCTATGAAAAGGACGGAGCGCTTTGGTATAAAAACATTGAAGTGCAGACCGAAATGCTCAAGGAGCAGGGCAAAACGCAGGGGTATATTGACAAGCTTGAACTTAAAGACGATGTTCTTATTCGTGCCAACGGGAATCCGACTTATTTTGCCGCTGACATTGCTTATCATAGGAACAAGCTTGAAAAGCGCGGCTTTGAAAAGGCTATTGACGTTTGGGGCGCCGATCATCACGGTCACATTGCGAGAATGAAAGGTGCAATGCGTGCCGTGGGTATTGACGAAAACCGCCTCGATGTTCTTCTCATGCAGCTTGTGCGCCTCATGAGCGGCGGTCAGCTCGTCAGAATGTCAAAAAGAACAGGAAAGGCGATTACGCTCGTTGATCTTCTTGATGAAGTACCGATCGACGCCGTGCGCTTTATGTTCAATATGCAGGAACCCGGTTCTGTTATGGATTTTGACCTTGATCTTGCAGTTCAGGAAAGCTCGCAAAATCCGGTCTACTATTGTCAGTACGCTCACGCAAGAATATGCAGTATTCTTGCAAAGCTTGAATCCGAGGGCAAGTGCTATGAAAAATGCACCGCTGAGGAGCTTGAACGTTTGACGCAGAGCGAGGAGCGCGCACTGATCTCTCATCTTTCACGTCTTCCGTCAGTGATTATCGGAGCCGCAAAAAACTATGATCCGGCAAAGGTTACGCATTATGTGATTGAACTTGCAACGCTGTTTCATAAGTTCTATAACGCCTGCCGCGTCAATGTTGAAGATGAGGGTCTTATGAAAGCGAGGCTGTTCCTTTGCGTCTGCGTGCGCGACACTATCAGGAACGTGCTCAACCTCCTCAAGGTTGACGTTCCCGTCAGAATGTAATTTGCCGTCTGCCGCGAATATTTTTCTCTCTTTTTCAAAAAATGTTAATATGTTCGGGCAGTTTTTGGCTTATAATAAGTAATGTTTAAGGTTTATATGCAAAACTAAAAAGCGTAAATATATAAATACGGAGGAATTCTAATGAGCTCAGAAAAAATCCTTGTTGTTGATGATGATCAGAATATCTGCGAACTGCTCAGGCTGTACCTTGAAAAAGAGGAGTATAACGTTGTAATTGCCAACGACGGCGCGGCTGCCGTTTCAACGTTCAATGCCGAAAATCCGGCGTTGGTTCTGCTTGACATAATGCTGCCGAAGCTCGACGGCTGGCAGGTATGCCGCGAAATCAGGAAGTTCTCCGAGGTTCCGATTATCATGCTTACCGCAAAGGGCGAGGTGTTCGACCGTGTTCTCGGTTTGGAGCTTGGTGCGGACGACTATGTTGTCAAGCCGTTTGACGCAAAGGAAGTTGTTGCAAGAATCAAGGCGGTTCTTCGCCGCTCTGCCTCCAGCATGGCAGACGAGGTTAAGGAAGTTCATTATGACAAGCTTTCAATCAATCTCACCAACTATGAACTCAAGGTCAACGGCGTTCAGGTCGATACTCCGCCGAAAGAGATGGAGCTTATCTTCCATCTTGCCAAAAATCCCAACCGCGTTTTTACACGCGATCAGCTCCTTGACGAGGTATGGGGTTTTGATTACTACGGTGATTCAAGAACCGTTGACGTTCATATCAAGCGCCTGCGCGAAAAGCTTGACGGTGTCTCCGATAAATGGGAGCTTCGCACCGTTTGGGGCGTTGGCTACAAGTTTGAAACCAGAGAATAATCAAGAATTGACCGGGCACTGCCGAAAGGCAGTGTCTGTTTGAGTTTTTTATGAAAGGGGAGTATCGGAGGTGTCAAAAACAAAGGACAAAAAAAGGGCGGTGAAGAACAAGCCGCTTTACAGCAGAAGTTCCGTTTTTCGCCGCTATTTCGGCTTTACGGCTGCAATAGTTTTGGGCTGCATGATGATTCTCGGACTCATCATGATGATTTTTGTTGCAACGCAGTGGTGGAATGATAAAACCAGTGCCCTCAGAACCAACGCCAAGAATATTATCGATGTTACAAAAGAATATGAGTATTCTGAGATTGAAAACAATCCGTCTGTCAAAAAGATACTTGGAAATATGCTGCATACAATTTCAGACGCAACAAATTCCGACTTCTTTATAACCGACAGCGACGGAAATATTACACTGTGCGAAAATTCTGTCAACGGCTCGTGCTTACAGCATAATTCGATGGTAATTCCCGAGGATTATATGAAACGTGCGCAGAAAAGCGGCTTTTCCGATTATGTCAATGACAAAATCTTTGGACGGGGAAAATTTGTTGTTGCCGTTCCTCTCGGCAAGGATACCGATAATAATTCAGACAGAGGCGTTGTTTTTGCGGTTGAGGACGCTATTGAGGGGCTTTTGCCGTATATTCTCGGAATACTCGGTGTGTTCTTTTTCACTGCAATTATTCTGCTTTGCGCAAGCACAGTAATAATTTATATGTTCTGCCGCGGAATTGCTATTCCTCTTGATGAAATGGAGGAGGTCACAAAGCACTTTGCAAAGGGCGAGTTCCAGCACCGAGCAAATGAGAATTATAAAAGGGGCTATTTCAGCTCGTTTGCAAAGGCGCTCAATAAAATGGCAGATGAGCTTGCAGTCAATGAAGAAGCACAAAAAAGCTTTATCGCTAACGTTTCCCACGAGCTTAAAACTCCTATGACGACGATCGGCGGCTTTATTGACGGAATCCTTGACGGAACCATCCCCGAAGAAAAACAGCGCGGCTACCTCATGACCGTTTCCACCGAGGTCAAACGCCTCGCTCGGATAGTTGTTTCAATGCTGAACCTTTCAAAAATAGAGGCCGGCGAGGTTGGGCTTTCTCCGGTTGACTATGATATTTCAAAGCAGATTTTTGACACACTTCTGACGCTTGAAAAGCGCATTGACGACAAGAATATCACGATTTGCGGCTTTGAGGAGATGGGCAGTGTCAAAGCTCACGCCGACAAGGACCTCATTCAGCAGGTCATCTATAATCTTTTTGATAATGCGGTAAAATTCACTCCGGACAACGGAAAAATCACCGTTTTTGCGGAAAATAGGGATCACCGCACTTATGTCAGAATCCGCAATACAGGCGTCAGCGTTTCAAATGAGGAAATTTCAAGAATTTTTGAGCGTTTCTACAAGGTTGATAAATCAAGGAGCTTTGATGTCAAGGGCGTCGGCCTCGGTCTTTATATCGTTAAAACGATTATAAATATGCATGACGGTGAAATTTCCGCCTGCAGCAAGGAAGATGAGTATACCGAATTCAGTTTCAATATTCCGTTTGAAAGCTGAACGGCACAGTGCAATTGATGCGTTTGGCTCAAAATGATTAAGTGCTGCTTAATTTTAGGCAGAATTTAACTACTGTTTTAAGTTACTTTTAGCAAAACAGAATATATTTGTCACAACAAAGCAAAAGCTTCTGTTTACAAATGAAAGGAGCAATCAACATGACAGATGATTTTAATAACAACAGCAGCTTTGATCCCTTTGATGAAGGAGAAAAAAGCGACGTTTTCTCAGGCGAAAAACCGGCAGAGAACACCGAAAACGAAAACAGAGATGTTTTTTCATCTTCTGAACCGAAAGAAGAGAGCACTGCACCGGAATCTGTTGTAACTGAGCAGCCCGCCGAAAATCCGATGCCGTTTGCGTCTCAGAACAACAGCTACACTGTACCGCCTCAGCAGAATAGTTATACCCAGTACACACCGTATGGACAGAACCCCCGTAACACTACCGGAGGCTACGGCACTCAAAATACACAGCAGTATGGCTACAATCAGCAGTACCGTCAGCCGTCGGCTCAACAGCCGCAGCAGTTCACTCCATACGGAGCAACACCGCCGCAAAAGCCTAAGAAGAAAGGCGGAAAAATTGCCGCTGTTCTTGTTATTGTGCTCGTTGCAGTTGTTGCCGTTTCTGCGGTGATCGGTTCAATGCTTCTCGGAAAAGACAGCAATCAGAACACGACCGCATCCGGCACTTCCTCTGCAGGAACGCTTCAGCAGTCGGGTGAATCCGATAATAATTCTTCCGTTGAGTACTCAACAAGCAGTTCAACCGTCCAGCAGCTTTCTGCTGTTGACGTTGCCGAAAAAGCGAGAAAGAGCGTTGTCGGCGTAATGGTTTACTCAAGCGGAAAGCTCAGCGGAGAAGGCTCCGGTGTGGCAATGGGACTCAGCAAGGATAAGAAATACACCTATATTCTTACCTGCGCTCACGTAATCAGCGACAGCGGCGTAACCTACAGAGTCCAGACTCTTGATGAAAAGACCTATGAGGCGACGCTTGTTGCTTATGATACCAGAACAGACATCGGTGTGCTTAAGGTTGAGGCGAGTGATATTCCTCTCGCAGAGCTCGGAGACTCCTCAAATCTCAAGGTTGGCGAAACAGTATATGCTATCGGTAACCCCGGCGGCTCGGAATACTTCGGCTCAATGACTGACGGAATTATTTCCGCTATTGACCGTTCGGTTTCCTCGACCTATACAATGACCTGCATTCAGCACAATGCTGCAATCAACCCCGGCAACTCCGGCGGCGCACTCGTCAATTCTGCCGGTCAGGTAATCGGAATCAACTCATCAAAAATTGCCGCAACGGACTATGAGGGCATGGGATTTGCAGTACCCATCGCAACCGCAAAATCGGTTGCAGAGAGCCTCATTGAGTATGGCTACGTTCCCAACAGACCCAAGCTCGGCATCGAATATGCCTCTGTCAGCTCATATCAGCTTTACAGCATGGTTGTTGCCATTAAGGGACTTCCCGCAGGCTCACTTGTAATTGCCGGTATTTCAAACGACAGCTCGCTTGCCGGAACAAAGGCGCAGGTCGGTGACCTCATTGTTGCCGTCAACGGACAGAAGATGGACGACTCGAGCGTTTTGCTTGACCTCATCAACACCGGTGCTGTCGGCGATACAATTACTCTGACTCTTTGCAGAATAGAGAACAGAACTTACAAAACCACAGAGTTTGATGTTTCAATCACTCTTGTTGAAGACAAGGGCACTACCGAAACCACAACTGAGCCTGTAACCGAAGACGGATACTATCGCGGCGGTTCAAGCAGCTTTGAAGATTTCTTCAAGCAGTATTTCGGAAACTGATAAAATTTAAAATGCCCGCGCTCAGTGCAGACCGAGGGCATAGCAAACAAAAAATGCTATAATTCACATGCAGCATTCGCCGCTGTGTGTGAATTATAGCTTTTACTTTAATTGAAAATTCGGGCATAGCCGAAGAAGCTGATTACGCGGTTTATGCGGCAATGCCTAAAAATACTCTTGTGCAGTTTGAAAGCGTGCTAAAACTTTTTTACACACGGTCATTTTTGAAAAATCTTTTGAGCAATGGAGAAAGCAGCTGCTTCAGAGCTATGGCAATCAGCAGCGCCCCAAAAAGCTTTTTCAAAATAACCGGAGAAAGAAATTTCAGAATAAGATATCCGGCTGCCGCGCCGAGCAGACCCGGAATAACAAGCGGAAGAACAAAATCTTTTTTTATGAGCTTTTTTCTGAGGTAAAATATGATTGCATATATTGCGCAGGGAATGAAAAAGACAAGGTTGATTCCCTGTGCCGCCTTTTGCTCAAAAGAGAGGAAAACCGTCATTAAAATTATGAGCACCGTTCCGCTGCCAAAGCCCATCGAACCGATAACTCCGGAAAGGAAAGCGCCAAGCGCCGTGAGCAGCTGCATTTTATCCCACCACCAGTCTGAATCCCGCCCAAAGCATAAACAGTGAAAACACACTCTGAAGCAATGAATTCTTCATTTTGGAAAGCAATATCGTGCCGAGCAGTGCACCCGGAAAGCCAAAAAGAATGAACGGCGTTGCGTCGGATAATTTGAAATAGCCGCGTATAAGATAAATAGCTGCGCTGAGAACAGTGAGGGGGAGAATAACGCAGATTGCCGTTGCCTGCGCCTGCTTTTGCGAAAGCCCGCTTTTTTTGAGGAACGGAACGGCAATCATTCCTCCGCCTGCGCCGAAGAGTGCATTTATCAGCCCTATCAGAAAGCCAAACACATATTTTTTGATTTTCAAAATTATCACCGATATAAGTATTGACCGCCGTAAAAAAAATAACACCTAAAGCTCTGAAAAAAGCTTTAAGCTGAGGAAAGCCGAATTTTCGCCGATGCTGTGTTGAAAAACCGCAATACTTTCGTATTGTCAGATAAAAAGAGCCGCAATGTGCCGAAAAGCAAATTTTTCAGGCGCATTGAGCTCGGCTCCAGTTGGTTTAAGCGTAAAAAAACACCCGCCGAGCCGGAACCGCGTATATAACCTGCAAAAGAGCAGGAAGGTGATAGCCGAAAAGGTTCACGCTCCCTTCGTCCGGATAAGCTGAGGAGAACCGAACTCAATGCGGTTTTTAAGGTTAAATCTTCAAGTGCAGTGGGTTCAACTCTACTCAGCTTATCCGGGAGGTCTGCAATCCGCTTTCCGAGCGTCTCTCCGTTATAAGTGTGTTGGGTTATAACCGCGGAACGATCGAGAACGGCAGGCATCATATATATTCATTTGTGTTTTTATGAGGATTTATTCTTCTTCATCTTCCTCATATTTTTCAATGAGGCGGTCTTCAATTATATTGCCGATACGTTCAAATTCCTCATCATCTTCAATCTGAACAAGGTAATTTTCGCCGTCCTCTTCAAGAACCTTGAGAATGAGAACGTCTCCGTCACCCTCAAGAATTTCAACATCATCGTCATAAACCGGCAAAAGCGCAACATAGCGCGAGCCGTCGTCGGTTTCAATTCTGTCAAGCTCTTCAAATGTATGTTCTTTTCCGTCGTCGTCAACAACGGTAACGATATCCGGACCAAGGTCAAGTTCATCGCTCATGGTGATTCCTCCTGTGTTTTTTGCAGATATTCAACAGTCTCATTTTACCTTGTATTTCCGCTCTTGTCAACAGAAAAAAGCAAAGTGCTGCGTCCGTTGCTTGTCATTTGTTCCCACAATGTGCAGCACAAGTAAAATTTATAAAAAAATGCGCAAAACAAGTAGTTTTTCGCATTGCGATGTGGTATAATAAACAACGATTATAAGTATGATTTTATGCTTTTGATATAGATTTAAAATATTGGAGGAAGTGAAAAATGCCGCAATCCTTTGACCCTGTTTTCGGCTCATGGTTTACCGAAAAGCAAATCGGCTCAGGCACGGACGGAAAGGTCTATGAAATCAGACGTCGGCTTGCCGACGGCGGTGAAGAAAAGTCTGTTCTCAAAATTATCAGACTCGGTGAAAACCGTAATGAAAAACGTTCTTTTAACACCATTGCAGAAAGAGTTTATACAGACGAAACCGAAGAGGGCTTTTATGAGTCCGTAATAAAAAATATTACCGATAATATTGAAGTTATTCAAAAGGTTGACAACGGAAAGCTCTTTATAAAGTACGAGGAATGGGAGCGCCGCCGTACCAGCGACGGAAAAGGTTATATTGTTCTTATACGGCTTGAACGCGCCCGTTCGCTTTCAGATCTGCTTTCGGAGTTTTCTTTTACGCTTGATGAAACCATTCGTGTTGGCATTTCCGTTTGCCGTTCGCTTATGCGCTGCCGCGATTTCGGTTATATTTATCCCAACCTTAAGCCCGAAAATATCATGTTTGACGAACGCGGAGTCTGCAAGCTCGGTGACTTCGGTTCGTTCAGCTGTCTTGAGCCGTCAAGAACATCATTTGCGTTCAAGCGCACTCAATACTATATGGCGCCTGAATTTTCAAGAAGCGGAAATGTCAACGGAACCGTTGACACCTATTCGCTCGGTCTGGTTTTATATACGCTCGTCAATCGCGGCAGACTGCCGTTTACCGAGCCGTATCCGGAAAAGGTTACAATAAACTCGCTTGACGCGTCAAAAATCAAACGCGCTGCGGGAGAGACTCTCCCGAGACCGGCGATATATGACGAGGCGCTGTTCAAGATTATTTCAAAAGCATGTGCCTATAAGCCGGAGGAGCGCTATCTTTCGCCGAAGCAGATGCTTGCCGATCTCAAAAATGCACTTGAAAAAAAGCCTTTTGAGGAGACGGTTTATGACGATGTGTATTCGGTTTCTTCAACAACCGAGGAGGAGCCGCCCGTTGATGAGCCTACCGAAGAAAATACTCCGCAGACCGAGCCCGAACCCAAAAGAGTGGTTTCTCTCAGAGAGGAGATTCAAATTCCCGATGTTTCTTTGAGCGATTATGCAGCTCAGAAAATCAAACCTCAGCGCAAAAAAGCGCGCACATATCAGCCGCTCCCGGACAGTTTAAAAAAGGAGCGCAAAACCGAATCGTTTTTTTCAAAGAAAATGATAATTCTTCTCTGTGTTGCCGCCGCATTGCTTGTTTTGCTTGTTGTTTCGCTTGCAATTCGTGCGGGAGCAACGGATATTAATTCCGCGGTTATCGACGCGGACCAAAGACTTTTGCATGAAGGAGGAATAACTGCTTTATGGTGTCCGAGATGATGAGTGAGATTCTCAAAGCAGAAAAAAGAGCTGCTGCCAATGAGGCTAAGGCTCAAAAAGAGGCGGAGAGAATCATTGCAGAGGCAAAACATCAGGCAGATATTTTTTACAAAGCCGCAATTGAGCAGGCGGAAAGCGAAGCTGCCGTGCTTGTCTCGGAGGCTAAGCTTTCGGCGGACGGCGTTATAAAGCAGGCGGAAAGCCTTGCCGCTCTGCGTGAGAAAAAAGTTATAAACAACACTGAAAAAAAGTATGATTCTGCAATTGCTCTTGTACTTGAAAATATAAACAGATAAGTAACGATGTTTTGAAATGGAGCATTTCAAAGGAGGTGTTTCTATTTGGCAAAAATCAAGCTGCTGCATTTTGAAATTGCCGCCGTGCTTGAAGACAGCAGACGGCTGATTGATTTTTTGCAGCAAAGCGGAATTACAGAAATTTCCGAGCTTTCCGGCACAGAGGGTCTGACAAAGTATAAGACGGACGCGCTATGCGAAGATTTTGAAAGAAAAAGCGAGCTTGCGTTGAACTGTTCAAAGACGCTTGAAAAATACTGCGAAATCAAAAAATCATTTATTGAGTCATTCCTTGATGAAAAGCCCATTGACCTTGGCGAATATCGCAGCGTCAGCGACAGTGCAGACGAAATACTGCGCCTTTGCGAAAAGCTTTCGTCTCTTTCAGAGGGTATTACCTTTGAAAAGGCTGAAACGGTCAGACAGCAAACACTCATTGACTATTACCGACCGTGGGAAAGGCTCGATATCCCCATGAGCTGTGTAAGAACACTCAGCTCAAGCGTTTTTATCGGATATTTTAAAGAGCAGCTTTCAAAGGACGATGTGTTGGCTCGGCTTGCGATTTCCGCTCCGGAGCTTGACGGTGTGGACGTTCAGATCATCAGCTCCTCGGCGGCAATGACCGCGATTGTTGCCCTTTGTCACCACAGTGACCGTGAGGAGCTTGAAAAAGCACTCAGAGAAAACGGATTTGTAAAGCCGGATAACCCGGCAAAGGCGCTGCCGTCTTCGGTTATAAAACAGGCGCAGGAAAAAATTGCTGTCTGCCGCGAAAAAATTGAAAGCTACGAGCTTGAAATTTCTTCTCATGCAGCCGATTATGAAAAAATTCGCCTGCTTTCCGATTATTACTCGGTTCAGGCTGAAAAATATAAAACGGTTGCTATGGCGGCAACGAGCGAAAGAGCGGTTTTTATTGAAGGCTACGTTCCGGAAAGGGACAGCGAACAGCTCAAATTTGAAATTGAGCGGCGTTTTACGGCTCAGGTTGAGTTTTCTCAGCCGGACTATGAAAACGCGGACGTTCCGGTGCTCATTGAAAACAACAGGTTCGCCGCGGGAGTCGAGAATATATCCAACATGTATTCTCCCCCCTCCAACAGTGACGTTGACCCCAACCCGGTGATGTCTTTCTTTTTCTACAGTCTTTTCGGTCTTATGCTTTCGGATGCGGGCTACGGACTTTTGATGGTCATTGTGGCTCTTGTTGCAAGGTTTAAATTCAAGGTCACGGGGAATAAAGCTAAGACCGTCAGCTTCATATTTTGGTGCGGTCTTTCAACCGTCTTTTGGGGCGCCATGTTCGGCGGTTGGTTCGGAGATCTGATTCCGACCGTCTGCACAACTTTTCTCGGATGGGAAAGGGGACCCGACCTTGCAATTTGGTTCACGCCGATTGAAAACAGTATGAAGCTTCTTATGTTTTCGTTTGCGTTTGGGCTGGTTCATCTTTATGCCGGTCTTGCAATCCGTTTTTATATGCTTGTCAAACAAAAGCAGGTGCTTGCCGCGTTCTGCGATGTTATACCGGTTGCCTTGTTCGTTGCGGGCTTTGCCGGATTCGGCGCCGGAATGCTCACGGAGACATCTGCAACAGTTCAGAAAGCGTCAAAAATACTTCTTCTTGTCGGCGCTGTGCTTATTGTTCTCACTGCAGGAAGAAGCGCAAAAAATATTGCCGGAAAGCTCGGTGGCGGTCTTTACGGAATATATAACACCACCACGGGTTATCTCGGCGATATACTTTCATATTCAAGGCTGCTTGCCCTTGGGCTTGTAACCGGCGTTATAGCAAACGTTGTCAATATGCTTGCCGCCATGCCGAAAAATATAATTCTTTTTATTCCGATATTCATTATCGGCCACGCAGTCAATCTCGCGGTCAATCTTATCGGAACCTATGTTCACACAAGCCGACTTCAGTATGTTGAGTTCTTTTCAAAATTCTATGAGGGCGGCGGAAGAATTTTTACACCGTTCAAAATTAACCTAAAACATTATAAAATCAAGGAGGAAACAATCAATGAATAATTTAGGTCTTGTACTTGCTCTTCTCGGCGCTGCCTGCGCCGTAGTTTTTGCCGGTCTCGGCTCCGCGAGGGGCGTAGGACTTGCAGGTCAGGCTTCGGCAGGTCTCCTTACAGAAGATCCTTCAATGTTCGGTAAGGTTCTTGTTCTTCAGCTGCTCCCCGGTACTCAGGGACTTTACGGCTTTCTTATTGCAATCATGGTTCTTGTCAACGTAAATATTATCGGCGGCTCACCAGAACAGCTCAGTTGGCAGCAGGGACTTTATTACCTCATTGCCTGCCTGCCGATTGCAATTGCCGGCTATTTTTCCGCCATTCATCAGGGCAAGGTTGCCGCAGCAGGAATCAATCTCCTTGCAAAGCAAAAAGATCAGCTCGGTAGAGCCGTTACAATGGCGTCGCTCGTTGAGTTTTATGCAATTTTGCCGTTCCTCATTTCTCTTCTTGCTGTTCTGAGCATTTAAGCAGCTGCAAAAGAAGTGACTTAAGGGAGTGATGAATTTGACGGGACTTGAAAAGATCATTGAAAAGATCGCTGCGGAAAGTCTTGAAAAATGCAATTCAATAATATCAGAAGCCGGAAAAAAGGGCGATGAGCTTCTTGCCGAAGCTCGGGCAAAAGCAAGCCGTGATTCTGACGCGGTAATTGCCGGCGGAAAAGCAGAGGCGGAAAAAATTGAACTGTCCGCAAAATCAAAAGCGGAGAGCATAACAAAAACAAGGTATCTGCAGGTCAAAAACGCCGTTGTGAATGACGTGATTGCCGCCGCATATGAAAGAATTGAAGCTATGGACGACGAGAGCTACTTTGATTTTCTTCTGCGGCTTTGTGAAAAGAATGCTGCGGACGGAGAGGGCGTTATGTATCTTTCAAAGCGGGACCTCGGACGGATTCCGCCGGACTTTGAGGAAAAAGTGAATTCCCTCATTTTTGAAAAGGGAGCGCTTATGATTTCCAAAACTCCGGGAGAGCTTGAAAACGGCTTTATTCTTGCCTACGGAGACATGGAGGTCAACTGCACTTTGCGCGCTGTTTTTGACGAAAAGCATGACAATTTGAAAGATATACTCGGCAAAGCGCTGTTCACCGAATGAACGGAGGGCAAAAGATGAAAGATACAGATTACGCTTTTGCTGTGGCACGCATAAGAGCAAATGAAAACAAACTGCTCACTTCTTCAGATGTTGAGCGGCTCATTTCTGCCGAAACTTTTAAAGAATGCATCGACCTTCTGAAATCAAAGGGATACTCATTTGAAGATGAAAACGGCGAAAATTTTTCTCTTGCGCTTGAAAAGCAGAAAAAGGCATTGTGGACGCTGCTTAATGAGGCTGCGCCGGACAAAGAACAGCTGAAGGTGCTTTGCGTTCAAAACGATTATTATAATCTCAAAGCTGCGCTCAAGGCTATGATTTGTGAAAAAAGTGCAAAAGGGCTTTTTGCGTATCCTACCTCGCTTGACCTTGCCGCACTTGAAAAGGCGGTGGAAAGCCATGAGTTCTCCGCTCTTCCCGGTGTAATGGGTGAGTGCGCCAAAGAGGCTTATGAAACTGCCTGCCGCACAGAAAACGGTCAAAGCGCAGATATCATAATTGACAAGGCTGCGCTCACCGCCGTGCTTTCGGAATCAAAAAAGAGCAGCTGCGAAATGCTTCGGGAGATTGCCGTCCATCTTTGTGCCTGTGCCGATATAAAAATAGCCTATCGCTCGGCAAAGGCAAAAAAGAGCTTTGAGTTCATTGAAAGCGCACTCGCAGACGTTGACGGAATTGATACAAAAGAGCTTGCCAAGGCTGCCGCAACGGATACCGGAGCAGTTCTTGAATACCTCAAAAGAACGCCGTTTTCAAAGGAGGGCGAGCTGCTTTCAAAAAGCTCTGCCGCATTTGAAAAGGAAAGTGATGACAAGATTATTGAAATTTCAAAAAAGGCAAAGTATGTCTTTTTCGGATTTGAACCGCTTGCGGCGTATTACTTTGCAAAAACCGCAGAGCTTAAAACGGTCAGGCTCATTCTTTGCTCAAAAAAAGCAAAGGTAGATGAGAAAACTATCCGCGAAAGGGTGAGGGCGCTATATGTATAAGATTGCAGCAGTCGGAGACAGAGACAGCGTGCTCGGCTTTGCTTCAATAGGTCTTGACGTTTTTCCCTGCGATGAGCCCAAGGAGGGCTACAGCCTCTTGAAAAGGCTTTGCAAAGAGGAATACGCGGTGATTTTTCTCACGGAGGATCTCGCTGCCGGAATCGGGCAAAAGCAACTTGAAAAGTTTTATTCTCAGCCGCTCCCGGCGCTTACCCTCATTCCCGGTGCACACGGTGCAACCGGAGAGGGCATGAGAGCTGTTGCCGGCTTTGTTGAACAGGCTGTCGGAAGTAATATATTGTAAAAGAAGCAGGTGATTCATTTGAATAAAGGAACCATAACAAAAATCTCAGGTCCTCTTGTTGTCGCTTCGGGTATGCGGGAGACCAATATGTTTGACGTTGTTCGCGTCAGCGAGCAGCGCCTCATAGGGGAGATAATCGAGATGCACGGCGACAGAGCCTCTATTCAGGTTTATGAGGAAACCTCGGGGCTTCGTACCGGCGAAACCGTTGAATCCACCGGCGAACCGATGAGCGTTGAGCTCGGTCCGGGTCTGATAGGTTCAATTTTTGACGGAATTCAGCGCCCGCTTAAAGAAATAATGAAGATTGCCGGCAATAACCTTACCCGCGGAATTGAAGTTCCGGCGCTCGACAGAAACAGGCAGTGGAAGTTCACTCCTACGGTCAAAAAGGGCGATAAGGTTATCGGCGGAGACGTGCTCGGAACAGTACGCGAAACAGACGTTGTTCTCCATAAGATCATGCTGCCGCTCAAATATAAAGGTACCGTGAAAGAAATAACCTCAGGTATGTGCACCGTTGAGGACACCGTTGCCATTATTGAAGACGAAAACGGCGAGGTTCATACTATCGGTCTTATGCAAAAATGGCCGGTCAGAAAAGAACGTCCATATAAAAAGAAGCTTGCACCAAAGGAACCGCTTGTGACAGGTCAGCGCGTTATTGACGCCCTTTTTCCTATTGCAAAGGGCGGAGTTGCAGCCATTCCCGGTCCTTTCGGCAGCGGCAAAACCGTTACGCAGCATCAGCTGGCAAAATGGGCAGAGGCTGACATTGTTGTCTATATCGGCTGCGGTGAACGCGGAAATGAAATGACCGATGTTCTCAATGAGTTTCCGGAACTGATCGATCCGCATACGGGAAAGTCCTTGATGGAAAGAACCGTTCTCATTGCGAATACTTCGGATATGCCCGTTGCTGCCCGGGAAGCTTCAATTTATACAGGCATAACAATTGCGGAATACTTCCGCGATATGGGATACAGCGTTGCTTTGATGGCGGATTCAACCTCGCGTTGGGCTGAGGCACTCAGAGAGATGAGCGGCAGACTTGAAGAAATGCCCGGCGAAGAGGGATACCCGGCGTATCTCGGCTCGCGCCTTGCTCAGTTTTATGAAAGAGCCGGTTGCGTTATTGCACAGGGCAGCGATGACCGTGAGGGTACTCTTTCGGTTATCGGAGCGGTTTCTCCGGCAGGCGGCGATATCTCGGAGCCGGTTACGCAGGCAACGCTGAGAATTGTCAAGGTTTTCTGGGGGCTTGACTCCGCGCTTGCTTATAAACGCCACTTCCCGGCAATCAATTGGCTGACAAGCTACTCGCTTTATGCTGATTCGCTCGGAAATTGGTTCAATGAGCACGTCAGCCCCGATTGGACAAAGCTGAGACTTGAGATTATGCGTCTGCTTTCAAAGGAAGCCGAGCTTGAAGAAATTGTCAAGCTCGTGGGTATGGACGCACTTTCGCCGAGTGACCGTCTTGCAATGGAGGCTGCGCGCTCGGTTCGCGAGGACTTTTTGCATCAGCTTGCTTTTCACGAGGTTGATACCTATTCCTCACTCGAGAAGCAGCTGCTTATGATGAGACTCGTTCTTGCGTTTTATGAAAAATCGCTTGAACGTCTTGAAGACGGCGGAGATGTTCAAAAAATAGTTTCAATGCCTGTCAGAGAACGGATAGGAAGATTCAAATATATCAAGGAAAATGACATTGAAGAGGAATACAGGCTCATTCTTGAAGAGCTTGAAGAAAATCTTCAAAATGCAGGAAAGGGGGACGATGACTGATGCCGAGAGAATACAGAACCATTGAAGAAGTTGCGGGTCCTCTGATGCTCGTCCGCGATGTTGACAGCGTTGCGTATAACGAGCTTGGTGAAATTGAGCTTGCAAGCGGCGAAAAAAGGCGTTGCCGTGTTCTTGAAATCAACGGAAAGAATGCCCTTGTTCAGCTTTTTGAACCCTCTGTCGGAATCAATCTTGCAGACAGCAAGGTGCGTTTTCTCGGTCGGCAGATGGAGCTCGGTGTTTCCGAGGACATGCTGGGACGCGTTTTTGACGGTCTCGGCAGACCGATAGACGGCGGACCGGAGATTATTCCGGAAAAAAGACTTGATGTCAACGGAACCCCGATGAACCCTGCGGCAAGGAGCTATCCGCAGGAGTTCATTCAGACCGGTATTTCTGCGATCGATGGGCTTAATACTCTTGTTCGCGGACAAAAGCTGCCGATTTTTTCAGCCTCCGGTCTGCCTCATGCCCAGCTTGCCGCACAGATTGCAAGGCAGGCAAAGGTGCGCGGAACAAAGGAGCCGTTTGCCGTTGTTTTCGGCGCAATGGGTATTACCTTTGAAGAAGCCGACTTTTTTATGCAGTCTTTCCGCGAGACCGGTGCGCTTGAAAGAACCGTAATGTTCTCTAACCTTGCCAATGACCCTGCGATTGAGCGTATTGCAACGCCTAAAATGGCGCTCACCGCAGCCGAGTATCTTGCATTTGACAAGGGCATGCATGTTCTCGTTATCCTCACCGATATAACCAACTATGCCGACGCTCTGCGTGAGGTTTCTGCCGCGAGAAAAGAGGTTCCCGGACGTCGCGGATATCCCGGATATATGTATACCGATCTTGCTTCAATTTATGAAAGAGCCGGCAGACAGCGCGGCAAAAAGGGCAGTATAACCCTTATTCCGATTCTTACCATGCCGGAGGACGATAAAACTCATCCGATTCCCGACCTTACGGGTTATATCACAGAGGGGCAGATCATTCTTTCGCGTGAACTTCACAGAAAAGGCGTTGTTCCGCCCATTGACGTTCTTCCGTCACTCTCGCGACTCAAGGATAAGGGCATAGGCGAGGGAAAGACCAGAGCCGACCATTCAAACACCATGAATCAGCTGTTTTCTGCGTATGCACGCGGAAAGGAAGCCAAGGAGCTCATGGTTATTCTCGGAGAAGCGGCTCTTACGGACATGGATAAGCTTTATGCAAAATTTGCGGACGAATTTGAAAAAGAGTATGTTTCTCAGGGCAGCAGTACCGACCGTTCAATTGAGGAAACCCTCTCTATAGGTTGGAAGCTTTTGTCAATTCTTCCGCGCAGCGAGCTTAAACGTATCAGCGACGATTATCTTGACCTTTACTATATTGAAGAGCAGGTGAACTGATGGCGGTCATGAATGTCAATCCAACGAGAATGGAGCTGACGAACCTCAAAAAAAAGCTCATGACCGCGAGAAAGGGTCACAAGCTTTTGAAGGATAAGCGTGATGAGCTTATGCGTCGCTTTTTGATTCTTGTCAGAGAAAACAAGGAGCTGAGAGAAAAGGTTGAAGCCGGAATCAAAGCTGCCAACAGCCATATGTCCGTTGCAAGGAGCGTTATGACGGACGAAGAAATTGAAGTTGCCCTCATGATGCCATCTCAAAAGATGAGTGCGCAGGTCAGGGAACAAAATATCATGAGCGTTGAGGTGCCGGTTTTTGAGCCGCATTTCAAATCTGCCAAGGAGGGCGAAATCTATTCATACGGTTATGCTTTCACCGGCGGAGATTTGGACGATGCGGTAGGGGCACTTGCAGGCATAATGCCCGATATGCTCCGTCTTGCGCAAACGGAAAACGCCTGCCGTCTCCTCGCTTCGGAAATTGAAAAAACGCGCCGCAGAGTCAATGCGCTCGAGCACGTTTTGATTCCGCAGTATGAAGAAACGATCAGGTACATTACAATGAAGCTTGATGAAAATGAGCGTGCAGCAACAACAAGATTGATGAAGGTTAAAGACATGATGCTTGAATCGGCTCACCATTATCAGCAGTAAAAGGAAAATATTGTATGACTGAAGATGAAGTTTTGCTCTCTCATGCTTCAGACCTGAAAATGCAGTGTGCCGACGAATCTATCGTTTTGTGCACTGCTTTTCTTGATATGAGGCAGAGAACGCTTTTGACTGTGCTTGAAAAAGAGCAGAGCGAATATGTAAAAACGTTTTATTACGGCGGTTTTGAAAATGCCGAGCGGCTTTGTGCGGTTTTTGTTCCGCGCTTTTATGAGCAGAATGATGCCTTTGAGTTTTTTGAGGCGTATCCGGAGTATGACCCTATAACTCTTTTGAGACTTGAAAAGGACAGGTTCACCGCGCTTTCTCACCGTGATTATCTCGGCGCTTTGATGGGCTTGGGGCTTCGGCGCGAAATGCTCGGAGATATTATAACCGATGAAAACGGGTGCAGGCTTTTCTGTCTTTCATCGGTGGCGAGGTTTATTCGCGAAAACCTCAAATCCGCAGGCAGAGCAAGTATAAGCTGAGTAAAGTCGAACGCAATGCGGTTTTTTAAGGCAAATTTTCACCGATACGTCGTTAAAAAGCCTCGCAATGCGTCAGCATTACTCACCTTTTTGCCTTGTCTCGGCAAAAATTTGCTCTTAAAAAACTGCTTTACACCTGATGGATTTGTTTTTTGGTGCAGTGTGGTTCTTCTTTGTCGAAGCAATACTTTCGTATTGTGAGACAAAAAGAGCCGCAATGTGCTGAAAAACAAATTCTTCAGGCGCATTGAGTTCGGCTCTCCTCAGCTTAACCGTTACAGAGGAATCAAAGCGCACGTTTATCCAAGCGAATGAGCATACGCAGGACATGTTTTTTTCTGTGCAATCGCTCCGGCTTGACGCTGTTGTCGGGTGTGCATTTTCGCTGTCACGAACAAAGGCGGCTGCTTTCATTGAGGGCGGCAGCGTTTATGTTGACGGCGTGCAAGCTCTCAAAACGGACAAAAGGCTCGCTGTCGGAGAAAAAATTGTACTGCGCGGAAAAGGCAAGGCTCTTTTTCTTGAACAAAAGGAAGAAAGCAAAAAGGGCAGACTGCACATAATTATACGAAGATACTTGTAAAAAAATGGCAGCATATCTCTAAAGATATTTTTATAAAGGTTTATAAGCTTATATTGCGAGGAGGTTCAAAATGTCGTATCCTAAACCATTGTCAGAAAAAACTCTTGCAAGAATGTATCGTGAGGCAAACATTGACGATAAGAAAAAAGATTTTTTGCATAAGCTTTTTTTAGCAGCCGTCAATCTGTACGGTGCCATTGCTCTGCGCGATTTATGGGAGATTCTTAAAAAATATGCGCAGCGATACGATATGAAAGAAATCAGACGTATAGATTTGATTAATTTTTCATCCATTGTACGTCGTGAAAATGTGCCGTATTACGTATACGAAGTGGACGAACTTTACGCCGAGGAAAAAAGATCGGAGCTTAATAGGGAGCTGGTTCACAAAAGTCTGGTAGGAACCGGCTCAAGAAAGTTTGCGTGGTATTATGGTATGGTAGAAAGTCAGTTAAATAATTCGTTCTATTTACCGGATGACTTATTGGCTTTTGCCGTATTAAAAGCAACTCCGATAGAAAAAGAACTGTTAGAATTTTTGAAAAAGCTGAGGGTTACCGCCAAATATTCTACAAGCAGATATGGAGTAAGATTCCTTTGCGATAATGTCGGCAAAACATTGGGCAGCTTTTCATTCAGAAACCGTTCGGAAACCTTTCAATACGAATGGTACAGCGGCAAAAATCCCGAGCATCCGTCAAAAGACAAAAAGGCTTTGCAAAGACTTCTTGAATGCACAGAAGGCAGTGAGGCGGAGAAAATTCTCCGTGTTTACAAAAGAAACTGTAACATAGGTTCACTGAGTATTTCGGACATCATGCAAACGGTTTTCGATGAGCTTATCGAAGTTGGAGTTCAGTTGACAGACAGGCAGTTTGATGAGCTTACATATTTGCTTACGCAGTTTAATAACAGCAGCCATCTTTGGTGCATTCGCGGCTGGACTCCGATTGAGATAGTCAAAAGCAGCCCGCGCGAAAAGCCGAAGTTCGTAACGTTGGGACCCGGAATCAAACAGTCTATTGCCGAGGGAAAAATCAGCCTTGAGGAAATTGAGGAGGAGCTTCGCAAGCGAGGACTGACGCTTGTTGATTAAAATGGAATACATATGTTTTTGTCACTTCAGGTTGACACGGCATTTCAGCGGCCGGCGGATAAACTGAAAGTGCAATATATTACTTAAATTTGTGCTTATCGATTTTCCGATTCAAACGAAAATCAAGGCTGTAATTCACATGACTCCGATTTGTGAATTACAGCCTTGTTGTTTTGATTTTGTTGCCGTTATTTGCTTTCTCTTTCTCTGATGACGAATCTCATCGGCGTACCCTCAAGACCGAAAACCTCGCGAATCTGATTTTCAATGTAACGCTGATAGCTGTAGTGGAAAAGCTCAGCTTTATTGACAAAGCAGACAAATGTCGGTGGTCTTGTCGAAGCCTGAGTCATATAGAAAATTTTGAGTCTCTTGCCTTTATCTGTCGGCGGCTGAACCCTTGCCGTTGCTGCTGCAAGAACATCGTTGAGCTTTCCGGTGGAAATGCGCATTGCGTTCTGCTCGTCAACAAATTTGATGAGCTCAAAAAGTCTGTCAAGGCGCTGACCTGTTTTTGCGGAAATAAAAATGATTGGAGCGTATGACATGAATGAAAAGTCATTCATCAGTTTTTTGCGGTAGGAATCCATGGTTTTTCCGTCTTTTTCAACGGCGTCCCATTTGTTCACTGCTATGATGCACGCCTTGCCCATTTCATGTGCAATTCCGGCAACCTTTGAGTCCTGCTCGGTAAAGCCCTCAACTGCGTCAATCATAATAACGCAGACATGAGCGCGCTCAACCGCCATTTTGGCGCGGATTATACTGTATTTTTCAAGCTGATCTTCAATTCTGCTTTTTCTTCTCATTCCGGCAGTGTCTATAAAAAGAAAATCGCCGAATTTGTTTGAAATGTGCGTGTCTGTTGCGTCTCTTGTTGTTCCGGCAATGTCTGACACAATTGCGCGTTCTTCACCTGAGATCGCATTGACGAGCGAGGATTTGCCAACATTCGGCTTTCCGATTACCGCGACGCTTATAACGCTTTCTTCTTCCTCTTCGCTGTATGGCGGCAGGTGTTCAATCACTGCGTCAAGCAAATCTCCGGTACCGTGACCGTGAACTGCGGAAACGCCGATGGGGTCGCCCAGACCAAGATTGTAAAACTCATAAAAATCAGCCGGAAGCTCGCCGATGTTGTCGCATTTGTTGACGCAAAGGACCACGGGTTTTCCGCTGCGCTGAAGCATTGAAGCAACCTCCGCGTCTGTTGCAACAACGCCGGAGCGCACATCGCAGACGAGGATAATTACATTCGCACTTTCAATTGCAAGCTGAGCCTGCCGGCGCATCTGTTTTAAAATTATGTCGTTTGAATACGGCTCAATGCCGCCGGTGTCAACCAAAAGAAAATGCCTCGAAAGCCACTCGCAGTCTCCGAAAATTCTGTCTCTTGTAACGCCGGGGGTGTCATCAACAATTGAAAGCCGCTGACCAACGAGCTTATTGAAAAGAGTGCTTTTGCCTGTGTTGGGTCTGCCGACTATTGCAACGACCGGTCTTGACATATTCTGTTCCTCCTTTATTCTCCGAGTATATGGTAAAGCAGCTCGGTTCCGTCGCTTTGCGGCGTAACGGTGAGCGTAACATCAAGTGCTTTTTCAACGTCCTCTTTCGTCACATTGTCAAGGAACATATCTTCCTCACTTCTGAGCATGACAGAGGGGATAATCAGTTTCTTTGCATATTCTTTGCCTTTGAGCTGCGCAATGAGATCCTGCCCGGTGACGAGACCGGCAACGGTGATACTGTGACCGAAAAAATCATTCAGAATTTCAAAAACGTCCGCCCTGACGTTCGGATACTTTTCTTCCGCTGCATTTGCAAGCTTTTTTATGAGCGGATAGGCGGCGGTACCGGTAATGAGGGAAACATGGCTCTTGGTGTTTTTGTCTGCGCCGCAGGTTTCAAGCGCATCAAAAAAGCTGACTTCAAGGTCTTTCCAAAGACCCACGCCGTTTTCAATCTGAGGATAGTCCTCATAGTATTCCTCATCGGGAATCGGTAATCCGGCTTTGAGATAAAATTCATCGGCGCAAAAGGCGAGGCGAGTGCCGTGTTTTTCAAGGCATCTTTTGCCAAAAGAGTCAACAATTGAGATCACATCTTTTGCCGTTTCCGGTGTATACGGTTTGAGCTCTGCGAGTCCCTCACGAAATTTTGTCAGCCCAACAGGCACGGCTGCAATGCTTTGAATGGCAGGTCTGAGCTTTTCAAGCTCGTTCAGACTGTATTCAAGCTCTTTGCCGTCATTTATGCCGGGACAGAGGACCAGCTGTGTGTTGAGCTGAATGCCCGCGTCGGCGAGCCGCTTGAGAATTGAAAGACATTCACCGGCGTGCTTGTTTTTCATCATCTGAACGCGGAGAGTCGGGTTCATGGTATGGACCGAGACATTCACGGGACTTATGTGCATGTCAATGAGCCGCTGAACATCATGTTCGGTGAGGTTTGTCAGCGTAACATAGTTGCCGAAAAGAAAAGAAAGCCGCGAGTCATCGTCTTTAAAATAGAGAGTGTTGCGCATACCTTTCGGCAATTGGTCAATAAAGCAGAATACGCATTTGTTTTTGCAGCAATGCTGCTTGTCCATCAAATAGGTCTCAAATTCAAGACCAATGTCGTCATATTCTTTTTTATGCAGCTTAATCTTTTTAGCCCTGCTGTTTGAAATAAGGGCGAGAGTCAGCTTTTCTTCCTTGATATAAAAGCTGTAATCAAGAACATCGTTGATTTCATGTCCGTTGACGGAAATGAGAACATCACCGGCGCGTATACCTTTTTTGTCGGATATTGACTTTTTTGCAACACCGCTTATTTGGACGGACATCGACTCACTCCTTTTCAAATCAAACGTCAACGAAAAAAGGCAGAGAAAGCAAAGCTGCTTCTCCACCTTTCAAAAGTCCAAAGGCTTAGTCCTCATCTTTAGCAACAACGAGCTTGCCATTATAATAACCGCAACTGCCGCATACCTTATGCGGTACAGTGTATTCGCCGCACTGTTTGCATCTGACAAGCGTGGGAGCGTCAAGCTTCCAAACGTTGGAACGTCTCTTGTCTCTTCTTGCCTTTGATACTCTTCTCTTTGGTACTGCCATGACCAGCACCTCCTTATAAAATAATTAAATAAACATTGTCATTCGTCGAGCAGAGAAAGCAGCGCCTCAAAGCGCGGGTCAATCGCCTTTTTGCAGCCGCAGGAGCCATTGTTGAGATTGGCACCGCAGGAGGGACAAACGCCCTTGCAGTCATCTTTGCAAAGCAGCTTGCTCGGCAGGTAAAGGTAGATGTCCTCTAAAGTGAGCTTTTCAATGTCAAGCTCCATCGAGGGAACAACGATGAACTCGTCATTGTCCTCGTTATTAAGCTCTGAAACAAGAATGTGACTGACCGGAACACAAAAGCTTTTTGAAAACGGCTCGGCACAGCGGTCGCACACTGCATGAAGCTCAAACTCGGCGGTGACGTCAAGAGAAACAATGCCGGCTTTGTTCAGAATCTCTCCTTTGAGCAAGACAGGTGTTGTGAATGGAAACACACCGTCAAACTCTTCTTTTGAAAAATCGAAAGAACAGTCAAGCGCAAGCTTTTCAATTCCGCCGTTCATAAGGCTTTCAAGCGTGATAATCATAACTCACCTCATAATAACGAATAACATTATATAGATATACTCAGGTTTTGTCAAGTGATTTTTAATTAAAAAGGCAAAATCAGTTGACCTTGAAAACATTTGCTTCAAACGGGGTCAGATCTCCGTTTTTGTCTGAGTTTACGTTGGTTGCAACGAGAGTATAGTGCGAAGTATCGAGCTTTCTTTTTGCTCTTTTCGGCGTGAGGTTCAGCTCAATATAATACATTCCGTCGCCCTCAAGTGTTCTGTAATATGTGAGAACGTCTGAGAATTTTTCGTCCGCAAGTCTGAATGAGCCGTAAACAAGAGCGGGGTGTTCATGGCGCAGTGCGATCATCTTCTTGAAGAAGTTCAGAACGGAATGCTCGTTCTTTTCCTCGTCTGCCGCGTTGATTTTTGTATAATTCGGGTTGACCTCTATCCACGGTGTTCCGGTTGTGAAGCCGGCATTCTTTTCTGCGCTCCACTGCATTGGCGTCCTTGCGTGGTCGCGGCTGCCTGCCCAAACAATTTTGTATGCTTCCTGCGGTGTTTTGCCTTTTTCGCGCAGATCGTTGAAGCGATTGATGCTTTCAATGTCGCGGAAGTCATCCATCATGCGGAATTCGCTGTTGGTCATACCAAGCTCCTGACCCTGATAGACAAACGGAGTGCCCTTGAACGTCATTTGCATGACGCAAAGCAGCTTGCTCACTTCGTCGCGATAAAATCCGTCCGGGCAGACCTTTGACGTCATGCGCGGCCAGTCATGGTTTTCAAAGAAGACAACGGGCCAGCAGTGGTTGCCGTAGCCGAGCTGCCACTTGACAAGCTCCTTTGCCATCGGGCGAAGATCATATCTGTAATCAAGAAAACGACTTTTTCCGGGGTTGTCCATGTGATCAAACGAGAAAACAACGCTCAATTCCTTGCGGTAGTCTCCGGTCATGAGTTTGCTCATTTCAATGCCGGTACCCTGACATTCGCCCACCGTGAATGCGTCATATTTTGAAAAAGTATTCTCATTCATTTCGTGGAGAAATTCATGCAGACGCGGACCGTAGAAGTAGTGCTCAACGCCCTTGAAGCCCATGAGCGTACCGATGAACTCGTGACCGTCGGGAAGTCCCGGTGTTTTTGAAATAAAGCTGATTACGTCAAGGCGGAAACCGTCAACTCCCTTTTCAAGCCACCAGTTGATCATGTCATAAAGCTCATGTCTGAGGTTCTCGTTTTCCCAGTTGAGATCCATCTGCTTTTTGGTGAAAAGGTGCAGCGCCCACTGCTTTCTTTCCGGATAATAGTTCCATGCGCTGCCTTTGAAAATGGAGTCCCAGTTGTTCGGCGGCGTGTTCTCGTCTCCGTCTTTCCAAATATAGTAATCCTTGTACGGTGAATTCTCGTCATGCAGCGCACTTTGGAACCATTTGTGCTCGTCGGAACTGTGGTTTATAACAAGATCCATGATGAGTCTCATGTCGCGCTTATGAATTTCTGAAAGGAGGGTGTCAAAATCCTCCATGGTTCCGAATTCTTCCATGATTTTGCGATAGTCACGGATATCATAGCCGTTGTCATCGTTCGGGGAGTCATATATGGGGCTGCACCAGATTGCATTGATGCCAAGATTTTTGAGGTAATCGAGCTTGCTTATAATGCCCTGCAGATCGCCGATTCCGTCTCCGTTTGAGTCGCAGAATGAGCGCGGATAGATTTGATAAAAAACAGCTTCCTTCCACCACTTCGGCTCAACCGGAGCGTTGTCCTCAAGGGGAGCGTCCTTTTCGCTGTTGAGTATGCCGAGCAGAGAATCAATGAAGGAATCATCGATTTTGCCGAATGTGAGTTTTTGCAGCGCCTCAAGCTTCAGCGAGCCAAGAGGTGTTTTGGTGATGAGAGAAAGGTCAAGACCTGCCGTATAAAGCGCCTTGGCGAGGATATCGTGACCTGCCGGGGATTTCAGAATGTCTCTGAGTTTTGTTTCTTTTGTAACTGTAAAGCTTTCCATCGTTTTCCTCCGTTCTGTTTCTGCCAAAAACAGCAGATAAATACGCATATAATAATACACCATCGAGGATATTTTTTCAAGTTAGATTTCCTTATTATGTCATGTTCCCGGATTTTTTGTTGAGTTACCCTTGTTTAGCCGAACAGATTGTGATATAATCTACTAATACTATAATGAGGTAATATGCCATGATCATATTGGGAATTGACCCGGGTTATGCTATAGTGGGATTCGGAGTCATAGAATATAACATCAACCGTTTCAGAATGATTGAATACGGCGCTATAACAACCGATGCCGGAGTACCGTTCAACCGCCGCCTTGAGATTATCTATGACGAGCTGACGGCGCTGATTGAAAAATATAAACCGGCAGCGATGAGCGTTGAAAAGGTGTTTTACAACAGCAACGCAAAGACCGTTATTGACGTCAGCCAGGCGAGGGGAGTTATCATGCTTGCCGCGCAAAAAACGCACACGAGGGTCTTTGAGTATACGCCGCTTCAGGTCAAGCAGAGTGTTGTCGGTTACGGCAGAGCCGAAAAAAAACAGGTTCAGGATATGACAAAAAGGATACTCTCACTCAAAGAAATTCCAAAGCCGGACGATGCGGCTGACGCGCTCGCAATGGCAATCTGCCACGCGCACGCCGGGTCCTCGTGCCTTGACCCGATTGCAGGAATGAGAATCAGAAACGGAATATAAGACTAAGCTGAGGAGAGTCGAACGCAATGCGGTTTTTAAGGCAAAAATTTGCTCTTAAAAAACTGCTTCGGGCGCATTGGGATAGGCTCTCATCAGCTTAAGAAAGGAAACACAAAATGTTTTACAGTGTAACAGGAGAGGTCGTTTTTTCAGACCTCAATTCGGTTGCCGTTTCATGCGGCGGAGTAGCGTTCAGGTGCCTGAGCAGTGCCAATACGCTGCGCGAAATAAAAGTCGGCGATACTGTCACTTTGTTTACATATCTCAACGTTCGCGAGGACGCGCTTGATTTGTTTGGCTTTCTTGAAGAATATGAGCTTGAATGGTTCAAGCTGCTCATAGGCGTGACCGGAGTCGGACCGAAAGCCGCGCTTGCAATTTTGTCTGAGCTTACGCCGGAAAAGCTGGCTCTTTGCATTTCTGCCGGCGATGTCAAGGCGGTTACAAGAGCTAACGGCGTTGGACCGAAGCTTGCGCAGAGAGTCATTCTTGAACTCAAAGACAAAGCAAAAAGCGCCGTTTCTTCTTCTGCCGGCGCAGGAGTGTATGAAAGCGTTGAAGCGGTTGAGAAGATGGGAAACACTAGCGAAGCGGTCGCCGCGCTCACCATGCTCGGATATACAAAGAGCGAGGCTGCGGTTGCAGTCGGAAAAATCGATCCCTCGCTCAGCGTTCAGGATATTATAAAGCAGGCGCTCAAAATTCTTTCAAGGAGGGCATGATAAATGGTCGGATCAGATTTTGACGAAAGATTTATAACTGCCGATTATACCCCGCTTGACAATGACATTGAGCTTTCATTACGCCCGCGGACAATGGAGGATTATATCGGGCAGGAAAAGGTCAAAGAAAACCTTGAGGTCTATATACAGGCGGCGCTCAAACGCGGCGAAAGTCTTGACCACGTGCTCCTTTACGGCCCTCCGGGACTCGGTAAAACCACTCTTGCCGGTATTGTTGCCAACGAAATGGGCGTCAATCTGCGCGTAACCTCCGGTCCTGCGATTGAAAAGCAGGGCGACCTTGCCGCCTTGCTTACAAATCTCTCTGAGGGCGATGTGCTTTTCATTGACGAAATCCACCGTCTTAACCGCAGCGTTGAAGAGGTATTGTACCCCGCAATGGAGGATAACGCTCTTGACATAATAATCGGAAAAGGTCCCTCCGCACGCTCAATACGTCTTGATTTGCCTAAATTTACCCTTGTCGGAGCAACAACAAGAGCCGGTCAGCTCTCGGCTCCGCTGCGTGACCGCTTTGGAGTTGTGTTGAGGCTTGAACTTTATTCTCCCGAGCAACTTTCGCAGATAGTCAAGCGCAGTGCGGGTATACTCTCAATAGGAATTGAAGAAAAGGGCGCGCTTGAAATTGCAAAACGCTCAAGAGGAACACCGAGAATTGCCAACCGTCTGCTTAAGCGCGCGCGCGATTTTGCGGACGTAATGGGCAACGGAGTGATCGACGTTGACACGGCGAATCTTGCACTTTCAAAAATGGAAATTGACAACCTCGGACTTGACCAGATCGACAGACTTATACTCACAACGATGATAAAGAACTATAACGGCGGACCTGTCGGTCTTGAAACAATCGCCGCCGCGATCGGTGAAGAGGCTGTTACGATTGAGGACGTCTATGAACCGTATCTCATGCAGATAGGTTTTTTGAGCAGGACGCCGCGCGGCAGAACAGTGACTCCTGCCGCATATGAGCATTTGGGCATTGCTATGCCCGGTCAGCAGAAAATGTTTTGATAAGCTGAAGAGGGTCGAACTCAATGCGGTTTTTTAAGGCAAATTTTCACCGATACATCGTATTAAGGCAATACTGCGCAATTGCGGCGCACACCTTGCTTGAATCTGTTTCCGTCATGCTGCACAAAAACTTCTTGACTTGCGTCAGCAAGCCTGCAAAATTTTTGTACACCCTGACGAAAAATCTTACTGCGCAATTCGTACACCTCAATTGTGCGGTATTGCCTTAAAAAGCCTCGCAATGCGTCAGCATTACTCACCTTTTTGCCTTGTCTCGGCAAAAATTTGCTCTTAAAAAACTGCTTCACACGCATCGGGTTCGGCTCTCCTCAGCTTAAACCGTCACGCCTTGTAAGGCTACAACAAGGTTCAGGCAACCGCATATCGACCGACGGGCATGAATGAAAATCATTTGTGTTCACATTGGCGGGCTGTTGATTAGCGTGACTTTTATAACTGTTTGTAGCCGGAAAGGCTATGGTATTATGGGAAGATTATTCGGTACCGACGGCGCAAGAGGCGTTGCAAATTCTGAGATTTCCTGTGAGCTTGCAATGCAGATAGGCAAAGCTGCGGCTATGGTGTTGACAGAGGGCACAAAAAGACCGCGCGTCCTCATCGGCAAGGATACAAGAATCTCCGGCGATATGCTTGAAAATGCAATTGCCTGCGGTCTTTGTTCAGTGGGTGCAGACGTGATGACTCTTGGCGTTGTTCCCACCCCAGCGGTTGCATATCTTGTAAAAAAATACGGTTATGACGCGGCGATTATGATTTCGGCCTCGCATAACCCGTGTGAATACAACGGAATAAAGATTTTCAAATCCGACGGATATAAACTGCCGGACGCACTTGAAGATGAAATTGAAGCCATTATTCTTGACGAAACGGATATTCCGCCCGTAAAGCTCGGCGGCGACGTGGGCAGAATAACTGTCTGCGAAAATACGGTTCATGATTATATTGATCACCTCAAGCGTACCGTTGACTGTGACTTTTGCGGTATGAGCATTGCTCTTGACTGTGCAAACGGTTCGGCGAGCGTTTCGGCAAAAAAGCTATTTTCAGATCTCGGCGCCCGGTGTACGGTGCTTTCAGCCTCGCCAAACGGCGTGAATATCAATGAAAGCTGCGGCTCAACGCATATTGAATCGCTTAGAAAAGCCGTTACCGAAAACGGTCTTATGGCAGGCTTTGCTTTTGATGGAGACGCAGACAGAATGCTTGCCGTTGATGAAAACGGAGACGTTGTTGACGGTGATAAAATCATTGCAATCTGCGCCTCATATATGAAAGAAGAGGGAAAACTCAAAAAGAACACCGCTGTCGTTACGGTTATGACAAATATGGGTTTCGGCAAATACTGCGAGAGCGCGGGAATAGATTACACCGCAACAAAGGTCGGCGACAGATATGTTCTTGAAAATATGCTTGAAAACGGTTATTCAATAGGCGGCGAGCAGTCCGGTCATGTGATTTTTCTTGATTACGCAACGACCGGCGACGGTCAGCTGACCGCTTTGCAGGTTTTAAGAATCATGAAAAAGACCGGCAAAAAGCTCTCTGAGCTTGCCGGATGCATGAAAGTTTATCCGCAGACAATGGTGAATGTACGCGTTTCAAAAATGGGCAAGGCTCGCTTTAAGGACGACCGCGAGGTTGCAAACGCCATTGCTCAGGCGGAAAAACAGCTCGGAAGCAGCGGCAGAGTTCTGGTACGCGTTTCAGGAACGGAACCGCTTGTGCGTGTGATGATTGAGGGCGAAAATCAAACGCAGATCGAAACGCTCGCAAATGAAATTGCAGAGGTAATAAAACTGAGACTTATATAAAGGACAACGGAATGAGAAATACTTTTGATTGGAAAGACTATGAGCTTATTGACTGCTCTGACGGAGAAAGACTTGAACGCTGGGGAGACAAGGTTCTTATAAGACCCGACCCTCAGGTCATTTGGAAAACGCCGAAAAACAATCCGCTTTGGAAAACAGCCGACGCCTGCTATCACCGCTCAAAAACGGGCGGCGGCGCGTGGGAGGTCAGAACAAAGCTGCCGGCATACTGGAGCATCGGCTATAAAGACCTAACCTTTAATGTCAAGACGATGGGCTTCAAGCATACCGGAATTTTTCCGGAGCAGGCGGTCAACTGGGACGAGCTGCGTTCTCTCATTGAAAACGCCGGCAGACCGGTAAAGGTTCTCAACCTTTTTGCTTATACCGGCGGCGCAACAATTGCCTGCCTTAAAGCCGGAGCAAGCGTCGTTCACGTTGACGCGTCAAAGGGTATGGTTTCATGGGCAAAGGAAAACGCGGCTTCAAGCAAAGTGGCGGACAGGAGCGTACGGTGGATTGTTGACGACTGCATAAAGTTTGTTCAGCGCGAATACCGCCGCGGCAACCGCTATGACATTATCATAATGGATCCGCCGTCATATGGGCGCGGTCCCGGCGGTGAGGTATGGAAGCTGGAGAACGAGGTTTATTCCTTCGTTGAGCTTTGCAGCAGGCTTTTATACAGCGACTCAATAGCAGTTCTTATCAATTCATACACAACCGGGCTTTCACCCTCGGTTATGCAATATATTCTCGGTTCGGTTGTTGTTCCGCGTTTCGGCGGAAGTGTTTCTTCCTCAGAAATCGGGCTGCCGGTGACCGAAAGCAAGATGATTCTTCCCTGCGGCGCGTCCGCATTTTGGAAGAAGTAAACGGAGTGAAAAAATGTCGGCATATATCGAATTTAAAAACGTCACCTTTGGCTATCAAAATGAAGACGGCGTTGTTGAAAACAATGTAATTGAAAACTTTGACCTTTCGGTTGAAAAGGGCAGCTTTGTTGCCGTACTCGGTCACAACGGCTGCGGAAAATCCACTCTTGCAAAGCTCTGCAATGGAATTGAAACGCCCGTTTCCGGCAAGGTTATTGTTGATTCGCTTGATACATCGGACGAAGAAAAGCTCCTTGATATCCGTCGCAGAGTCGGTATTGTTTTTCAGAATCCCGACAACCAGATCGTTGCCACTATTGTTGAAGACGATGTTGCTTTCGGTCCGGAAAATCTCGGTGTTGACCCAAAAGAAATCAGAGCGCGCGTTGATGAAGCTCTTAAAAATGTCGGAATGTATGAGTTTCGCGAATCCGAGCCTCACAAGCTTTCCGGCGGACAAAAACAACGCGTTGCGATTGCAGGAATAATCGCGATGAAGCCGCAGTGTATTGTTCTTGACGAACCCACTGCGATGCTCGATCCGCGCGGCAGGCGCGAGGTTATGAAAACAGTTCGCCGCCTCAACAAGGAGTTTGGCATAACAGTTATTTTTATTACGCATTACATGGACGAGGCGGCAAAAGCAGACCGCGTTGTTGTGATGGACTGTGGAAAAATCATTCTTGACGGCGCGCCGAAAAAGGTTTTTTCAAACGTAAAAATTCTAAAAAAAGCGGGGCTTGACGTTCCTCAGGCTACCGAGCTTTCTCTCGCACTTTCAGAAGAAGGTATAAATATTCCCAAAGATGCGCTCGACATTGACGAGCTGTTTGAAAATATAAAGGCAGTTTTGGAGGTCAAATGAGCAACATAGTTCTTGAAACAAAGGATCTCAGCTTTCTGTATTCAAAAGGAACAACGAGTCAGGTGGCTGCGATAAATGATATAAATGTTCAGATTGAAAGAGGCGAGCTTGTGGGCGTGATAGGCCACACAGGCTCGGGCAAAAGCACTCTCATTGAACACTTCAACGCCATTTTAAAACCTACGAGCGGCAGCGTTTTTCTTGACGGAAACGATATCTGGCAGGATAAAAGGAATGTCCGCTCCGTGAGGTTTAAAGTCGGCGTATGTTTTCAGTACCCGGAGTATCAGCTGTTTGAAGAAACGGTTGAAAAAGACATTGCTTTCGGTCCGAAAAACATGGGACTTTCTGAAAATGAGATTTCAAAGCGCGTGCGCGAAGCGCTCAATTTTGTCGGTCTTGATGAAAGCTATCTTGAAAAATCTCCATTCGACCTTTCAGGCGGAGAAAAACGCCGCGTGGCTATTGCCGGAGTTATGGCAATGGAGCCAGAAGTGCTTGTTCTTGACGAACCGTGTGCAGGTCTTGACCCGCGCGGCAGAGACACTGTTCTTTCTCTTATTAAGGAATACAAAGAAAAGACCGGCAGCACCGTTATCGTTGTTTCTCACAGCATGGAGGACGTATCGCGCCTTGCAACCAAGATTCTTGTGATGAACGAGTCGCGCCTTGCGTATTATGACACGGTCAAAAACGTTTTTTCTCATGCGGACGAGCTTCGCTCAATGGGGCTTGACATTCCGCAGTATACGCGCCTGTTTCTTTTGCTAAAAGAGGCAGGATATGATGTGAGTACGGATATCTATACCTTTGAAGAGGCAAAAAAAGAGCTTTTGCGGCTCATCGGGAGGTGCAAAAATGCTCAGTGATATCACCATCGGTCAGTACTACCGTGAAAACTCCTTTGTCCACCGCCTTGACGCGCGCATGAAAATTCTTTTGACGGTGCTTTTTATTGTCATCATTTTTTTGTGTAAGAATTTTTTTGCGCTCGGCGTCATGCTTTTGCTGACTGCCGTTTCGGTTATTCTTTCAAAAGTGCCGTTCAAAATGTTTTTTAAAAGCATAAAACCGCTCGTGCCGATAATTCTTTTTACGGTCATTCTCAATATGATTTATATTAAGGGCGGAACGGTTTTGCTTTCGTGGTGGAAGATTGAGATTACAACAAAGGGCATATTTACCGCCGTTTTCATGGCGTTCAGAATAGTCTGCTTGATTTTTTGTTCTTCGCTTTTAACTTATACCACGGCGCCGACGGATCTCACCGACGCGGTTGAGCGTCTGCTTTCTCCGCTGAAGGTTTTTCACGTTCCCGTTCATTCGCTCGCAATGATGATGACTCTCGCGCTGCGTTTTATTCCCACTCTGATTGAGGAGGTTGAGCGTATCATGAACGCGCAGAAAGCGCGCGGAGCCGACTTTGAAAGCGGAAAATTCATGAGCCGCGTCAAGGCAATGGTTCCGGTTTTGATTCCGCTTTTTGTTTCGGCTTTCCGCCGTGCATATGAGCTTTCTTTTGCAATGACCTGCCGCTGCTATCACGGCGGCGAGGGCAGAACGAGAATGAAACAGATGAAATACCGCTTTGCGGATTTTGCGTGCCTTTTTGTTTTTGCCGCGGCTCTTGCCGGAGTTATCGTGCTCAACATCTTTTTCGGAAGGCTGATTTAAAATGAGAAATATCAAGCTGACGCTCATGTATGACGGCTCGTTTTTCCATGGTTGGCAGCTTCAGCCGAGACTCGTTACGGTTGAGGGAGAAATGAGAAAAGCGCTTTTACGTCTGCTCGGCGAAGAGGCAAAGCCCGTTTCCTGCAGCCGCACAGACGCCGGCGTTCATGCGAATGAATTTTGCTGCAACTTTAAAACGGAAAGCAGCAGAGAGTGCGAAAAGCTCCTGCGCGGGCTTAATGCCGTTTTGCCGCCAGCCGTTGCGGTGAAAAAATGCGAAGAAGTTCCGCTTTCCTTTCATTCGCGCTATGACTGCGTTGCCAAAGAATATATATATTTGATCTGGAACGGAAAAACAAGAAATCCGTTTTATGAATCCCGCGCTCTGTTTTATCCGTTTGCGCTTGACTGTGAATTGCTTGACTCTCAGGCGAAGGACTTTATCGGTACATATGATTTCAAGGCTTTTTGCGCCAGCGGTTCATCGGTCAAAACAACAGAAAGAACAATCTTCGACTGCGGAGTAAAAAAAGAGGGCGAGCTTGTGACATTTTTTGTCAGAGGCAGCGGCTTCCTGTATAATATGGTTCGCATAATGGTTGGCACGCTCCTTTCGCTCAATGAGGGAAAGATTGAACAAGGAACAATCAAAAAAATAATACTTTCAAAAGACAGGGGAAAAGCAGGCGTGACCGCTGAGGCATGCGGTCTGTATCTCAACCGGGTCTTTTACGGAAAGGGGGATTCCCTTGAAAGCTGATACTGTTGAACAGAATAAAAAAGGAAAAATCAGAACGATCGTTGCCGTTGTCGCAATTGTTTTGATCGTTGCCGTGAGCGCGTTTCTGGCTGCAAAGTTCCTGCCGGGCACTTCGCAAGGCGCAGATGCAGATGAGGATTATGCCGACGTTCAAAAGGGTGCGGATTCCTCATACAGCCAGAGTGAAAGGGGATTTCCGCTTTCTTTTTCAAGCAATGATATCGTTTCTGTCGGTTCGGCAGGTTCGTATGTTTATGTTGTTTCAAACGAGGTACTTTTCGGTGTTTCGTCTTCGGGAAAACTCGGTTTTTCCGAGGTAATAAACTATTCCGAACCGGTCATAAAAACCGCAGGGGATTACGCTTTTGTCTTTGACCGTATGAGCGGTAAGTTTGTTCTCTGCCGCAAAAGCAAGGTTATTTATAAAGGTCAGAGCGAAAACTCTCAGCAAATAGTTACGGCAACTGTTGCCTCGAACGGAAATTTTGCCGTTGCCAGCCGCAGTTCGGACGCTGCCTGTCTCCTCACTTATTACAGCAAAAAAGGCGAGCAGCTGTTTCAGTGGGAATGCAGCCGCGACCACATTGTTTCCATTGCGGTTTCCTCCAACACAAAGGGTCTCGCCTGTGCCGCACTTTCGGCGGAGGGCGGCGAGATTGTGACAAAGGTATATTTGCTTGACATCTATTCGGACAAAACAGAATGGGAGTATACGGTCAAGGACTCTGCCGCAATCAATATCAGCTTTGCCTCCGGCAACAAAAAGCTTGATCTGCTTTGCACCGACAGGCGCATTCTTCTTGATTCCTCGTCAAACTCCGTTTCGTCTGAAAGCAGTTTTTCTTCCGAGCTTCTCGATTCATACAGCGACCCGAACGGGTATGCCGTTACACTGACAAGAAAATTCGGTGCAATAAATAAATATGAGCTTATCTGCTATTCATCGGATAACTCCGTTTGCTATGTCTATGAGACAGACAAAAAGGTTACGGACGTTTTTTGCGCCGGCAAAAAGGCATATATTTTGACTCAGGACTCAATAATTTGCGTTTCTTCCTCCGGAAAAGAGAGCAAGACGATTGAGCTTTCTTCGGCAAGTCTCGGACTTTGCGTCAGCGGCGGAAGTATTTATCACTATTCGCTCAACAATTTGTATAAACACTGATGCTTAACTTTTGCTTTTTTTATTGTCTATTGAGTATTTGTGTGCTATAATGACAGTATTTCATCTGAACGCTGCGGCGCGTTTGGCGTTGCGGCATGAAAGATGGTAATAGCTTGATTGTGCTTTGGAGGTACAATATGTCATATGTAATTGACCTGCTTTTGGTTGCAATCCTGATTTTGACAGCTGTTTTTGCGGCAAAGAGGGGATTTTTTGCAACTCTTTTTGATCTTGCAGGATACGTTATTTCGCTTATCGCAGCCAAAATCGTTTCCTCGTCCGTTGCCGTCGGCATTTTTTCAGACTATCTTGAAGAACCTGTGAGGCAGCGTCTCACGGCGTCTCTCGGCGATGTTGCAAAAACCGATTATGCGGCACAAATCGAGAGTGCGGTTTCTTCGATTCCCGAGAGTCTTACAGGGATAATGCAGCTCATAGGTATTGACCGTGAGGAACTGATTGAAAAAGTATCCTCCACAAATCTCAAAGGCTCAGACCTTGTTGACGGAATTATGGAAACGATTGCCGTTCCCGTCGGAACAGCAATTGTGCGCACGGTTTTGTTTGTGGCGCTTTCCGTCGTCCTCTCATTGGTTATAAAAATCATTGTCAGACTTCTTGACAAGGTTATCAAGAAGCTCCCCGCAATTCGTCAGGTCAATTCCGGTCTCGGATTTGTTCTCGGCGTTTTAAAGGGAATAATCGTAGTTGTTATCGTTTCGCTTTCTCTCGGAGTGGTTTGCGGTCTTATCGGCTATGAACCGCTTATAAAGGGTACGGACGATTCAATAATAATAAATGTCGTAAAAGGACTTATGAAATCAATCAGCGGTTACCACTGAGTTTTGCTCACGTAACAATGCTCGATCAAAAAGGAGAAAAAATTATGAAAGATCTTTTTAAAGGCTGTCTGACAATTCCGAACCTTCTTTCGGTAATAAGAATTGCGCTCATTCCCGTTTTTGCCGTAATGTACCTCAAAGGTCAGCCGATCGCCGCAATTGTTATTCTTGCGGTTTCAGGTTTGACGGACCTTTTTGACGGAAAAATCGCAAGGCGTTTCAATCAGGTCAGTGCTCTCGGAAAAATTCTTGACCCTGTTGCAGATAAGCTCACGCAGATCACTATTGCGATCATTCTTTTCATATGCTTCAGAAACGCTGAAAACACAACTATCAATGCGTTCGGCTGGGTCTTTCTTGTTTTCCTCATCAAAGAGGGAATAATGGTTGTTGGCGGACTTGTTATGCTTTTGATGAACATTCGTCCCGGTGCGGCAGAATTGCCGGGAAAGGTTGCAACGTTCACCTTTTACGGCGTAATGCTTCTCATTATCGCTTTCGGTCCGGAGGTCGGAGTTCTCACGTCTGTTTGGACTCTGCCGGACGTTCTGACGGGCGTTCTTGTTGTTGTTGCGGCATGCACCTGCGTTTTTGCTTTTGCAAGTTATATGCCGGAAACCTACAGACAGTTCCGCGACCACTTCAGAGAAAAAAAGGCTGAAAAAGCCAAGGCAGCCCAAAAATAATGCGGTTGCCGTGCAAATATATCTTCAAGGAGTAATTCATGAAAAAAGTTATGTGTAGCAGATGCAAAAAGCGTCCTGCCGTGATCTTCATATCAAAAATTATTGACGGCAAAACCGTTCCGGAGGGACTATGCCTCAACTGTGCAATGGAAATGAACATCGGTCCCATAAAGCAGATGATGGACAGCATGGGCATTACGGAAGAGGACGTTGAGGCTATATCCGAGCAGTTTGGAGAAATGTTCCCCGATTCTGACGAAGAGGGCGGTTTTGAAGTGGGTGGTTCACCCACCATGCCGTTTTTGCAGGGTCTTCTCGGAGATCTTCAGAATAACCTCCAAAACGGACTCACTGTTCGTCCGGAAGAAAAAGACAGCGCCGGAGAACCCACAGCTGCCGAAACTTCCTCTGCTAAGCCCAAGGAAAAAATGAGCAGAAAACAGCGCAGAGCCGCAGAAAAAAAACGTAAGTATCTCAATCTTTACTGTACCGATTTGACCGCAAGGGCGAGAGAGGGCAAGATTGATAACATTATCGGCAGAAACAAAGAAATTGCCCGTGTGGTTCAGATCCTTTGCCGTCGTTCAAAAAACAATCCCTGCCTTATCGGTGAACCGGGTGTCGGCAAAACCGCGATTGCCGAGGGCTTGGCACTCAAAATCGCGCGCGGCGAGGTTCCGGCAAAGCTCGCCGAAAAAGAGATTCATCTGCTTGATTTGACCGCTCTTGTTGCCGGAACACAGTTTCGCGGTCAGTTCGAAAGCCGTATTAAAAATCTCATTGATGAGGTCAAAGCCAACGGCAATATTATTCTCTTTATTGACGAGGTTCACAATCTCGTCGGTACGGGTGATGCCGAGGGCTCAATGAACGCTGCCAACATTCTGAAGCCGGCTCTTTCACGGGGCGAGATTCAGGTTATAGGTGCAACAACTTTCACAGAGTACCGCAAAAACATTGAAAAAGACGCAGCCCTCGAAAGACGTTTTCAGCCCGTTAAGGTTGAGGAACCATCAATTAACGACGCGACCGAAATTCTTCTCGGAATCAAGTCGTACTATGAAAATTATCATCGCGTCCGCATATCGGATCAGCTTGTAAAAAGGACGGTTGTTCTTTCTGAAAGATATATCACAGACCGTTTTCTCCCTGATAAAGCGATAGACCTCCTTGACGAGGCGTGCACCTGCGCCAATCTGCGCAACAAAGCAATCAGCGACCTTGAGCTTAACGAGCAAAAGCTCGCCGACCTTAAACTCGATGAGGAGGATCTCCTTGCCGAAACGGAAAACGTTGACTATGAAGCAATTGCAAACGTTAAGTCTGAAATCGTTAAATGTGAAAACGATCAGACCGAGCTTTCAAAAAAAGCTGCAGACAACTCCGTCAAAGAGGAGGATATCGCAAAGGTTATCGAGCTTTGGACAGGTATCCCTGCAAGCAAGGTGATTGAAAGCGACCTCAAACGTCTTGCAGGACTTGAAGAAACTCTCAAGCAAAAAATTATAGGGCAGGACGAGGCTGTTGAAGCAATTTCAGCCGCAATACGCCGCAGCCGTGTTCAAATCAGTCCGCGCCGCCGCCCGGCATCGTTCATTTTTGTCGGTCCTACCGGCGTTGGAAAAACGGAACTCGTCAAGCAGATCGCGGCAGAGCTGTTCAATACACCGGAGACGCTTATCAGACTTGATATGTCCGAATTTATGGAAAAGCACAGTGTTTCAAGAATCATCGGTTCGCCTCCCGGCTATGTCGGTTATGATGAGGCGGGTCAGCTCACCGAAAAAGTGAGGAGAAAACCCTATTCCGTTATTCTTTTTGATGAGATCGAGAAAGCGCATCCGGACGTTATGAACATTCTGCTTCAGATTCTTGATGAGGGCAGAATAACCGATGCACAGGGCAGGACTGTAAACTTTGAAAACACTATCATTGTTATGACCTCGAACGCCGGCAGCGAGCAGAAGAACGGTGCGCTCGGCTTTGGAAAAGATAAGACCGACGCTACTAAGGAGCGCATCATGAAAGCACTTTCAGACTTCCTTCGCCCGGAATTTCTCGGCAGAGTTGACGAAATTGCCGTTTTCAATCCGCTCAGTGAAGAAAGCTTTGAAAAAATTTCGGGTCTTATGCTCACGGAGCTGAAAGATTCCCTCAAGGAAAAGACCATTGAGCTTTCGTGGACAGACGATGTTCTCAAATATCTTGCGGAAAAATCGGTTGGCGGAAAGCGTGGAGCGCGCGATCTGCGTAATGTAATACGTAAAGAGATTGAAGACAGGATTGCAACAATAATCATTGACAATGCCGAAGAGCCTGTCAGCGCAATAGCAATTACCGCCGCAGACGGAAAGCTTGACCTGCAATATCTTTAAGAAGATGGAAGTCTGACTCAATGCGCCTGAAAAATTTGTTTTTCAGCACATTGCGGCGCAGTCTTGCTTGAACCCATTCCGTCATGCTGCACAAAAATTTCTGCTGTGCAATTCGCACGCCTCTCTTGTGCGGCGTTGTTTTAAAAATGTTTGCCGCCGGAACAGCTTTCCTTTTCCGGCGGCATTGTGCTATAAATCGGAGGTGGATGAATTTGGCTCGGCGATATATCAAAAGGCTTTTTTTGAGGGACGAAGGCTCTGAATGGAACTTTTTCGTGTTTGAAGAAAGAAGGACCTGCTTTGCAACGCAGTATCCGTTCGGAATTTTTCCGAAAAAAGAGCTTGAAGTTGTTGACTTTGATCCGATAACAATTTTTTACGGAGGGAACGGCTCAGGAAAAAGCACACTGCTGAATATTATCGCCGAGCTTGCGGGTGTTAGGCGCAATTCACCGTTTTCTTCAAGCTCGTTTTTTTCGCGCTACCTTGAAGAATGCAGACTGACGGGAGAAAAAATTCCGCAGGACAGCGAAATTTTGACAAGCGACGATGTTTCGGATTATCTGCTTGAACTGCGCCGTCTCAATGGCAAAATTGACGGCGGCAGACAAGCGCTTTTTGATGAATATCTTGAAAGAAAAGTCGATAACCGCAATTTTGTTTCAATGGAAGACTATGACGATTGGAAAAGAACGTGCGAAGCGAAGTCAAAGTCAATGTCGCGCTTTGTTCGCAATCATCTTGCCGCGAATGTAAGCTTAGCCTCAAACGGGGAAAGCGCGGTTTATTTTTTTCGCAGGCATATCCGCGAAAATGCGCTATATCTTCTCGACGAACCGGAAAACAGCCTTTCAATAGCCTATCAGGAGGAACTGCGCGACTTTCTTGTTGAATCTGCGAGGTGCTTCGGCTGTCAGTTTATAATTTCGACGCATTCGCCGATTCTGCTTTCTATAAGGCAGGCGCTTATCTATGACCTTGACAGTGTTCCTGTCAGAACAAAAATGTGGACGGAGCTTGAAAATGTCAAAAAATACTTTGATTTTTTTGAAGAACACCGCTATGAATTTTTGAAAGAGGAGAAAAAGTAGTGAACAGCAAAGTAACGATCAGAAAAATGACATCGGAGGATAAGGCTGTCTTCATTGATATGAGCCGCGAGTTCTATCATTCACCGGCAGTACTTCATGATATTGATGAAAAGAATCACTTTGCCGCTTTTGAGGAACTGCTGCATTCTGATATTTATCTTGAGGGCTTTATCTTTGAATTTTCCGGAGAAACTGCCGGATATGCACTGTTGAACAAAATGTATTCACGCGAGGCGGGAGGCACAGTCGTCTGGATTGAAGAGCTTTATGTCAGACCTCGGTTTCAGGGTTTGGGAGCAGGCACTGCCTTTTTTGGCTATCTTGAAAAGAATGTTCCTGCCGCAAGATATCGACTTGAAGTTGAACCGGATAATTACAGAGCCAAGGCACTTTACAAACGTATGGGATATGACATTTTGCTGTATGAGCAGATGTATAAAGTAATTGATGATTGATTTAAGGCAGTACCGCACACCTCAATTGTGCGGTATTACCTTAAAACTCCCCTGTCGGCAACTGATTTACAGCCGGCAGGGGAGTTTTGATTATTCTCTCCAGAATTTTCTGTCAAGACTTCTGTATTGAACTGCTTCGGTAACGTGTTCTGCGGTTATATTTTCGCTGCCGTCAAGGTCGGCTATCGTTCGTGCAACGCGCAAAATTTTGTCATACGCTCTTGCGGAAAGCCCGAGGGCGTCAAAGCTCTTTTCAAGCAGCCGCTTTGACTGAGCGTCAAGAATGCAGAATTTTCTTGTGAGCGCTGCGGTCATTTTGCTGTTGCAGCTGATTCCCGTTCCGGCGAGTCTCTGCTGTTGAAGCTTTCTTGCCGCATTTACGCGTTTTCTGATTTCCTGTGAGCTTTCCGAAAGACTGTCGTCTGAAAGTTTTTTGAAGTCCACCTGCGGAACTTCAATGTGTATGTCGAGCCTGTCAAGCAGAGGACCGCTGACCTTTGAAAGGTATTTTGCAGGCGCGCCCTTTGGACAGGTACATTTTTTTGTCGGATGGCCGAAATATCCGCACGGGCATGGATTCATGGCGCAGACGAGCATGACTTCACACGGATATGTCAGTGTGCCGGAAACACGCGATATCGTTATGCTGCCGTCCTCCATCGGCTGGCGGAGAACCTCCATTGATATACGCGGAAACTCCGGCAGCTCGTCAAGAAAAAGAACGCCGTGGTGGGCGAGACTCAACTCGCCGGGGCGCGGAACTCTTCCTCCGCCGGAAAGTCCTGCCGCAGATATCGTGTGGTGCGGCGAGCGGAAAGGTCTTGATTTTATGAGCGATATATTGTCGGGCAGCGCTCCGGCTATTGAATAAATCTTGGTTGTTTCAAGGCTTTCTTCAAAGGTCATATCGGGCAGAATTGAAGGTATGCGCTTTGCGAGCATACTTTTTCCCGAACCCGGAGGACCTATCATCAGTGTGTTGTGCCCGCCGGATGCTGCAATTTCAAGCGCACGCTTTACCTGGTACTGACCCTTTACGTCCGCAAAATCAAGCAGGTGTTCCTGAGAATATTCATATTCGCCGTAGAAATTCTTGTCAATCTTCTTGATTTTGCTTGTTCCCTTTAGGTGGTCAACAAGAGTTTTTATATCTTTGACGGGATAGACGTTGATTTTGTCAACAACATAGCATTCACTGGCGTTTTCAAGCGGAACATAAAGATCGGTAAATCCGCTGTCCCTCGCCTCGATCGCCATTGGGAGGGCGCCGTTCACCTTGCGAACCTTTCCGCTCAGTGAAAGCTCACCGAAAAACGCCGCCTTTGAAACGTCTGCGGAAAGCTGACCGGTTGCAAGCAGCAGCGCAACAAGAATAGGAACATCATATATCGGACCCTCTTTCTTTTTGTCGGCAGGGGAGAGATTGACGGTGATTCTGCCGACGGGGAACTCCATTGAATTGTTTTTCATCGCGGCGCGCACCCTGTCGCGCGATTCAGACACCGACGCGTCAGGGAGCCCCACAACGTCAAATTTTGGCAGACCCATGGATTCAACAGAAGCCTCAACTCCCACGGGATATGAACGCAGACCGAAAAGCCCGATGCTGTTGACCTTTGAAAACATAGAAAACCCTCTCCTAATTTCATATGAAAGCATTATACACTTTTTTTGCCGCTTTGTGAATTGATTTGACAAAAAAACAGGAATATATCAGACAATATTTGCGCTCATTTTGCAGCTGCCCTTTGTTTCTAAGGTGAATTCATAAAGATTTTAGGTCGTTATTATCTCTCGCTGAAATTCAGGTGAGCGGACGCTCTTTAAATTTACTTGCAAAGCGGCACCGGAATTTGTTAAAAACTTTCTGCTATTGACAAAGTGTGCCAAACAGTGTAAAATCGCCTTGGAAAATGAATATGTGCCATTGCAGGGAAATACCGGGGAAGGAGCCGGAGCAACCGCCATTGCCGTGATCGGGATAAACCCCGTCAGTCGGAATGCCTGCCTTGGCGTGTAATTGTTATTGTTTCACTTTTGGGCAAGGGGAGAGTGTTCTGCACACAGGATAACTGCGCCCTTTTCGTCCGAAAAGGGCGTTATTCTTTTGATTTTGAAAGGAGTACGGATCATGAAAAAAACTGTTTTGCTTTTTCTTTGTGTTGTGCTCATTCTCGGTGTCTTTGCGTTGCCGTCGGTTGCCGTCAGCGAGGCTTTTTCACGCGTTACAACGGCGAATACTCCCACATCTTCGGGCAGTCTGAAGTTTTCAAAAAGACTCGGTGCCGGATATACAAATGCGCCGACGGGTCCTATAATCGCCGGGGGTTCGCTCATTGTTGCGGCGGGCTCAACGCTTTATAAGCTAAATCCGCAGACCGGAGAAAGCATTGCAACAGCCTCTCTTGCCGGTTCGCTCGGCTTTGCCACTGTCAGTCCCACTTATGCAAACGGCATGATCTTTGTACCTCTTGACGGAGGAAAAATTCAGGCATTCAGTTTCAAAACCTTTCGTTCACTTTGGGTCTATACCGACTCTCTCGGCGGACAGTCGATTTCTCCGATAACCTATGACAGCGGTTATGTTTACACCGGATTCTGGAACAATGAGGACGAAAATGCAAATTATGTTTGCCTTTCTGTTAAGGATGAAAACCCGAAAAAGCAGACCGAAGCCAAAAAGGCAAAGTGGACGTATAAGCACAAAGGCGGGTTTTATTGGGCAGGCTCTGCCGTAACAGAAAGCTTTGTCATTGTCGGCAGTGACGACGGAAAGGTCGGCAGCTCCTCTGCTTCAAAAATTCTCTCTCTTAACAAGAAGAACGGAAAGCTTGTTTCTTCGCTCAAAACAAGCGGAGATATCCGCAGCAGCGTGACGTATGACAAAGAAAGTTCATCGTTTTTCACTGCGAGCAAAGCAGGCTATGTCTATCGTTTTAAAGCGGACAAAAAGAGCGGAAAGCTATCCTCTCTCAAAATATTTAAAGCCTGCGGAGCCGTGACCTCAATGCCGGTTGTTGTGAATTCAAGAGTATACGTCGGCTGTGCCGATAAAGACAAAGGCAGGTTCGTTGTTCTGAATGCCTCAACGATGAAAGAAATATATCACGCCCAAATGAACGGATATCCGCAGTCAACTGCGCTTGTCAGTACCCGCGGGAACGGAAAAGCGTATATCTATATGACATATAACTCAAAACCCGGAGGAATAACGGTTTTTGAGGACAGCGGGACTCAAAAGAGTGCAAAAAAGACTGAACTTTTCACCCCGTCAGGCAATCAAAGTCAATATTGCATATGCTCCGTAACCTGCGCAGACAACGGAACCCTTTATTATAAAAACGACTCCGGTTTCATTTTTGCGGTAGGTGCAAACAAAACCTCTTTTGTCGTTCGTTTGATAAATATTGTTCTCGCATGGCTTTCAAAGCTGTTTGGGGGAGCGAAAAAATGAAAATCGGACTC
>CAKTDF010000002.1 GCA_934541115.1 uncultured Eubacteriales bacterium
GTGCGGCGCTCCTCAGGAATCTTTCATCGGAGCGTATATGTTCCGAGCTTTCACGGCTGCTATGCGGAAAAAATGCCGCCTCCGTACTTTTGGAATACGGAAGCGTGATTGCGGTTATTCTGCCGTGTATTTCAAAAATGATTGGGTTTGAACAGCACAATGTTCACCACTGCTTTGATGTGTATGAGCATTCGGTGAATGTTCTGAAAAATGTACGCCCTGTTTTGTATATGAGGCTCGCGGCGCTGCTGCATGACTGTGAAAAACCGTCCTGCTTTTCACTTGACGAAAGCGGAATGGGGCACTTTTACGGACATGCTCCGAAAGGTGCAGATCTCGCTTTCTCTGAACTTAAACGACTGCGTTTCGATAATGAAACGGTAGATAAAACGGTAAAGCTTATCCGCATTCACGATTCGCCGATAGAGTGTGACATAAAGACAGTCAAAAGAAAGCTTAACCGTCTCGGAAAGGAAACATTTTTTGACCTCGTTGAACTTCAACGTGCCGACAATCTCGCGCAGGCTGAACAGTATCGATTCAGACAAGAAAATTTTGACAGGCTTGAAAAACTGGCAAATGAGGTTATTGCCGCCGACGAATGCTTTTCTCTCAAAAAGCTCGCTGTCAACGGATACGATATGATCAATATGGGACTGTCCGGAAAAAGCATAGGTGAGATGCTCGAGCGTTTGCTTAACTGTGTCATCGACGGTTCTGTTGAGAACGAACACGATAAACTGGTTATAAAAGCCACGGAATACAAAGAAAAATTTGTCAGCTTTGAAAAGAAATAATAAAAAACACTTGACAAATCACAATGTGTTAAGTATAATATCAACCGCTGTAAAGTGATATGTCTTTACAGACTTGACTGAGAGGGGTGAGGCAATGGCGAAAGATCTTAATGTTATCATGCTTTATGATATCTATGGAGATATGCTGACGGAAAAACAGCGTGATTTTATAACGTATTACTACGATGATGACCTTTCCCTTGCCGAGATTGCTCAAAATGAGGGCATTACCCGCCAGGGAGTCAGAGATGCGATCAAACGTGCCGAAGCTCAACTTTATTCATTTGAAGAAAAGCTCGGCTTGAAAAAACGTTTTGATGAGCTTAAAAGCGGACTTGAAGAGATTGCGGGTATGGCCGAAATTATTAACGAAGTCAACATGAAAACAATTCTTTCCCGTGAAATTAACGACGCGACGACCAGAATCGGCGTCATAGTTAAAATGCTTTCCGAATAATTTTGATAAAGGACTGATATAATGGCATTTGAAGGTCTTTCAGAACGCCTTGAAGCCGCCTTTAAAAGGCTGAAAAGTAAGGGCTCGCTCACTGAAAGCGATGTTAAAGATGCCATGAGAGAGGTTCGTCTTGCCTTGCTTGAAGCAGACGTCAATTATAAGGTTGCAAAGGATTTTACAAAAACCGTTACCGAGCGTGCAATCGGTGCCAAGGTTATGGAAAGTCTGACGCCCTCTCAAATGGTCATCAAGATTGTCAATGAAGAGTTGACAAATCTTATGGGCGGCACTAAAGCCCGACTTAATACTGCAAACCATCCGCCGACAATTGTCATGATGTGCGGTTTGCAGGGCTCCGGTAAAACTACCCATAGCGCAAAGCTCGCGCTTATGCTCAAAAATCAGGGTCACAGACCGTTGCTCGTTGCCTGCGACGTTTATCGTCCGGCTGCTATCAAACAGCTGCAGGTTGTTGGAGAAAAGGCAGGCGTTCCCGTTTTTGAAATGGGTCAGATCAATCCCGTTGAAATTGCAAAGAATGCGGTTTCACTTGCAAAGGATCACGGTTATGACTATGTTTTTCTTGACACGGCGGGTCGTTTGCATGTTGATGAAGAACTCATGACCGAACTTAAAAATATTAAGAGCGAAGTAAAGCCTCATGAAATCTTGCTTGTTGTTGACTCTATGACAGGACAGGACGCCGTCAACGTTGCTTCTTCTTTTAATGATGCACTCGGAATTGACGGTCTTATTCTCACAAAGCTCGACGGTGATACAAGAGGCGGTGCGGCGCTCTCAGCCAGAGCAGTAACCGGAAAGCCGATTAAATTTGTCGGTACCGGTGAAAAACTCGGAGATCTCGATGTTTTCCATCCGGACAGGATGGCGTCAAGAATTCTCGGTATGGGAGATATGCTCTCGCTCATTGAAAAAGCCGAGCAGGAGCTCGATGAAAAGAAAGCGAGAGAGCTTGAACAGAAGCTTCGCAAAAATAAGTTTGACCTCAACGATTTGCTCGATCAGCTTCAGCAGATGAGAAAAATGGGTTCAATTAAGGATCTTCTTAAAATGATTCCCGGAATAGGTCGCAAGATTGACGATGTTGAAGTTGATGAACGTCAGTTTGACCGTATGCAGGCTATTATTCTTTCAATGACTCCTGCCGAAAGAAAAAAGCCGGATATCATCAATCCTTCCCGTAAACGCAGGATTGCAGCCGGCAGCGGAATGCAGGTTGAAGATGTCAACCGACTTCTTGCTCAGTACCGTCAGATGCAGAAAATGTTCAAGCAATTTAACGGTAAAAGCAGCAAGAAAATGCGTCGCAGAATGATGAACATGCCCGGCATGAATAACTTTGGTCCCGGAACCCCGGGTTTTCCGATGTAACAGGTTATGTTCAGTCTAAGTATACAACACGCCTTAAAACAGAAATAATAACGCGTGTTCAATAAATTATTTTTCACATATTTTTGGAGGTAACAAAAATGGCAGTTAAAATCAGACTTCGCCGTATGGGCGCAAAGAAAGCACCGTTCTATCGTGTGGTTGTTGCAGATTCAAGATATCCGCGTGACGGACGTTTTATCGAAGAAATCGGTTATTACAATCCGATGAGAGAGCCCGTTGAACTCAAGATTGACGCAGAAAAGGCTCAGAAGTGGATCGCCAATGGTGCACAGCCGACCGATACGGTTAAGGCTCTGCTCAAAAAGTGCGACATCATTAAATAAGTTTGGAGGTACTCGCCTTGAAAGAGTTACTCGTTACAATTGCGGCCGGACTCGTTGATGAGCCGGAAAAGGTAACTGTTGACGTTGACGACATCAACGATGAAGGCGTAATCGTTTATCATCTTCACGTTGCTGCCGACGATATGGGCAGAGTTATCGGAAAGCAAGGCAGAATTGCCAAAGCTATCCGAACCGTGATGCGTGCAACCGCCAACAGAAATGACCAGAAAATCATGGTTGAAATCGATTGATACGTTTAAAAAGCAGGAATCGCGTGGCGGTTCCTGCTTTTTTGACTGTTTTCGCTATTGACATATCTTTGCGCACAGTGCTAAAATATCGGTGATTAAAACTAATCGGAGGTTACTACATGAATGATATAAAAGAGCTTTATGAACTCTGGAGCGAAAAAGCGGTTGCCGATCCCGATCTGAAAAATGAGCTTTCTTTAATTAAGGGAAAACCGGAAGAAATCAACGACCGTTTTTACAGAAATCTTGAGTTCGGTACGGCCGGTCTTCGAGGCATTATCGGTGCGGGAACAAACAGAATGAATGTTTACACGGTAGGTCAGGCGACTCAGGGACTTGCTTCATATCTCCTTGACGAATATGACGATCCTGCTGTTGCAATTGCCTACGATTCGAGGATTAAATCCACCAAGTTTGCAAAGTTTGCCGCCGGCGTTCTTGCTGCGAACGGTATCAAGGTTTGGTTTTATCCCGAGTTGGTTCCGACTCCGATGCTTTCTTTTGCTGTTCGCGAGCTCCACTGCAAGGGCGGAATAATTATTACCGCCAGCCACAATCCGGCTGAGTACAATGGATATAAGTGCTATGACCCTGAGGGCTATCAGATGACCGACGAGGCAGCGGCTAAAACATATGAATTTATTCAGCAGACCGATATGTTCTCCGGAATTAAAACCATGGACTTTGAAGAGGCTTTGGATAAGGGATTGATCAAATATATCGGCGCTGATGTTGTTGAAAAGTTTTATGACTGCGTTGAAAAGTGCTGCCTTTCAAAAGATATAACGGCGAAAACAGATCTGCGTGTGATCTACACTCCGCTCAACGGAACGGGCAACAAGCATGTACGTGCCATGCTCAAACGTATAGGCATAAAAAATGTCAGCGTCGTAAAGGAACAGGAGCTCCCTGACGGTAATTTTCCGACCTGCCCTTATCCTAATCCGGAAATCAAGCAGGTCTTTGAATGTGCAATCAGAATGACAGAGAATGAAAAGGCTGACCTGCTTCTCGCAACCGATCCGGACTGCGACAGAGTGGGTATTGCGGTGCTTGACAAGGGCGAGTACAAGCTCATGACCGGAAATGAAGTTGGTGTTCTTCTTGCCGAATACTTGCTTTCAAGGAGAAAGGAGCTTGGCATATTGCCGAAAAATGCAGTTGTTGTCAAATCCTTTGTTACAACAGATCTTGTTGATGTTGTTGCCGAGAAATACGGTGCTTCTGTTAAAAAGCTGCTCACCGGATTTAAATATATCGGTGAGTATATTACGGCTCTTGAGGCAAACGGCGAAGCAGACCGTTTTGTTGTAGGCATGGAGGAGAGCTACGGATATCTTTCTGGCATTCACGCAAGGGACAAAGATGCTGTTGTTGCCTCAACGCTTATTTGTGAAATGGCTGCATACTACAAGTCAAAGGGCGTCAGTCTCTATGAAAAAATGATGGAAATCTATGCCGAGCACGGCTATTATCTCAACCGTGTCCAGAGCTTTGAATTTAAAGGCGAAAGCGGCATGGAAAAAATGGCGCAGATTATGGAAACGCTCAGAAAAGACAGTCTTTCTTCAATTGCAGGATATAAAGTTCTTTTCGCTTCGGACTATAAAAAGAGCGAGACGGTTGAGCTTTCCACGGGTAAAATTGACGTGATTGAGCTTCCGAAGTCAAACGTTTTGGCATACGCTCTTGAAAAATCAAACGGCGTAATAATCCGTCCGAGCGGAACAGAGCCGAAAATTAAGGTATATTTCACCGCAAGAGGCAAAGATGAAAAGAGTGCCGAGGAGATTTTTTCGGCATTGTCAGATGATATGACAAAATATTTAAAATAAAGGAAGGTCCAAAGACTTATGCTTCCCAAAAAAATGATTAAAGTTATCTGCATAGTTCTTGCAGCTCTTATGATTCTCAGCTGTGTTGCTGTTTTGATTCAGGTTTTTGCGTCGGACGCGGCTGTAATTACCACCGTTGCTCCAAAAACTGGCGACAATGATCTTGACACAATTGTTCCTATTGTTCTCATTGTTGCCGCAGTGTTGGCGATTGCCGCCTGTCTTCTTGTTCCAAAGATGAAAAAGAAAAACTAATTGTCAACATATGCTTGATTATTGCCGTCTTTTTGTTGGTTATTGACAAAAAGGCGGTCTGTTTTTTTGTAGCACTGTTTAATTGAATCTCATTGTAAAATCTTTGATATAATGATAAAATAAACTGTTAAATTTTGCAGCGTTGCTGTTAGGAGGAAATATAATGAAAAAACTCATTTCCGTTTTATTGTGCCTTTGCCTGATTTTTTCGTCGGTGTGGGCTGCCTCTGCCGCTTTTGACAAGAGCGAATACAATGGTTACCCGGTTATCGTTGTTCCGGGTTACAGCTCATCGGCACAATACAGAATTGACAAAAACGGCAACAAGGTTCACGTCTGGGGCATTGACTTTGACGAGATCATTGCAGCTGTTCTTAAAAATATTGCCGAAGTAGGAATTGACATCGGCGCACTCGCAACCGGAAACGGAAAAGCTCTTGGTCAGACTGTCGGTCGCGAATTTACAAAGCTCTATTATGATATGGCGTGCAATCCGGATGGCTCAAGTGTCTATCCGCTGCAAAGATACTGTGTTACGGCAAAAGAGAGTAACCGTGCCGAAATGCTGAAGCAATATGACGGTGATCTTATTTATCAGCATGAGACTGAAATTATGGGCGAATATGCAGAATATATCGGCGATGAGAATATATTTAACTTCAACTGTGATTTCAGAATGGGCGCGCCGTTTTGTGCAAAGCAGCTTGATGAGTTTATTCAATCGGTTAAGGAGTACACCGGCAAGGACAAGGTAAATATTTTTGCTGTCTCGCACGGCGGTCAGGTTACCGGTACATATCTTACTCTTTACGGTGAGAAGGGTGATGTAAACAACGCCGTTATGACTGTTCCTGCCCTTGGCGGCGCAGGTCTTGCCTATAATATTCTTGCGGGAGACATTGAATTTGATGAAGAGGGTCTTCTTACTTTCATTGAACACGGAATGATGGAGGAGGTCGATTATAACTGGCTTGTCAGAGCAAACGAACTCGGTTTTCTTGATGAAGTGCTCAATGCAATGCTTCCATATGTTTATGAAATACTCGGATATTGGGGCAGTATTTGGGATTTTTGCCCGACAGAGTACTATGAGGAACTTAAAGCAAAACTGCTCGATCCGGTTGAAAGCGCAGAGCTTATCAAAAAGAGCGATTATATGCACTACAAAGTTATGCCGGACTTTTCAAACGGCTTTAAGCGCGCACAGAATGCAGGAACGGATGTTTATATAGTTGCCGGCTATGATAACAAAATTGTTACCGGTCTTAACGAAAGCTCAGACGGAATAATCACTATTGCTTCTTCTACAGGAGCAACGGCTGCTCCTTTGGGTCAGAGGTTTGCTGACGGATATACGCAAAAGGTTGATACCGGATTCTATCAGGTTTCACCTTCAATGACAGTTGACGCTTCAACGTCATATCTTCCCGAGCACACGTGGTTTGTGGAAAATTTTTATCACGGCATGATTTATAAGGATATCTATACTGCTGAGCTTCTCAAGACTCTTCTTCTGACTGAAAAAATCAAGGATGTTCATTCATCTGCCGATTATCCGCAGTTTCACGCAACAACAAATAAATCTCACTCGGTTCATGCAATGTTTAATAACAGTACCGAGGGATATGTTGCTTCAAATGACACATCGGTTGTTATTAAAAATCTTTCCGATAAGTACAAGATGAAAATCATGTCGGTTTCTGCCCGCGGAGTGGATTTGCGTTTCAACGATTCGATTTTCACAAAGCTCCTTGAGCCGGGTGAAAGCATTGAAGTGAGCTTTAAAGGCGATGTTCCTGCGGTTTCGCGAGCCAATTTCGATTTGGTAGTTGACTATGTTCTCATTGGCAGTCCGACTCCGATGGGAGAGAGACTTTTCAACTTTACCATAATGAATGGCAGTGCACCGGAGTTTGACAGCGAAAATCCTTATGTTGCCGCAGACCGTGTCAGCGATTTCAACAAATTGCTTGACAAAGACACTGACAATATTCTGACAAAAACAGGAATAAAAAGTCTCTTTGAAATGCTTTATAACATTTTTTGGCCTTTCGCCAAGGTAATTGTTGAACTAGTCAGAACTATTAAAGGCTATTGATACAATGCTTGTACGGCGGTCTGTTGCAAAACGGACTGCCGTTTTTTGTTTGGATTTATTGATTTACATGTGTTTATATGTTAAGATTAAAATAATGTTAAGTATTTTGGAGGTTGTATTCAGATGATAAACGGAAAAAACATTGTTTTGACAGGCTGCAACAGCGGAATAGGACTCGAGGTTCTGAGATTGTTAGTTCTCGGTGACAACAGAATTCTTGCTGTTGACAAAAACATTGACAGAATAATCGGATTTGACAAAGATAAGGTCATTCCTATGCAAATTGACGTTTCCTCAAAAAAAGCTGTTGATGAAATTTTTGAAACTGCCATTGAAAAGCTTGGTTCAATAGATATTTTTTATGCTAATGCAGGCTATCCGTATTATGAGGAGGTAAATTACGCCGACTGGGACAGAGTAGCCGCAATGTTTGAAACCAATGTTTTTTCACCGATTTATTCATATCAGAAGTATGTGAAGTATCTTGACGGCAGGAAAGGTGTCTTTGCCATTACGATTTCTGCTATAGGAAAAATGGCAATGCCCGGATTTACCATTTATTCTGCTTCAAAGTTCGCAATGCAAGGCTTTCAAGAGGGCATAAGGCTCGAAAAGCCGGACAATGTTCAGCTTACGTGTCTTTATCCTGTTGCAACGGATACGGGATTCTTCAAAGCAGCCAATGAGATTGAGTTTAAAAAGCCGTTTCCGGTTCAGCAGCCTACAGTTGTTGCAAAAAAGATGGTTGACGGAATCGAGAAGGGCAAGAATACTGTCAGTCCGTGTGCGCTTTTCGGTTTTGCAGAGCAGCTCATGAAATTTGCCCCGTTTGTTCGCAATATCTATTGGGGACTCGAAAAGAGAAAGTTCAATGAGTTTAAGGAAAACGTGAAGCGTCTTTCTGCCATGAAGAAATGAGGTAAACTATGAGTTATAAAATTCTTTCAAGTCCAATGAAAATCGGTAACGTTGAAATCAAAAACCGTGTTGTTCTTCCGCCGATGCTCATGGGCTTCGGTCAGTTTGACGGAAAGCCTACCGAAAAAATGATGAATTACTACGAGGAACGTGCAAAGGGCGGAGCAGGTCTGATTATGACCGAGATTACTCGCGTCAATGATGTCAACGGTGCAGCAGCTTTTGCTCAGCTTGCTGTCAGTCACGATTACCACATCAAACCCCTTGCGGAAATGGCGAAAAGGATCCAGCGGCACGGTGCAAAGTTTTTTGTTCAGCTTCATCATCCAGGACGGCAAAATGTCGGTCTGCTTGTGGGTACAGTTCCGCTTTCGATAAAGGCTGAGCGGTTGACAAAGGGTATTTACGGAAAGTTGCTTTATAAGTTGACTCCGGCGGTTGGACCAACACTCCTAAAACATGACATTGTTCCGTCATCTGTTGCCCCTTCAAAATGTCCGCCCGCATATTTTGCCGCCGGAAGAGTCAGAGCACTCAGCCACAAAGAAATTAAAGAGCTTGAACAGCAGTTTGTTGACGGTGCGGTTCGTGTTTTCAAAGCAGGCTGTGACGGTGTTGAGCTTCACTCGTCTCACGGTTACCTGCTTCAGCAGTTCCTCAGTCCCGTTACCAATCAGCGCACAGATGAATACGGCGGTTCTCTTGAAAACAGAATGAGATTCATTCTGAATATTATCCACGGTATCAAAACGGAGTGCGGAAAGAATTTTCCTATCATTGTCCGCCTGACCGTTGACGAATGCTACTCAATGATAGGAGAACCCGGTAAGGGATATGACCTTAAGACAGGCGTAGAAATAGCAAAGCGGCTTGAGCAGGCAGGAGTTGACGCGATTGATGTTTCTTCTGCCGGCTATGATACTTTCAACTATTGGCTTGAACCGGTTTCCTTTGAACCCGGTTGGCGCAAATATATGGCAAAGGCCGTTAAAGAGGCTGTTTCGATTCCGGTGCTCGCCGCAAATTTAATCCGTTCTCCGGAACAGGCAGAAAAACAGCTTGAAGAAGGCTGCCAAGACTTCGTCTGCCTCGGAAGACCTCAGATTGCCGATCCGTACTGGACAAAAAAGGTTCTTGAGGGCGGAACTGTAAAGCGCTGCATTTGTTGTCTCAACTGCATTGAATCGATGCAGGAAAACGCATATATAGGCTATCACGGTGAATGCTCCGTTAATCCGTTTGTCGGTCATGAAGGAGAAAAGCTTGCTAAAAACGGCGGCAACTTGAAAGTGATTGTTGCCGGTGCTGGTCCTGCCGGACTCACTGTTTCCGATATCCTTGCACAAAGAGGATTTGATGTGACGGTTTATGAAAAGAGTGACAGACCCGGCGGACAGATTAACCTTGCTGCGGTGCCTCCGGAAAAGGGCAAAATGGGCTGGTTTGTTGAAGATGCTTATAAATCCTGCTGCGAGCACGGGGTGAAGTTTATTTTCAATCAAGCATTGACCGCTGAGATTGCCGCAGAAGAAAGGCCGTATAAGGTTATCTCAGCTGTAGGAAGTAACCCTGTCAATCCGAATTTCCCGGGCAATTATATGCCGGAAAATGTTTGCACGGCAGAGGATATTCTTTCCGGAAAGGTCTCATTTGAAAATTGCAATGTGGCTGTAATAGGTTCAGGCATGACAGGTCTTGAAACCGCTCACTATCTTACGGAACACGGTTGCTCTGTCAGCATAATTGAAATGGCAAACGAGCTTGCACCGGGAACATGGATGCAGCACAAAGATGATATTTTGCCAAAGCTTAAAAAGGCGGGAGCTTCATTTATGACCGGTGAAAAGCTCTGTGAAATAGGAAACGGCTTTATTGTTGCCGAAAACGTAAAAACAAAGCAAAAGGACAGAATCCGCTGTGACCGTGTTGTTTTGTCGCTCGGTTCAAGATCTGACAAGAAACTCGCCGAAGAACTTGAAATGGCAGGAATCAGCGTTGTTTCAATAGGAGACTGCGGCAAAGTGGGCAAAATAGCCGATGCAACAAAGAGTGCATACCAAGTTGCTGTGAGCTTATAATATAAAACACATCAAAAATCATTTCGATTGTTGACAAGGCATTTTTGTTGTGATAAAATTCAGTAAATCATACGCCGTGCCTTGCAGTTTCTGCAAGGCTCGGCTATTTCAAAATCTATTGATGCCGGAGGTATGTTATGGCTTTTTTTATCAATGAACCTTCACACACTTTCAATGAATATCTGCTTATACCCGGTTACTCGTCTGACAAATGCATTCCTGCGAACGTCAGCCTTAAAACGCCGCTTGTGCGCTTCAAAAAGGGTGAGGAGTCATCAATAACAATGAATATACCCATGGTATCCGCCATTATGCAGTCGGTTTCTGGCGACAGGCTCGCTGTTGCGCTTGCAAAAGAGGGCGGTGTTTCTTTTATTTATGGCTCACAGACGATTGAAGATGAAGCCGCAATGGTTTTAAAGGCAAAGAATCATAAAGCCGGCTTTGTCACGAGCGATTCAAATGTCGCGCCGACGGCAACTCTTTCGGATATAATAGCCTTGAAAGAAAGTACCGGTCATTCGACTGTTGCCGTAACAGATGACGGAACAGAAAAGGGCAAGCTTCTCGGCATAGTTACAAGCCGTGATTACCGTATCAGCAGAATGAGCGGCGACACAAAGGTTGGCGAATTCATGACGCCGTTTGAAAAGCTTGTTTATGCAAAAGAAGGGACAAGCCTCAAGGAAGCAAACGATATAATTTGGGATAATAAGCTTAATGCTCTGCCGATTATTGATGAAGAGCAGAGACTTTGCCATTTTGTTTTCAGAAAAGACTATGATTCGCACAAGATGAATCCGAATGAATTGCTTGATTCCAATAAGCGCTATGTTGTCGGTGCCGGCATCAATACCCGCGATTACGCAGAAAGAGTTCCGGCGTTGATTGCCGCCGGTGCAGATGTACTTTGCATCGATTCCTCTGAGGGTTTTTCCGAGTGGCAGAGACTTACCATAAAATGGATTCGTGAGCATTACGGCGAAAGCGTAAAGGTCGGAGCGGGCAACGTTGTTGACGCAGACGGTTTTCGTTTTCTTGCCGAGTGTGGCGCGGATTTTATTAAAGTAGGTATTGGCGGAGGTTCAATCTGTATTACGCGCGAAACAAAGGGTATCGGTCGCGGACAAGCCACTGCACTCATTGATGTTTGCAAGGCAAGAGATGAGTATTTTGAAGAAACGGGAATTTATGTTCCCGTTTGCTCAGACGGCGGAATTGTTTATGATCACCATATCACACTTGCACTTGCAATGGGTGCGGACTTTGTAATGCTTGGAAGATATTTTGCACGCTTTGATGAAAGTCCTACAAATAAAATCAGTATCGGCGGAACTTATATGAAAGAATACTGGGGCGAAGGCTCTGCGAGAGCGAGAAACTGGCAGCGCTATGACCTCGGCGGAGACAAAAAGCTTTCTTTTGAAGAAGGCGTTGACTCGTATGTTCCGTACGCCGGAAGCTTAAAGGACAACGTTGCCATTTCACTTTCAAAGGTTAGGTCCACTATGTGTAACTGCGGTGCGCTTTCAATCCCGGAGCTTCAGCAAAAAGCTAAGATTACCCTTGTTTCGGCAACGAGCATTGTTGAGGGCGGTGCACATGACGTAATTCAAAAGGACAAAACCGGTGTAATCAAATAATCAGCAAAGCGGTGATATTGTGAAAATTTCCGATATTTTGAACGATAACAGACCGTCAGTTTCGTTTGAAGTTTTTCCTCCAAAGAAGAGAACTTCACTTGAGAGTGTTGAAAAAGCGGTCAAAGAAATTGCCGCACTCAAACCTGCCTTTATGAGTGTTACTTACGGTGCAGGCGGCGGCACGAGCGAGTACACGCTTGATATTGCAAAAACAATAAAAAAATGCTACGGTGTGGAAACTCTTGAGCATTTGACATGCGCTTCCTCATCTAAAGAAATTGTTGAACATCAGATTAAAGCGATTAAGCAAAGCGGAGTTGAAAATATACTTGCTCTTCGCGGCGATGTGCCTGCAGATATGCTTGACTGCGACAGAAGTGCATGGGATTATCAGCACGCAACCGAACTTATTGCTCAAGTTAAGGAAATATATCCCGAATGCTGCGTGGGCGCTGCCTGCTATCCGGAAATTCATCCGGAAAGCAAGAACAGCAGCGAAGACATTAAGTATTTAAAAGCTAAAGTTTCGGCCGGCTGCGAGTTCTTTACAACACAGATGTTTTTTGACAACAGCTTGCTCTACAGCTTTTTATACCGTCTGCGCGAATCCGGCGTAACTGTTCCTGTTGTTGCCGGAATTATGCCCATTACCAGAGCGTCGCAGGTGGAGCAGGCTATAAAGCTTTCAGGCTGCCACGTTCCGCAACGTTTTAAGAGCATCGTTGACAGATTTGGTTCTGATCCCGACGCTATGAAACAAGCCGGTATTGCATATGCAACAGATCAGATAATAGACCTCTTTGCAAACGGTGTGAGCAATGTTCATGTCTATTCGATGAACAAGCCCGATGTTGCTGAGGGAATATATCGGAATTTATCAAATATTTTGGGCAAAACATATGAATGAAGTGTTTGTTAAAATATATAAAAGTATACCTGTGAACCGTCGCGAGGTTTTTCGATACATGTCATGCGGTCAGCCTGATAAGACGACCGAAAAACTTCTTGATTTGTGTATTGCGGAGAGTGAAAGCGAGCTGTCATACAAGGTCAGTTATTCATTCTTTAATATTTTCGCCAATGGTGATGAGCTTGAATTGGGATTTGCAAGAACAAAAAGCCATGCTCTTTCAGTCAATCTCAGAGGCTGCGGCAGAATAATTGTTTTTGCTGCAACGGTCGGGCACGGACTTGACAGGTTGATTAAAAAAGAAGCTCTTTTGTCACCGGCCAAGGCACTTTGTCTTCAGGCACTCGGAAGTGAGCGTGTTGAAAGTCTTTGCGACGCTTTCAACAAAGACATTAAAGCAGATTTTGAAAAACAGGGATTCAAATTGAAACCGAGATTCAGCCCGGGGTACGGTGATTTGTCTATTGAGATTCAAAGAGACTTGTTACCTGCGCTTGACAGCGCAAAACTGCTTGGAGTAAGTCTCGGAGATAATCTCATGATGTCACCTTCAAAATCTGTTACGGCTATTATCGGCATATGTGATAAGTAATTTACCGAAAAGGGAGTGTGTTTGTGGGTGTTCTTGATTTATTAAAGAGTCAAAGATTGTATCTTGACGGCGGATTTGGTACTTTCCTTCAAAAAGAGGGATTAAAACCCGGCGAACACACGGAAAGTTGGAATATATCACACCCGGCTGTTGTTCAAAATGTACACAGAAAGTACTATGACGCCGGCAGCAATATAGTTTGCGCAAATACGTTCGGCGCGAACAGTTTGAACTTTTCAGATAATGAGCTTGAAGCTATTATTAAAGCCGCGTTTGAAAATGTACGCTCCGCCGCAGAACAATCTTTTGGTAAACAGGAGAAATTTTCCGCACTCGATATAGGTCCTCTAGGAAAGCTTTTAAAACCGTTTGGAGACTTTGATTTTGAAGACGCTGTTTCGGTGTTTGCAAAAACTGTCAGACTCGGTGTAAAGTACGGCGCCGATCTCATAGTCATTGAAACTATGAACGATTCGTATGAAACAAAGGCTGCTTTGCTTGCTGTCAAGGAGAACAGTACGCTCCCTGTTTTTGTTACCAATGCATACTCGGAAGACGGAAAACTTATGACCGGAGCAACACCGGAAGCGATGGTTGCCATGCTTGAAGGTATGGGAGCCGATGCGATCGGTGCGAACTGTTCGCTTGGACCCAAGCAGCTTGAGTCGGTTGCAAAAAAGATTATTAAAGCGGCATCTGTTCCGGTAATTATGAAACCAAACGCCGGAATGCCGAAAAGCGTTGACGGCAAAACCGTTTTTGATGTAAATGCCGGAGATTTTTCCGATGAAATGGTAAAATTTGCCATGCTCGAAGTAAATGTTCTTGGCGGCTGCTGCGGAACAGATGATGAATATATACGTCTGCTTGTTCAAAAAACAAAGTATCTTCCTTTTACACCGAACAGCGAAAAGAAGTTTACTGTCGTCTCGTCTTACACCCATGCGGTGACTTTTGGAGCGCGACCTGTTTTGATTGGTGAAAGAATCAATCCAACGGGCAAAAACCGCTTTAAACAGGCACTTTTAGAAAATGATATAGGCTATATTTTGCGCGAAGGTCTCTCCGAACAGCAAAGCGGAGCACATGTCCTTGACGTCAACGTCGGAATACCCGGAATTGATGAAGCGGATATGCTCAAAAGAGCGGTTTTTGAACTTCAAAGTATAATTGATTTGCCGATGCAGCTTGACACCTCTGATATAATTGCAATGGAGGGAGCATTAAGGCTTTATAACGGTAAAGCTATGATAAATTCCGTCAATGGAAAAGAAGAAAGCATGAGAGCCGTTTTTCCGCTTGTCAAAAAATACGGTGGTGTTGTGGTTGCTCTCACGCTTGACGAAAACGGTATTCCCAAAACGGTTGATGAAAGAGTCAGGATTGCCGAAAAGATTCTTCGAGTTGCTGCTGAATACGGAATAAAGCGTAAAGACATTGTTTTTGATACTCTTGCAATGGCAGTCAGCGCGGAACCCTTTGCTGCGCAAACAACACTGGGGGCATTGAAAACAATTCGAGAAGAGCTTTGCTGCAATACTGTTCTCGGTGTTTCAAATGTTTCGTTCGGACTGCCGAACAGGGGAGCGCTCAATGCTTCGTTCTTCCTGCTGGCACTTGAAAACGGTCTTTCCGCCGGAATAATCAATCCGCTGAGCCGCGACATGATGTCCGCTTATAAAAACTATTGCGCTCTCAAAGGCTTTGACGAAGGCTTTTTTGAGTATATTGATTTTTGCTCAAACGTTGATGCACCGATGAACGATAATGCCGCGTCTTTTCAGCAATCTGAACAAAGTATTGCCGAACGTTTGAAAGTAGCAATTAAAAAAGGTCTTAAAGGTAATTCCTCAGAGCTTTGCAAAACACTGCTTGGCGAAACTGACGGACTTGAAATTGTCAATAACATTATTATCCCTGCTCTTGATGAGGTCGGAAAAGGATTTGAACAAAAGAAAATATATTTGCCGCAGCTTCTTATGAGCGCTGAGGCGGCGAAATGCGCTTTTGAGCAGATCAAGCTTTCCTCAAAAGATAGCACAGCTTCTTCAAAAGTCGGGTTTCCTGTTGTTCTTGCAACCGTCAAGGGTGACGTTCACGACATTGGAAAAAACATTGTTAAGCTGCTTTTGGAAAACTACGGTTATGATGTTCTCGACCTCGGAAAAGATGTTCCAAAAGAAAAGGTCGCCGAGGCTGTTTGTCGGTCAAATGCTCCGATTGCAGGCTTGAGTGCTTTGATGACGACGACCGTTCCGGCAATGGAGGAGACAATTGAGCTGCTGAGAAAAGAAGCGCCGGGCTGCAAAGTCGTTGTCGGCGGTGCTGTCCTTACAGAGGAATATGCTCAAAAAATCGGTGCGGATAAATATTCCGCCGACGCAATGGAAACAGTAAGATATGCAGAACGTCTGCGTATGGATATAAACGGTCGGTAACTGCCGGGATTTTGTGCCTGGGCAGATTGACTGCCGAAAAATGAATTGAAAAGAGGTTTAATTATGGAGATCACTCTGACAAAGGATAATTTTGATGAAGTTGTAATGAAAAGCGAACAGCCTGTGCTGATTGACTTTTGGGCAACGTGGTGCGGACCTTGCATGATGGTCTCGCCGATAATTGAAGAAATCGCCAAAGAACACGATGAAATTACCGTTTGCAAGGTCAACGTTGACGAAGAGCCGGAACTTGCGGAAAAGTTTGAAGTCAGGTTCATTCCGATGCTTGTTGCAATCAAGGGCGGTAAAATCGTCAACTCAACAACGGGCTACCACGAAAAGGAAGAAATTCTTGCACTTCTGGAGGGCTGACAATGAAGATTCGGCTCAATGAAAACACAAAGGTCGTAGAAACCGTCAAAGAGGGACTCAAAAGAACAGGCGGATATTGCCCATGCATACGTGAACAAAATGAGGACACTAAGTGTATGTGTAAGGACTTTCGCGAAAAAGTTAAGGATCCGAATTTTGAGGGTTATTGCCACTGTATGCTTTATTACAAAGAAAAATAAACAAAAGAGACAGGCTAAAAATGCGCCTGTCTCTTTTGTTTTGATATGTGATTGGGAGAGTCGGTCAGTTTATTTCGGTTTTGAGCGTTTCAACGATTGAATCGTCCTTCAGTTTCCTGACCGAGTAGTACATTGAAACACCGACAATTGAAAAAACAACAGCTGCACAGCCGAGGTATGTCCATGGATTCGGGCTGAACGGAATTGAATTTGAGCCTACTGTAACATTCATGAAATAGCAGATCAAAAGGCTTATAGGCATTGAAAAGACGAGAGCTTTTGCGCCGTAGAAGAAACTTTCAAGGCAGATCATTTTGTTGAAGCCCTTCGGTGTGGTTCCGACGGATTTAAGCATTGCAAATTCCTTACGTCTCATCATAATTCCGGTTGAAACGGTGTTGATTATGTTTGCAATTGCAATCATAGTGATGAGCGTGATGAAGCCGTAAACAAAGACCTGAAGTGCAAACGTCAGTGCATTTATCATCTGATAGCTTTGAGCATAGTAGCTGTGGGTGTATCCAGTTCCTGCCTCATCAAGCATACCTACCAGTTGTTCATCAACGGCGATGTGATTCTTTGCCTTAATTCCGTAGGTGGTGAAAAACCGTTCCATGTAATCGATTTCTTCTTCGCTGCCTTTTTCCAAGCAGCGTTTATAGATTTTGTCATAGTTTTTCAGATACTCACTTATCGGGCAATAGAGAGATATAACACTTTTTCCGTTGAGTGAACAGATGTAATTATCTGAGTCGAATTTTGCAATGCCGCCGATTTCATAGTCGTACTTTGCAACGTCTGAATATCCTTCATCTATTAGATATTTTACGTTATAAGTTTTACCGACTATTGATGAATTGAATACACCGGAATTACCGTTAACTCTTCTCAGGTCATCCATGAGAACAAATTTAAGATTCTTTTGATTATAATAATCATCAGGATTAAGTTTGTTATCTTTGCAAAGGCGGTTAAAAGCATCGTCATCAACGGCTGTCAGGCAAACATTGATCGGATTTTCAACAAGATTTTTATACTGGGCAGTATAGTTGTTTTTGTTAAAATACGGGTTATCCTTGTCGGCACTGCGATAGGTAATAAAATCCGAGCTGTAATTGTATACATTGTCGATTTCTTCAATTTCCGTGAACATTTTTTCAAGCTTGGGTCTGTTCTCAACGGAAACACCGACAATGATGTCATACGGAACGTCTTTTGCATAGTCGTTCGACTGAACCAGCATCTGACAGAAATAGTTGACGCAGAGGAACAGTATGACGGACAGAGCGATCGAAGCCGTGATCATATTTGTCTTGCGGCGGTTACGCTTGAGGCTCTTGTTGGCAAGCTCGCCCTCATATCCGAAGATTCTCCGGATAAGCTTTGAAGAACGGATTTTCTTCGCTTTGAGCTTAAAGTCGTTTTTCTGTCTGATTGCGTCGATCGGAGTAATTTTTGATGCTTTTTTAGCTGGGATATACAGCGAAATGAAAATTGTCAACGCACTGAAAAGAATGATGAGAACAATCACAAGCGGATTGACCGTTGCAGTAAATTTCAGACCGGCGTCTTTTGCGGATTCTGACAAAACGCCAGATAAAATAATCTTGTCACCGACAAAATACAGCGTAATTGCGATTCCGACAAATCCTGCAATTATACCGACAGGAATACCGATTGCGCCGAGGAGCAGACCTTCAAAATATACCGAAGCTCTTTTCTGCTTCTTTGTTGCTCCGACACTTGCAAGCATACCGAGGTAACGCACTCTTTCGGAAAGCGACATTCCGAAGGCATTGTATATAAGCATTACGGAAGCAATGATTATCAGCACCAGACATATTGCACACAGGGGCAGGAGAGTAGTCAGGAAAAAGCTGTCAGAAGACAATGCGAACTTTGAAGTCAGAAGGTCTGTATTTTTCTGTATGTTTCCATTTTCTGCAGTTATTTTATATTCATCGTCAATTGCGTTGATGGTGCGTATACTGTTGTAATCAAGCTTTTTGAGTGTGAAATATACATGCGCTTGGTTCTTGTTGAAAGCTCTTGCGATGTCTGAGGTTGAGGCAAGGGTGATAAAATAACGCGGTTGGTTGTTGTTCATTATTCCGACGACCGTATATGAAACGGTTTTCTTTTTATCAAACAAGAATACTTCTTTTTCATCGGAAAAACCGTCCGGAACGGCAAGCGTGATTTTTCCGCCGAGACCGACGCCGGGAAAGTTTCGTTCAAGAAGATTTCTGTTTATTATTACTTCGCTGCCGTTTTCGGGCAGTCTGCCTTCATAACTGCTTTGAACGACCATATCCATGAGCCCTTTGTCTTCGCGATTGATGTAAAGGCTTTTTTGTGTCGGGACGCCTTTATCATTAAGGACAAAGTAGGTGTCATCTGTTAAAACTTCAATACCGATTTTGTCAATTCGCTCATCGTTTCTGAATTTTTCAAATTGCTGAGCGCTCAGGAATGTATTTGCGTGCCAGTTGCCGTCCTGAATTATGCTCAAGTCGCCGAAAAGATTCATGAGTGAAAACGCCGCAACAAAAACAGCGGTAATCATTGCAACCGAAACGCAAATGCCGAGTGTTGTAACAACGGAGCGGCTTTTGTTCTGCTTAAGGTGACGCAGTGTCAGCTTATTTACAATATTCATCAGCCGTTCACCCCGTCCTTAACGATTTTTCCGTCAACGATTGCGATTGTTCGGTCAGCAGAAAGAGCAATGCTTTCGTCGTGGGTGATGATTATGACAGTCTGACCGTGCTCACGGTTGAAGCGGCGGAGAAGCGCAATTATCTCATGGCTGTTTCTGCTGTCAAGGTTTCCGGTCGGTTCATCGGCGAGCATAAGCGCAGGATTGTTGATGAGTGCTCTGCCGATTGAAACACGCTGCTGCTGACCGCCGGAAAGCTGATTTGGCAAAAACTTCATGCGCTGTGAAAGTCCGAGTGTTTCGCTCAGTTCCTTGATAACGGCTTTGTCCGGTTTCTTTCCGTCAAGCAAAAGGGGAAGGGTCATGTTTTCCTCAACTGTAAGGATCGGAATGAGATTATAGAACTGATAGATAAGTCCGATCTGCCTGCGGCGGAAAATCGCGAGTGCAGTTTCGTCCAGCTTTGAAATATCGGTACCGTCAATGACAACGCTGCCGCTTGTCGGTGTGTCAACACCTCCGAGAATATGAAGCAGGGTGGATTTGCCCGAACCGGAAGGACCGATTATTGCCACAAATTCGCCCTTTTCAACAGAAAAGGAAACATTATCAAGTGCCTTGACGGCTGTTTCGCCCTTACCGTAAGTTTTGCAGAGATTTTTGATTTCGAGTATTTTCATTTTGATTACTCCCTTCATACGAAAGATAAGCAACGAAACACTGTTTGCTTCGTGCTCGTTGCTTATATAATAAAAGTCTAAGCTTACTATTCGGTGACAAAACGATTACAATTAAGTAATAATAGAAATTGAACTAAAATGAGTCGGACTCATGTGAAAACATACTGCCTTTCGGTGAATATGCACCTTAATATATCACGGTACTTTCGAGGAGGAAATACGGCTAAAATCAGCATCAGCCTAAATCTTCCTCGGTGTGTTCATGAAAAATCGGGAGATAAACTTTAAAAACGGTTCCTTTTCCGATTTCACTTTCAACTTCAATTTTTCCCGAGTTTTTTTCAATTATCGTTTTTGAAAGCGCCAAACCTATTCCAACGCTGTCGGGTGACGAGTTTTTGCCGCGATAAAACCGTTCAAAAATGTGTTTGATGTCCTCCTTGTCGATTCCGGTGCCGTTATCCTTAATAGAAATGAGACCGTAAAGTGCGGTCCTGCTCAACGAAATAGAAAGTGAACCGCCGCAGGGTGTATGCTCAAGGTCGTTTTTAATTATATTTGAAACAGCTTCGCAAAGCCAACCGCTGTCTCCATGAACAAAAAAGTCGGCACCTGTTTTTGATATTGCAATGTCGCGGATATCTGTTGCAACAAGAAAAGGTTTGAGGCTTTCTTCAACAAGGGCTAAAACCGAAAGCTTTTCTTTGTTCATTTCCACAGCCCCTGCGTCAAGCTTTGCGAGTTTCAAGAGGTTTTGGATAAGCCAACGCATTTTTTCAAGTTGACTTTGAATTATATCAACGAAGTCCTTACGTTTTTCTGCCGATTGCTCTTCTTTAATTATATCTGTCATAACCATCATTGAAGTCAACGGAGTTTTGAGCTGATGAGAAATGTCTGTCATCGAATCGGCAAGATACAGTTTGTCTTTTTTCAGCGCCTCGTTTTGATATTTCAGCATGGTTATGATTTTATAGAGATTGTTTTTCAATATTGAAAGCTCGCCTTCGCTGTTATCGGGTAAATCAAGGTCAAAATTCCCCGAGCAGACTGCAGCAAGATAGTTATTAAGGCTACAGATCCTGTTAAAGCGCCTTTTTGTATATACTGTGTATACGGTTATGACAGCAAAGCCGCAAAGCAGGCAGGCGATGCCGGGCACTATTCCGTATCCAAAGCATAAAGCCGAAAGCAAAAGAACGGCTGCCGAGGAAATGAAAAATGTAATTTTAAAGTTTTTATCGTTCATTTTCAATCATGTATCCCAAGCCGCGAACAGTTTTGATAATTGTCGGACATGCCGGATCCCTTTCAATTTTGTCTCTCAAACGTTTTATATATACGGTCAACGTGTTGTCATTCACAAAGTCGCCGTCAACGTCCCATATATCTTCAAGCAGCTTGTTTCTTGAAAGAACCTTGCCGCGATTATTTATGAAAGTGAGCAAAAGACGATACTCCATGGCGGTCAGAATAATTTCCGAACCGTCTTTTGTAACTTTTGCTTCGTTTAAATTCACTGTAACATCTCCGAGATGAGCGGTTTGCATTGATTTGTCTTTTCCGCAGCGGCGTGTGACGCTTTTTATTCTTGCAATCAGTTCACGAACACGGAATGGTTTTGATATATAATCGTCGGCGCCTATATCAAGCCCCATAACAACATTTACCTCGTCGTCATAGGCAGTCAGAAATATGACCGGAAAATCTCCACGGCTTTTTACAAGTCGGCAGACATCATATCCGCTTCCGTCCGGAAGATTTATGTCAAGAATATATAGGGAAAAGCTGTCTTTTTCAATTATTTTAACAGCTTCGGCAACACTTTTTGCAAGAGTGACCGAGTATCCCTCGTTTTCAAGGGAATACTTTAATCCAATTCCGATTGCCTCATCGTCTTCAAGAAGAAAGATATTCATTAACAACACCCCGTCTGATATGATATCACACTTAAAAGCTACTTTCCATTACAATTTAGTAACACTTCAAAAAACAAAACCGGCAACCGAAGTTGCCGGAAAAATGTGTTATTTTTCAAACCATGTATTAGTATATGCCGCCAAACCGGGAACAAGCTTTTTGATTTCTTTTCCGGTTGTGTTGACGCAGAGATGGTAGCTTTCCATCTTTCCCCATGGAGAATCGGCAAGAAAGCTCCTGTGTCTTGCTCTTGCAGAGTCAATTTGCTTGATACGTTTTTCGTACTCGCGGCGGGTCATTTCTTCATTTTCGGGTGCACGGTCAATGCAGCGGTCGATCCTTGAATCCATGTCCGCGTGAACAAAAATGTTAAACGGCGAGTATTCGTTCAAAATAACATCTGCACTGCGGCCTACAATTACAAAATCTTCACCTTTGTGCGCAAGCTGAATAATAAAGCTCTGCTGCGCAACGAGCATTTTGGTGTAGTTCTGCTGATTGACATCCGTAAACGCAAAAGAGCGTCCGAAAGAGAACGGAAAAGACGAGGGACCTCCGGTTTCAAGCATCCTTTCAACATAACCTTCATCAAGCTCACTGTTTTTGGCAACAGCAGATATAATCTCTCTGTCATAATATGCGATTGAAAGCTCATCGGAAAGCCTTTTTCCCAGCTCGCGTCCGCCCGAACCGAATTGCCTGCTGATTGTAATAATTCTCACAAAAATACGCTCCCTTCCATGTATGGATATTTGCTTCACTGTTGATATATTACCATTTTTTGCGCGCCCTTGCAAGGAAAATACGGTAAAAATCACGAAAAAACTTGATGACAATTGTATTTGGTGTTGACACAGCAACGATAAAATGTTAAACTAATTATGAACAAAATGCCCTTATGTTTACAAAAAGGAGTTGTTTATATGAAAAAATTACTTTGTGTCGTTTTGTCTTTGATTCTTGCGGTTTCATCTTTCGGAACTGTTGCGCTTGCTGCCGATGGCAGCGGCGTCGGCGATTTCGGCTTTGACCTTTCGGAGCTTGTTACCGACAAGATCAATGAAATCGATTTTCAAAAGGCTCTTGAGGATTACAACTTTGATGACAGCGTTCTCCCTGAGGATTATTATGGAGAAGACGGTCAGTATGACATTGAAGCGCTGATTCAGAGCGGTACTGCGCAGAACGTATATATGTTCGGTCTTTCTCTCGATTTCCTTTATAATAGCACCGACGATTTGTTCTGGGCGACTCTGCCTTCCTCTGCCAATCCGAAGTGCACAAACTGCAAAAAGGAATTTCCTAAGGAAAGCGTACCCGATAATAAGTGCCCGGACTGCGGAAAGACACTCAAAACAGAGAATATCCGCAATGATATGGCGCTTGCCAAAGGTAATCTTAACCTTATGCTGCTGAAGATCATTAAGAATCATGCAGAGGGTAATAAGCTTTACAGCGATAAGAATGCAACAAGAATCTGTAACTTTATCGGTCATCTCTTTTATGAAAACTATACCGATCAGACCATAACCTTTGATGTGCCGGTCGTTGAAGACAACGAAGACACATTCTATGACACTATCTGCGAGCGCAGTGGTCTTGTTGATCTCATTCAGAAAAACTGGTGCAGCAACGGATCGCTCAATTATAAACCGCTTCTTTATACTTTCGGCGTCAGATTCAGCGAGCTTCCCGCGCCGGAAAGAGATATCCGCAACGCCAAGATCGTTTCAAGATTTCTTTTGAAAGCAATTATTACGTCTGTTCTTGAGCGTGGACCGGTCAATTATCTTCTTGACGTTGTTTGGGCTTTTGCAAGAACTTACACTCTTTTCTTCTATGAACCGGTTAAGGCTCTTTTCAGTATCAAAATTGCCAGCGGTGTAATTACCGAGGAAGAGTTGCTCACTTTCAAGGGTCTTCTTAATCTTATCGCAAATAATAATGACAAGAGCAATACAAGCAAGCTTCAGTTTGTCACTCCTCCTGTTTATAGATTTGCGAACTCAAGAGATACAGTTGAGCTGTTTCTTTATCTCATGATTTACCTCAACCTTGTTGGAAAACATTCAACCAATCCGTCAGCTGTTGACGGAATTAAGGGTAAAATTACCTCAAATTCTGAGCTTGACAGCAAGGAAAAAGACAGGCTTATTAAGGTTACCGACGGAATGTTCTGCGGAAATTTGAAAGATCTTGTTCCCGAACTTTCAAATTATATGATCGAGAATATTTCTGAGGCAAATGAAACGATTTGGGATAACTTTATCAAGTTCCTTAAAAACTTTATAAATGGCTTTGTAAAAATAATTGACAGAATTTATAAAAACTTTAAGGATATCGGAAACTGGGGAAAAGGCGAATAATTTGCGTTGATTTGTAAATTATAAAAATAGGCTCGGACAGCTGATGATGCTTCGGCTGTTCGGGCTGTATTTTTATAAAGGTGGTATTTTTATGAACTGTAACGATGCTAACAAGTCAATCGGCTGCACTGTTGAAAAATGTGCTCATCATTGTCATTCCGAAAACTACTGCACACTTAATCAGGTTTCAATCGGTTCACATGAAACCGATCCGAAAGTTTGTCAGTGCGTTGACTGTGAATCTTTCGTACCGAGATCATAACATCAACCTAACAAAATCCGCCGGCGCAGAGCTTGCCCCGGCGGATTCTTTTTCTTGACAAAACAGTTGCTCACAAATAAAATGAATCACAGAGGAGATGAGAACTTGAAAGTTGCCGGAATTATATGTGAATACAATCCGTTTCACAACGGACACTTGTATCAACTTGAGCAGACGCAAAAAAATGCAACGCACATAGTTTGCGCAATGAGCGGGAATTATGTTCAGCGCGGAGATATGGCAGTTGTCGATAAGTGGACAAGGGCAAAGGCTGCCGTGCTTTGCGGCGCAGATCTTGTTATTGAATTGCCGACTCCGTGGGCGTGCTCATCGGCAGAAAACTTCGCTGCATGCGGTGTATATCTCCTCTCAGCTTTAAAGACAGATATGCTTTCGTTTGGCTGCGAAACCGATAATGTAAAAATTCTTGAAAAGGCAGCATTGGCGGTTGACTCATCGGAAATAGGTACGCATATAAAAGGAGAAATGTCGCGAGGTCTTACATATCCCGCGGCGCTAAGAAAAGCCGTGTGCACCCTTTGCGGAGAAGAAATTGCCGCTGTTTTAGATGAGCCAAATAATACGCTTGCCGTTGAATATATACGTCAGAGCAAAAAAATGAACATTGCTTTTGAGTATCTTTCGATAAAAAGAAGCGGTTCAAAACATTCTGACGAAAATCCTTTTAACAGTTACATTGCCAGTGCTGCAGCTCTCAGACGGCTTGAAAATGTTAATGAACTTGAAAATTTTATTCCGAGTGCTATGCTTGAAGGTTTAACTTTGCGCGAGAGGGAAGGGTTGTATCCTCAAAGAGTCGAAAACGCCGAGAGGGTGATTCTGAGCTTTTTGCGGCAGATGAGTCAGGAAGAAATGTGGGCGTTTATTTCTGATGAAAACGGTCTTGCCATGCGGCTTTATCGTGCGTCGAGAAATGCAACTTCGTTCGATGAGCTCATCAAAGCCGTTAAGGTGAAAAGTATAACGCTCGCGGCGGTGAGACGTGCAGTTTTTTCTTGCTTTCTTAAAATTCCTGCCGATATCGCCAAAAAGACGCCGCCATATGTCAAGGTTTTGGCAATGAATAAAAAGGGAGCGGAAATAATCAAAAACAGCAACTGTGTTCTGCCGATTATTTCAAGATACTCACAGGTTTCAAGTCTGTCGGATTACGGCAAAAAAATTTATTCTCTCGAGTGCTCATGTACCGATCTGTATTCGCTCTTTTCAAAAAAAATATCGGGCTGTTCACGTGAGCAAACAAGCCCGATATTCGTAATCGATTAAATGACTTCTCCGATATTCCAATCCGCGCCTACTCCGGTGAGTTTGACGTCTGCTATTTTTCCGCAAAGATTACGATCGGCAAGAACCTTAACAGGCGTGTAATTTGCTGTGTGCCCGAGAAGCATACCGTCCCGTTCTTTACTTTCAAAAAGAACGGGAAAAATTTTTCCAACCTGAGAGGCGAGAAATCTCTGGCGCGCTTTTTCGCATTCCTCAATCATGGCGGTTGAGCGTTTTTCTTTGACGGCCTTCGGAAGATGACCGTCCATTTTTTCCGCCCTTGTACCCGTTCTTATTGAGTATGGAAAGACGTGAACCTTTTCAAAGCCTATTGATTTGACAAAATTCAGACTTTCTTCAAAGTCTCCCTCGGTTTCGCCGCAAAAGCCAACCATCACGTCTGTTGTCAATGCGCAATCATCGAAATGCTGACGGAGAGAATCGCAAAGCTCTTTAAATTCTTCTGCGGTGTAATGCCGGTTCATACGCTTGAGAGTGTTGTTGCAGCCGCTTTGAAGTGAAATATGAAACTGCGGACAAAGCTTTTTACATTTTGAAAGCCTCTCAACAACATCATGTGTCAGATGATCCGGCTCAAGGGAGCCGAGGCGTACACGTTCAATGCCCTTGACCGAACAGGCGAGTTCAACAGCACTCGGAAAGCCCTCTCCGATGTCTTGACCATATGATGAGAGGTTTATTCCAACAAGGACGACCTCTTTGTATCCGGCAGAGGCCAGTGATTCAAGCTCGGATTTTAAAATGTTAAGCGGCTTTGAGCGTACACGTCCCCGAGAAACGGGAATGATGCAATATGAGCAAAATCGATTACAGCCGTCTTGAATTTTAACATATGCCCGTGTTCTCTCGTTGAAAGATGTGACCGGACAGATGTCGAACTCTTCACCGGTATTGTGCTGCGATGTTGCCACACGGCGCTGTCTGTCGCGTAAAAACGCCTCCAGCAGTTCCGGCAACTCACCGTTATTTTTGTTGCCGATTACTATATCGGCTTCCGCCAAGCTTTCAGCGGCTTTCGGATATGCCTGCGGCATGCAGCCGGTCAACACAACGACGGCTCCGGGATTATTTCGCTTAAATCTGCGGACGGCCTGGCGTGTCTTTCTGTCGGACTCCGCCGTGACCGTGCATGAATTGATGATATAGACATCGGCAGGCTCGCCGTCAGAGGTCGCTTCATATCCGAATTTAATGAGCAACTCGCCCAGAGCCTGACTTTCATATTGATTGACCTTGCATCCGAGCGTATAAAAAGAAAACTTCATTGATATCCTCGCAAACTTGATATGTTTCAGCAGAATAACCCACTGTATCATCAAATTATAAAACAAACTTGTCCTCTTTTCAACAGCTTTGTTTTATTTTTCTGCATTTTATCATATATAATTGTGAGGAGTTGATGACATGAAAAGAATATTTTCAATAATTTTTTGCATTATAATAATGATATCGTCGCTCACAATGCTATCATCTGCCGAGAAAGATAATAAAAACGTATCCGTTAAGTCAAAAAGTTATGTTCTTATGGATGTTTCTCAAAAAAAGCTTTTGCTTGGCAGTAATGAACATGAAAGACTGTATCCCGCTTCCGTTACGAAAATCATGACGTTGCTTTTAGTCATTGAAAATGTTGACTGCGGAAAAATCAACTTGACCGATAATGTTACGGCAAGTACGGTAGCGGCAGGAAAAGGCGGTTCGCAAATATGGCTGAAAGAGGGAGAAACAATGACGGTTGACGAGCTTCTCAGAGCTTCGGCAATCGGCAGTGCCAATGATGCCTGCACAGCTCTTGCGGAGTATATTGCAGGCAGCGAAGAGGGTTTTGTAAAACTCATGAATGAGCGTGCAAAAGAGCTTGGAATGAACGATACGCATTTTGAAAACTGCACAGGTCTTGACGATGACACAACAGAGCATTTGACAAGTGCATATGATATTGCCTTGATGTCTTGTGAGCTGCTGAAGCACGAGAGAATAATGAATTATACAACCGTATGGATGGATCAGCTGCGTTCCGGAGCAACTGAACTTGTTAATACGAATAAGCTTGTTCGTTTTTATAAGGGCACAACCGGACTTAAAACCGGAACGACCTCAAAGGCAGGACATTGCGTTTCTGCGAGTGCAATGCGGAACGGTTTGCACCTTGTTGCGGTTGTTCTCGGCGCCGAGAACAGTACGGATCGTTTTGAGGGTGCAAAATCGCTGTTGAATTGGGGCTTTGCAAATTATGAAACTGTTACACCGAAGGTCGATGAAAAACTGATTACCGATGTTACGGTTTTACGCGGTGTGGAAAATAAAATTACACCAAAGCTTGAAACGATACTCCCAATGACGCTTGAAAGCGGAAAAGGAACAAAACTTGAGCCAAAAATTGACCTTGCCGTGAATGTTGAAGCTCCGGTCGAGGAGGGACAGATGCTTGGTTCCGTCAGCTTTTTTATCGGAGAAGAAAAGGTGGCAAGCTATTCGCTTACAGCTCCGTTTGCCGTAAGGAAAATGACATTGACAGATATGATGAAACGTTTGCTGTCATCACTTTGCTTTAGGTGTGAAAATGGCGATATGAACGGCGAGGAGACAGCGACTTCACAAACGCAGAGCGTCAAGCCCACTGATGAATCGAAAAAAGGCACCGATTTAACAAGAGGTACGGCTGAAAGCAATACAACCAAACTCAATTAAAACGATTTAAAGTGCTAAACAGTTGACAAATTTTTACAAATGTATTAAAATACACAAATAAACCATTTTGCGGCAGACAGCACAGTTATGTCATACCGATGTTGGAGGAATATGTAATGTCAGTAAAATTAACAGACAAGTACGTCTCTTCTTTTTTGACGGAAAGTGAAATAGATTTATATGCCGAAAAAATTAAAAATGCACACACCATGCTTCATGAAAAAAGCGGTGCAGGCAGTGATTTTACAGGCTGGGTAGACCTGCCGTTAGACTATGATAAAGACGAATTTTCAAGAATCAAAGCTGCTGCAAAGAAGATTGCAAACGACAGCGAGATCCTTGTTGTTATCGGTATCGGCGGTTCATACCTCGGAGCAAGGGCTGTTATTGAGTTCATTAAATCTCAGAATTATAATGCACTTCGCAAAGGAACGCCGGCGGTTTATTTTTCCGGCAACAGTATAAGCTCAACCGCACTTTCGGAACTCATTGAAATCTGCGACGGCAAGGATTTTTCAGTCAATGTTATTTCAAAATCCGGCACAACAACAGAGCCGGCGATTGCCTTCCGCGTCTTTCGTGAGATGCTCATTGAAAAGTACGGCAAAGAGGGCGCAGCAGGCAGAATCTACGTTACAACGGATAAATCAAAAGGTACCCTCAAGTCGCTCGCAGACAAAGAAGGCTATCAGACCTTTGTTGTTCCTGATGATGTCGGCGGCAGATATTCGGTTTTGACCGCTGTCGGACTTCTTCCTATAGCTGCTGCAGGGATTGATATTGACGCACTTATGAGCGGTGCTGCTTCAGCTGCAAAGGAGCTTATGAGCACTTCCATTGAAGAAAATGACTGCTACAAATATGTTGCGTTGCGTAATGCGCTTTATAACAAGGGTAAGTGCACTGAAATGTTCATCGCGTATGAGCCGTGTTTTACTATGATGAACGAATGGATGAAACAGCTTTTCGGCGAAAGCGAAGGAAAAGAAGGCAAAGGGCTTTTCCCAACATCGGCTATTTTTTCAACCGATCTTCATTCCCTCGGTCAGTATATCCAGCAGGGCGAAAGACTCATGTTTGAAACCGTTTTCCATTTTGAAAAGCCACAAAAAGAGCTTTATATTAAGGAAGAAGCCGGAAATATTGATGGACTTAACTTCCTTGCCGGAAAATCGATGTCTTTTGTCAATGAAAAAGCATTTGAGGGTACGGTTCTTGCTCATAATGACGGCGGAGTTCCGAATATTGTTCTCAATATTGAAAAGCCCGATGAAGAAAATCTCGGCTATCTTATATATTTTCTTGAAAAGGCATGTGCAATTTCCGGTTATGTTCTCGGTATAAACCCGTTTGATCAGCCCGGAGTTGAAAGCTATAAAAAGAATATGTTTGCGCTTCTTGGCAAACCCGGCTATGAAAAAGAAAAAGAAAGTCTTGAACAAAGGCTTTCTATGTGATACAATAAGACTGTAAAAATCCACGGATGTGGAAATTATATTAAGGAGGAGATTTCAATGATTTCTCTTATTTTAGGACACAAAGGCTCCGGCAAGACCAAGCACCTTATCGCTTGTGTAAACGAAGCAATCGAAACCTCAAAAGGTAATGTTATTTGCGTTGAAAAAGAAACCAAATTGACATATGACGTTAATTACAGAGCAAGACTTATCGCTACCGATGATTTTGAAATCAAGGGATATAATGCTTTTTATGGCTTCCTTGCAGGTGTTTGTGCAGGCAACCATGACATCACCGATGTTCTTGTTGATGCTACACTCAGAATCGGCGGAAGGGATTATAACGAGCTTTCAAAATTCCTTGAAGAGGTTTATGAACTCGGTGAGGCACAGGATAAGAAATTTACATTTACGGTTTCAGCCGATAAAGATGAGCTCCCTGCTTCAATCTTCAATTATTGCAAGGTTCTTTAATATTAAAATTTTTAAAGCGGCAGGGGAACCTGCCGCTTTTTCTGAATCTGATAATGTGGTGTTTAAATGAATTACGAGATTGAAAAAGAATACTATGAAAAGGGCTATAGGCTCATTTGCGGCATTGACGAGGCGGGCCGCGGTCCGCTTTGCGGTCCTGTTTGTGCCGCTGCCGTTATTTTGCCGGTTGATTGCAGCATCGACGGTATTAATGACTCTAAAAAGCTGAGTGAAAAAAAGCGTGAGGCACTGTTCGACGTAATTGTTGAAAAGGCAGTTGCTTACGGTATTGCCATGTCTACGGCAAAAGAAATTGACGAGATAAATATTTTGCAGGCAACGTTTCTCGCAATGCGCCGCGCCGTTGATATGCTCCCGGAAAAGCCGGATCTTGCTTTGGTTGACGGAAACCGCAAGCCGGGACTCGATTGCGAGGAGATAACTATTGTAAAGGGAGACGCAAAATGCATTTCAATTGCCGCCGCCTCGATCCTTGCAAAGGTTACCAGGGACAGATATATGAAAGAACTTGACAAAAAGTATCCGGAATTTTGCTTTGCAAAGCATAAGGGCTATGGTACTAAACTGCACTACGAAAAAATAGATGAGTTCGGAATATGTGACGAACACAGAAGAACATTTTTGAAAAAGCTTTTCGGTGAAGAAAATGGAAAGTAAAAGAATCGGTGACCGTGGAGAAAATATTGCCTGCAAGATTCTTATTAAGGAAGGTTATAGAGTTACGGCAAGAAACTATCATTCCCGTAACGGTGAAATCGATATAATCGCCGAAACTGCCGATTGCATTGCGTTTGTTGAAGTTAAAACACGCAGCAGCAACAGCAAAACACTTCCGCGCGAGGCTGTGGGTTATTCAAAGCAGCGTAAGTTAGTGCTCACCGCAATGCGTTATCTCCAGGCTCACAGAATTGAAAAAACACCGATGTTTGACGTGATAGAGCTTTTATATTGTGCTGATGGGACTGTTAAATATAATCATATAAAAAATGCTTTTGATATTTCATGCCTCGGAGGTTCATTTTAATGGATTATTTTGATTTGCACTGCGACACCGTTACTGCTTTGTTTTCAGGTGAAAAAAGCACGCAAATAACGCCGGAAAAAGCTGCGAATTTTGAAAAGTATTCTCAATTGTTTGCAATCTGGATGAATGATTCAGTTGCTCCGATTGCTGCTTTTAACAAAGCTAAGGCTGTTTGTGACTATTATTATAATTACATAAAGTCTTTCGGTAATTCCTGCTTTCATCAATACCTTACTTTAGAAAACGGTGTGAGTCTCGGCGACGATTTAAATAATATTGAGTACTGGAAAAACCGTGGTGTAAAAGCAGTTACGCTAACATGGAACGGTGCAAATTCACTTGGCTACGGAGCCTCTTTTCAGGGAGAAAGAGGTTTGACCTTTTTCGGTAAGGAGGCTGTAAAAGAGCTTCAAAATGCAAAAATACTTGTTGATGTTTCGCATTTGAATGAAAGTGGCTTTTATGATTGTGTAAGACTTGCAAGAACGCCGCTTGTTGCAACGCACAGCAATTGCTTTTCTCTCTGCGGTCACAGGCGCAATCTTAAAGATGAGCAGATAAAAGCGCTGTTTGATCTCGGTGGAATTATGGGAATATGCTTTTACCCTGAGTTCCTTGGTGACGGCAATGTTTTTGAACTGATTTATGAACATATTTATCATGCTTTGGAGCTCGGAGGAGAAGATAATATTTGTTTTGGCAGCGATTTTGATGGTGCAAAAATGAATACAGAGCTTAATTCAATTGAAAAAGTTGATAAGATCTATAATTATCTCTCACAAAAGGGATTTGAAAAAACGCTTCTTGAAAAGATTTTTTATAAAAATGCCCAAAATTTTTTTAATTATGTTTTACACACGTAAAAAAGTGTGATATCATGACTGAAAGTAGTTTTCAAAACGGAGGAATGACTATGCTATACACAAGCACAAGAGACAGCAGCGTCAGCGTAACGTCTGCCGAAGCAATTGCTCACGGTATATCAAAAGACGGCGGACTTTTTGTTCCGAAAGAACTGCCGCGTATAAATAAAGATTTCATTGATTCACTTCTTGGCGTTGATTATATTACACGTGCCAAAAAAGTGCTTTCGCTTTTTTTGACTGACTTTACCGATGAAGAACTTGATTATTGCGTGAACGGCGCATATGCTAAGGGTAAATTCAGCAGCGAAAAGATAGCTCCGCTTAAAGAGCTGGAACCCGGTGTTGATGTACTTGAACTTTGGCGCGGTCCTACATGCGCCTTTAAGGATATGGCTTTGCAGCTTTTGCCTTATCTTCTTACCGTTGCGGCAAAGAAGACGGTTGCCGATAAGACGATTGTTATTCTTGTTGCAACCTCGGGCGACACAGGCAAGGCTGCCCTTGAGGGATTCAAAGACGTTGATAAAACAAAAATTATGGTTTTCTATCCCAACGACGGTGTCAGCCCTATGCAAAAGCTTCAGATGACTACACAGGAAGGTAATAACGTCGGCGTTTGCGCAATTAACGGCAACTTTGACGATGCGCAAAGCGGAGTTAAGGCTATTTTTACCAACCCAGAGGTAATTGAAAAGCTTAATGAGAACAATATGATGTTTTCTTCGGCTAACTCAATCAACTGGGGCAGACTCGTTCCGCAGATAGTTTACTATATCGGCGCATACTGTGACATGATTGAAAACGGTACAATCAGCAACGGTGATGAGATCAACGTTGTTGTTCCCACCGGCAATTTCGGCAACATTCTCGCAGCTTATTACGCCAAGAAAATGGGTGTTCCTGTCAAAAAGCTTATTTGTGCTTCAAACGCTAACAATGTTCTGACCGATTTCTTCACTGACGGAAGATATGACAAAAACAGAAAGTTTTATACCACGGAATCTCCTTCAATGGATATTCTCATTTCGTCAAATCTTGAAAGACTTCTTTTCCATCTTTGCGGCGAAGATGATTCGCTTGTCAAAAAATGGATGAGTGCACTTTCCGGTGAAGGCAGATATGAAGTGACAAGTGATGTGAAAAAACAGATATATGAGCATTTTGCCGCCGGTTGCTGTAACGACGAGGAAACGAATCAAACAATTGCAGAAACCTTTAAAAATAACAGCTACCTTATAGACACACATACGGCTGTTGCCGTTAAGGTATACAGAGATTATGTTCAAAAAACAGGAGACCATACCCCAACTGTTATTGCTTCAACTGCAAATCCATATAAGTTCTCGGCGTCTGTTCTTAAAGCGCTTTCGGGTGATGAACCGTGCAACGCAGATGAATTTGAACAAGTTGAACTTCTGATAAAAAAGACGGGGGTTGATTGTCCCGGGCAGCTTTCCTCTCTTAAGGGCAAAACGCCGCGTTTTACGTCGTGTTGCAGAAAAGAAGAGATGGCAAAAGCTGTTTACAAAATGCTTGGCATATAAATGATCTGTTCCGAAAGGAGTCCGTGGGACTTCTTTCGGTCTGTTAGGAGGGCATAAATGAACATCTTTGCGATAGGTGATACGCACCTCTCGTTTGATACCGATAAACCGATGGATATTTTTAAAGGCTGGAACGACTATGTTTCACGTCTTGAAAACAATTGGCGTTCTCTTGTTGACGCAGAAGATGTTGTTGTAATTCCCGGTGATATTTCGTGGGCAATGAGTCTTGAAAAAACAGAAAAAGACTTTGCTTTTCTTGATTCATTACCCGGCAGAAAGCTGCTTATGAAAGGGAATCATGATTACTGGTGGAATACCAAGAAGAAGATGGACGCTTTTATCAAGGAAAAAGGGTTTCTTTCGCTTTCAATTCTTTTTAACAATGCATATCGCTTTGGAGATATAACCGTATGCGGCAGCCGTGGCTGGTTTTTTGATGCCGAGAATGATTCGGATAAGAAGGTACTTTTGCGAGAGGCGGGGAGACTTCGTCTTTCAATTGAGGAAGGAAAAAAGCTCGGCGGTGAAATTGTTGTTTTTCTTCACTATCCGCCGATTACGCTGTCGCAGCGATGCGAAGAAATGCTGGATGTTTTGAAAGAGAACGAAATTAAGCGGTGCTATTACGGTCATTTGCATGGCGCTTCAACCAAAAATGCATTTACCGGTGAGCTTGATGGAATCAATTTTGACCTTGTTTCAGCTGATCATCTTGGCTTTTGCCCAAAATTTATCGGAAAATTTTGAAAAATCTATGGTAATTTTAAATAAATGCTGATATAATACCATGGTTAAAATGTATAATGGGTATATATGGTTAGACACAAATCAACCGAGTTCTTTACCCGTTTGAAGAAGGAGCAGAAAAATGAGTTTAAAATCATCAAACAAAACAGACACAAATCTTTACACCCTTGAGGTTGAAATCAGCGCTGAAGATTTTGAGGCGGCTCAGGTTAAAGCTTTTGCAAAACAGAAGAACCGCATTTCTCTTCCCGGTTTCCGCAAGGGCAAAGTAACAAGAAAGATGGCTGAAAATTTCTACGGCAAGGGCTTTCTTTATGAAGAAGCTCTCGATATCTGCTATCCCGACGCCGTTGAGGGCGCAATCAAGGAAGCAGAGCTTGAGGTTGTCGGAACAAAGTCTGCCGATATCAAATCAATAGGTGCAGATGGCGTTGAGCTTACTGTTGAAGTGTTTGTTAAACCCGACGTTGAAATTAAGGCTTATAAAGAGCTTAAGGCTACCAAAAAGAAAGTTGAAGCAACTGACGAGGAAGTTAAAGCTAAGCTTGACGAACTTGTTGAAAGGAATGCCAGAATTGTTTCTGTTGAAGATCGTGCCGTTAAGGACGGTGACATTGCTGTTATTGACTTTGAAGGCTTTGTTGACGGAGTTGCTTTTGACGGCGGAAAAGCCGAAGAATATGAGCTTACAATCGGTTCCGGTTCTTTCATTCCTGGATTTGAAGATCAAATTATCGGTCACAACAGCGGCGATGAATTTGATGTAAATGTCACATTCCCCGAGGAATACGCACCAGAACTTGCCGGTAAGGCTGCCGTTTTCAAAATCAAGCTTCATGAAATCAAAGAGAAGCAGCTTCCTGAAATTGATGACGAATTTGCACAGGATGCAGCCGACTGCGATACCGTTGATGATCTTAAAAAGAGCATAGTTGATGAAATCAAAAAACAGAAAGAAGACAGCAACGAACGTGAGATCAGAACTCAGCTTTTTGAAAAGCTTGCTGATAATGTTGTTGCCGAGATTCCCGAAGTTATGGTTGAGACAGAGATTGATAATCAGATTAAGGACATCGATTACAGACTTTCCTCACAGGGAATCGGTTTTGAAAACTACCTCAAGTATATGGGTATGACGGTTGAGCAATACAGAGAGCAGGCTAAGCCTGATGCAGAAAAGCAAGTCAAGATTCGTCTTGCTCTTGAAAAGATCGTTGCCCTTGAAGGCATTGAAGTATCTGATGAAGAAGTTGAAAAAGAATATGAAAAATTCGCTTCTCAGTATCAGATGGAGCTTGAGCAGATTAAAAAGATTATTTTTGCCGATGGCCTCAAGAAAGATATGGCAATTGACAAGGCAATTGATTTTGTTCGTGAAAATGCAAAAGTCACAACTGCAAGAAAGCCTAAGGCAGCAAAGGAAAAAACAGAAGAAACGGCTGAAAGCGTCGAATAATTCACGACTTTGTTTAAGCCTTTGAATTGATTCCAACAATAATTCAAAACACCGGTGTTGTGTTTGGCTCACAGCACCGGTGCATAACACTGTATAATATAATCTAAGGAGGCATATTTATGGCACTTGTACCGTATGTCATTGAACAAACAAATCGCGGTGAGCGTCAGTACGATATTTTTTCAAGACTTCTCAATGATCGTATTATTGTTCTCTCCGATGAAGTCAACGATACAACAGCAAGTCTTGTTGTTGCTCAGCTCCTTTTCCTTGAAAGCCAGGATTCGGAAAAGGATATCAGTTTTTATATCAACAGCCCGGGCGGCTCGGTAACAGCCGGTTTTGCAATCTATGATACTATGCAGTATATCAAATGCGATGTTTCAACGATTTGCATGGGCTTGGCAGCCAGCATGGGAGCTTTTCTGCTCTCCTCCGGCGCTAAGGGAAAACGCTTTGCTTTGCCGAACAGTGAGATCATGATTCATCAGCCCTCCGGCGGAGCAAAAGGTCAAGCAACCGAAATTAAAATTGTTGCCGAACAGATTTTAAAGACTAAGGAAAGGCTTAATAAAATTCTTGCCGAGAACACAGGTAAGCCGATTGATGTTATTGCCCGGGATACTGACCGCGATAATTTCATGACTGCCGAGGAGGCTCTTGAATACGGTCTTGTTGACAAAATTCTTTACAAGAGATAATTTATTAAGAGGTATTGCTAATGGCAAGAGATGACGAAAACAAAGATAAGCCGGTTCGCTGTTCTTTCTGCGGAAAGATACAGAGCGATGTCGGAACGCTGATTGCGGGTCCGGGGGTTTACATTTGTGATGAATGCGTTGATATCTGTCGCTCGATCATTGACGAAGAGCCGCGTTCAAAAAAGAAAAAGGGCGATGAGACCGACTTTGACTCGTTGCCAAAGCCACACGAGATAAAAGCAAGGCTTGATGAATATGTCATAGGTCAAGATGAGGCAAAGCGGACGTTGAGCGTTGCCGTTTATAATCACTATAAACGTATATATTCGAAAAACAAGTCTGACGTTGAGGTTTCAAAGAGCAATATTTTGATGCTCGGACCGACCGGCGTCGGAAAAACAATGCTTGCTCAGACGCTTGCAAAAATACTTGATGTTCCATTTGCAATTGCAGATGCAACAACGCTCACCGAAGCGGGCTATGTCGGTGAAGACGTTGAAAATATCCTTTTGCGCCTTATTCAGGCGGCGGATTATGATATTGAAAAGGCCGAACGCGGAATAATCTATGTTGATGAGATTGATAAAATTTCCCGCAAGTCCGAGAGTACGTCCATCACACGTGATGTCAGCGGCGAGGGAGTTCAGCAGGCGCTTTTAAAAATTCTTGAAGGCACCGTGTCAAACGTTCCGCCTCAGGGAGGCAGGAAGCACCCGCAGCAGGAATTTATTCAGATTGACACAACGAACATTCTTTTCATTTGTGCCGGAGCTTTTGATGGCATTGAAAAGGTTGTTGAAAAAAGGATGGGCAACTCCGGTCTCGGTTTCGGCGCAAAGATTCGCAGCAAGGAAGAGGTTCAGGCGAGCAAGCTGATGCTTCAGGTGGTTCATCATGACCTTGTCAAGTATGGGCTGATTCCTGAACTTGTCGGTCGTTTGCCGGTAATTACAGCGCTCAGCTCACTTGATAAAAAAGCACTCGTCAGAATTGTTACCGAACCAAAGAATGCACTTGTAAAGCAATATAAATATATGTTTTCGATGGACGGTGTAGAGCTTGAATTTACTGACGATGCACTTGAAGCAATTGCCGAAAAAACGCTTGAAACCAATACCGGCGCAAGAGGATTGCGTTCAGAATTTGAAAAAGTTCTGATGAAGTATATGTTTGACGTTCCGTCAGACCCTACAGTCTCAAAAATAACGGTTACTCGTGAGGCTGTTGAGGGAAAGGGCGAACCCGTTTTTGAACACAACGGACACGCTCAAACAACCGAAAATAATCGCTCAAACAGCTTTATTGCAAAAAATATGGATTGAGTATTGACATTTTCTGAAAGATTGTGTTAAAATACTCTGGTAAAAAATTGTGGAGGTTGAATCATGACTGCTCTTCAGTATGTTTTGTCAATAGTTGTTATTCTTGTTGCTTTGGTTATTATTGTTCTTGTTCTTCTTCAGGAAAGCAAGCAGGAGGGTCTCTCCGGTGCAATCGCCGGTGCCGCCGACAGCTTTTTCGGTAAGAATAAGGGCAGAACCATGGAAGCTAAACTTGCAAAGTATACAAAGATTTTCGGAACACTTTTCTTTGTTCTTGCTCTTGTTTCTTCTTTGCTTGTTCTCTTCAAAAAATAATAGCTGTCAGTTCGAAGTAATAATTACTCCTTTCGGTTTCCGAAAGGAGTTTTTTCTTGATTTTTTTAGTTTGTGTGTGTATAATAAAATGATATTATTTTTTGAATTTCAGAGGTGACTGGATATGGATGTTAAGGAACTTTGCTTTTCCCTTTCAAAAGCAGACGGAACACCTGGTGATGAATTTGAAGCACGCCGCGTTGCGGAAAGCTGCCTTTCAAAATATATGACGGTTAAAACCGATAAAATCGGTTCACTTGTAGGAACTGTCGGTAACGGCGATTTTAAAATTCTTCTTGATGCACATATTGATCGCATAGGTCTCATTGTCAGAGGTATTGATGAAAAGGGCTTTCTGTCTGTCTCCGCGGCGGGTGGTGTCGATGCGCGCGTGCTTGTTGGCGCAAAAGTTACTGTTCATGGGAAAAAGCCGCTCATAGGAGTAATCTGTTCAACGCCGCCGCACCTCATGACTAAGGAAGACAAAGAAAAAGGCGTTGAAATCAAAAACCTTGCCGTTGATATCGGCATGTCAATGGAAGAGGCTAAAAAGCTCGTCTGTGTCGGAGATAGAATCACTGTTGAATCGGAGCAGCTTTCACTTCTCGGTAACAGAATAGCGAGCCCGGCTCTTGATGACAGATGCGGAGCTGCTGCTTTGATTCTTGCTGTTGAAGCCGTTCATGACAAGTTAAAAAACTGCAAAATTATGCTTCAGCTTTCCTCTCAGGAAGAAGTCGGTGGAGCCGGAGCAAGAACTGCTGCCTACACTGCGGAGAGTGATGTGGCAATTGTTGTTGATGTCGGTTTCGGACTCGATCCGCATTGTGATAAAACTGAGGTAAACGAGCTTTCAAAGGGTCCGTCAATTGGCATCTCGCCGACACTTGACAGAGATTTAATGCATGAGCTTGTTAAAATCGCGAATGATAATCACATACCGTATCAGCATGATGTTATGAGCGGACGGACAGGAACAAATGCAGATGTAATTAATATTTCACGCGGCGGTGTAAAGACCGCACTGCTTTCGATACCGGAAAGAAACATGCATACGCAGGTTGAGGTTGTTGACCTTGCTGACGTTGAAAATACAGCAAAGCTGATTATAGGGTACATTCTCAAAAAGGAGGCTGAACTCGATGCTTGAAACATTGAAAGCTCTTTGTGAGCTTAACGGAACTTCAGGACGTGAAGAAAAGGTACGAGAGTTTATTCTTGGCAAAATCAAAGGAAAATGCGAGTATAAAATCGACCCTCTTGGCAATATAATTGCTTTTAAAAAAGGCAAAAAAACTACTTCAAACAAAGTTATGCTCACGGCGCACATGGACGAGGTTGGTTTTATAATAACCTATATTACCGACGATGGCTTTTTGCGTTTTGATGCAGTCGGAGGAATTGATGAAAAAGTTATTGCCGGCAGAGCGGTGACAGTCGGCGAAAAAGGAATTCCCGGCGTTATCGGTCTTAAACCGATTCATCTCACCGATAAAGCCGACGATGGGAAGGTTCCGACCATTTCAAAGCTGTATATAGATATTGGCGCTTCAAGTAAAAAAGAGGCTGAACAATATGTATCTGTCGGAGACAGTGCATACTTTATCTCGGCGTTTGAAAAATTTGGAGATAACAAAATTAAATCTAAGGCGATTGACGATAGATTTGGCTGCGCCGTTATGCTCGATATGATTTGCGGAGAAACAGAATATGACGCTTATTTTGTTTTTCTTGTTCAAGAAGAAGTCGGGCTTCGCGGTTCGATTGCAGCGGCATACTCTGTGGATCCGGATTACGCGATCGTTCTTGAAGCCACCACGGCTGCCGATGTTGCAGGTGTAAAAGACAGCGATGCCGTTTGCATTCTTTCAAAAGGTGCAGTCATCTCATTTATGGATAGGTCAACAGTATATGACCGCAAGCTGTTTAAACGCGCTTTTGAGCTTGCCGAAGAAAACGGTGTTGCCTGTCAGGTCAAAACGGCTGTTGCCGGCGGAAATGACGCCGGCTCGATCCATAAAAGCAGAGGCGGCGTTTATACAATTACTGTTTCGCTGCCGTGCAGATATATTCATTCGGCAACAAGTGTTGCTGATGAGCGCGATATGGATTCATGCAGAAAACTTGCAGAGCTGCTCCTTTCGGATTTTGCCAATGCTTAAGCTGTGTAATAACGAGGATATTGAACCGCTTAAAAATTTTTTAGATGTGTCTGATCCGCTTGCGGCATATATACTTTGCAGAATAGAATGTTACGGCTTTGAAAAAAGCTTTTGTGAAACTTGGCTTTGCCTCGGAGAAAGAGGTATAACTGCCGCGCTCTCTGTATTTTGCGGAAATGCGGTAATTTATAATGCAGGAACCGCAGACTTTGAGGAACTCGGGCTTTTTCTTCGCTCCGGTTGTTTTAACACGTTGCTGACTGATCTGCTTGCGGCAGAAAAGTTGGGTTTCACCGATTATGAAAAAAAGCAAGCTTTGCTTTATGGTACAGAGCCTCACGAGGCGGTATGTGGAACCGCGTCAGAATATAAGCAAACATACTCACTCCTTTGCGAGTGCTTTCCGCATGAATACAGTAATGTCAAGGAGCAATACCTTGAATGGCTTTCAGACCTGACTTTCAGAAAAAGGCGTGGTTTTGCACGTGTGAAGTCTGTTTTTGAGGGAGGAGAGCTTTGTGCAAATGTGCTCACCGTTGCCGAAACCTCAAAAAACGCTGTAATAGGCGGTGTTTGCTGCGCAAAAGAAAAACGCGGACGCGGGTTTGCCGGTGCTGCGGTTCTTTCGGCTGTTTCTGAGCTCAAAAGTGAAAATAAAGATGTTTTTGTTTTGGCAAAAGACGATGTTGCCAATGGGTTTTATAAAAAGCTTGGGTTTGAATTTTATAAAAATGTTGCGTACATAGAAAGGCGATAACAATGTTTGAATTTGACGAAAAAATTGTTGAGCTATCAAAAAAAGCACTTAAAAATACAAGAGCTGAATTTGATGTAATTGACGATATCACAGAATTTAACCAGCAAAAAATTCTTGCTGCTTTCATAAACAACAATGTCAGTGAGTCTATGTTCTCCGGTACGACAGGCTATGGCTATTCCGACCGCGGAAGAGAGGCACTTGACCGTGTTTTCGCTGAAGCAGTCGGTGCTGAAGATTCGATTGTCAGATACAACTTTACCTGCGGAACTCATACATTGAGTGTTGCGCTTTTCGGTGTTTTACGTCCGGGTGACACAATGCTTTGCGTCAGTGGTATTCCTTATGATACAATTCAGCCGGTCATCGGCATAGGAAAAAAGAAAATTTCAGGTTCGCTTGAAGATTTCGGAATAAAATATAAACAGGTCGATCTTAGGGAAGACGGAACTCTTGATTATGATGCTATTGAAAGCGCTGTTGATAACAGCATTTCAATGGTCTATATTCAGCGTTCAAGGGGATATAATCTTCGTCCTTCCCTTTCGGTTGATGAAATAGAAAAGGTTGTTCAAATAACAAAGCAGAAAAGCAACGCTGTTGTTATGGTTGACAATTGCTACGGTGAATGGACAGAAAAAAAAGAACCGACTCAGGTTGGTGCAGACCTCATTGCGGGCTCAATGATTAAAAATCCCGGAGCCGGAATCGCAAGAACCGGCGGATATATTGCAGGACGTCACGATCTTGTTGAAAAGTGTGCAGACAGGCTGATTTCACCCGGAATAGGTCGCGAGGTCGGAGCAACCCTCGGAATGAACAGAGAGCTTTTTCTTGGCGTATACAGTGCGCCACACGTTGTCGGAGAAGCATTGAAGAGCGCTGCGTTTGCCTCGTCTCTTTATAGTCTTCTCGGTTTTGAAACGACTCCTGCGGTTGGAGAATCCCGTCATGATATTATCCAGGCAATTAAGCTAAAAAACGAAAAGAACCTTATTTCTTTCTGCCGTGGTATTCAGAAGTGCTCACCTGTAGACGCTTTTGCGACTCCCGAGCCATGGGACATGCCGGGATATGACAGCAAGGTCATTATGGCGGCGGGAGCTTTTACGCTTGGCTCTTCTATAGAGCTTTCCGCCGATGCTCCGCTGAGAGAACCGTTTGCCGTTTGGATGCAGGGCGGACTTAATTTTCACAGCGCAAAGCTTGCTATAATGAGCAGCGCTAATGAAGTATTGAAGGGAATGGAAAAATGAGCACCTTTAAAGGCTTTGACAGAGATGCATTGCTGATGCTTGCAGAAAACAAGTTTAATGACAGTAAGACGTATTATGACTCGATTAAAGAAACACTCAAGCAAAAGGCGATAGTTCCCATGCGACAAATTTGCTCCGATCTTGCACCACTTTTGTTTGAAATTGACGAGCAAATGAATCTCATTCCCGTAAAGATGGTGTCAAGAATAAGACGGGATACAAGGCGCGCCAAAAATATGGATATGTACCGTGACAACATCTGGTGCATGTTCATGAGGCACAAGTATGAATGGAACTATCAGCCGTGCATGTGGTTTGAGATTGTGCCGGGTTGCTATACGATCGGTGTGGGTATGTATCATACCGATTCACGGTTTCTTGAAAAATATCGGGAAGTATTTTCAGAGAATCAAAACGAATTTGAAAAAGCGCTCAGAACCGTGCTTTCTGCCGGTGCCGATCCCAGCATTGAACGGTACGCAAAGGATAAACCGGGCACAGTTAAAAGTGAGTTTTCAGATTATTATAATGCTAAGAATTTGTATTTTATCAAAAGCAGCTTTGACCTTGAACCGCTGTTTGACGGAACGGTACTGGATGAATTAAAAAGCACTGTTACTGCTTATGCTCCGATGTATAAATTTTTCCTCAAAGCAACAGAAAAAATGATCAGTGAGAAAGGTAGATAATAACAATGAAAAGATACGAACTTTATAAAAAGCTCAAAAGCGGAACCGATATTCGCGGTGTTGCGGTTGAAACAGAAAACAGCCCTGTTCAGCTTGATGATCTGACTGTTTTTGATTTGACCTGCGGTTTTTGTCAGTGGCTTATAGATAACGGCGTAAAGCCCTCAAGCAACATTGCAGTTGGGCACGACTCAAGGATTTCTGCCGAAAGAATCAAAAAGCAGGTTATCAGCGCAATTTGTTCGTATAATTTTAATGTTTTTAATTGCTCGCTTGCTTCAACACCCGCTATGTTCATGACTACCGTTGACCTTGATTGCGCTGCCGCCGTACAGATTACTGCGAGTCATCACCCGTACGACAGAAACGGACTTAAGTTTTTCACAACCGAAGGCGGTTTGAACAGCGAGGATCTTGACAGAGTTATTGAAAATACCCGCGAAATTATTATTCCGTCGCACAAAGCGTTCACTATTGAAAAAGTTGATTTTATGTCTGTATATGCAAAAAATCTCCGTGAAATGATTTGCCGTGAGGTCAACGCAAAAGTTTATGACAAGCCTCTTCTCGGCTACAAGATCGTTGTTGATGCCGGAAACGGTGTTGGCGGCTTTTATGCAGCAGAGGTTCTTGAAAAACTCGGTGCCGATGTGGCAGGCAGTCAGTTCCTTGAACCGGATGGAATGTTTCCCAATCATGCTCCTAATCCGGAAAATAAGGAGGCAATGAAATCGATCAGCGAGGCAACGCTAAAAAATCATGCCGACCTCGGTGTTATTTTTGATACCGATGTTGACAGAGCCAGCTGTGTTGATGAAAACGGAAATGAAATTAATCGTAACCGCCTTGTTGCACTCGCATCAATAATTGCTCTTGAAGGCAATGCGGGCGGAACTATAGTTACAGACAGTGTAACCTCAACCGGGCTTACCGATTTCATTAATAATGAGCTTGGCGGTGTACATTACAGATATAAGAGGGGATACCGCAACGTAATAAATGAACAGATGAGGCTCAATGCCGAGGGCGTCAATTGCCCGCTTGCCATTGAAACCTCAGGTCATGCGGCTTTCAGAGAGAATTACTATCTTGATGACGGTGCTTATCTTATAACTAAGATAGTTATAAAAATGGCACAGATGGGCAAAAACGGAAAGAAACTTGAATCACTTATCAAAAATCTTAAAGATCCGCTTGAAGCTGCCGAGCTACGCATAAAAATTAATGAGGACGACTTCAGAAGTTACGGTAACAAGGTTATTGCCGAGCTTGAAAAATATGCAGAAACAAAAGTCGGCTGGACCATAGCGCCGGATAATCGTGAGGGAATTCGCGTATTTCTTGACAAAGACCACGGAGACGGCTGGTTTCTCCTCAGATTGAGCGTTCACGATCCGATAATGCCGCTTAATATTGAGAGCGACTCAAAGGGCGGCACTGAACTGATTGCTCTTGAAATTCTTGATTTTCTTGAAAGTTATTCAAGTCTTGACAGCAAAGTTGTAAGGAATTTTATCAACTAAAAGTTAGAAGGTGAAAGCGATGAAAAAATACACGACTGCGATGATAATATTAGCATTGGCGGTTGCTGTTTTGCTTTTCTTTCTAAGATCTGAATCCGAACCTATTGATTCACTCATTCATGCGCCGGCACAGGGCGGCGGCAACGGACAAGTTTGGAGCGCTTTGGAAAAAAGTGTAGGTGAAAAGTATATTCTCAAAACACCCACGGACGGAACGCACCGTTCTGCATTGGTATATACAGACTTGAACGGCGATGAAAAAGATGAGGTTGTGATTTTTTATTCAACAGAGACGCTGAACGATTCTGTGTGTATGCAGGTTCTCACCCAAGATGAAAACGGTTGGGATGCACATGCAGGAATAAAGAGCAGTTTCAGCGAAATCAAGCAGGTTGAATTCGCTGACCTTGACGGTGACGGAAAGCTTGAAATTGTTGTTGGCTGGGGACTTCAGAAGAACAATATCATGCAGCAAATCGCTGTTTATAAATTTATTACAGACGAAAACTCACTGACACAGATATTTGATGAAAAATACTCATCGTTTGGTCTTTTTGACTTTGATTTTGACGGACGCGATGAAATTGCATTGGTTTCGTCGGATATGTCAACTGAGCCGGTAGTTCAAAAACTGACCCTGTTTTCGTATTCGGCAACAGAATTTGACATAGTTGCGGAAATTAACATAGATCCCTCGATTACAACGGTTACATGTTTGAACTTTGACCGTTACGGAAGAGCTTTAAACGGAAGAGTTTATATTGACGGCTATACCGCAGACGGTCTTTTATCCACGGATTTACTGATCTTTGAACCGGATTCATCTAAGCTGAGCCGCTGCTATATCGGAGACGAAACCGCAAGCGCTATTGCCAAGCGAAGCAAAAATGTTTTTTGCAGCGATATAAACAATGACGGCATAGTTGAAATACCGACTAATAGGAATGTTGAAAACAGTTTTGCATCATTCAGTCTCATTGAATGGAAATGCGTTTTGAAGAACAGCCTTTCAACTGTTTGCTGTTATTATGACAACAGGGAAAACGGTTATTATTTCAGCGTTCCGGAATCTATTGCGGAAATATCTTATCCGTATCTTTCCGTAAACGGTACAAGGCTGGGATTTTACCTGACTGATTCGTCGGCAATTAAAACCGGCGGCGGCTCGAATCTTCTGTTTGAAATAATTATTGATAACAACGATTCTGTTAGTTTGATTTCTACTCAGTATAGGTTTTTGGATAGCCACAAAGGAAATAATTACTATTGCAGCATAACTGACGTTGGAAGCGATCTCGGCATAACAAAAAAGTTGATTTCATCAAGCCTAATATTCGTCTGAACAGGAGGGTGATGTTGTGAAAAAGATTCTTATTGCAGAAGATGAATCCGCAATTCGCGAGCTTATAGCCTTAAATCTTGCCCATTCCGGATATACTGTGACCGAAGCTGTGAACGGTGAAGAAGCGGTTTATCTTTTTGAAAGGGACAAAGAGAATATTGACATTGTTCTTTTGGACTATATGATGCCTGTCATGAACGGCATAGATGCATGCAAGCGTATACGTGAGCTTTCTCCAAACGTAGGTATAATTTTTTTGACGGCGAAAACCCAAGAGTCAGACAAGGTATACGGTCTTTATTCGGGCGCAGACGATTACATAACCAAGCCTTTTTCCGTCAATGAACTTCTTGCCCGCATAGAATCGGTATACAGAAGAGTCAGACTCAACAAAGAGCTGCTTAATACTCACAGCAACGAAATTACATGCGGTGATTTTGTTCTCAGTACAAAAAAAAGAGCTATTATCATCGATAACAAAAAGACAGAACTCTCGCAAATTGAATTTCAGATTCTCGAATACTTTTTTTCACAACCCGATACGACCATCACGCGTGAGGAAATTTTGTGCCGTGTTTGGGGCGAGGGGTATTACGGAGATGACAAGGTTGTTGACGTTAATATCAGACGGTTACGGCTGAAAATTGAAAAGGATCCGTCTTGTCCGGAGCACCTGATAACAGTTTGGGGAAAGGGATATAAATGGGTCACAGAAAGTTAAAGGAGTTTGGCGGCAGTATTACAGAAAAAACAATTAAAGCGCGCTGGTTAAGAAATATCTTTTTAGTAACTATAATTGTTTTGATCATAATATCCGCTATACTGATAAATTCGATATATTTGCGCTATGACCACGCTGCGCAAATGACGCTTAAATCATGTAATACCGAGGCGGTCGATACATATTTCGGTTATTACGCCAATGATGACACAGCTTTTCTCAAAGCCGCTGCAGCTTATGCCGAAAGTTACGAATACAGAGACAGAACGGATCTTTGGATCATAGATAAAAGCGGAAATCCGATTGTTTCTTCCGGAGGATATGACGTCAGCGGGTTTACCGAAATGCCTGATTACTATGCAGCATTGTCTTCCTCTGACGGTCGTGCAATAAAAAAGACAAAAATGTCATGGGGCGAGCGGGCTATGGCTATGAGCTATATTCTAAAGGATTCTGACGGGAATAATTATGGGGCAGTCAGATATATTATTTCGCTCAAAGACATTAATCGCCAGTTTTCTTTTATTGTAGGTATAATAGTTGTCAGTTTTCTTTTGATAATTATGCTTATGTTTAACACGGGCTATTATTTTGTTTCTTCAATTGTCAATCCTGTTAAAGTAATAAATCAGACCGCAAAACGTATAGCTACAGGGGACTTCTCCGCCAGAATTTCCTCGCCGCACTCAGATGATGAACTCGGCGCGCTTTGCGACACAATAAATGATATGGCGGAGCAGCTTGGCGAAACCGAGAACATGAAAAACAACTTTATTTCAACCGTATCTCACGAAATACGAACGCCTCTTACGGCAATCAAAGGCTGGGGGGAAACACTTTACTCTGTGTCAGATGGCAGCGACGAGGTTATGAAAAAAGGACTCGGAATAATTATTTCCGAAACTTCAAGGCTTTCCGGTATGGTTGAGGAGCTACTTGACTTTTCACGAATGCAAAGCGGCAGGCTCAAGATGAACAACAGTGTTGTTGATATAATTGCCGAAATTCAACAGGCGTATATTATGTATCAGCCAAAGGCTTCGGCTGAAAATAAGAGTCTTTCACTGACTTTTCCCGAAAATGAGGAAAGTTTTGTATACGGTGACAGTGCAAGAATTTGCCAAGTGTTTGTTAATATTTTAGACAATGCCGTAAAATACACAGAAAACGGCGGAAAAATTGAAATTAAGGTTGAAAACACAAAAAAATATGTTAAAATTACTTTTAGTGACAACGGCTGCGGAATTGCAAAAAGCGATTTGGGTCATGTTAAGGAAAAGTTCTACAAAGCTAATAGTGAAAAGCACGGAACAGGCATCGGGCTCGCTGTTGTTGACGAAATTATTAAAACGCATAACGGTATTTTAAAGATAGAAAGTGCCGAGGGCAGCGGAACAATTGTAACTGTTATGCTGCCTGTATATAAAAAGGAGGAGCAGAATTGAGCAAGCAAAGCGAAAACAATATTATTCACAAAACATCGGTCGGCGGTCAGGCTCTCATTGAGGGTATTATGATGATGGGACCGAAGGGTGCTGCTGTTTCTGTCAGATTGCCGGACGGTACTATCGATACGGAAGAAAAACAGGTCAATCATATTCGTGACAAAATCAAGTTTCTCGGGTGGCCGATTATACGCGGCTGCGTCAATTTTATTGAGTCTATGATTTTTGGCTACAAATGCCTTATGCTGTCAGCAGAAAAATCCGGACTTGAAGATATGGACGAATCCGGTGAAAACATGTCAAAGCTTGACAAATGGCTCACAGACCATCTCAGCAAAAAGGTTATGAGCGTCATTACCGGAATTGCGTCTGTTTTGGGTATTTTGCTTGCCTTTTCCCTTTTCTTTTGGTTGCCCACTAAAATTGCCGATCTCATAAATAATGCTTCCGGAGGTGCCATAACAAATTTTAGGGCTCTCATTGAGGGCGTTATGCGAATGGTCATTTTTGTGGCATATATCGCTGCCGTATCCTTAATGAAAGATATCCGTAGGACATTCATGTATCACGGGGCTGAACATAAAACCATTTTCTGCTATGAAAAAGGACTTGAGCTGACTGTTGAAAATGTTCGCAAGCAGATTCGCTTTCATCCTCGCTGCGGAACTAGCTTTATGTTTGTTATAATAATAATCAGTGTTATTATTTCTTCGTGTATTTCGGTTGCTTTTCCGAATTTAAGAGATAATGTAGCGGTCTGGATGCTTGTCAAACTTCTCATTTTACCCATAGTCATGGGATTTGGCTATGAATTCATTAAGTATGCCGGCAGGCATGACAATCTGTTTGTAAAAATTCTCTCCGCTCCCGGATTGTGGATGCAGAGACTGACAACAAAAGAGCCGGATGATTCGATGATAGAGGTTGCTCTTGCAGCTTTCAAAGCCGTAATTACCGATAATCCCGAAGACGATGCAATAAAGTAATATGACAGTATTTGAATTATATAAAAGTTGTCGCGCAGAGCTCGAAAGTGTCGGCATTAAAAACTCTGCGAATGAAGCGCGCTTTATTCTTCAAAAAGCACTTGAATGTGATGAAACAGCGTTTTTGTTTTCAAAAAGCATGGTTGCCGAACCGTATGTTATTGACAGAGTTGTCGATATGAGCAAACGCAGAATAAACCGTGAACCTCTTCAGTATATACTTGGTGAATGGGACTTTTTCGGTTATACCTTCAAAGTCGGAGAGGGCGTGCTCGCTCCGAGACCTGAAACAGAAGAGCTATGCTCGCTTGTTATTGACAGAGTAAAAAGTGGATGCAGCAATCTTTCTGTTTTTGATCTTTGCTCCGGAACCGGTTGTATAGGCATTTCGCTCAAAAAGTCGCTGCCGGAGCTTGACGTTTACCTTATTGAGTATTCTGACAATGCTCTCGGATATCTGAATGAAAATCGCATGAGGTTGGGAATTGCAAGGTCTGTTCCTGCAATAAAAGGAGATGTTTTGCGCGGATATGAGGCTTTCGGTTTTTTGCCGAGTCCCGATGTAATCGTCTCCAATCCGCCATATATAAAAAGTTCGGAGATTTCCGATCTTCAGACAGAGGTCACAAAAGAACCGAGAGAGGCGCTTGACGGCGGAGTGGACGGGCTGGTGTTTTATCGCGCATTAGCTGAAAAATGGTTTCCTTTTGTCAATAATGGCGGATTCATTGCCGTTGAATGCGGCGACGAACAGGCAAGTGATGTTGCCTCGATGTTTTCAGAATATGCAGACGACATATCGATAATTAAAGATTTTAACGGCATTGACCGTTTTGTCATTGCCGGAAAGGACAAAGCATGATATATGATCTTTTTAAAAAAGGCTTTTCGATTGAGCTTGTCTTAAACCTGTTTGCAAGAATATTTGTAATGTTTTGCATTTTGCCGGTTCACGAATATGCCCATGCGCTTGCTGCGTATAAGCTCGGCGACAAGACCGCAAGATATTCAGGCAGGCTAACGCTCAATCCGTTGGCACACCTCGATTTTGTTGGGTCGTTGATGATGCTTGTTGCGGGTTTTGGCTATGCAAAGCCGGTTCCTGTCGATATGAACAATTTCAAAATGAAAAACAAAAAAGTCGGAACGGCTCTGACGGCTTTTGCCGGTCCGCTTTCAAATCTGATTCTTGCATTTGTTTTTTCTTTGATATACTGTGGAATTTTTAGGATTGATTATCCGACACAGGGCAGTGTATCTCACGCAATTGCTGTTTTCTGCTTATATGTTACGCAAATCAATGTGTCGCTTGCAGTATTCAATCTTATTCCGATACCTCCGCTTGACGGCTCAAGAATTTTGACTGCCTTTTTGCCGGACAGAATGTATCACAAGGTGCTGCAATATGAACGATTTTTTGTATACGGATTTTTTATTATAATTTTAACCGGCGTTCTTGATAAGCCGATGGATTTGGTAGCAACCGGCGTCTCCGGCATAATAATCAGACTTGCCGCCCTAGTGCTCGGTTTTAAGGTTGTATAAAAAATGGAAAAGATTAATTATAAAATTGATGTGTTTGAGGGTCCTCTTGATCTTCTGCTGCATTTGATCAGTAAACACAAATTGAATATTAACGATATTCCTATTTTTGAGCTTGTTGAGCAATATATCGACTTTGTTCGGCAAATGAAAGAGGCGGACATGGATGTGTCAAGTGAGTTCATAGAAATGGCTGCACGATTGGTTTATATTAAAACCGTATCGCTTTTGCCGGTTCACGAAGAGGCCGAACAGCTTAAGCTTGAACTTACCGGTGAACTTATTGAATACCGTGACTGCAAGCTGATGGCAGAAAAACTCTCAAAGCAGTCTGACGGTATAAATTATATTTGCAGAAAACCACAGCAGCTGCCAAAAGATATGACGTACAGACTCACGCATGAACCGTCGGTTATTCTGTCGGCATATATGAATGCAGTCGGAAAAGGCAAACGAAAGCTGCCTCCGCCGATCGAAGCATTCAATTCAATTGTTGCTCATAAAATTGTTTCTGTCAATTCAAGAATCGTTTATATTTACAGGCGACTGTTAAAGGGTACGCGCGCAAAACTCAGTGAATTGTTTATACATAGCAGTTCGCGTTCAGAGCTTGTTGCAACTTTTCTTGCCGTTCTTGAATTGGTTAAAAACGGCAGAATTAAGTTGAGCGATGACAACAGTTCAATCACTCTCAACAGAGAAGGCGGTGTCAGACAATGAATATGAAAGAGCTGCAAAACACATTAGAAGCGATTCTTTTCGCAGTCGGCGAGCCGGTCGAGATTGAAAAGTTGTCTCAAACGTTGGAAACAGATGAAATTTTGCTCGGACAGGTTCTTGAAAATCTGCGTGCGCTCTATGACGAAAGAGATGGCGGTCTTTGTATACTGAAGCTGGATAATAAGTATCAGATTTGCACAAAAAAACAATACTCAGACGCAGTCAGGCGTGTTCTTGAAAGCAAACGCAATACGCCACTTTCGCAGGCTGCTTTTGAGGTGCTTGCAATTATCGCATATAATCAGCCGGTTACAAAAGCGTTCGTTGAACAGATTCGCGGTGTTGACTGTTCAGCTGTTATTTCAACGCTTTGTCAGCGTATGCTCATTGAGGAAAAAGGCAGACTTGACCTGCCCGGCAGACCGTTGGTTTATGGAACTACGTCGGATTTCTTACGCTGTTTTTGCCTTTCTTCTCTTTCCGATTTGCCTGCAATACCGGAGAAAACAGATGAAATGACTGCTGCCGATGAAAAAAACGAAGAAAGTTTACAAACAAGTGAAAATGATTTGAAACAAACTGTTGACGAAATTTGAATTTTAGGGTAACATATACAAAGCAGATTATGAAAGGGGCGGTGTTGTGACAGGATTTCAGATTTTTCTTTGTGTCCTTGGCGGTATCATTGCTTTTTTTGTTTTGATTCTGTCTATACCTGTCCACGTGTCTTTCTCATACGGCGAGAAGATTTACCTCACAGTCAGGTATCTTTTTGTTAAACTTAATATTTTGCCTCTCGGCGAAAAAAAGCCGAAAAAGGAAAAAAAGAAAAAGCCCGACGAAGAGCAAAAAAAGGAAGAAACGGAAAAACCGAAAGAAAAAAAACCTAATCCAGTTCTTGAAATGGTCAAAGCCAACGGCTATGACGGAATGATGGAGGTTCTTTCAAATTTTGGTCATATCCTAGCCCTCTACGGGGGAAAGCTTTTTAAAAGTGTCGTTTTTGATGAAATTGAGATTTACATAACTGTAGGCACCGGCGACAGCGCACAGACAGCAATTAAATACGGCAAAACCTGTCAAAAGGTTTATCCGCTTCTCGGGTTTATTTGTTCAAACAATCTTGTCAAGAAGTACGACGCGCAGGTTGAACCTGATTTTTTGGCAAATGAAAGTGATGGCGAGTTTTACTTTGACTTTCATCTGGTTGTCAGAAAGATTATCAATTCGACCATCGGCATGGTATTCAGAATGCTTTTCGGCGTTATTCTAAAGTTTTTTACGAATGCAAAGAAAGGCAAGAAGAGTACCGAAACACAGGAATCAATTCCTCAAACAAAGAAAGGATGATATATAATGTCAGAAAAATCAGCAGGTGCTATTCTCAGTGCAACAATTGAAAAAATACGTGATCTTGTTGATACGAGTACGATTATCGGTGAGCCGATTTACGCCGAGGGCGGCATTACGATTATTCCCGTTTCAAAGGTCACTTACGGTTTTGCTTCAGGCGGAGCCGACTTCCCTTCAAAAAACAGCAAAGAGCTTTTCGGTGGTGGCGGCGGAGCCGGTGTAACGATTACTCCGGTTGCATTCCTTGTTGTCAATGACGGTGAAGTGACCCTCAAGCATATTACAGCCTATGACAATGCTGCAGAGAGAGTGGTCAACCTTGTTCCCGAAATGTTTGATAAGGTTACCGGCCTCGTTAATAAGGCAAAGAAAGACGCAGACAAAAAAGCTGCCGCAGAGGCTGCGGTCGAAGCGGCAATCGATGCACCCGTCAGCGAATAATATAATTTTATACTTTTTCAACAACCGCCTGCATAACATAAAAATGGCAGGTGGTTGCTTTGTTGATTAAAAAAATTTTTTCGTTTGCAATATCTTTTACAGTTCTTTGCGTGTTCGCTGCGTTTTCCTGTTCTGCGTTTTCAATAAGTGCGCAAAGTGCGGTTGTGCTTGACGCAAGAAACAATGAGGTTCTTTTTGAAAGTAGTGCTTATGAAAAGCGCTCAATGGCAAGCACAACGAAAATCATGACGGCAATTTTGGCTGTTGAATCCGGCAGACTTGAAGAAAATGTTGACATCACTGCCGTGATGACAAAAGCCGAGGGCACTTCGATCGGACTAAAACCCGGATATAAACTGAAGCTGTTTGATTTGGTTTATGGAATGATGCTCGAGTCCGGTAATGATGCGGCAAATGCTGTTGCTCTTTACCTCGCAGATAGCTTTGGTTCATTTGCCTCAATGATGAATCAAAAAGCGGCTGAAATCGGTATGAGCAGCACTAATTTTGTCACTCCCTCCGGACTTGACGATGAAGACCATTATTCAACTGCATATGACATGGCGCTGCTTGCCTCGTATTGCATTAAAAATCCGATTTTCCGTTCGGTATGCTCAGACAAGAACTATGTTGCTGAGCTCGTTAGCCCAGTTTCCACGCGGCTCTATTTTTCCAATCATAACCGACTGCTTTCTTCGGTTAAAGGAGTTTTCGGTGTAAAAACCGGGTTTACTAAAAAAAGCGGTCGCTGCCTCGTCAGTGCAATTGAAAAGGGCGGAGCTGTTTTGGTCGCAGTCACGCTTAAAGCCCCCGATGATTGGAACGACCACAAAAAACTGTTTTCACTTTGCCTCGGTCAGTATGAAACTGTTGAGGAAGATGTATCTTTTCCTCATGAAGTAACGGTTGAAAGCGGATTGAAAGAAAAAATTTCGGTATCACCGGACAGAGACAAAGTGGAACTCGCAGTAAAAAAGGGCGAAAAAGTTGAAACGTGTATCAAATTTCCGCCTTTTGTTTATGCTCCTGTTAAAAAAGGCGATATCATAGGAAAAATCGATTACATGATAAAAGGCAATGTTGTTGACTCAATATATCTTTCTGCGGCTGAAGATGTTTTTTGCGTCAACGAAACCTATGCTCCCAAAAAGAGCTTTATAAAAAGACTGACAGAATGGTTTAAAAGCTTTTTTGTCTGAGACCAAGGATGTGTTACCTTTTGGCTATTGAAAAAATCAGACTCCAAAAATTTCTATCCGAATGTGGCGTTGCTTCAAGAAGAAAAAGTGAACAGCTTATAGAAAGCGGATTTGTTAAAGTCAACGGAAAAACAGCAACAATCGGAGATAAAATCGACCCTAAGCACGATACCGTAACAGTTCACGGAAAAAAAGTCATAAAACAGAAAAAGTGTGTTTATCTCATGCTCAACAAGCCGCGCGGCTTTATCACAACAATGAGCGATGAAATGGATAGAAAGTGTGTCGCTTCCCTTGTGAGCGATGCTCCGGTACGTGTTTACCCGGTTGGCAGGCTTGACAGAGAATCGGAGGGTATGCTGCTGTTCACCAATGACGGTGAATTTGCGAATGCTCTGACTCATCCTTCAAAGCATGTTTCAAAAACATATAGGGTCACTGTGCGTCCGCCGGTTTCAGAAGAACAGCTGACGGCGATTGCTACAGGAATAGTGATTGATGACAGGAAGACGGCACCTGCCGAGGTGCGCATTGTTTTGCAGGAGGAAAACAGGGTAGTGCTTGAAATTATCCTGTATGAGGGTCGCAACCGTCAAATAAGAAAGATGTGTGAAGAAATCGGACTTGAGGTTGCCAGACTTCGCAGAATTGCCGTCGGGTCGGTCAAGCTTGGCATGCTTAAACTCGGTTCTTGGCGTGAACTCACTGAGGAAGAAGTTCGCAAGCTTATGCTCGCCGCCGGTATGGAGGTCAAAAAGAAGTGATATTTTTCAAACCAACGAAAATTTCGACAGACAGCTGCACGGCGTTGTTTGAGGCTTTTCAAGGTGCGGACAAGTTCGGTGAGTGTAAACTGCTTATTTCCGGGAATGTCGGTGATGTTTATGCTCTTGATTATGACTCAACTCAACCGGAAATCGGTGAAGGGCTTTTGAAAAGTGCTTATAATTACGCTGCAAATCATGGCGCCTACATCGGAACTCTTTCTGCAAAGGATGATGGTAAAGCGCACACTTATCTCAATTTTGATGTGAAAGACGGTTTGCTCTGCAATGATATTCCATCGCTTCTTGCCGGTCATTGCGGCTGTGGGAAAGATATTTGACAAATGCGTTGAAACGATATATAATAATCGGAATTGAAGTTACATTGAGGTCGGTTTTATATCCTCTTATGAAGTTTTAAAAGGATACAATACGAAGAGAGGCTTGAGAAAATATGATTAAAAGTATGACCGGTTTCGGGCGTGCTCAGGATGTTATTGACAGCATGAGCATAGCCGTTGAAATCAAAAGCGTTAATCACAGATATTTTGAGTTTAGCTCAAAGACGCCAAGAACCTACGGCTTTCTTGATGAAAAGCTCAAAAGTCGTATTCAGTCTTCCGTTGCACGGGGCAAAATTGAATGCTTTGTTTCAATTGAAGACCTTGAGGACGACAATTGTACTGTATCCGTTAATCATTCCCTTGCCGGCGGATACATCGCAGCGCTTAAGGAACTGTCTGAAAAATACGAACTTGAAAACGATGTTACCGTGACTTCGCTTGCGAAGTATTATGATATATTCTCGGTTCATAAAAATGAAGCCGACGAGGAAAGAGTATGGAACGCTGTTTGTGCTGTAACAGACAAAGCACTTGAATCGTTTGTCGGAATGCGCGAAAAAGAGGGTGCAAAGCTCAGAGATGACGTGCTCTCTCGTTGCGATACGATTCTTGAAAATGTTGCATATATTGAGGAACGTTCTCCTCAGACGGTTGCCGAGTACAATGCCAAACTGCTCGAAAGAATGAAAACTGTTCTTGAGGATATTCACGTTGATGAACAGCGTCTGCTGACAGAGGCTGCCGTTTTTGCGGACAAGGTTGCTGTTGCCGAAGAGACTGTCAGACTTTGCAGTCATATTGACCAAATGCGTGAATTCATGAATGCCGATACGGCAATCGGAAGAAAAGCGGATTTTCTCATTCAAGAGATTAACCGCGAGGCGAATACGATTGGTTCAAAAGCCCAAGATGTTGCAATAGCCAAGAGGGTTATTGATATTAAGGCGGAAGTTGAAAAGATAAGGGAACAAATTCAGAATATCGAATAACCAAAGGGGAATTTTAATGAGGCTCATAAATATTGGTTTCGGCAACATGATAAATGCCGCACGTCTCATAGCCGTTGTAAGTCCTGATTCAGCTCCCATAAAAAGAATCGTTCAGGAATCCAAGGAACGCGGAACCTTGATTGATGCAACGCAGGGCAGGAGAACGCGCGCCGTACTTATGATGGACAGCGACCACGTTGTTCTTTCATATCTTCAAACCGAAACAGTTGCAGCACGTTTGAACGGCGAGATAAACGAGCCTTTTACGGAGGAAAGTGAAAATGAATAGAGGTTTGCTCGTTGTTCTTTCCGGACCTTCCGGAAGCGGAAAGGACACAGTATTAAAATCCGTACTTAACAGGCTTGACGGCAGTGCTTTTTTGTCGGTTTCGATGACTACCCGCAAGATGCGTGAGGGAGAAAAAGAGGGCGTTGATTATTTCTTTGTTTCAAAAGAGCAGTTTCAAAAAAACATCGATGATGATTTGATGCTTGAATATGCAAAGTATGGCTCAAACTATTACGGAACACCTATTGGACCGGTCAAGCAGGTTCTCGGGCAAGGCAAAACGGTATTTTTAAATATTGAGGTTCAAGGCGGCGCCAATATACGCAGACTTATGCCGGAGGCGGTTCAGATTTTTATTGCACCGCCATCAATCGAAGAACTTGAAAGGCGGCTCAGAAATCGCGGCACAGAGGACGAGGACGGCGTTTTGCAGCGTATGAAAATTGCCGAGGACGAAATGAAAAGAGCCGGTGAATATGATTATATTGTCGTCAATGATGTTCTTGAGGACGCTGTTGACGAGGTTATTAAAATAGTAAAAAAATCAAAATAAACTGTGAGGTAGATATTATGCTTAATCCTGATCTCAGAGAACTTCTCAAAGACAGCACAAGCCGTTATTCGCTTGTTACGGCTGTAGCAAAACGTGCAAGAACCATTACAGAAGACCCTGTTCTCGCCGAAAAATGCGGAACAGAAAAGCCCGTTACCTATGCGCTCGAAGAATTTCTTGACGGCAAATTTTCAATTAAGGAGCCGGAGGAAATCAGAGGCATCTGATTACGGCAATAACTGAAAAAGGATGTGAATGATATGGAACAGGTTATCGCCGGTATCGCCGTTGAGAATGTTTCATATCATTTTGATATTTTATACGGCTATATTGTTCCTAAAGAGCTTCAGCAGAAAGCTAAGGTCGGTTCAAGGGTGATTGTCGGTTTTTCAAAAGGCAATTCAAAACGTCAAGGGATAATTTTCAGTTTTGAGAGAGCAGAAAAAGGCAAAAGATACAAGAAAATCCTTGATGTTATCGATGACGAGCCCCTTATGACATCTGAAATGATCGAGCTTGCGGTGTATCTGAAAGACAGAACTTTCTGCACATATTTTGAAGCGGCAAAAGTTCAGCTCCCCGCCGGTTTCGGATATAAACTCAATGTTACTTATGTCGCACTCGAACGTGATACGTCGAAGATAAATTTGTCGCCCGATGAGCAGACAGTATATGACTATATGCTTGATAAGGTCTGTTATCAGTCAAAACGGAAAATTCTTTCTGATTGCGGTCTGTCCGAAAACTGCGGTGTACTTGAAAAGTTGATTTCAAAGGGTTTGGTTGAAAAAAACACAGATGCCTCAAAACAAATCGGTGAGCTGTCTGTTAAAACTGCAGTGCTCACAAAAAAAGCCGAGGAACCGGGAGCATCTTCTCAACTTACAAAAAAGCAAGCGGGCGTTTTGTCTGTGCTTCATGATGTCGGCTCGGCACAAGTTAAGGAGCTTTGCGCCATTACCGGCGTTTCCGCCGCAGTTGTCAAAGCACTTGAAAAGAAAGAGCTTCTCAGCATCATTGACAGCACTGCTTATCGCATACCAAAAACTGCCCACATTGATGTTAATGCTGCCCGTGATATTTGTTTGACCGAAATGCAAAACAAGGCATATGCAGAACTTCTTGAAAAATACAGGAACGGCGGCGGTGTTTCGCTTTTATACGGCGTGACCGGCAGCGGAAAGACATCTGTCTTTCTTAAATTGATTGATAACGTCGTTTATGACGGTAAAAATGTTATTGTCATGGTTCCGGAGATATCGCTCACACCGCAAATGATGGCACTTTTTAAGGGACGATACGGTGAACGCGTTGCAATTTTCCATTCAGCGCTTTCTATGGGCGAGCGCAAGGACGAGTATCGCAGAGTTATGAAAGGCTTGGCTCAAATTGTTGTCGGAACTCGTTCCGCTGTATTCGCCCCATTTGAGAATATCGGGCTTATCGTCATTGATGAAGAGCAGGAGCACACATATAAGTCTGAATCCTCGCCGAGATATCACGCGCGAGACATTGCAAAGTTCAGGGCAAAATGGCACAAGGCACTGCTGCTGCTTTCTTCTGCAACGCCAAGCATTGAGAGCTATTCGCTTGCTAAAAAAGGCATATATTCGCTTGAAACTCTTACTGAACGATATGGCGACGCCGTCCTTCCGGATGTGTCTGTTATAGACATGAAAGAAGACAGAAAACGCGGGAACAAGCATTATATCAGTATTGAACTTATTGAAAGGCTGCGCCGTAACCTTGATGACAAACGTCAGTCAATTCTGCTGATCAACAGGCGTGGTTACAATACTTTTGTTGCCTGCGACAGTTGCGGCACCGTGATGACTTGCCCGTTCTGCAGTATTTCGCTGACATTTCATATGGTCAATAAAAAATTGATGTGTCATTACTGCGGCTACACAACAGAGTTCAAAACGCGGTGCGAAAGCTGCGGAAAAGAAAATGTTCGATATGCCGGATATGGTACTCAGCGCATTGAAGAGGAGCTTAGATTGTTGCTTCCCGAAGCAAGGGTGCTCAGAATGGATACTGATTCAAATTCCGGTAGATATTCTTTTGAAAAAAATCTGACCGACTTTGGAAACAATAAATATGACATAATGCTCGGCACGCAAATGGTTGCAAAGGGGCTTAACTTTGAAAATGTTACGCTTGTCGGTGTAATAAATGCGGATCAGCAGCTTAATAATGATGATTTTCGCAGTGAGGAACTGACGTTCGATCTTCTGACACAGGTTGTCGGTCGCGCCGGACGCGGCAGACACAAGGGTGAAGCTGTTATTCAGACATTGACCCCGGAAAACAGCGTTATTCAATTAGCAAAAGATCAAGATTATCCCTCTTTCTTTAAAAATGAAATAGCAATCAGAAAAATGATGACATATCCGCCGTTTTGTGATATTTGCTGCGTATATACCATCAGCGAAAACGAGGCAAAGGCTCTGTCTGCGGCAAGGATGTTTTTTAATGAATTTACTGATATTGTTAATGAAAACAGAAAAGAACTCAAGGTAATTGTTCTCCCCGTTATGCCGCCACGAGTTTCAAAAGTGAACAACAAATATAGATATAGGATAATAATTAAATGTAGAAACAACGCGGCATTTCGCAGCGTGATTTCAAAGTTGCTCGTAAAGTTCGGAGCGAGCAGTGCCTTTTCGGATGTTACAGTTTTTGCGGATATGAATCCGCAGACGCTTGTTTGAGGAAACACCGGTTGACTGCTAAGGCGTTTCCTCAAAAAGTATTAAGTATTGAACACTGACCGCCACATCGTGTTCAATGAAAAAACGGTGGCAGGAGGCTGTTAAAGTTATGGCTATCAGAAATATAGTTACCATCAAAGACCCGGTTTTGAGAAAAATAAGCAGAAAGGTCGAAAAATTTGACGAGAAGCTTTGGATGCTTCTTGACGATATGAAAGATACTCTTAAAAAAGCTGACGGGGTCGGTCTTGCGGCAGTGCAGGTAGGCATTCTCAGAAGAGTTGTTATCGTAGACGTTGGCGACGGGGAACCGCTTGAACTCATCAACCCGGAAATTGTTGAAACCGATGGCGAACAAGAGGGTCAGGAAGGTTGTCTTTCACTTCCGGAGCAATGGGGAATTGTTTGCAGACCGAACTTTGTTAAGGTGCGCGCCCAGAACAGAAACGGACGTTGGCGTTTTTATGAGGGCGAAGGTCTTAAGGCGCGTTGTTTTTGTCATGAGATTGACCATCTTGACGGTATAGTGTTCACGGACAGAGTAAAAAAGATGCTCACCGAGGAAGATATTCGGCACATGAATAATAATTGAGGTGTTATAAATGCGTATAGTTTTTATGGGTACTCCGGATTTTTCGGTTGAATGCCTTAAAGCCCTTGTCAATTCAAATCATGAAGTTGTCGGCGTTTTTTGTCAGCCGGATAAACCGGTTGGTAGAAAACAGGAGCTTAAAATGCCCGATGTTAAGATTGAAGCGCTCAAGCATAATCTGCCTGTTTTTCAGCCGACGACGCTAAAAAACGGAAAAGGTGTTGAACTTCTGGAGCAACTTGCGCCTGATTTAATAATTGTGGTCGCCTACGGCAGAATTCTTCCACCGGACTTCTTAAATTACCCAAAATATGGCTGCATTAACATACACGCTTCGATTTTACCAAAATACCGCGGTGCATCTCCGATTCATCACAGTGTTCTCAACGGAGACGCAGAAACAGGTGTAACTTCAATGCAGATGGACGAAGGTGTTGACACCGGTGATATTCTTCTAATCAAAAAAATACCGATCGGCATAAATGATACAACGCTCGAAATGTTTGAAAAGCTTTCTGTTCTTGGTGCTGAGGTTCTTATGGAAACGATAGACCTTCTTGAAAAAGGTGAACTTAAACCTGTCAAGCAAAATAACGCCGAGGCAACTCATGCGGGTCTTCTTTCAAAAGAAGAGGGCGAGATTGATTGGAATCAGAGTGCTCTTTCCGTACACAATAAAATCCGAGGTCTTTACAATTGGCCCGGAGCATATACAAAATTGGGCGGAAAAATTTTAAAGCTGCATAAAGCAGTTTTGAGCGATGAAAAGGGAAACAATAATCCCGGTGAGGTTGTTGGTGCTCATGATAAAATTGTTGTTTCCTGTGGAGATGGGCATTGCGTTGAACTCCTTGAGCTCCAGCTTGAGGGAAAAAAGCGAATGGATTCAGTTTCTTTTTTGAACGGACGTCAAATAGCTGTTGGAACTGTCTTAGGAAAATAAAGGAGGTATATCATGATCTGGTATGATTACTACTATCTGATTCTTGTTGTGCCCGCACTTATTCTTTCATTGATTGCTCAGGTCAGTGTTAAAAGCACATATAAAAGCATGTCAAGAATACAAAATTCAAGGAACATCACAGGTGCTGATGCCGCCGCAAGAGTCCTTTCATATTACGGAATAAACAACGTCAGGATTGAGCCTGTCAACGGAGAACTTACCGATCATTACGATCCGCGTGCAAATGTCATTCGGCTCTCATCAAAGGTCTTTTCCGGTTCCTCAATTGCTGCGGTCGGCATTGCATGCCATGAAGCAGGTCACGCAGCGCAGCACGCCCAAAACTATTCTCCGATAAAAGTAAGGAATGCAATTTTGCCTTTTGCCAATATCGGTTCCTCAGCCGGTATATGGATTGCGATAATCGGATATTTTCTTAACTTTGGTTTGCTTATCGATATAGGCATAATTCTTTTTGCTGCAGTTGTGCTTTTTCAGCTTGTAACTTTGCCGATTGAATTCAATGCAAGTTTAAGAGCTATGAAAGTTATTGATGAGACAGGAATGCTGAATTCTGAGGAACAAAAAGGAACGAAAAAAGTTCTCACTGCCGCAGCTATGACCTATGTTGCCGCTCTGATTGTTTCGATAATGTCTCTTTTGAGACTGATTTTGAGGTTTAGGTCGAGAAATGATTAAAAATATAAAAAGAACAACTGCAAGACAAGTTGCATACGACGTTTTGCTAAAGGTTAATAAGGAGAGAGCATACTCAAACCTTGCTCTTGATTGCTCACTCAAAAGCAGTGCTCTTGAACTTCGTGATAAAGCGTTTGTTTCGGCCTTGGTTTATGGAGTGATAGAACGTCAGATAACAATTGATTATGTTCTTTCACTTTATCTCTCGAAGCCACTTTCAAGAATGAAAGCCGAGCCTCTCACGGTGTTACGTCTCGGTGCCTTTCAAATTCTTTTTTCGTCAAGTATCCCTGATTCGGCTGCGGTCAATGAGAGTGTAAAGCTTTCAAAAGCAAGTGGATTTTCTTATGCGTCCGGAATGATAAATGCCGTTTTGCGAAAAGTTTCAAAAAACGGGTTGACGCTTCCCGATGAAGAAAACAGAGCGCTTTATCTAAGTGTTAAATGTTCGTGTCCGCAGTGGCTGGTTGAAAAATGGCTTTTGGAATACGGCGAAAAAAATACACTTTCTGTTCTCAATCACTCTTTAGGCGGAAACAAATTGACTGTAAGAGTGAACACACTCAAAACCACAGCCGAGGAATTAAAGAACGGATTTGAAAGCAAAGGTCACATTTGTGAAAATGGCTTTTTAAAAAACAGTTTGGTTCTTTCCTTGTCCGGAGTAGCCATTGATGAAACAGATGAGTACAAAAAAGGGCTATTTCACGTTCAGGGCGTTCCGTCTCAACTGTGTGCCGAAGCAGTGTGCGCAAAAGAGGGCGAGACAGTTTTTGATTTGTGCAGTGCTCCCGGAGGAAAGGCTTTCACAATTTCAGAAATTATGAACAACAAAGGCACTGTCAAAGCTTTTGATTTATATGAGAGCAGAACACGTTTGATTGAAAAAGGAGCGGAGCGCCTCGGAATCGGTATAATTATCGCATCGGTTGCCGATGCAACGGTTTTTGAACCTGCTTTGGGTCTTGCTGATAAAGTTTTATGTGATGTTCCGTGCTCCGGTTTGGGAATAATTTCAAAAAAGCCGGAAATCAAGTATAAAAATGAAAATGAATTGGAATCGTTGCCGTCTATCCAGTACAGTATTCTCGAAAACGGTTCAAAATATGTAAGATTCGGCGGAAGATTGATTTATTCAACATGCACATTGAGCAAGGCAGAAAATGAGGAAGTTTGCATGCGTTTTCTCAATAATCACAGCGATTTTGTTGCAGTTTCTCCATTGCCGGAACGTGATGCCGAATGTTTTTTAACATTTTTTCCAAGTGATAATAACAGCGACGGCTTTTTTATCGCCGCTTTTGAAAGAAAGGACAAAAAGTGAAAAAAGATATAAAGTCCATGACGCTTTCTGAATTAAAGGAAGATATACAGCTTTTGGGCGGAAAGCAATATCTCTCGTTTCAAATATATTCATGGTTACATAAAAAAACAGTGTCTTCATTTGACGAGATGACGAATATTTCAAAAGCAATGAGAGAAAAGCTGAAAGAATTTTACAATATTTCAGATTGCACTATTGAAAAAAAATTGGTTTCAGTGTATGATGAAACAGTTAAGTACCTTTTTAAGCTCGGCGACGGCGAATATATTGAGTCCGTTGTTATGAAGTATAAGTACGGATATACTATCTGTGTTTCGAGTCAGGTTGGTTGCAAAATGGGCTGTAGGTTCTGCGCTTCAGGAATTGCCGGATTTGTGCGTAATCTTCTTCCGGGAGAGATTCTTTCTCAGGTGTATACCGCTCAAAAAGATCTTGATATCAAGATATCCCATATTGTTATGATGGGTGTTGGTGAGCCGCTTGATAATTTTGACAATGTTATGAAATTTCTCGAGATAATCAGCGATGAAAACGGTCAAAATGTCGGAATGAGAAACATTTCGCTCTCTACTTGCGGCGTTGTCAGCGGTATTTATAAATTGTTAGAAAAAAAGCTTCAGCTCACTCTTTCGATTTCACTTCATGCGCCGAGCGACGAGATCAGAAATCAAACAATGCCTGTGAATTCAAAATGGAACATTGATGTTTTGCTCTCTGCATGCCGTGATTACATAAAAGCTACGGGACGGAGAATTTCTTTTGAGTATGCAATGATATGCGGTGTCAATGACAGTGATGAATGTGCAAAATTGCTTGCCTCAAAACTTAAAGGAATGCTTTGTCATGTTAATTTAATACCCGTCAACTCCGTCAAGGAGCGTAACTTTGTAAAAAGCAGCAGCGAACGCATGGAGTCATTCATAAGGATACTTGAGAAAAACAAAATCAATGTCACTGTTCGCCGCACATTGGGCAGCGATATAAACGCTTCCTGCGGACAACTGAGACGGGGAGTAAAAAAATAAAAGATGCTTGAATATTCATCGGAGGTGAACACAGCGTATGAAGATTGTAGGCAATTCCGATATCGGACGCGTCAGGACGACCAATGAGGACGCATTTCGATTTGGCAAATATGAAGACGGCTCGGTATGGGCTATTGTTTGCGACGGTATGGGCGGCGCCTTAGGCGGAAAGCTCGCCAGTTCCCTTGCTGCCGATATGGTGAGCAGAAAAATTGAAAAAAGCTATAACCGCTCTATGTCCGGCGTTTCAATTGAAAATATGCTTCTTTCAGCTATCACAACTGCCAATGTAACTGTTTTTGACAGGGCAGCGGTTGACAGCAGTGTTCACGGCATGGGTACCACTATAGTTGCCTGTGTTATCAAAGATTCGGTTGCCTGCATTGCCCATGTCGGCGACAGCAGGGCATACATAATAAGTGATGGAGACATTTCGCAGATAACCAAGGATCATTCTCTTGTTCAAGAGATGCTTGATCAAGGTCAGATCACAAAGGAACAATTTGATAATCACCCGATCAAAAACATTATTACGCGGGCGCTTGGCGTCGAAGAGAATATAGACATTGATTTTGATTATATTGATGTTGGCGACGGTGATGTGATTCTCCTTTGTTCTGACGGACTCAGCGGACTTGTCAGCCGCGATGAACTTTTAAAAATTTATCTGAATTCGGAATTTGACGCTTTGTGTGATAACTATATTGATGCTGCCAACAGCAATGGCGGACGCGACAACATTACTGTTGTTGCCGTCAAATGTTAAGGAGTGAATAACCATGGAAAACTATGTTGGAAAAAGACTTGACGGACGTTATGAGATCATAGAGATTATCGGCGTCGGCGGTATGGCAGTTGTTTATAAAGCGTTTGACAGTATAGATAACAGGATAGTTGCCGTTAAAGTATTAAAAGATGAATATTTGAGAAACGAGGAATTCAGACGCAGATTTAGAAATGAGTCAAAGGCGATTGCCCTTCTTTCTCATCCGAATATTGTAAAAATTTATGATGTCAGCTATGGTGATAATCTTCAGTATATCGTCATGGAGTACGTCGAAGGCATCACTCTTAAAGAGTACATTGAACAACAAGGCAGGCTCGACATACGTGAGGCGGTTTATTTTATTACACAAATTCTGCGCGCTCTGCAGCATGCACATGATAAGGGAATTGTCCACCGCGACATTAAGCCGCAGAACATTCTTCTCATTTCCGACGGCACTATAAAAGTTACCGATTTCGGGATTGCACGCTTTAGCCGCAGCGAGACCAGAACCATGACAGAAGGAGCCATCGGTTCTGTCCATTATATAAGTCCGGAGCAGGCAAAAGGCAGTATTACAGACGCCAAAACCGATCTGTATTCTGCAGGTGTTGTTCTTTATGAAATGCTGACCGGAAAGCTTCCGTTCCAGTCGGATAATGCCGTTTCTGTTGCGTTGATGCAGTTGCAGAAAGATCCCGTTATGCCGCGCGATATAAATCCGGATATACCGATCGGTCTTGAGCAAATTGTGATCAGAGCAATGCAGAAAAATCCGAACGACAGATATCAGTCAGCCTCGGAAATGCTGATGGATATAGCTGAGTTCAAAAAGAATCCGAATATTAAGTTTGATTATTCGTATTTTGTTGATAAACAGCCGACAAAATATATTCCGATTGTCAATACGCCCATAGCCGATGCTGAAATACCTAAATCCAAAGCCACAGCACCTGCAAAGCAAAGTCGGAATGATGCAGAATACAATTCGAAACGAAAAACTATCGGACTGCTTTGCGGAATATTGGGTGCCTTGATTCTGTTTTCAATCGTGATTATAGCCCTTGTTCTGCCGGACAAGAACAAAATTGACGTACCCAATCTCATTGGCAAGAATTTTGTCAGTGACGTTATGAACGCCGAAGAGTACAAAGATAAATTTGAATTTGAATGCTTAAAAGATGCAACGAGCGATCAGCCTAACGGCACTATTATTGATCAATCTCCGAAGAGCGGAAAAATCAAGGTCGGAGGAAAAATTACTTTATACATTTCCGAAGTTTCAAACGAAGTTGAGGTTCCGGATGTATACGGTTATGAATACGCTTCTGCAGAGTCTTTTTTGAAAAGCAAAAATTTTGACGTCAAAATCGAAAAGCTTAAAAGCGAAACAGCAGAAACCGGCACTGTTGTAAAAACAAAGCCGGCACGCGGAAAGATGGTGGAGGAAGGCTCTCTTATAACGATATATGTTGCCACTTCTGCCGAAGATGAATTGGTTGATGTACCGAGTCTGATTGGTATGACTGTCTCGCAGGCTGAGGAAGAGCTGAAAAAGGTCGGTCTTGAGCTTGACAGTGCGCGAACCGAATATCGCAGCAGCACCGAAGAAAAAGGCAAAATAATCGGTTATGAAAATCTTGGTCAACAGGTTCCCTTGGGAACAAAGATTGCCGTTTATGTCAGCACCGGCGAGCTTCCTACACAGAGCACTACCGAATCTACAACGGAATCCACGACCGAGCGCAAAACAGAAACAACAACGACAAAGCCCACTACAACAACCAAGCCCCCGGAGCCAAAAACCGAGCCGACGACTGAAAAGCCCGAAACAACGGAACGTAAAACCACTTTGCCACCGAAATCAAGCGAAGACAGCGGTGACAAGCCCGCAATTGAATAAAATGTTTTTCTGAGAGGTTATACATGCAGTTAAACGGTATTATATTAAAAGGTATCGGCGGTTTCTATTATGTGGAAACCGCCGAGGGCGTTTTTGAATGCAAGGCAAAGGGACGTTTTCGCCGCGAAAAACTCACGCCGCTTGCAGGCGATAAAGTTATCATCTCAGTCAATGAAAGCGCTGAGAATACAATTGACGAAGTAAAAAAAAGAAAAAACTTTTTGTTGCGACCCCCGGTTGCCAATATTGATAATTTGCTGATTGTTGTTTCGATGTGTGAGCCTGCACCGAACACACTGGTAATCGATAAAATGACCGCCTTGGCGGAACGCAACGGCATTACTCCGATTATTGTTTTTTCAAAAACCGATTTAGCCTCTGCCGAAGCTTATATTGATATATATAAAACAACGGGCTACAGTCTGTTTTCGGTTTCTCCCGACGATAAAAGCGATCTTGAAAAAATCAGAGAGCTTTTATCCGGAAAACTCACAGCCTTTACAGGAAATTCCGGAGCGGGAAAGTCAACATTGATAAATGCGCTTTGTCCGTCGCTTGAGCTTTCAACTGCACAAATCAGCTTAAAGCTCGGACGTGGACGGCATACTACGCGTCAAGCAGAAATTTTTCATGTTGGCGATGGATTAATCATTGACACGGCCGGTTTTTCTTCTATCGATTTGATTTCCAATGATCCTATTTTGAAAGATGAGCTTGCGCTGTATTTTCCGGAGTTTCAAGATTATATCGGTCAGTGCAAATTTACATCGTGCGCACATATCGGGGAAAAGGGCTGCAGGGTTTGTGAAATGGTTGACAGCGGTGTAATAAGCAAAAATCGCCATAATAACTACGTTCAGCTATATAATGAGGCAAAAAACATCAAAGAATGGGAGCTTTCACACTAAATGCTGATTTTCGTATAATGGTATTGAGCCGGGATTAAGCGGTGTCCGGCAAATATTATTAACGGGGATGATCGTGATGTCTTGCCACAGGAACACCAACAAGGGGGCGGTTTTTGCCGCCTTTGGTGCCGGGCTGCTGCTTGCGCTTTGTTTTCCTACCAAAATAATGCTTTTCATCCTTGCAATAATGCTTGTCATTCTCGGAGTTATTTCATGTACGGGTAACCGCTGACTGCGCTCACTCAATAATAGGAGGTTTGAGCATGAAAGTTGTTGTTATCAAGAGTCCGAAAGCGTTGAGAGGTATTTTAAAGCTGATTTTTAAAATTAAAAATGACGAATCCTGAGGCTCGCCGAGCCTCTTGATTTTTTTTGAAAAATGTGTAAAATATATCTGTTATACTATATGTTGAGTCGGCAATGGGAAAAGTCGGCGGATTTTGTGTTTTACGAAAGGATTTGGATATATAATGGCGAATAAACGCGGATATAGCGACGCAGACATTGAACTTCTTGAGGGACCTGACAAAGTTCGAAAACGTCCGTCGGTTATTTTCGGCTCAAACGGTATTGAAGGCTGCGAGCATTCAATGTTTGAAATTCTATCAAATGCAATAGATGAAGCCAGAGAAGGATATGGCAACAGAATTATTGTTACACGTTATCTTGACGGTTCGGTTGAGGTTCAGGATTTCGGACGGGGAATACCGGTAGGGTATAATAAAAAATATGACAAATATAACTGGGAGCTTGTTTTCTGCGAAATGTACGCAGGCAGCAAGTATAATACTAATTCCGGCGGCAGTTATGAATACTCACTTGGACTCAACGGTCTGGGTCTTTGCGCAACTCAGTATGCGAGTGAATATATGGATGCCGAGATCAAAAGAGACGGACAAAAGTTTTCTCTCCATTTTGAAAAGGGTTTTAATATAGGTGGGATTTCTTCAGAACCATACTCAAAAAAGGACACAGGCAGCCGTATCAGATGGAAACCCGATCTTGATGTGTTTACCGATATATCAATTCCGCTTGAGTACTATCAGGACGTTATCAAACGTCAGGCGATTGTAAACAGCCGCGTTCATTTTGAATTGAAGAATCAAATCAAAGGCGGATTTGAAACCTATGAATACTACTATGAAAACGGCATCGCTGACTATGTGCGTGAAGTTGTCGGCGATGACGCGCTTTCATCTGTTCAGTGTTGGTCCGGAGAAAGAGTTGGTAAGGACAGAGCAGACCTTCCGGATTATAAGGTCAAGCTTAACGTGGCTCTTGCGTTCAGCAATAAGCATCAACTGATTGAGTATTACCACAACTCAAGCTGGCTTGAATTCGGCGGTTCGCCCGAAAAGGCTGTTATAAGCGCCTTTGTGTCTCAGATTGACTCATACCTAAAAGCAAACGGAAAATACACAAAAAACGATCCCAAAATTAAGTTCCAGGATATTTCAGACTGTCTTGTTCTCATTTCGTCTTCTTTTTCAACGGAAACATCATATTTGAACCAAACAAAAAAGGCGATAACTAACAAGTTCGTGCAAGAGGCTCTTACGGAATTCCTTCGCCACCAGCTCGAGGTGTATTTTCTTGAAAACAAAATGGAGGCGGAAAGAATCTGCGACCAGGTACTTGTAAATATGCGAAGCCGCATAAAGGCCGAGGCAACAAGGGTCAGCATAAAAAAGACTCTCGCAGCTTCAAACGATATCACTAATCGAGTTCAGAAATTTGTTGACTGCCGCAGTCGCGATGTCAATGTGCGTGAACTCTTCATCGTTGAGGGAGATTCCGCCCTCGGTGCCTGCAAACAGGCAAGAGATTCCGAATTTCAGGCAATCATTCCTGTCAGAGGTAAAATTCTCAACTGTCTCAAATCCGAGTACGATAAGATTTTTAAAAGTGAGATAATTGTTGACCTTATACGTGTGCTCGGCTGTGGCGTTGAGGTCAAAAGCAAGCATGTTAAAGATAAAAAAATGGTTACGTTTGATCTTAAGAATCTGCGCTGGAATAAGATTATTATCTGTACCGATGCCGATGTTGACGGTTATCAGATCAGAACGCTTATTTTAACGATGATTTATCGTTTGGTGCCCACTCTTATCAGTGAGGGCAAGGTGTTTATTGCTGAGTCGCCGCTTTATGAAATTACAAGTGGCGATCAAACGTGGTTTGCGTATACCGAAAAGGAAAAAGCCGATGCCTTGAATGAAATCGGCAAAAAAAAGTATACGATTCAGCGTTCAAAGGGTCTTGGTGAAAATGATGCGGAAATGATGAACCTCACAACCATGAACCCGGCAACAAGGAGGCTCATAAAAATTGAACCGGCTGAGGCGCAGGCAACTTCTGAAAAATTTGATTTGCTTTTGGGCGACAATTTGGCGGGTAGAAAGGATTATATCGCAAATTTCGGTCATCTGTATATTGATATGACTGACGTGAGCTGACAGAGAGGAAACAACAATGGCAAAAAAGAAAAAATCAATAAAGAAAGATACAGATATTACCGAGCTTTTGAAGCATGCGCATATTTCCTCGGCAGGAGAAGTTGTTGATCAGCCGATAATAGATGCACTTGAAATCAACTATATGCCATACGCAATGAGCGTCATTCTTTCTCGTGCAATTCCGGAAATTGACGGTCTCAAACCATCGCACAGAAAGCTGCTGTACACAATGTATAAGATGAACCTGCTGAACGGAGCAAGAACAAAATCTGCCAACATTGTAGGACAAACTATGCGCCTCAATCCTCACGGTGACGCGTCGATTTATGAAACTATGGTTCGCCTTGCCAGGGGAAATGAAACGCTCCTTTGCCCGTTTGTTGACTCAAAAGGCAACTTCGGCAAAGCATATTCGCGTGACATGCACTACGCTGCAGCAAGATATACCGAGGCAAAGCTTGAACCGGTTTGCAGTGAGATGTTCGGTGATATTGATAAGAATACCGTTGATTTTGTTGACAACTATGACAGCACAACAAAAGAGCCTGTTTTGCTGCCTGTAACATTTCCTTCAATTCTCGCCAATGTCAGTCTCGGCATCGCTGTTGGCATGGCAAGCTCAATTTGCTCATTTAATCTCAAAGAACTTTGTGAGACTACAATTGAGCTTATTAAAAATCAGGAGCACAATGTTATTGACACTTTGCCGGCTCCGGATTTTATCGGCGGAGGTTCAATTATATATGACCGCAAAAATATTGAGGACGTATATAATACAGGGCGCGGCTCTATCAAAGTCCGTGCCAAGTATCGCTATGACAAGGAGTACAACTGCATTGACGTATACGAGATTCCGCCAACAACAACAGCCGAGGCCATTATTGATAAGATTATTGAGCGGATCAAAGCAGGAACCTTTAAGGAAATCAGCGATATTCGCGATGAAACAGACAGACAGGGTTTGAAAATCACAATTGACCTCAAAAGGGGAGTTGACCCCGAAAAGCTTATGCAGAAGCTTTATAAATCAACGCCGCTCGAAGATTCTTTTTCCTGCAATTTCAATGTTCTCATTAACGGATACCCAAAGGTGCTTTCCGTAAAGAATATTCTCCTTGAATGGATTCGCTTCAGAGGAAAGTGTGTACACAGACGTATAAGCTTTGACCTTGAAAAAGCAAAAGACCGACTGCACCTTTTGAAAGGACTCGAAAAAATTCTTCTTGATATTGACAAAGCCATTTCAATTATAAGGAATACCGAAGAAGAGGGAGAAGTTGTCCCGAATCTTATGGTGGGCTTTGGTATTGACAAAATCCAAGCGGAATATGTTGCCGAAATAAAACTGCGTCATCTTAACCGTGAGTATATTCTCAAACGCTTAAAGGATATTGAGAATCTGACATCAGACATAGCAGATATGGAGGATACACTTTCAAGCAAGGCAAAAATCAGAAAAGTAATTATTAAAGAGCTTGAGAATGTAATTAAAAAGTACGGAATAGAGCGCCGAAGCGACATACTTTATGTTTCGGATATTGAAGAATCAGAGCCGGAGGAGACCATTTCGGATTACCCCGTTACTGTTTTTTATACAAAGGACGGATACTTCAAAAAAATTACACCGCAATCATTAAGAATGAGCGGCGAACAGAAACTAAAAGAGGGCGATGAGATCGTTCTTCAGCTTGAAACAAGCAATGCAAAGGAAGTGCTGTTCTTCACGGACAAGCATCAGGTGTATAAGGCAAGGCTTTCTGACTTCGCCGACACAAAAGCTTCTGTCCTCGGTGAATACGTTGCGTCCAAGCTGTCTATGGACGAGGACGAAAGCACGGTTTTCGCAGCCGTTCTGAATAATGATTATAACGGATTTATGCTGTTTTTCTTTGAAAACGGCAAGGCTGCAAAAGTCAACCTTTCTTCATATGCTACAAAAGCAAACAGAAAAAAGCTCATAAAAGCCTATTCGGATAAATCTCCGCTTGTTCAAATTATGATGATTCAAGAGGACAAAGATCTTGTTATCGAAACAACGAGCGGCAGATATCTGCTCTTTAACACGGCACTTATTTCGCCGAAAGCTATGAAAGATACACAAGGCGTTGCCTGTATGACGCTCAAACGCGGCAATCGCATTTCGCTCGTACGTGATTATAAGGAGGGCGAATTTGTTAAACCGTATAGGTATAAGTCAAAAAATCTTCCGTCAACCGGTGCTCTCCTAAGCACTGAAGATGCCGCGCTTAAAAATAATATCCGGCTTGAAGGATTTTGACATATAAGCTAAAAACATTGCAGACTGTTTTTTAGTCTGCAATGTTTTTGTTAGGAGAATTATAATTAAGTGCGCAGATGCCAAAGAGAAAGTATTGCGTCAGACTCGCAAGTCATCGCAGGCAATACTTACGTTATATCAGTCATGGAACTTCATACTTTGAGCAACTGCCATTTCATCGCAGCGTTCATTTTCCGGGTGACCGGCATGACCCTTTATCCAATTGAAAGTGACTGTATGCTCCTCGCAAAGCGACAATAAGGTATCCCAAAGGTCCGGATTAAGCGCGGGCTTTTTATCCTTTTTGCGCCAGTTGTTCTTTTTCCAGCCAGCAGCCCAGCCAAGAGTAATACCGTCAGAAACATATTTTGAATCGGTAATAACGGTGACATTGCAGGGTTCTTTCAAAGCGTTCAGAGCTTCAATAACTGCTGTCAATTCCATACGATTGTTTGTTGTTTGAGCCTCGCCGCCGGAAAGCTCCTTGCGCTTTCCTTTGTAATCGAGAATGGCGCCCCAGCCGCCGGGACCCGGATTGCCGGAGCAGGCACCGTCTGTATATATAGTTACTTCTTTCATTTCAATACCTCTTACTTAATTTCAGTAATTCTATCATAAAGGGAGAAGTTTATCAAGTGTGACTATATTTAAACTTTTCGGTTCAAAATACAAATTGCAAAGCAATTTAGAAATAATGTGTTAATAAATACGGCTTACCTTGACACGGTAGCTAAAAAATAGTAATATATATAGTAATTATATCGAATTTTTATGCGAATTTTACATATAATGTTAAATTTATAAAGGAGTGTATGTACTGACATATGAATGAAAAAAACAATAATACTTCTCAACGGACAACAAAGCCTGCGATAAAGGCAAAAAAAGGACAAACGTTTTACTACAAAAAGAAAAAACCACCGAAGAAAAAAACTGAACCGCAAAAACCTATCAAAATATCATTTCTCGGCGGAATAAATGAAGTCGGCAAAAATATGACTGTGTTTGAATATGACGGAGACATGATAATCGTCGATTGCGGACTTGCCTTTCCGGATGAGGATATGTTCGGAATCGATCTTGTTATTCCAGATTTCACCTATGTTCTCAGCAACGCAGACCGTCTTAAGGGTATTGTTATAACACACGGACATGAAGACCACATTGGTTCTCTTGCATATCTATTGAGAAACCACAATGTTCCTGTTTACAGCACCAGACTTACCAACGGTCTTATTGAGGGCAAGCTTCGTGAGCACGGACTGCTTGAAGGCGCAAAGCTCAATGTTGCGGCTCCCGGTGACAAGATCAAACTCGGAGAATTTGAAGTTGAATTTATACATGTGAATCACTCGATTCCAGACGCTGTGGGTTTTGCAATCAAGTGTGCAACCGGAACAATCGTACACACAGGCGACTTCAAAATCGACAGCACACCTGTTGATGGTGGTATGATCGATCTTGCACGCTTTGGTCAGCTTGGAAACGAGGGTGTCCTTTGTATGCTTTCAGATTCTACCAATGCCGAGCGCCCCGGTTTTACAGAAAGTGAGCATAAAGTCGGAGATTCATTTGAAATGCTTTTCAGAAAAGCCGGAGCACGACGGATAATCGTTGCGACGTTTGCCTCAAATATCCACCGAGTTCAGCAAATAATTGATGTTGCCCAAAGTCTTGGCAGAAAAGTTGCTCTTTCCGGCAGAAGTCTTGAAAACGTTGTTGCCGTCAGTCGTGAACTTGGTTACCTCAAGGTTCCGGACGGCGTAATAATTGATCTTAATCTTATTGACAAATACAGCGACCATGAACTTGTTTTAATAACCACCGGCAGTCAGGGCGAACCGATGTCGGCGCTGACTCGCATGGCGTTTTCCGATCACAGAAAGGTTGCCATAACCCCAAATGATTATGTAATTATCTCGGCAACGCCGATTCCCGGCAATGAAAAAACCGTTAGCCGCGTTATCAACGAACTTATGAAGCTCGGTGCCGAAGTTGTCTATGAAAAAATGTATGATGTTCACGTTTCCGGTCATGCCTGCAGTGAGGAACTGAAGCTCATGCTCGGAATTGTCAGACCAAAGTTTTTCATTCCCGTCCACGGCGAGCAAAAACACCTTCAAAAGCATGCGCGTCTTGCTGTTTCAATGGGATTTGACAATGAAAACATTGTAATTGTTGAAAACGGCGCGAGCTATGAACTTACTTCATCGAGTCTCAAAAAAGTTGCAAACGTTCCGGCAGGTCAGGTATTTGTTGACGGTCTCGGAGTAGGTGATGTGGGCAGTATCGTTATACGTGACAGAAAACATCTTGCCGAGGACGGAATCATAATTGTTGTTGCCGCAATTGACAGCATCAGCCGCTCCATTGTTTCCGGTCCGGACGTTGTTTCGCGCGGATTTGTATTTGTGCGTGAATCCGAGGAACTGATTGAAGAAGCAAGAAACACTGCGGAGATGACAATCAACCGTTGCTTTGATAGAAATATCCGCGAGTGGGGAACTATTAAAAGCAGAGTACGCGACGATGTCTCAAAATTGATGTATGAACGTACAAAGCGCAGCCCGATGGTGCTGCCTATCCTTATGGAGATTTAAAATGAAAAAGCTTTGGAAAAGGTTTGACACTTCCATAATTTCTTTTGTTTTCGCATTATTTTGCGTAACGGCAACGTTCTTTTATAATACCGTACTTGCAGTTTGCGAATGCGTTCTGTTTGTTCTGTTATTTTTGACAAAGTGGCTTTATCAGAAACGCGTTAAGCAAAAGCTGCTTTATCAGGTCAGAACGGTTGCAGATGAGCTTGACTTTGAGCGCGGAGAGGCTTTTAAAAAGCTCACCGTTGCTTGCGCGGTAATAGAAAAGAGCGGTCAGCTTGTTTGGATAAATGAAAGTTTTAAGGAAACTTTTTCAATCAACGAAAAAACACCGGTTTGCTCAATTTCAACCGTTTTAAACCGCGAAGGTAACATCGAACGTTTAATTGAGGGCAAAGGCTACCGTATACGAGTCGGTCAGAAGTATTTTGCCGTTTATTCAAGTGAAGCCGAGCTTGACAGTGATGAATTGTATCTTCTTTACTTTTTTGACGAGACAAAACTCAGAAAAACCGAGAAGGACTATTACGACTCAAGACCGTCAATTATGCTTTGCGTTATTGATAATGCGAATGAAGTGTATCAGACCTTTAAGGAGAGCGAGTGCGCCTCAATTTTCAGCCGTATAGAGCAGGCTATTGATTCATGGGCTGCATCGTACGGTGCTCTTTGCAGAAAGTACTCAAACAGTAGAATGCTGATTTTTGTTGAGGAACGCTCGCTCCAAAAAATGATTTCAGAAAAATTTGCAATTCTTGATACCATACGCAACATGAGTCATGACGGTAAGAACTGCGGTGTTACGCTCTCGATCGGGGTCGGCAAAGAATCTACGTTGATTGCTGCAAATGATTCGGCAAAGCAAGCCCTTGATATGGCGCAAAGCCGCGGCGGCGACCAGGTTGCAATAAGACATGAAGCGCAGTATAAGTTTTACGGCGGCGTTTCTGCCGGTTTTGAAAAACGCAACAAGGTTAAAACACGCCTTATTTCAAAGTCAATTGCCTCCATAATCAACGATAGTGAAAATGTTTTGATTATGGGACACCGTTTTTCTGATTTTGACGCTTTCGGCGGTTCAGTCGGGATGTTTGCCATTGCCTCACATTTTCATAAAAAGGCAAATATTGTGATTGACAGACAGACGACACTTGCCGGTCCTCTCGTTGATTCATTTCTTGAACATTATCCGTCAGATGTATTGGTCTCGCCGGAAAAGGCACGTTTTCTTATTAGTGAAAACACCTTGGTAATTGTTGTTGATACGCATAAAAAAGACTTTTCCGAAGCACCTGCCCTTTTGGACAAAGCAGAAAAGATCATGGTAATTGATCACCATAGAAAATCTGTAGGCTTTATTGAGAACACCGTAATGTTCTATCACGCACCGACAGCCTCATCTGCCTGTGAAATGATTGCAGAAATTTGCGAATATGTTGATACTTCGCCATTTATAGACAGTATGACGGCACAAGCTCTTCTTGCAGGTATTATGCTTGATACCCGTAATTTTATTGTCAGAACCGGAGTGCGTACGTTTGAAGCTGCGGCGTATCTGCGCTCCAGAGCCGCAAGCACAATCGAGGCAAAAAAGCTGTTTTCGAATGATATGGGCATTTTCCACAAACGGAACGCTGTTATTGATAATTCACACATTTACAACGGTATCTTTGCAATATCCGTTGCGGATTTTAAGGATAAGAATATTCGTTTGATAACGTCACAGGCTGCCGATGAGATGCTCAATGTTGAGGGAATAAAGGCTTCATTTGTTTTGTATGAAGCACCCGGTTTCGTGAATATTTCCGCCCGTTCTTACGGAGAGGTAAATGTTCAGATAATCATGGAGATTCTCGGTGGCGGCGGTCATCAAACGATGTCGGCGTGTCAACTTGAGAACACGTCGATTGACGAAGCTGTTCGACGTTTAAAAAATGCAATTGATAAATATTTAAGTGAAACCACGGAGGTAGCAAAATGAAAGTATTTTTGAAACAAGATGTTAAAGGGCTCGGAAAAAAAGGTGAACTTGTCAACACGTCTGACGGTTATGCCAGAAACTTTCTTTTTCCAAAGGGACTTGCTTCCGAAGCGAATGCACAGGCAATGTCCGAGTTTAAGAATAAACAGCAAGCTGAAAAATATAGAATCGATACTGAAACCGCAGCGGCAAAGGCGGCAGCCGAAAAGCTTTCGGGTAAGACTATCCGCATTTCCGCAAAAGCAGGACAAAACGGAAAGCTTTTTGGTTCAGTAACTTCAAAAGAAATTGCCGAGAAAGTTAAAGAGCAGTTCGGTATTGATGCAGACAAAAGAAAAATTGTTGTTGATGATATTAAGCAGTTTGGTACTTATGAGTTTGAGGTCAAACTCTATCAGGGTATTTCAGCAAAACTTTTTGTAATGGTTGGTGAATGATATGCCGTCACCCGGTAACATTATCAGCCTTGATGATGTAAATATTCCATTCAGTCTTGAGGCTGAACAGGCCGTGCTCGGCAGTATTCTGAGCGAGCCGGAGTGTCTGTCTCAGGTTATGGTTATCATTAAGCCTGAATATTTCTATATGCCGGCGCATCGCTCTATTTTTCTCATTATGCAGGAAATTGACGCAGTTGGCGGCAAAATCGATCCTCTTATAGTACTTGAACGCCTCAAAACAGAAAAAGTCTATGACGATGCCGGAGGTAAGAACTATCTCTATCAGCTTGCTCAGTCTGTTCCGTCAACCGAAAATGTTGAAAGCTACTGTAAAATTATCAGAGAAAAGTTTTACATACGCTCTCTCATAAATGTTTCAAAAGACATAATTGAAAGAGCCTCAGGTTCTGAGGATTCTGCCGAACTTCTTTTGAATTTTGCGGAACAAAAGATTTACGACATTCGTCAGGGCAAGGTTACAAAGGGACCTGCAAGGCTTGGTGATATAATTGTCACTGAGGTTTATCCGGAGCTTCAACAGCTCAGTTCGGCGGACAGGGACAAGTACAGAGGATACACAACGGGATTTGTTGACCTTGATAAAGCTATCACCGGACTGAATAAATCAGACCTTGTAATTATCGGTGCACGTCCTGCAATGGGTAAAACGAGTCTTGCTTTGAATATTGCTCGCAACACTGCGATGATGGGCAAGAAAAAGGTTCTTTTCTTTTCCCTGGAAATGACAAAAAAGCAGCTTGCTCAGCGTGTGCTTGCGACAGAAGCAAGGATCGAGAGCACAAAGATGCGTACAGGAAACATCAGCGGGGAAGAATGGGGCAGACTCGCAACAGCCGCTGCCGTTTTAAGCAATTGTGATCTTTATTTTGATGATACCTCTGAAATGACTGTTCCGGAAATGAAATCAAGAATAAGACGTCTCAGAGATGTTGACGCTGTTTTTGTTGACTATCTTCAGCTCATGAAGAGCGGAACACGCACCGAAGGACGTGTTCAGGAGGTTTCGGAGATTACCAGAAACCTTAAGCTTATGGCAAAAGACTTGAACATTCCTGTTGTGGTTTTGGCTCAGCTTGCAAGACGTACTGAGGCGAGCGGCAAGTCTCACAGACCTCAGCTCTCGGATTTGCGTGAATCCGGTTCAATTGAACAGGATGCGGATATTGTTATCATGCTGTACCGTGACGAGTATTATGCCGAGAACAATGGTGAAGATTCTCAGCCGCAGGAGGAAAAACCGGCAGTAAATGAGGCGGAATTTATAATTTCTAAAAACAGACACGGTCCTACAAATACTGTTAAGGTTGCATGGAACGGTGATTATACATTGTTCACCAACTTGGAGACTCTGAGAAATGATATGTAAGGTAAAGAAAACAATTGAACGCTTTTCAATGCTCACCGGGGTCAAGACTGTTGCCGTTGGTCTTTCCGGCGGGGCAGACTCAGTTTGTTTGTTTGATATTTTATACAAGCTTCAGAGCGAATACGGATTTGTGTTGAAAGCAGTCCATGTTAATCATAATCTTAGAGGAGAAGAGGCTCTTTCGGATTGCAGATTTGTTGAGAATCTTTGCAAAAGCAGGGGAGTTGAACTGAACATAGTTTCGGTTGATGTTGCCGATATTGCAAAGAAAAAAAAGCTTGGACTTGAAGAATGCGGCAGAATGATTCGATATGATGCATTTGAAAAAGTCGGTGCTGACAAAACAGCCGTTGCGCACACGCTTTCCGATTGTATTGAGACGTCGCTGTTTAATTTGGTTCGCGGTTCTTCGCTCACCGGCATTTGCCGAATTGCGCCCAAGAGAAATAACATAATCAGACCTTTGATTGACTGTTCACGTGATGAGGTGCTCAAATACTGCAAAGACAATTCTCTCGAATTTGTTACAGATTCAAGCAACCTCACCGATGAATATTCGCGCAACTTTCTGAGGCATAATGTCATTCCACAGTTAAAAAAGATAAATCCGGCGCTTGAACAAAGCTTTTTCCGCTTTTTTGAAAGCGTCGGAAACGATGAAGCTTATTTAAAAATGGCTGTCAAAGATGCACTTGAAAGCGCAAGACGCGAAAATGGATTTGACAGACAGTTATTGCTCACTCTTGACTGTTCGATATTAAACAGGTGTATTCGTGCCATGCTTGAAGAAAAAATGAAAAAACAGGTTGAGGCACGGCATATTTCACTTGTCTCGCAGGCAATTAAGAATACAGGAAAAATTCGGATCTCCGAGGACTTGTATATTACGGTTTCATGTGATATAATTAGCTTTCAATTTTTAAAAAAAATGATTGAGCCATGGTCTGCAACTGTTGTGAACGGTGAATTTGTTTCTCCGTATAAGCGTTATAAGCTTACTTCAGAGAGCAAAGTTGCTGTTAAAGAGCCAAATGATTTGATTGATTCGCAGTGTCTTTCCGACAATTTGGTTTTAAGGAGCCGCAGACCTGGTGACACTTTTACAAGTGCGAAAAGAGGAAACACAAAGTCGTTGAAAAAACTTTTTAACGAGCTGAAAATTCCGTTGGAAGAAAGAGAAAAACTTGCTGTTCTCGAAAGTGGCGGAATTGTCGTTTGGGTTGAACGTATTGGCACAAATAAGCCTTTCATTGTTACGGATAAAACCGCTAATCCGGTAAAAATAAAGATTAAGGAAGGATAGATTATATGCTTAACGATATTCAGGAAATCTTTTTTACAAAGGAACAGCTGAAAGAAATTACCGATAGAATAGGAGCGCAAATCAGTAAAGATTTTGACGGAAAAAAGCTTGTTCTTATAAGTGTTCTTAAAGGCTCGGTTATTTTTATGGCTGACCTCATGAGAGCTATAACGATTCCGTGTGAAATTGACTTTATTACCGCCGGAAGCTATGGCTCCGGTACACAATCGAAGGGCAGCGTTGATATACTGCGTGACATTTGCGGTGATATAACAGGCTGTGACATCCTTTTGGTTGAAGACATTTTTGACAGCGGCAGAACACTTCAACGCCTTTCTGACTTGCTTGTTGAAAAGAATCCTGCAAGTATTACGCTTTGCACGCTCCTTGATAAGCCCGAAAGGCGTGACAAGAGTGTAAAGATCAAGCCGAAGTATATAGGTGCAACCGTTGCCGATCAGTTTGTTGTTGGATACGGTTTGGACTTTAATCAAAAGTACCGCAATCTTCCTTTTATCGGTATTCTTAAGCCCGAAATCTATCGAAATGCTATCGGATAAAATGTAATTGTACGGTCTTAATGACTTACATTTATCAGTATGAATTAAAAAGGAAAAGGAGCGTGATAGATTGGATAACAAGAATAGAAAGTGGGGCAATCTGCTTTATTTGTTGATTCCTGCCATCATGATTATCTTTATAATCTTTTTTTTGAACTCTCAAAACACAACAAAAATCAGGTATTATGAAATTGTCGATATGTTCAAGTCACATAAGGTATCGTCGTATTCAGTTAATCTTGGCAACGGCACTTTGATATACACCGTTCAGGGTGACAGTACCGAAAAAAAGTACACCCTGCCGAGCGTTGAATTGTTTCTCAATGACGTTCATGACGATGTTGTAAAATACAATGATGAAAACCCGGGAAACGAAATCAAATATGATTATAAAGCCGGATCCAATTCAACATGGTGGGCGAGTATGCTTCCGATTATTGTCAGCGGCGCTCTGCTTGCTGCTGTGATGATCTATTTCTATCGCAAGATGGGACAGACAATAATGAGCGAAAATAATAAAACGCTCAGTTTCAGCAAAGCGAGAGTAACGCTCGGTAAGGATGCCAAGAAAAAAACAACATTCGATGATGTTGCAGGTGCTGACGAAGAAAAAGAAGAACTCAGCGAAATTGTTGAGTTTCTGAAAAGTCCGTCACGATTCAACGAACTCGGTGCAAGAATACCAAAAGGTGTTTTGCTTGTCGGCCCTCCGGGTACGGGTAAAACCTTGCTTGCAAGAGCCGTAGCGGGAGAAGCCGGAGTTCCGTTCTTTTCAATTTCCGGTTCGGATTTTGTTGAGATGTACGTCGGCGTCGGTGCTTCAAGAGTTAGAGACCTCTTTGCCCAAGCAAAGAAAAACTCTCCGTCAATTCTTTTTATAGATGAAATTGATGCTGTCGGTCGTCACCGCGGTGCCGGCATGGGCGGCGGTCATGATGAACGTGAACAAACGCTTAATCAGTTGCTTGTTGAAATGGACGGCTTTGGAGCGAATGAGGGTGTAATTATCATCGCTGCAACCAACAGACCTGACATTCTTGATCCTGCACTTTTGAGACCCGGACGTTTTGACCGTCAGGTTACTGTCGGCTACCCCGACGTTAAAGGTAGAGAGGCTATTCTTAAAGTACATTCACGAAACAAGCCTCTCGGTCCGGACGTAAAGCTTGACGTCATCGCGCAGTCAACATCAGGTTTCACCGGTGCTGATCTTGAGAATCTTCTCAATGAAGCGGCGCTGCTTGCTGCGAGAAGAAAGAAAAAAGCGATAACTATGGCTGAGATTGAAGAAGCTACAATCAAGGTGGTTGTCGGTACGGAAAAGAAGTCTAAAAAAATCAGTGATAAGGAAAAGAAGTTGACTGCGTACCATGAATCCGGTCACGCAATTGCCACCTATAACCTTGAAAGTCAAGATCCGGTCCACCAGGTTTCCATTGTTCCCAGAGGAATGGCGGGCGGCTTTACAATGTCTCTGCCGACAGAGGAGCATTCATATAAAGCTAAAAATGATATGCTTGACGATATCGTAGTTCTTCTCGGAGGTCGTGTTGCTGAGGCACTTATCCTCGGTGACATTTCTACCGGTGCGTCTAATGATATTGAGCGTGCAACCGATATTGCGCGGGATATGGTCACAAGATACGGCATGAGTGATGTAATCGGTCCTGTTTCGTTCAGCTCCGGCAATCACGAAATTTTCCTCGGAAGAGATTATAACAATATGCATAATTATTCCGAAACACTTGCCACAGAGATTGACCAGGAAATCAATAAGATTGTCAAGGATTCCTATTCCAGATGTGAATCTATACTCAAAAATAATATTGATAAGCTCCATGTTCTTGCGAAATACCTCATGAAACACGAAAAGATTGACGGTGAGGATTTCAAAAAGCTCATGCTCGGAACGCTTGATGTTGAGACCGAACAAAATAGTTCAGAATCTGATTCGGTCGCTAATTCAACTGAAAGCAATGTAGATTGACAACAATAAGAGCCAAGAAAAAACCGTTTTGCTTTGCAGGACGGTTTTTTTCTTGTTTTTTATTGCTCATCTGCGCTTTTTATGATATAATGTGTAAGTGTGTTTGTCACGTATTTCAGTTATAAATTCGGAGGATAATATGATTGAATATATAAAGGTTGTAATTATATCGCTTATCAGCGGACTTTTTGCCCCGCTTCAGTTTTCTCATTCTGCTGTGTATTCTTATCTTAGCTATATTCTTGATTTCAACCAAAATTCTTCACTTGGTGTATTTTATTATTCAATTGTTTCTATTGGTTTTTCGCTGGCAGTTTTCTTTTCACTGAGAAAGATTTATTTCAAAGGGATACGTGCTCTTTTTAGTGGAAAGAATTCAAAAATACAAAATCGCTCCGGCTACCGAAAGCTCATGCTGAACCTTCTTATTTCACTTTTCCCGGCAGCGGTCATGTCTGTACCGTATTCAAAAGACAAGATCCTTCTTGATATTTTTAACGATCAGCTTGGCTCAACTCATCTGCTTGTCACCGCACTGTGCTGTGCAGGCAGCGGTATGTTTCTTTTGATTGCTCATTGGTACACAAAACAAAATTACGATCATACCAGACGTTCCGCCGACTTAAAAAACATTGTGCGCTTTTCAATCTACCAACTTCTTGCCTATTTTTTGCCGGGAGTTTCGTGTGTGTCTGTTGGTGCAACCGGTCTTTTGATTTCAGATGTTGATAATAGAGTAATCGTTCGTGAAATGCTCACCTATATCGCCCCGTCAATGCTTACTGTAAACATTGTGAGACTTGTTCGCGTCTGCATAAGTGGAATCATTCCTAATCCGATTATGATTGTTCTTTGTGCAGTGATGGCCATTCTCGGTAGTGCACTTATGATACGCTTGCTTTCAAAAATCGACTTCAAAAAAACCTGCATTTTTTTCAGCATTTTTTCAATTGTTTTCGGTATCGGAACGGCAGTAGTTCTCTTTGTTATCTGATGCGATATTAACTTTTTTTGAAAACTTAAGCCGTCGGTTTCGAGCATTCGGGACGGCGGCAATATTTAACTGTGAGGTAAATAATGGCTAACACAAAAACATCCTCAAAGAAAAAAACAAACACCAAGAATAAATCAAAGAACAAAAAAGGAAAAAGGAAGGCAAAACTCAGTTTTTATGAGCAGCACAGACCGGCAATAATGTTTTCTTATCTGATTGCCTCTGTTTTGTTGCTTGCGGTTGCATTCATTCCCGGAAGAAGTGTTTGGGCTTCAATCAGAGGTGCTTTCTTTGGCGTTTTCGGTCTCGGCTTTTATGTATTTGACATTTTTCTTCTAATAATCGGAATACGCGTTGCGCTCGACTCGCTTAAGCATTCGTGTGTCACGACCACTGTGTCTGCGTTTCTTGCTACGTCTATGATTGGTTCAATAATTCATCTTGCAACTAATTCGGTACATGTCGGCGGAACGGAAGAGTTTGCCGAGCAGTTCAAAACGGCTTTTGGCGCCGGCTTTTCGTTTAACGATGAATTTGCAGTTACCGGCGGTGCTTTGGGTGCATTATTTGGCGGCGGTATGCTTCAATTGTTGGGAAAAGCAGCAGCCTTTGTAGTCACATTTGCTTTATTGCTTGCATTTCTTCTTATGTTTTTCGGCATCAGCTTTTCATCAATCGGTGAGCTTGTTTCAAATGCAATTAATGGTTCAAAAGAAAAAATTGATGAAAACAGCGAAATGCGCAAAGAAAAACGCCGCGAACGCGCCGAGCAAAGGGCACGTGAAAAACTTGAAGAAGAGGAACAGCGAAAAGCTCTTGAGGAAGAAACTGCGGAAGAAAATGAATATGAGAACGACGCTTTTGATTTTTCTAAAACTCCGATTGAGCTTGATGACGATATGACTGTGAGACACAAAAGACGTTCACCGCGTCCGTATAATCCTAAAGAGAGACTGTTTACATTTTCTGAGGAGCCGATTGTCCGTCCGCATAAAGCAGAACCTGAAAGTGAAGAAATAATTGAGGCTGATGACATTGCTCCGGTTTCTGAGGATAACCACAGTATAAACGAAGCAATTGATGCCGCCGCAGGTATTGTTTCAGAAAAAAGTCTTCCTGCCGATTATGAAGAAATTGAAACCGAGCCGCAGAATGCAGAAGATTCACTTGACAGAGCTGCGCAAAGCATTGTTGAAGATGCAATTTCGAGCGCCGACAGAAACGCCAAGAAAAACATAGCCGAAGTTACTGGCTACATGGAGGACAACAGACCTAAGCGTGAATACAGTCTTCCGCCGATTGATTGTCTCACCGCCCCGGATTTCAGCCGGGCTGATGACTATGCAACCGAGATGAAAACAACTGCCAAAAAGCTTGTTGATACTCTTAAAAGTTTTGGTGTTGAAACCACCCTTATCGGAGTCAGCAGAGGACCGGCGGTAACACGTTATGAGCTTCAACCGGCACCGGGTGTAAAAATTAATAAAATTACAAATCTTGCAGATGACATAGCACTCAACCTTGCCTCGGCAGGTGTCAGAATCGAGGCGCCGATTCCAAACAAATCTGCTGTAGGCATAGAAATACCCAATCAGCACAAATCTGTTGTTACGTTGCGTGAAATCATATCTTCCTCAAAGTTTCAGAATGCAAAAAGCAAGCTGAATGTTGCTCTCGGAAAGGATATTACGGGTAATGCTACCTGCACCGATATTGCAAAAATGCCGCATTTGCTGATTGCCGGAACGACCGGCTCCGGCAAGTCGGTTTGTCTCAACTGTATGATCGTCAGCATACTTTATTCGGCTTTGCCGTCAGAGGTAAAGTTGCTCATGATTGACCCAAAGCAGGTTGAGTTTTCGGTATATAACGGCATACCGCATTTGTTGGTTCCCGTCATTTCAGATGTAAGAAAAGCCGCAGGCTCGCTTGCGTGGGCAGTCAGTGAAATGGAAAACAGATACAAACTGTTTTCAGCATGCGGCGTAAGAGACATTAAGGGATTTAATAAGTATGCTGCCGATCATCCGGATTATAGTTTTATGCCGCAGATCGTCATATTTATTGATGAGCTTAATGACCTCATGATGGTTTCTCCCAAAGAGGTCGAGGATTCGATTTGTCGCCTTGCTCAAAAGGCGCGTGCCGCGGGCATGCACCTTGTTGTTGCAACTCAGCGTCCGTCCGTTGACGTCATCACCGGTATTATTAAGGCGAACATTCCGAGTCGTCTTTCGCTTTTTGTTTCATCTCAAGTTGACTCAAGAACGATTCTTGATACTGTTGGCGCAGAAAAACTCCTCGGCAACGGCGATATGCTCTTTAACCCTGTTGGAATGTCAAAACCGGTTAGAATTCAGGGCGCTTTCCTTTCAGATGAAGAGATTGAAAAAGTTGTTAATTACATAAAATCACAGGAAGAAGTCGAATATGACAGCGATGTAATGGATGAGATTGCAAGAAATGCTGCCGCTGACAGCAAGAAAAAGTCAGCACAAGCCTCAGCCGGTGATGAAGCCGGCAGCGGTGATGAAAAGGTTACAGCCGCAATTGATGTTGTTGTTGAATGTCAGGCAGCTTCAACAACGCTCCTTCAAAGAAAGCTCGGACTTGGATATGCGCGTGCCGCAAGAATTATGGATGAACTTGAACAGCGTGGGATCGTCGGTCCGTCCGAAGGCAGTAAGCCGCGTAAGGTTTTGATCTCGGCTCTTCAGCTAATGGAGATGAAAGCTTCGCAAGGCAATAATAACGAGGACGATTTTGATATTCTTTCTGATTAGTGAGGTTGTTTAATTTGTTTTTACCTGTCACGGCTGATGAAGTGAAAGAACGCGGGTGGGATAATGTTGATTTTGTCTATGTCAACGGTGACGCGTATGTTGACCACCCGAGCTTTGGTGCGGCTATAATTACACGGGTTTTGGAGTCGAAAGGGTTCAAGGTTGCCTTTTTAGCACAACCTGATTGGCGCAGTAAAAACGACTTTATGCGTTTTGGGCGTCCAAAATACGGTTTCTTTGTTTCTTCCGGAAATATTGATTCAATGGTAGCTCATTATACTGCTGCAAAAAAGCGCAGACACGATGATGCATATTCTCCCGGAGGAAAATCAGGTTTGCGCCCCGACAGAGCCGTAATCGTATACTGCAACAGAATAAGAGAAGCATATGGAGATATTCCGATCATAATCGGAGGGCTTGAAGCCTCGCTTCGCCGATTTGCCCATTATGATTACTGGGACGATAAAATCCGCAGATCAATAATTTTTGACTCTCAGGCTGATCTTATTTCATATGGAATGGGTGAGAATCAGACCATTGAAATAGCAGAACGTCTTAGAAACGGCGAATCCATCAAGAATCTGACGAACATAAGGGGCACCTGCTATGCCTGTGACGTTGAAGATACACCACTCTGCGGTGCAGAGTGTCCATCATTTGAAAATGTCTGTTCAAGCGAACGTGAATATGCAGTTTCCTGCCGCATTCAGCAGGACGAACAGGACCACATACGCGGAAAGCTTTTAAAACAGCGCCATGGAAAAAAGATGCTTGTTCAAAATCCTCCTATGCCTCCGCTGACAACCGAAGAGCTTGACTGGGTGTATTCGTTGCCGTATATGCGAACGTATCACCCGGCATATGAAAAGGACGGCGGAGTCCCCGGGATTGAGGAAGTACGTTTTTCAATTGCACACAATCGCGGCTGTTTCGGTGCATGTAATTTTTGCTCAATTGCATTTCATCAAGGAAGATTTGTAACCAGCAGAAGTCACAAGTCAGTAATTGAGGAAGCTAAAAACTTATCAAAACAGCCGGATTTTAAGGGATATATTCATGACATTGGCGGACCTACAGCAAATTTCAGATTTCCCTCATGTGAAAAGCAACTAAAATCCGGTCTTTGCAAGGGTAAAAAGTGTCTTGCCCCAAAACCATGTCCGGCACTTGTTGCAGACCACAGCGATTATCTTTCTCTTTTGCGTGAAGTGAGAAAACTTCCGGGAATAAAAAAAGTTTTTATACGCTCAGGAATACGATACGATTATATTTTGCGCGACAAGGACAAATCCTTTCTTCGCGAACTTGTAAAATACCATGTCAGCGGGCAACTCAAGGTTGCGCCGGAGCATTGCTCGGCGGCAGTTCTTGATAAAATGGGTAAACCGCATATAGAGGCATATATCGAATTTTCCAAAAAGTATTTTGAACTTTCAAAAGGTGCAAACAAAGAGCAGTTTCTTGTGCCATATCTTATGTCATCGCACCCCGGTTCAACACTTAATGATGCAATTGAACTTGCTTTGTTTTTAAAAAAGCGCAAAATACATCCCGAGCAGGTCCAAGACTTTTATCCTACTCCGGGCACTATCTCAACGTGTATGTTTTATACCGGCTTGGATCCTTACACAATGAAAGAGGTTTATGTTGCAAAGACCGCTGAAGAAAAGGCTATGCAGCGTGCTTTGCTTCAGTACTATGATCCGTCAAAACGCGAGCTGATTGAAAAAGCCCTGAAAAAAGCAGGACGATATGATCTTATTGGCACTGCGCCGTCATGCTTGATTAGATCTGCGCAAAGAAAGGTATCACAGCAGTCTGATAGAAAACCAAATTATAAGAACGGAAAGGGTGCTTATAAAAATGGCAAGAAAAACCGGTACAAAAAGTAGGCGTTCCTCTGCAATTGCAACGATCATTTTCTTTGTTGCCGTTATCGCGGCAATCGTCGGTCGTTTCAACAGTGATTTTGAAATTAACCCATATGAAACAACCGATGCAGCTTCATCTGCTTCTGATGAAATATGCGCAGTGTATTTTATTGATGTCGGTCAAGGTTCAAGCGTTCTGCTGCAGTCGGGTGAAAAAGGGATTCTTATTGATGCAGGTGAAAAAGAGTATGGCGACGATGTTGTTGATTACATAAAAAAACGTGGAGTTACAGAACTCGATTATGTTGTTGCAACCCATCCTCATACCGATCATATAGGGGGTCTATTGACAGTTTTAAAAGAGGTCAAGGTGAATAATATAATTATGCCGAAACTGTCGGCATCAAATACTCCCTCAACCAAAACGTACGAGAATCTTTTGCAGACTGTTTATGACAAGAACATAAAGGCAATTGCGGCATCGTACGGCAATCAATATGATGTAGGAAAAATCAAACTGACTGTTCTCGGTCCGGTCAAGCAGAACAAAGACTTAAACAACATGTCTGTTATATGTAAAGCAGATATCAATTCAACGGTTTTTCTCTTTTCCGGTGATGCCGAAACTACTGAAATGAAGTCGGTTCTTGAAAAGTCTCCGAACCTTTCATGCGATGTTATGCTGATGGGTCATCACGGAAGCAGAACGTCACTTGAAACGGATTACTTGAAAAATGCTTCACCCACGGTTGCCGTTATTCAATGCGGACTCAATAATTCCTATAAGCACCCTCACGAGGAAACACTTGAGTATTTGAAAAGCAAGTCAATAATGTGCTACCGCACTGATCTTTCCGGCAGTATTATTTTTTCTTGCGACGACAAAGGTTACACAGTTTCAACTTCAAAATAATCAAGGGGTATTTATATGTACATCAGTGTTGACAGAATTGCAGACGGCATTGCCGTGTGCGAAAAAGAAGATATGACAACAGTTGAAATTCCGCTTTCAGAGCTGCCGGACGGAACAAAGGAGGGGAGTGTTCTTCTTTTAAAAGATGACGGAAGCTACTCTATTGATATCAACGAGGAAAGCAAAAGAAAAAAGCGTATTCTTGATTTGCAATCAATGTTATTCGATGAGTAAGGCGTAAATATACATGCCATATTTGAGTTTAGAGCATAGAAACAATAATAAAAAAGCTATAATTTACATAATCGATCCAAAATGAGCGATATGTGAATTATAGCTTTTATTTTTGGTATAACAAAGTATTCAAATCGGAATATAATTTTAATTGTCTATTAGCAATTCGACTTTTATGCAATCAATATGTTTTTTCATAGAGTTTAACAGTAATTTTTTGTTTGAGTCTGAAAGCTCGGCAAGAGGCAACCGGCAACCTCCCGCATCAATTCCGACAAGCCTCAGCGCCGCCTTTACAGGAATGGGGTTGATATCAATAAATAGATTCTCAATAAAATCCATAGCGTCTTTTTGCATTGAGGCACATTTTTCACAGTCACCGATAATTCCGGCAACAGTCATATCATGCGTGTACTTTGGCATTACGTTTGCAAGCACGGAAATGACGCCTTTGCAGCCAAGCGAAGCAGCAACAGAAATCAAGTCATCATTGCCAACATAAAAGTCAAGTCTGTCTTCACAAAGAACAAGTGATTTTATCAGCTTTGAAATGTTAGTATCCGCTTCCTTCACAGCCGTAATGTTCTCATGCATTGAAAGCTTTTTGTAAGTTTCAGGGAGAATATTCATTCCTGTTCTTGACGGAACATTATAAACAATTATCGGCTTTGAAAGCTTTTCTGCAAGAGTATAATAGTGTTCAACAAGCCCTTCTTGTGAAGTTTTGTTGTAATACGGAGTAACCATCAGATGGGCGTCTGCTCCGCATCTTTCAGCCTCACGTGCAACGTCGAGTGTAAAAGAAGTGCTGTTGCTGCCGGTTGAACAAATGAGTGGAACACGTCTTTTGATTACACTGTCCGCGACCGAAAACAGCTTCAGTCTTTCTTCAACAGTGAGCGTTGAGCCTTCACCTGTAGTTCCGCAAACAACAACAGCATCTGTTTTGTTTGAAATTTGAATCTCTATCAGTTTTTTAAACAACTCATAATTGATTTTGCCTTCCTTATCAAACGGCGTCACAAGCGCAACGCCGCTGCCGATAAAGATGGGAGTCATCCGAAAAACTACCTCCAATCAGTCAATATAACCCTCGGCACAAAGCAACTCGGCAAGAAGAACTCCTCCGCCTGCCGCACCACGAAGAGTATTGTGTGAAAGACAAACAAACTTATAATCATACTGTGAATCTTCACGGAGTCTGCCGATCGAGACCGCCATTCCACCCTCAAGATTCCTTTGCAGCTTTGTCTGTGGCATATTATCCTCAGTAAAGTAATGCAGAAACTGTTTTGGTGCACTTGGAAGATTAAGCTGCTGTGCTCTGCCGGAAAAGCTGTTCCAGCACTCAATAATTTCATCTTTACTCGGTTTTTTACCATCTTCAAAACGCATGAAAACAGCACCCATATGACCGTCCGAAACAGGAACGCGGATACACTGAGCGGTAAAAGCAGGGGAGGAGGCGTTTACAATTTTTCCGTTTTCAACCGTACCCCAAATTTTAAGTGGTTCCTGCTCGCTTTTTTCTTCTTCACCACCGATAAACGGAATAACGTTGTCAATCATTTCAGGCCATGTTTCAAATGTTTTTCCGGCACCGGAAATTGCTTGGTATGTGCAAACAAGAACTTCTTTGACACCGTATTTTTTATCAAGAGGGTAAATAGCGGGAACATAGCTTTGAAGAGAACAGTTCGATTTGACCGCAACAAAGCCGCGTTTTGTTCCGAGTCTCTTTTTTTGCGCATCAATAACCTTGATGTGATCCGCGTTGATTTCCGGAATTACCATCGGCACATCCGGAGTTCCTCTGTGAGCACTATTGTTTGAAATTACAGGACACTCAGCTTTTGCGTATGCTTCTTCAAGGGCGCGAATCTCTTCTTTTTTCATGTCAACCGCGCAGAAAACAAAGTCAACGCATGAAGCTATTTTTTCAATATCTGCTGTGGCGTCCATGACAACAAGCTCTGCAATGTTGGCAGGAATGTCGCAATCAAACGCCCACTTTGAGCCGACAGCCTCTTTATAACTTTTTCCTGCAGAACGGGGACTTGCAGCAACAACCTTGACATTGAACCATGGATGATCGGCAAGAAGCAATGCAAATCGCTGACCGACCATACCGGTGGCACCAATAATTCCCACATTGTATTTTTTCATAAAACACACCTCATTTTTTAAAGTATTTTGGCGTAAACTGTTGCTAAAAACAGCAAATTGCACTATAATTATTGAGTTGTTTTATATGATATCACGATTTTTAATTTACGTCAATTGTATACAATTGACAAAGAGAGCTGAGGTGAAGTTAATGAAAACGTCTGATTTTTACTATGACCTTCCAAAAGAGTTGATTGCCCAGCACCCTGCCGAAAAACGCGATAATTCACGCCTAATGGTCATAGGCAGAAAAGACGGAAAAATCAAGCATAAGCATTTCTACGATATTGTTGACGAGCTTGAAAGCGGAGATTGCCTTGTGCTCAACAATACCCGTGTATTACCGGCAAGAATTTACGGCGTTAAAGAAGAAACTGGCGCTCATGTTGAATTTCTCCTCCTTGTGAACAAAGGTGAAGATGTTTGGGAAGTGATTGCCGGACCCGGAAAACGCGCGAAAACCGGGGCGCGTTTTTCCTTTGGAGAAAGGCTTTCATGTGAGGTTATTGACGTTCTTGAAAATGGCAACCGAATTGTCAAATTCTTTTATGACGGGAATTTTTATGCAATTCTTGACGAGGTTGGGCAGATGCCATTGCCGCCGTATATTACGGAAAAGCTCGAAGATCAATCTCGCTATCAAACCGTATACAGCGAAAAGCTCGGTTCTGCTGCGGCACCCACTGCGGGCTTGCATTTTACAGAGGAACTGCTTGAAAAAATCCGCCAAAAAGGCGTTAAAATTGCTTATGTAACGCTACATGTCGGACTCGGAACATTCAGACCGGTCAACGTTTCCGATATCTCAGAGCATACTATGCACAGTGAACACTATTGGTTACCTAAGGAAACTGCCGAACTGATAAATGAAACAAAAAAGAGCGGACACAGGGTGATTGCCGTAGGAACAACCAGCTGCCGCACACTTGAATCGGTTGCAACCTTTAATGGCAGAATCGAGGAGAGCGAAGGCTGGACAGACATATTTATCTATCCCGGTTATGAATTCAAGTGTATTGACGGCCTCATCACGAACTTCCATTTGCCCGAAAGCACACTGATTATGCTCGTCAGTGCTTTCTGCGGTTATGATAATACTATGAACTTCTATAAAACCGCGGTTAATGAGCGTTATCGCTTTTTTTCATTTGGCGATGCATGTTTTTTAGCATAAAATTGCAACCGAAAGGAAACAAAATGTATAAACTGATTAAAACAAGCAACAATGCAAGGCGTGGAGAGTTTATAACCGTCCACGGAACTGTTCAGACTCCGGCGTTCATGAACGTTGCAACCTGCGGCGCAATAAAGGGCGCACTTTCTGCGCTTGACCTTAAAGAGCTAAAGTGCCAGGTAATGCTTTCAAACACATATCATCTCCACGTGAGACCGGGAGATGCACTTGTCAGAGAGATGAGTGGACTGCATGAATTTACCCGATGGGACGGTCCGATTCTCACCGACAGCGGCGGTTTTCAAGTATTTTCGCTTGCCGGACTCAGAAAGATTACTGAAGAAGGAGTAACTTTTTCCTCTCACGTTGACGGACGAAGAATTTTCATGGGACCGGAAGAAAGCATGACGATCCAATCAAACCTCGGTTCAACGATAGCAATGGCGTTCGATGAGTGCGTTGAAAATCCTGCCGAATATGAGTACGCAAAGCAATCCTGCGAACGCACGGTTCGATGGCTAAAACGCTGCAAAGCAAAAATGCAGGAGCTTAATGCAAAACCTGACACAATCAACCCCAATCAACTGCTTTTTGGAATTAACCAAGGTTGTACTTTTGAAGATCTCAGAATTGAAAATATGAAGCAGATTGCCGAGCTTGACCTTGACGGCTACGCAATCGGCGGTTTGGCAGTAGGAGAGCCGAAAGAGGAAATGTACCGAATTATTTCGGCTGTAGAACCCTATATGCCAAAAGACAAGATTCGTTACCTGATGGGTGTCGGTACTCCGGGGAATATTATTGAAGCAGTCAGCAGAGGCATTGATTTGTTTGACTGTGTAATGCCGAGCCGCAATGCGCGTCACGGTCATTTGTTTACTCACCGTGGAATTATCAATATCAACAACGCAAAGTATGAAAAAGACTCGCAACCGATTGATCTTGAATGTGACTGCCCAACATGTAAAAACTTTTCGCGTGCGTATATAAGACATCTTTTTAAATGCAAAGAGATGCTTGCGATGCGTCTTTGTGTTATGCATAATCTGTATTTTTATAACAGTCTGCTGGAAAGAATCAGATTTGAACTTGATAATGACACTTTTGATGATTTCAGGAAGAAATATGTTGACTTGCTTGATACACGAATATGATTTGAAACGTTTTTTCAGACTTTTTATTTAAAAATGACGAAAATCTTTAAATATCTCTTGCATTGATGGTCAAAAAAATGTATAATGACCCTATTATGTTTGTTGGAGGAAGCAAAAATGTATTTTAATTTATTAGAGCAGACCACCGCCGCCGCAGGCAGCTCAAGCAAAATGCTCATTCTTCTTATCGGTATGTTCGCAGTGATGTATTTTGTAGTCATGCGTCCGCAGAAGAAAAGACAAAAAGAAGAACAGGAAATGCGCAACGCTGTTGAAATCGGTGATGAAATCACAACTATCGGCGGCATTTGCGGTCGTGTTGTAACCGTTAAGGAGAATCATCTCATTATTGAAACCGGTGCCGACAGAAACAGAATGCAGATCACACGTTGGGCCATTCAATCCAATGACACCGCCAATGAAAGACTTGCCGCAGAAAAAGCTGCTGCAAAGGAAGCCGCTGAAAAGGCAAAGGCTGAAAAGAAGGCTGCAAAAGGCAAAAAGAAAGAAAAGGAAGACTAATTTTCTTTCTTCGGCATAATGAACAAAACCTCCTCATATTCTTTAACATAAAGGATATGAGGAGGAGTTTTTATGTCCGCTCCAAAGATGAAACGGGACAAAAGATCGGAAAGGCTCAGCATACCTGTACAAACTTTTATTAAGACGCAAATACTTGCTGTGATAATATACCCAGGTATTTTTATGGCAATCAGCATAGCTTCGCTATCTGCTGATTTACCAAAAAAATATATGTTTTATGTCACTGTGCTTTCGTTTGCAGCGGGCTCATTTATCTGTGCGACCTTCGCCGGGAACAAATTGCATAAAAACGGCATGGTTACAGGTCTGTTATTCTGTCTGCCGTTTAATACTCTTGTTATACTTATTTCGGCAATTGCCAATTCGTTTAAAGTTGATTTGACCGCGGCTGTAGCGTATTTTATACTTATTGTTTCATCAATGCTTGGCGGCATTATCTCAGTAAACACAAAGACAAGACCAAAAATTAAAGTAAAATAATAAAAGGGGACAGGAGAATGAAAATAAATGCTGTGTTTTTAAAAAAGCAGAAAACCGGTCATATAAGAGTTCGTGCAGGTGAAGCGGACAGAAGTCTACTGACTGTTTTCTCCGTAATAATCTTATCAATGCTATGCGGTGCACTTGCATACAGTCTGAATAAAAATGCTTTCAGTGGAGAGTTATGGAATGCCTTCGTTTCATATATGACGAACAAGAACGGGAAAAGCCTCATTGAGTTGTTCTCAGGGCTTTACATCATTGATTTGTTTACTCTGCTGCTTCTCACAATTTTCGGCACAGCATCTTTTGGCTTCGCTCCTGCAATAGCAACTATAATTTTTAGGACAACAGGAATCGGAACAATAGGCTCATATCTGTTTTCCAATTACACATTTGTCGGACTAAAGTATTTTTATCTAATAATTCTACCGGGTAAGATTTTTCTTTTTTTTGGTCTTATGCTTGCAGCGCAAAATTGCCTTCAAACCGGTAAAAAGATAAAATTGATTGTTGGCGGCAAAACCAGTGACAGTGTTGATAAAAAACTGTTCCTCTTTCGCAATACCGTCAGCGCAATAATATTTGCTTTATCGGCACTTACAGATGCATTGCTTATGTACTGTGCATCTAGTAGTTTTAATTTTTAGTTTTTTTATTCAGCGGGTTGCTTTCAATCGCTGACCTGAGCCGTTTATCATCAACATGTGTATAGATTTCGGTTGTTGAAAGGTTTTCATGTCCAAGCATCTCTTTGAGAACAAGAACATCGACGCCACCGTGCTGATAAAGAAGAGTTGCAGCAGTATGCCTTAGCTTATGAACCGAATAGTGCTGACCGTTAAGACCAATTTTTTCGAGATAATGATATACCATAAGTTGAACAGCCTGACGACCGATTCGTTTGTTAAGTCTACTAATAAACAAAGCATTTCTTGCGTCACCTTTAAGCCCATCCACAGGTCGAACGGTAAGATAAGATTTCAGCGCATCAACACATGCATCGTTCAGGTAAAGTCTGCGCTGTTTGCTGCCCTTGCCGATTACAGTAATAGTTCTCTCGTCGAAGTTTATATCATTTAAATTCAAATTGACAAGCTCGGAAAGGCGAAAACCACAGTTTAAAAACAGCATAAGTATACAGTAATCCCGAACCCTGTTTGGTCCTTCAACAGAATCAAGCAGGGCAATGCTTTGTTCAAGTGTTAAATAACGAGGAAGACGCTTTTTTTCTGCCATGATCTGAAGTTGTGAAACAGGATTTGACGGAATGTATTTCATATTATCAGCAATATATTTAAAAAAACTTCTTATAGAAGATGATTTTCTTTTTCTTGTCGCTGGGCTGTTACCTCTTTCTTGTGCACAATAAGTTAAAAACGAATAAATATCTTTAATTGTTATGTTCGCAAGAAATTCATCATCGATAAAAGACAAATCAAAATCTTTACCCAAATCATCAAGAGAAAGTCCTTGCTTTTCGGCAACAATATATTCCAACAGCAGACGAAGATCTCGGGCATAACCGTTGACAGTAAGCTGCGACGAATTTTTAACAACAAGAATATGGTGCAAAAATTCATTTACACGTTCCGGAAGAAGTCTTGGATCATAGTTTTTCATAAAATCACTGTCCTTACGTGAAACTGTTTCATAAACACCTTTATAAGAAAGTTATGTCTGAATTATAATACAAATCCACGAATAAATCAATCCGAAGGATACGTTTTAAGTAACGAGTAAGCACGTCTTATTTAATTAGAAAAGCAGAAATCATAAAGGTTGTGCGTGACATTTACATTAGTAATTTATGTTTATAAAATTATGTTTTTGAAAAGGCTTTTTAGATGAACAGTAGAATCGCATTTAATCTTTTGACACAAGGATAGCTTATTATGTTTTGGAAACGCGAATACTATAAAAACTCTGATTTGTGAACATTATACAAAAAAAATCCCTCCAACTATACAAAACAGTTACAAATAAGAAATATAGCATTGCCAAATTAGACAAATAGTCACGGTTAAAGCCGTGGCTATTTTAATTTTCTCGGAGTATCAATAAAGCCGAGAATATAGTCAGCGGAGACATTGTAATAGCGGCAAAGGGTGATTAAATGTTCGATTGGTAGTGGTCTAATTCCTCTCTCATACTTGCTGTAGTATGATTGTTCAGTTTTTAATATCATAGCTAAATCTTTTTGTGTGAGGTCGTGATCTTCTCTCAAAGCCCTTATTCTTTGTGCATATTTCATAGTGTGAATCACTCCTTTGTATTGCATATTTAACAATTTTATCATAGGTTACTTATAACCTATTGACTTTTGGTCACTTGTGCCCTAAAATATGATTCATAGGTTATATATGACCTATTCCAAAATCCTACGAAAAACGAAAGGAGCAAAAAGAAATGTTTGAATTGGTAGGTATTCAGAGTGTAGATTTCAAGGACAAGGACGGAAACGTGGTCAGAGGAACAAAGGTATATTTTGTTTGTGACCCAGACCCGGACGTGAAAGCAAGAGGATTTCTCGGACAGAAAGCGGATTCGCACTTTTTCCGAGAGGGTTCAAATCTTCCGAGTTCAATGACCTGCGGAAAGTTCTACGACTTCATTGTTTCGTATACCGGAGGAAGATATCCAAAGGTGCTCGGAATGCGTGAAGTAAAATCTTAAAAAAGGAGCGGTAACCATGAAGATAACAAAACATTTTTTTCTCATTTTTTGTGTTTTTCTTGTGGTTACCGCTTCTCTTTTTCCGTGCTCGGCGAGTTTGGCAGACGAGGGTTACTTGTGGGATTCAGAGGGTGGCTTTTGGTATCTTCCCAAGTCAGAGTCCGCCGATGAGGAGTCAACAACGCAGCGTGGACCGTTTAGAGTACGGGCTGCTTCGGAGACCGGCACAACAACGGCTTTTTCCGGTTTTGATAAAAACAAAATTGATGTAGCCGGGTTCCCGGATTATGTTCAGAAAACTATTTCTTCTTCAACTTCTTTTACTTGGCTTATAGTCACTTCGGATAAGTTCTATCTGTGGGTAGCTGATGGCTGCGTTCCAACTGTTAGTTCTACGAACGGCAATTTGTTTATTATTAATACTTATTCTTCTTCTCCAAATTATTCCGGTTATTTTACTACTGAGGGTTTCACTCCCTCTTGTTATAACTGTTTCTATGCGGTTTATTCTTGGAATACGTCTGATGACTTATATTCTTCTATTTCCTCTCCTTGGACTACTGCTTCTACTAAGAATCTGACTCGCTCGGGTGAGGGTGAATATTATTTTACTTACAATATTCCGTCTTCATTATCAAAAGTTGATTCTGATTTCTATGCATTTGGTTCGGTTGCTTTTCGTTCTAAATCTGTTGATTCTATTAGTTTTCCTATGAAGAATGGTGATAATCTATGGTGTGCTCCCGGTTCTTGGTCTGACGTAGTTTCAAAATACAATTCAAAGATAGGTAGTTTTAGTTCCAGTACATCAAAATTTCGCTTAATTGACGGTGGCTCTTTCCCTACGGCAACTTCACAGCAAGCCGAGACCCAGCGTGGTATACTCGGGCTTTTGAAAGCACTGCCGGATAAGATTAAAGCGTTCTTTACTTCGTTAGCGGATAGGATTTCCGGTTTTTTTACTACTCTTAAAAATTATATCTTGTACTTAAACGCCGAGGGCAGCAGCAGTTATTCGAATCCTTTTAGCGGCTTGCTTTCTTCTTTTGAAAGTAAAATTTCTTCATATATAAATAAACTTGTTGATTTCAATTCGTCATTAGATAGTACTTTGCAGGGTGTTGTTGATTATGTAGAGAACGGAAGTGATGTAATTGATCTGTTTTTAAACGGCGTTCCCTTACTTTCAGCGCTTTTGCTTTTCTTCGTGGTGTTTTCCGTGGTTCGAAAGGTGGTCGGACGTTAATGCTTTTCATACTTTACTTAATACGCGACTTTTTCGCTTTTTTACATGATTCTTTTGACATTCTCATTGGTTTGATAATGCGTGTTTTTGATGTTATCGGAACGTCATTCTCTTTTTTGGGTTCCTTGTTTTCAAGCTTGCCTTTGATATTCTATGTTCCGCTTATTGCGTTGGTGGCTATCGGTATAGTGTATAAGATTCTCGGTCGAGAGGGGGCTAACTGATGGAAACAGTGGTTAATATTTTTGTTTCGCTTTTCGGGCTTTTGACGTCAAATTCAATTCTTGGAATGCCTGTCCTTGTTTGGTTGATATTGCCTGCCATAATCGTTTTGATACTTAAATTCATTAAGGGTCAGAGGTGAGAAGATGAAGAAAATTTGTGTTTTGTTCTCGGTTTTGATTCTGTGTATATCGGTTGTTGTTCCTGCTTCGGCGGCGCAGTATACGGATGAGTGGCCGAGTTACGTTAAAATAAGTGGGGGTGCATATTTTGAGGTTTTCGATTCCAATCTTGGGAAAGTTACGTGTGTCTTTCCGGTTGAATTTAAAAACAATTCTTTTGGTTTTAGCCTGTCTAACGCTAATTTGCCTATTAATTTTGTTAATGTCTCGAATACAACTGTCTACGGGTATCTCTATACTTCAAGCGGTAAAAAATACTCTTGCCGCGCTTCACGACAGGATGTCATTGAATATAACATGAATGATTCGGGGTATTCAAACTATGTGGATTTAGACCCGGTCATAGCCGGAATGACAAACACTAATATGAGTTTCTTGACCGAAGATGTTGACTATTACAACGAAAATTCGCTTGACAGTGAAAAATATATGTGCTTTATGGTGGCTGCGCTCGTTGTGCTTCAGCTCCTGTTAGTGCTCATTTTGCTTTTTGGAAAGGGGAGAAGGTAATGCTTGAAGCTTTTAAAGAGATAATCGGCTCTCCGCCTTTGGGCTTTGAGTTCGCGGAGTATTTTTTTAGCTTTGCTCTCGTTTTGTTTGGACTGCTTATAGTGTATAGGCTGTTCCTTGCAATTCTTGAAATATTTAAATAGGGGGTGGTTAAATGTTTAATACTCTTGATGTTGCCGCTGATTTAAGTTCGAATATAACGTCTATTGTGACGGTGTTTTCTTCGCTTTTCAGTTCGGCATGGACGATGATTTCCGGTAACTGGTTTCTGCTCGCCAGTGTTGCAATTCCTCTTGTTGCCGGGCTTCTCTTTGCAATAATTGCATTTTTTAAAAAGTAGGTGACCTTATGGACGTAGCAGCATTCTTTCAACATCTTCTTACTATGAGTTTCTCTGCTATTAAGTTCATTTTTTCCGATGTCTATACGATATATCCCTTTAAGGTGGTGTTTGCTTCGGTGTTCGGTGTAGGTCTGTTTTCGCTTGCTTTTCGCTTCTTTAAAGGCAAAGGGGGCTATTGATGGACTTTACAACGATATACAACGATACTCTTCTTCTGTTCAGCTATATGATTAATCAGTTGAAACTGTTCTTTAGCAAAATAAGCAGCTATCAGCTCATAATATTTGCTTTGATGGTGACTATTGCCATTCCGTCAATGATACATATTTTTGACTTTATTGCTTCGGCTGCCGAAGACTCGGAAGAAGTCGCTGAAAACACATTTTCTTGGTATAGGCTCTTTCATCGGAAAACATCCGGCTCTAATAAAATGCAGCGTGAAGAATTCCGTGTTGTCAAACATTCTTCAGATTATCAAAAAGCTAACATAATGGCACAGGAGTTTTTTAAAGAACACCCTGCACGTGCTTATGTTAAAGTAAACGGATTCAGTTTTAAAAACAAACATTTCAAACAATCAAAACATACTTTGTATTCTTCGGCTGGGTCATCCGCTCCTAAAACATCTCCTCGTAAAAAGGTTGATGATAGAGCGCTTGATATAGCCGTTGATGAATAAAAACTATGAAAGGAGTACATGAGATGGAGAATACACCGACTGTTGCTTTTGCTTCGCTCACCGAGCTTGCTTCGGCTATCGGAACGGCTGCTACTTGGTTTTGGGGCGTTTTCACAGACCTCATTAACACTATAGCAACTAATAATCTGCTTTTGTGGCCTGTTATTTTTGCTATCGTAGCCGGAACTGTTGGCCTTGCTATCAAGCTTATTCGCAAGTTTGGCGTCAAGGGACGCAGGTAAGCTGTCGCGGAAGCCGCCTAGCGGTTGCGTGAGCAACGCTGCGGCTGACGCTCGTTAATATCTGATTGGAGGTGATTAAATGACAATAGCTAATGTTTTCACTGCGATGACAACCGTATATGATACAGTTCTTACTATGTTCGGTAGCATGGTAAGCACTATAACTGGCAATCCGCTTTTGTACGTTCCTGTTCTTATCGGTCTTCTCGGCGGTCTTGTAATGTTCGCCATCGGTGTTGTTCGCCGTCTCGGTGTTCGTGGTATTAGTTCTACAGGTCGCAGACGTAGACGTGGACGTTAAATTAAATTTGCTTTTTTAAATAAGTTGACTGAAAGGGGGTACAAACAGAGAGTGACAGCTTGTTTGTACTCTCTTTTGTTATGGATAGTGTAAATCTTGTAACTCTGTTTTTTAAAATTATTGAATCAACGTTTGGCTTTGAATTTCTGTACATTCTTTCCGGTGTAATGCTTGCGCTTGTATGCTCTGTGAGATTGTTTAAAAAGGTGATAGGAAGATGAAACATAAGAGACTTAAAAGACACGTTTTGAATTGCTCCTGTGGTGTAGTTATGGGTGATAGGGGAACGGGTAAATCAACCTTTTTTGCCTTTATTGCCGATACATATCTGCATGAGGGGTTTGATGTTTACTGTCAGTATCCGTATAAGCAGTGCTTTCAAATACCTCTTGTTGAAACGGTAGTTAATGGCGTAACAAAGTATGAAGTTAATAAGGAATGGTTGTATTCCGCTAACCTCTCTCATGCCTGTGTACTGATAGACGAGGCACGTACGGTATGGCCTGCTCGCTCCTATTCCCGTTGGACCGTCTCTGATGATGAGTTCTTTAATTTTCTCCGCAAAAACGATACACATTTATTCCTTGCAACTCAGGCCTATGACGCTCTCGACCTTAATATTCGCCGTGCCGCTGATGAGACATATTACATGACTTCGGGCTTTCTCCATTTCAGCCATATTGAAGCAAGTCATACAACATTAGCAAAAGTAGCCGACAAAAACACGGAAGTGGTCGGAAGAATGTTCAAAAAAGGCATGGAAAAAGTATCTTATGACATTTGTGAAATTCCCTCCGGAGACTTTCTGTTTTGGCGGCGTTCATGGTACAACAGATTCATTTCTACTCATACGTTCTATGAAAAGCCGTTTAAAGAAGCTCCGCTGTGGGAATCAATAATAGACTTCGACACGCTCCAAGAAGAACAGGGATATATCGAATCTGTCTCGTTGCACCAAAGAATCAAAGAATATCTTGAAAGAGAAAAAGAATTTGAAGACGAGGACGATTCAGAACCAGATGAATTTCTCGGTGTAGATTTAAACGATGAACACTTTGATTTGCATTTTGAACCTAAGAAGAAACCAAAGCTTTTTGAACGTATTAGAGAAAGACTTCTGCAGCAAAGGTTAGCCAAGCAGGAAACTGTTGAATTTGACCTGCCGCAGGAAGAAAAAGAAGAAAGCGACGATTAACCGCCGCTTTCCATGTCTTTTTGAATTAGTTCGGTGATATAGGCATTTACGCTTTTTCCTTTGGCTTTGGCAAAGGCTTCTATCTCCTTGTCTTTGCCGATAGGAACGCGTATGACTATTCTTTTGAACTTTTGGTCGTACTTTGATACAGCTTTCTTTTGTGCTTCCGTTGCCATGATAGAGCCTCCTTTTTGAGTATTCTATCACATATTTTTGTATATGTCAACTTATACAAATTGTACAATATAAGTGTACATATTTTTACATTTATGTTTCTTATAAGTATACATATATAAGTACACTTATGTTATAATACTTATGCAAGGTCAAGAAAGGAGAGAGGTGAATGGTGATAAATGCTTCCGAGCAGATAGAACGTCTTTCAAAGCAAGTAGCATTGCTTGAAGCTTATGTTTATCTTCTTTCGACTGTTTCGAATGACCGAAGTCTTGAAGATAGCGAAGACGTTCAGTCCGTTCTTTCGTCGTTTGAACGTTTTATCAACGATAAAAGATAAAAAAATGTAGTCGGTTGACAATTGACAAAACACCGACTACATAACTCAGGAACAATGTATACTCGGTCAAAGACCTTGCAACATTGATTAGAGTATACATTGTTCCAATTGGTTTTGTCAAGTCTAAATTTTAAGGAGTAATAACAAATGAGAAAAGTTTACAGAGTTGAAAATACAGAAACCATAAGGGAGGTTTTTGAAGTTGACGAAAAAACCGGTGAAAAAATTAGGGTCTTTTTTATTTACGGTAAAGTTTGGGAATTTCTTGAATTGAAATTGATTTCTGATGAATATAAAGGGCATGAATATGACTGGCTTTGTATTTCTTCTGATGGTTATACATCACTTTCAGCTCCTTGATTTTTGGCTGTTATTTTAGCTTTTTGCGGCTTAGTAGTGTAATTTCATTACCAAGCCGTAAAAAGTCAAATTTGCTCACTTTTTGGCAAGGATTGAGTGTTTCCGCGGGTGAAACCGTTCATGAATTTGCAAATCATGCCCGTGGGCTTTCCTTGTTTGCCTGTCGGACGTCAATTTTGGCAGTACATAGCCTGTCGGATTTGACCTTGGGGCATAACTTTGGTGCGGGTCGCTTTTGTAGTTGGGTGCATAGCGTTATCCCCGCGCGGCGGACGGGTTCACGACAACGCGAAAAATCAGCTCTTAATCCTTGCCGAAAGCAGCGCGAACTTTTGAAAAAATTTTCCTATATAATAGTTCGCGCGATCGCGCGCGACGCGCGCGACTTTATTTAACTTGACTATACCTCATAATTCACACAAAACCGTAGTTTTTTAAGAAAGGATTTTCACACCGTGGACATTGCGAGAAAAAACCTCGGGTGTCGTGTTGTTGTGAGCGGTAACAAAGTAGAGTTTTATGAGTACGTAAAACCGATATACGTAGACTTTGAAAGAGAGCACGCAATTGAGCGAAAGCAGACTGATGAAAGCAAAAAGCGTGCAGATAATTTGCTACGTGCAAGAAAGAATGTACGGCAGTTGGTATGGAGCAATGTGACGGCTCACAGCAAGTTTCTGACACTGACGTATAGAGAGACAATGCTTGATGTAAAGCAGTTCCGTAGAGATTGGCAGACGTTTGTGCAGGCAATGCGCCGCAAGGGATATGACCTGCGTTACCTATATGTGATTGAGCGGCAAAAGCAGCGCGGATTAAAAGAGGGTAACGAGGGTACTATACACGCTCACGTGATAGTGTTCAATGATGAGTTTATCCCACTTCAAGATGTGTTGACGTGCTGGAAGCACGGCAACATAGATTTGAAAATGCTCAACGGCTTGCGAGAGCAAGACGGAGAGCGCGTTAAAGATGCCGGAGCGTATGTTTGCAAGTATGTAACGAAAGAGGCTGTTGTTGAATGGGGTCAACGCTGTTTCAATACGTCTCACGGTAACTTGAATAAGCCCGAGGAGCTCAAATTCTACGCTTACGGCGGTGTAGATGATAAGGGCGTACCAAATTATGTAACGCCGGAATTTGATGTTTTTGAGGCGTTTAAGGGCTTGGCAAAAATCACATATGAAGATGTTCATAATTACAGTTATGAGCTTTCAGACGGCAGTCTTTACGAAAATGCCGTTGTATATTCCCAAGGAACAATTGAGAAAGCAAAAATTATCGAACACGAGGAGTTTGTTGAAATTGAATAATTTGGAAGTTATTTTGTATCAATTCTTTTTTGCCGAAGAAGTTCGGCTCCTTGATAAAATCAATCAAAATTATGAAATGCTTTCAAAGGATAAGCTTTGGAGTACTTACATATTGGAGTATTACAATTCCTGTGTCCGGTATGAGTATTTCTGCGAGCTTAACCGCAAAGTTGTTGAAATTCTACGCAGACTCTGATTTGTGAACATTATACAAAAAGCATCCCCTCAACTATACAAAACAGTTATTTTGTATAGTTGAGGGGATTTTTTACATCAATGTGACGTCAACACAACGTCTAAACAAGCATTTTATCGCCCACAGCTGTGGTATATTATAATTGTTGTGTTTATGTTTATATTTCGCCTGACTACAAAATAATTAAACTAAGACTATAAACATGAACATATAGCTATAAAACTCAAATATTTTTAAACTAAATAGCGATGAAAAATTTTATATTAATTACATATCCACTTTTCATAACAAAGTTATAAAATATACGCAATTATACAAAAAAAATTATGTTTTTCTTCAGTTTTTTGTTAATACTCATTGACTATTTTTGTAGTTGGTGTTAATATTGACAGTATAAATCCGGGCGTGCTCCGATAATTTTAATACAGCACGTCCCGGGTTTTTGTTTGCCTATTTTTAAAGGAAAGATTTGGAGGAGTTAAAGTATGTCAAACAAATTGGAAAAAAAATACGGTCTATTGACGGCAATATGTATGGTTGTCGGCATAGTCGTAGGAAGCGGTGTCTTCTTTAAGGCACAAACAATTCTTGAAAAAACCGGTGGCGATATGCCCCTCGGCATACTTGCATGGGTTATCGGCGGAATAATAATGATTTTTTGCATTCTCGGATTTTCTGTTATGGCACAGAAATATGAGAAAGTCAATGGTGCAGTAGACTACGCTGAGGCTGCTTGCGGAGAAAAATATGCTTATATGCTCGGTTGGTTTATGAGCACAACCTATTATCCCTCCATGACTTCGGTTCTTGCATGGCTCTCGGCTAGATATCTTCTCACTTTTGTATGTGCTGTAAATCCAAACTTTGCGATGCACATTGCCGCATCTGAAGGTGGTTGCGTTTATGGTCCCGAATGCTTGGCGCTCGCTTGCCTTTTCCTTGTCGGAGCATATGCTTTAAACGCACTTTCTCCAAAGCTTGCAGGCAAGTTCCAGGTTTCGACAACATTCATTAAGCTTATTCCCCTTGTACTTATGGCCATTGTCGGCACAATCTACGGTTTTACTCACAACATTGCAGGTTCAGACGCCTCGATTCTTGTTGAAAACTTCAGAACAGCATCCGGTAATACATCGGTTCTTTTCGGTTCTGTTGTTGCAACGGCATTTGCATATGAAGGATGGATAATCGCAACAACGATCAACGCGGAGCTCAAAGACGCTAAGCGCAATCTCCCGATTGCTCTTGTTCTTGGTGGGGTTATCATCATTGCGGTTTATGTATTCTATTATATCGGAGTTGCAGGCGGCGCAGAAGTAAAAACACTTATTGATAGCGGTGCAACCGTTGCATTTACAAATGTGTTTGGAAATGTGTTCGGCAATATTCTCAATCTCTTTGTTGCAATTTCATGTATGGGCACTCTTAACGGTCTTATGCTCGGCACAACACGCGGTCTTTATTCTGTTGCCGTCAGAGGTTACGGTCCCGCGCCCAAAACTTTCAGTGAAGTTAGTGAAAATACAAATATGCCGACCAATTCTTCAGTTTTTGCTATTCTCGTTTGCGCTATTTGGCTTGTTTACTTCTTTGGTGCAAATCTCGGTCCTGCGGGAACTTCTTGGTTTGGTCTTTTCAGCTTTGATTCCTCTGAGCTTCCGATTATTACTATCTACGCATTCTATATTCCCATTTTCATTATGTTTATGGTTAAGGCAAAGGAAGTACACTTTGTTAAGCGCTTTATTCTTCCTACTCTTGCAATTATCGGTTCTGTTTTCATGGTTCTCGCAGCAATCTATTCGCACGGTATTGCTCCGTATAACGAATCTGCAGAAAAAGGAACTTTCAGTTGTCCGGTTCTCTTTTATCTGATAATTTTCAGCGTCATTATGCTCATTGGCGCCTGCTTTGCAAGAAAGAGGTTTGGCAAAAATTATAAAAAGGCTTAATTTTTGTAATCTAGAACAAACAAGGGTTCCGGTTGTCGGAGCCCTTGTTTGTTGTCTTCTTCGGCTTATGTATCAAGACCGAAGGACACTGAAAGCGCTTTATCAATGCGCAGCATATCGTTTTCTCCAAGATTTCCCATATGCTCTCGCAGACGTTTTTTATCCAGTGTTCTTACTTGCTCGAGCAAGACAATAGAGTCCTTTGCAAGCCCACAGCCGTTTGCATTAACTTTTATATGGGTAGGCAGACTTGTTTTTGTACTTCTGCTTGTTATTGCAGCGGCTATGACTGTTGGACTGAACTTGTTTCCGACATCATTCTGAACTATCAAAACGGGACGGATTCCCCCCTGCTCTGACCCAACAACCGGACTGAGATCTGCATAATATATATCTCCGCGTTTAACGTTCATCACATAAATTACTCCCTTCCGCGTGACAGTAGTATTCTGTCCGCTTTTTTGCTTTTTTAATCACACGGGGAGCAATATTGTCGTTATATTTTATGCAGATTCGGACATACCTGTGAATTGATAATCGTACTCACCTGCACGGATACTACTAATCTGTGCATCATTCAAGGTTATAATTGCCTCACCAAAAGGATATGGGAGTTTATACTGAGCTGATGTCACTTGTTTTGGCTCATTTGAAAAACATGCATATATTACTTCAAAAAGATTATCTATGGCTTTTTGAGAATCAAACAAAATTTTATTGTTTTCACATGATATCGAAATGTTACCACAAGCAATTGTTGAACCTGATTTTGTTGCCGAAAAAACAATACCTTTTATGTTTTCCGGCTCTGTAACAGTTAATTTGACCTCGCCATCTGAAGAACAGCATAATAATCCCGAAAAATGCTTTTCATTTTCGGAAAAGCTCACATATGATACAAAATTTTCAAAACTCAATTTTTGTGGTGTTATATCACCTTTGCTGCAAGCGGATAATACTAAAATAGTTATTATAACAATAACAAGAAGCCCTTTTTTCAAACCAAACCAGTCCTTTCGAGGTTATCCGCTATCATTATATTCCCTTGACTAAATTAAATATGCAAAAGGACTGCTTTGAAACATTCAAAACAGTCCTAAAAATTGTATATAACTATTGTTTAATTCTCAAACTCGGCATATACCGAAGCCAATTCTCTGATAATGTCGGTTGGCAGCATGCCGGTTTTCGATTCTCTGTCAGCAAGAACATCGGCACAGTATCCGTGAATATAAACGCCGACATCAGCGCAGTTGACCGGATCGATTTTTTGCGCACAAAGCGCTGAAATCATTCCGGCGAGAACGTCACCGCTTCCGCCCTTTGAAAGACCGTTATTTCCGGAAGCATTAACGTATACCCTGTCTGATTCCGGTGAGGCAACAACTGTATTGGCACCTTTAAGAACAACATACACACCATGCTCGTGTGAAAAGTTTTTAGCACACGAAATGCGGTCGGTTTGAAGCAGTTCCGTCTGAACACCGGTGAGACGTGACATCTCTCCCGGATGCGGAGTAAGAATCACCGGTGTGGAAATACTTTGCAAAAACTCCGGATGCTCTGAAATAATGTTAAGTGCGTCGGCGTCAACAATAACCGGAACTTTTGCGTTTTCAAGAACGGTTTTAAGCACAAATGCCGTATCATCATTAACTCCAAGTCCGCAGCCAATAAGAACAGCATCATACTTTTCGAGTGAGGCGGAAATCATCGGTGCACATTCGGCAGAAAGTGTTCCGTCAGCCGATTCCGGAAGTGGCATAAAAAGAGTTTCGGTCAGCTTTGATGTCATTGTGTGATAGAGACTCTCCGGGAAAGCACAGGTAACCAGACCAACTCCGCTTCTCAAAGCTGCACTTGCTGCAAGGACCGCTGCGCCGGGCATGCTGCGACTTCCGCAAATTGAAAGCAAGTGCCCAAAACTGCCCTTATGAGCGCATGGATCCCGCGCAGGTAAAAGATTTCCGACTTCGGTTTTGTTATAGGTGTACATTGAACAATTAATAAAATTATAGCTTTCTTCCGGTATACCGATGTTTGCAATAATTATATCGCCACAGCAGTCAGAAGCCGGATGAACGATGTGTGCCGGCTTTAACGCCGAAATGGCAATTGTATAATCGGCAACGAAACAGCCTTCATCGCGGTATCCGCTATTGCAGTAAACGCCGCTCGGGACATCAATTGCGAATTTCAGACCGCGCGCAGATGACATTTCATTTATAAGTTGGCGCATATCCTCTGCGATAGAACCGTAAAAGCTGAATCCAAAAATTGCATCAACAATGACGTCTGCATTTCTGACGGTCTGAACGGCTTTCTGTTTGTCAGCATCATACCAAACTGTAGGAATTGCAATATCAACAGCCATTTTATACATGTATTCCGCTTCGGGTGTTGCAGGATAGCCCGAGGCAAGAACAATACAAACATTGTATCCGTTTTCGGCAAATTTGCGCGCAACAACAAAGCCGTCGCCGCCGTTGTTACCCTTTCCGCAGACAACAGCAATATTTCGGCGTCTGGTTTTATCAAGCTCAATGACATTTCTGATATTGCGTGTGCAGGCAGCACCTGCGTTTTCCATCATGCGTTGGTAGCTCAGCCCATACTTGGCTGTATATTTTTCAACCTGCTTCATCTCTTCACAGTTGAGAAGACGCATATATTTACCACCTTTCAATTCATGTTGCCTAATTTTATCACACTTTACCTAAAAATAAAATATTTTTTTGATAAGACTTGAAAAAAAAACTGATTTGTGATAAAGTACTCTCGTGATAACGCGATGAAAAAGAGAGTAGGCGTTTCTTTTTGTTTCAGAGAGAGACAGCGTTGGTGTGAGCTGTTTTAACAAAAATATGCTGAAGTTCACTTTGGAGCGGTGCGGTTGAAATTTAGTAGGCTGCAACGGCTTATCCCCGTTACCGGATACAAGGAGTGTTTGCTTCATGCAAAAATTAGGGTGGTACCGCGGAGTTGTTTTGCTTCGTCCCTATTTTGGGACGAAGCTTTTGTTTTGTCTCTAAACTATCTATCTACGGCGAAAGGAATGATTTAAATGAAAGAACAACTTGAAGCGATTCGCAAAAGCGCAATCGCGGAATTGCAAAAGGCAGCCGCATTGCAGGATCTTGATTCCGTCAGAATCAAATTTCTCGGCAAAAAGGGTGAGCTCACGGCAATTCTTAAGCAAATGGGCAAGCTTTCACCGGAGGAAAGACCCGTTATCGGTCAGCTTGCAAACGAAATAAGAACTGATCTTGAAGAAAAAATCTCAGGCAGAGTTGACTCAATTAAAGAGAGAATGCTTGAAGAAAAGCTCAAGAAAGAAAAAATTGACGTCACTCTCCCCTCCGGCAGAGTTCCTCTCGGACACAAGCACCCGCTTTCAATAGTGCTTGATGAAGTTAAGGATATCTTTTTCGGCATGGGCTTTAACGTTGCTTCCGGTCCGGAGGTCGAATGGGATTATTATAACTTTGAAGCTTTGAATATACCAAAAAACCACCCGGCAAGAGATACCCAAGACACGTTTTATATCACAGATAATATGCTCCTTAGAACCCAGACCTCACCGTGTCAGATCCGTGTTATGGAAAAACAAGCTCCTCCGATTCGAGTAATTGCTCCGGGTCGTGTTTACCGTTCCGATGCCGTTGACGCAACACATTCGCCAATTTTCCACCAAATTGAGGGTCTTGTTGTTGACAAAGGTATAACCATGTCCGATCTTAAGGGCTGCCTTGAAGACTTTGCAAAGAGCCTCTATGGCGAAGACACAAAAATCAGACTCAGACCGCACCATTTTCCGTTCACCGAACCGTCGTGTGAAATTGACGTTTCCTGCTTCAACTGCGGCGGCAAAGGCTGCCCGATGTGCAAAGGCGAAGGTTGGATCGAAATACTCGGCGGCGGAATGGTTCACCCGAAAGTGCTCAAAAACTGCGGCGTCGATCCTGATGTTTACAGCGGTTTTGCTTTCGGCATCGGTCTTGAAAGACTTGTTATGTTCCGTTTTAATATTGATGATATGCGTCTTCTTTATGAGAACGATGTCAGATTCCTCAACCAGTTTTAAGGAGGTGCTTTCAGATGAATCTTTCAAAAAAATGGCTACTTGATTTTGTTGATCTTGACGTAAGCGATAAAAAATTTGCCGATGAAATGACGCTTTCCGGCTCAAAGGTTGAATCTTTTGAGGTTGAAGGTCACGAGCTTTTCAACATAATCACCGGCAGGATCGATGCTCTTGAGCGTCACCCGGATTCCGATCATATGTGGATTTGCGCTGTTAATATCGGCAAAGAAGAACCGCTTCAAATTGTTACCGGTGCACAAAATCTTAAGGTTGGCGATGTTGTTCCTGTCGCCATGGATAATTCTGTTGTTCACGGCGGAAAGCATATCGTAAAAGGAAAACTCCGCGGCGTTGAAAGCAACGGTATGCTTTGTTCTCTCGGAGAACTCGGTCTGACCGCTCACGACTTTCCGTATGCAATTGAGGACGGTATTTTTGTTCTCGGAGACGATTGCGACAGAACTCTCGGTATAGATATCCGCGATGCAATTGGACTCAATGATACCGTAACCGAATTTGAAATTACGTCAAACAGACCGGATTGCCTCTCGATTATCGGTCTTGCACGAGAAGCCTCAGCAACCTTTGGTGTGCCTTTCAAAATGCACACTCCGAAAGTCAAAGGCTGCGGCGGTGACGTAAACGAGCACCTCTCGGTTGAAATTCTCAACCCTGAAAGATGCTATCGTTATTGTGGTGCCGTTGTTCAGAATGTGCGTGTAAAATCCTCACCCCGATGGATGAGAGAAAGACTCCGTGCCTGCGGTGTCAGACCCATTAACAACATAGTTGACATTACAAACTACGTTATGCTTGAATACGGCCAGCCTATGCACGCATTCGACCTGCGTTTTCTTGACGGAAACAGTGTAATTGTCAGAACAGCGAAGAACGGTGAAAAGATAACAACGCTTGACGGTGTTGAACGCGAGCTTAGCGATGATATGCTTGTTATAGCGGATGTCAACAAACCTGTTGCCGTTGCAGGCGTCATGGGTGGAGAGTTCAGCGGAATTATTGACGACACAAATACGATTGTGTTTGAGAGTGCCTGCTTTAACGGTCCGACAACAAGAATTACCGCAAAAAAACTCGGCATGAGAACCGAGGCAAGCGGCAGATATGAAAAAGAGCTTGATCCTAACAACTGCATGCCTGCCCTTTTGAGAGCACTTGAGCTTGTTGAAGAACTTGATGCCGGCGATGTTATAAACGGAATCATTGACTGTGACAAATCAAAAAAATGGGACAGAACCCTCCCATTTGAGCCTCAGTGGGTGAACGATTTCATTGGAATCAATGTTTCTGCCGATGAACAGAAACGGATTCTTGAAGCAATTGATTTTAAGGTAGAAAACGGTATAATAATCGTTCCGTCCTTCAGAAACGATATTGAACATCAGGCAGATGTTTCTGAGGAAATTGCCCGTTTTTACGGCTATCAGAACATTCCCAACAGAAAGCTCGGCGGTGTTGCAAATGCAAAGCATACACCGGCGCAGGACATGGAAAAGCTTGTTTCCTCAACCTTGCTCGGCTGCGGACTTTCAGAAATTGCAACTTTCTCATTCATCAGCCCAAAGCATTATGATAAGATCAGACTTCCCAAGGATGACCCGAGAAGAACGAGCGTCACGATCACTAATCCCCTCGGAGAAGACACAAGCGTAATGAGAACAACTGTTATCCCGTCTATGCTTGATGTTCTTTCAAGAAACTACAACAACAGAAACTCTGCTGCATCTCTTTTTGAAATTTCCAATGAATACATCTGGAACGGCACTGAGCAACTTCCCGATGAAAACGTAAAGGTCACGCTCGGAATGTATGGCGGCAATTGCGATTTCTTCAAGCTTAAAGCTGTTGTTGAAGAGCTCCTTTACGTAACAGGAATCACCGACTATGATGTTGTTCCTGTTACCGATGACCCGACTTTCCACCCCGGAAGAACAGCCGAAATTATCGTTAGCGGTGTTCGCATTGCATATCTTGGAGAAATACATCCTACGGTACTTGCAAACTATAGTATTGGTACGAAAGCATATATCGGTCAAGTTGATTTTGCTGCACTTTTAAAGTACGGCAACCTCAAGCGTGTTTATAAGCCGCTTCCGCGTTTTCCTTCTTCAACCCGTGATCTTGCTTTTGTTTGTGACATTGACCTGCCGGTAATGATGCTTGAAAAAGCGATTTCAAAGGCAGTCGGTCAGATTCTTGAGGGAATTACCCTGTTCGATGTTTATGTCGGTTCTCAAATTCCGGATAAAATGAAGAGTGTTGCTTTCAGCATCAGGATGCGTGCAGCCGACCGCACCCTTACCGATGAAGAGGCAGACAGTGCCATGAAGAGGGCTATCAAGGCGCTCGCCGAAATGGGCATTGAGCTTAGAAGTTGATAAGCAGATAAATAACAGCCGTATCTGTCGAATGTCAGATATGGCTGTTTTGAAAGGGTGATGAACATGCTGTCTGAAAATGATATGTTAAAAATGCACGAGTTCAGTTTTGGCAATATGTCTGAATTTGAGGAAAATAAAAAATGTGGTTGCTTCTACTGTTGCAAAATCTTTGATTCCGACGAAATAGAGCAATATATTTCAGACGAAGACGGCAACACCGCTGTTTGTCCTTTTTGCTCAATTGACTCTGTTATTGGAGAGGGACATGGATTTGAAATAACAGAAAGGCTCTTGAAAGAACTGCATGATTATTGGTTTTAATGCAGCAATCGCTTATTAATGTACAAAAATAAGAATAAGCTACAATTCATAAGCACAAATCGTTAGAAAAGTGCTATACGTAATTGTAGCTTTATATTTTATTCAACAATTTTTGTAATTAACTCTTTGCTCTTTGTCCAATTGCGCCGCGTTTATTTGTAATAAAAATCGCTGTAACAATAGATGTTATTTCACACTTGTCTCGCAATTCTTGAGTATCGGTAATCATCGTCATAGCCGATTTCTCCCGATGAACGATAAACGCTCAGAACCAAGCCTACCGCTAAATACAAGCTGATGACAGAGGAACCGCCGGCACTGATAAACGGCAAGGTAATTCCAATAATCGGCAAAAGTTTGAGACACATTCCAATATTAATTGCTACCTGTGCAATAATCATGAACATCACACCAAAACAAAGCATAGCGGCGGAAAAATTGTTTGATCTTTTAGCAACATAAGCTATTCTGATAGCAAGCAATGCAAAGAGCAGGAGCAGTAAAAAAGCACCAATCAGTCCGGTTTCCTCACAAACAACGCTAAAAATCATGTCATTTGCGCTTTCAGGAACCGAACCGCTCTGAGTGTATGCACCCTTAAAAAGACCGGCACCAAAAAATCCGCCCTCACGCATGGCATTACTCGCTTGTTGCTGTTGATATATTTCATTAGGATACGATGACGGATCAAAAAGTGCCAAAATACGGTTGCGCTGAATATCGTCAAAAACCTTATACCATACAACCGGTAATGCCGCACCTACAGCAACAATACCCAATGGAAAATATAGCCAATGAACGCCTGCAATGAACATCATGCCTACAAACATCATCATAAAAATCAAGGCAGAGCCCATATCTCCTGTATAAACAACAAGAGCAATTGGTATCATTGCATGCACACAAAGCAAAAAAACATTTTTCACCGAAGAAAGATCGTTTTTCACAACGCTTAAATGCTTTGAAAAAGTAATAATAAAACCGATTTTCAGCAGTTCTGAGGGCTGAAGATAAAGTTTATCGGTAATTTGCAACCAAGACCTGGCGTCTTCACGTCCACTTGGCGCAACACCGAACGGTATTAACAAAAGCATCAAAAACAATACGCCGGCAGCTATAATAGGCCACAGCTTTATAATAATATCATAGTCAATGAATGAAATAACAAGACAAGCGGCAATTCCAAGCATGAGTGCAAGAACCATAACTTTTGCATCACGTGAAAGAAACGCCCCATCGTCGGTGCTGTGAGTTGCCGAAGCAACAAGAACTGTGCCAAATGCGGAAAGCAGCAGACAGAGAAGCAAAAAGATTTTGTCCGTCTCTTTAAAAGCTTTTTTTAGATTTCTATATATCAAGTTTAACCACGTCCCGATGATTTGTCTAAAGCTGTATTATATAATCTGAGCCTGTTTTGAATGTATAAACGGCTTAATGCCGTCTTTTATATCAAAGCTTGCATTTCAATTAGTATTTTGTGAGGTTATTATATCTTGTTTTATCTAATATTTCAAGTGATAGCGTTGACTTCTTGCTATTTTGTGATACAATATATCAGTTGAAGAACAAGGGAGGCTTTTATGCAAACGGTCATAACAAATAACGTAAATGAAACCGAAGCTTTTGCCGAACGTATGGCAAAAAAGCTTTCAACCCCTGTTGTTGTTGCATTTTTCGGCGGTCTCGGCATGGGAAAAACCGCTTTCACAAGAGGGCTCGCAAAGGGACTTGGTATTGGCTGCGAGGTAACCAGTCCTACATTTGCATTAGTACATGAATACCGCGGAAAAACAACACTTTATCACTTTGATATGTATCGTGTTGAAACTTGGGATGACCTTTATTCAACCGGCTTTTTTGACTATTACCGGGAAGGTGCCGTAATTGCCTGTGAATGGAGCGAAAACATTGAAAACGCTCTGCCGGAGAATACAATCAGAATTTCAATCAAACGCGGCGATAATGATTATCAAAGGATCATTACGCTTGAAGGACACGGTGAGTATGAAAATTTTATCTGTTGACACGAGCGCCGTCTGCGCCTCTGTTGCAATAACCGAAAGTGAAAAAATAATAAGCCTCTGCTCCACAAACGCAGGACTGACACATTCAAGAACTCTCTTGCCTATGATTGATTCGGCATTAAATAATTCCGAGACTCCCCTCTCGGACGTTGATGTTTTTGCGTGTTCTGTCGGTCCCGGCTCTTTCACGGGAATACGCATCGGAATTGCCTGCATCAAAGGGCTTGCCGACGGAAGTGATAAAAAATGCATTCCGGTTTCAACGCTTGAAGCACTCGCCTATAATCTGCTCGGTCAAAATGTAATTGCATGTTCAGTCATGGACGCCCGCTGTAATCAGGTTTACTGTGCGTTGTTTGAAGTTGACGGCAATGTTGTTCGGCGACTTACCGATGATGAAGCTATTAAAATCGACGAACTTTCAAATAAACTTAAATGCTTTGATAAGAACGTTGTTTTTGTCGGTGACGGGGCAAAAATATGCCATCGTGCACTCGGCTATTATATCGCACCGCCTGTTTTACGCTTTCAAAATGCAGCAAGTGTAGGCATATGTGCATTCAGAAATTTCAGTGAAAAAGAATTGCTTTCGGCTGCTGAACTGATGCCTGTATATTTAAGGCTGCCTCAAGCCGAACGTGAGCTTAAATCAAAAAGTAATAACAACAAAGGAGAAGAATGATGATTGCATTAGGCGCAGACCATGGAGGATACCTCCTCAAGGAAGAAATCAAAAAACATCTTGATGAAAAAGGAATTGAATACAAAGACTTCGGCACGTATTCAACCGATTCTGTCGATTATGCAAAAATTGCTTTCAAGACCTGTGAAAGCGTTACTCGCGGAGAATGTGAAAAAGCAATTCTTTGCTGCGGAACAGGCATAGGAATTTCTATGGCTGCAAACAAAGTTAAAGGCATTCGTGCCGCCTGCTGTTCTGATTGGTTTAGTGCAAAATATACGCGACTTCATAATGATGCGAATGCTCTTTGTCTCGGTGGAAGAGTCGTAGGTGCCGGTCTTGCACTTGAAATGGTGGATATTTTTCTTTCAACCGAGTTTGAGGGAGGCAGACACCAAAGAAGAGTTGACCAAATCACAGCAATAGAAAACGGGACGTTTGAAGAATAACTTTTGACAGTTAAAGACGGCAAAGCTGAACGCTGCGCCGTCTTTTCTTCAATATATTATTTTCCTCTTATCAGTGCAATTTCATCATCGTTTAAACCAAATGACTCAATCATATCATCAATAAATATCGAACGCTTTTTCTCGATTATACTTCTCAGTGTAGCTGTATTCTTTTTCCAACTGTCATAGCTGAGGGCACTCCAGCGTTTTGTGTGATACTTCATTTCTTCATCGATTTCATCAACCATGCTGTCATAAATTTTAAGCATGCGCTTTGTGTCAAAGGTTGTTTTTAAGTGCTCTGCATGAATTTCTATAAGGCGTTTTCTGAAATCTTTGTTTTTAATCAAGTTTTTCATAATTGTTGTGCTGAACGCATTTGAAACTCCATGACCGACAGGATTAAGGTAGTTGTCTATATAATTCAACTGATAAGTTGACGGAAAAAGCGCCCAATCAGCATCGAAGAATATCCAGCGCCATTTAGAATTTTGGGTTTTGTCTTTATAAAAGCGTATATTTCCGGTATCGGTGTTAGTAAAAAAGGATTCGCACATCCAATAGGAAATCAGCTCATCAATATCTATTTGGCTGCAAATATATTTATATACCTTTTTGTCAGTCACGTCATGGGTTTTAATATAATTTATCAGCTTTCTATATTCATCTATCGAACCGCTATTAATTATATCGTTGCCTTTTATCAAATCAACGGTATTGCTGTCAACACCATGATGGTTTTCAAGGTAGTCTTCATCGATTTTTTCACGCAAATCATATATGCCGTGATACTCTCCGTTGACATAGCATACAACCGGTTTATAATCCATGAAGTCAACATCGATACTTCCCTTGATAACTTGTGAACAAAATGCGTCTCGCAGGTGCGCATATGAAAAATCCTGCCCACTGTTTCTCAAAACAAGTGAGGAAAATACATTGGTATCATTATCATCAAAAAACGGATAACAAATTTCCTTAGGTCCGTACTTATCACGCAGCTTGATTGCCACACTTTTTTGAGAAATCGCACGGCTGAACTGACCGAAAACGGAAATTCCTGCGTCAAAACTAACCTGCGATTGACCGTCACTTGTCATAAACTCAAAAGTGACGGGTCTTTCCCAATCTTTCCAATAGTTAGCGCCAACGTAAGGAAATTCATCTGTGTAACCCGGACCGTCTGCCCAAATTCCGGTGTTATAATCATAGAGATTTTTGCTGTCGGTTGTGAGGAAAACCACATCAAGGCTGCTCTTTCTGCCAACAAGATAAGTGGCGCTTACAGTATCTGACGGAACATAACCGTTTTTAAAGCAGCGTGCGCGTAAAACTGTAGTATTCTTGACCGAAATGGGTTCTTTATAGAGTTCAGACTTCTCAGTTGGTGTGCTTCCGTCTGTAGTATAGCGTATCTCGCCGTCAGAAGCCGATATAGAGACTTTATCACCTTTTTTAACGTAGGTACTGCTTTTTGAAAAAGAGGGGTTTGGAAGCACATTTTTCAGCGATTCTCCTGTGTTTTTCTTTCCGGGGGTGTAAGAGGAAAAATACACCGGTGAATCTGAACCGTCAAGGTTTCTTCCGCAAACATAACCGTTGGATAAACGTGAATATGTCAAACTGTCGATAATCACGCCGAATGAGTCGCACAGAAATATCGTATCGCCATATCGGTCAAGTCCGAGGTTTATATAGATGCTGCCATTTGAAATACCACTGCTATCCGCACACCAAAGAACTGCATATTCTCCGGCTTTGATTACGTATGAGGGCAATGACTGAAAGCTCTCCGTTTTTTTTGAATCGGAGAGCTTATAATTCTTTAAATTGATTGGTTCCTTTGTTGAGTTATATACTTCAACATAGTCACGGTATTCACCATCAGGTGATTTCTTTTTCATATTGACTGCCGCAGCCTCGGTAATAACAAGTTCTTTGCTCTTCGTTTTTCCTGCGCTGTCAATGCTATCAAACCCGGCGGCAGTATTCTTTTTTCCGGGAGTCGCTTTTGAAAAGAAAGCGAGCTTTCCATTTGTATCGATTCCACAAGAAAGATTTGAGAACAATTTATAGACTTTGATTGAATCGATCATCGCTTTTTGAGGCGAATACAAACTGAGACTGCTTTCTTCTCCATTCAGTTTGAACGTAGCGTGCAGTTCACCTTTACCGTTATACTCAACATCTTTGCCGGAAAGAAAAATTACAAGATACTTCTTTCCTTTGATTTTTGCACCCGAAGGAAAGACCCATTTTCCCGGCTCATCTTCGGAATCTGAAAGGCAGTAACCTGATAAATCAATGTCGTTTTCACCTTTGTTATATAACTCAATCCAACTGACAAAATCGCCGTCCCGGTCAGTAATCGTCTGTGTCTTGTTTGTTGAGTACTCATTAATGATCAGTTCTGCTTTGTCAGCTGTACTTTCGTCAGCTTCACTTATATCTTCATCCGAAAGAGGAAAATTTGCTTTGCCCGGAGTCGGATTGGTAAACATGGCAGTTTTGCCGTTTTCATCAATTCCGAATGATACATCTGCTTCAAGCACCGGAATACTCAAGTTTGAAACCAAGTTATGCTGTCCATCATAAAGCCTCACAGTCTCTCCTTTTTTACTGCTCAGTTTAAACGGTACATGAATTGCGCCGCTCTTCTCGTCAACAGCGTCGGTTCCGTCAGCGAAGACGACAATATAATCCTTGCTTTTAATGACCACGGAATCAAACTTAAATTTTTCAATATTCGTGATATCATCTGTAAGCGAATAATCTTTTAGGTTAATATCTGTGGAAGTCGGATTGCATATTTCGATCCAATCGCAATACTTGCCGTTTTCATCTGCAACAACCGATTTGTTATTGCTCATCACTTCGGATATATACAGTGTTTTCGGCACGCTTACGCCGACACAGGCGCAAAAGAGAGCCGTAACCGACAAAGTAAGAGCAAGTATAATTGTTATCCTTTTCATGAATTTTCCTCAATACTATTCCATAGTGATATTTTCAACTTTTGCACGTGTAACCTTAACAAGGTCAGAAGGTGCAAGAAATATTTGTGTTCCGAGTGCACCGCCGCTTATAATTATTTCATCAAAATTCATCGCCGAAGAATCAATGACTGTAACAAACTGTTTCTTCATGCCGATTGAGGTGCAGCCGCCGCGGATATAACCGGTTACTCCTCGTATATCCTTTACGTGCACCATTTCAATGTTCTTTTCTCCAACTGACTTTGCCGCTGCTTTCAATGACAGCTCTTTGTCAATCGGAATGACAAAAACAAAATATTCGCCGCTCTTCCCTTTGGTAACAAGCGTCTTAAAGGTACTGTCAAATGGCTGAGAAAGCATCTGAGCGATGTGAATTCCGTCAATGAACTCATCACACTCATAATAATTGACCTTATATTTGATTTTGTTTTTATCAAGAATACGCATAGCATTCGTTTTTTGATTCTTTTCTTTTGCCAAAGTTGATTATCCTCTCGTGCTTAAAAAACGACTCATTTGATTTTATTGACTGAAGTCTCAATGTAATATATAATAGCATATTGATAAGTTATTTTCAAGGTCGGTGATATATTTGGCTGAAAAAGCGGTACTTTCCTGCCCTGTTTGCAAAGCAGCTTTGATGAAGAATGAAAACTCTTTTGTCTGCTGTAACAACCATTGTTTTGATATTTCAAAAGAAGGTTATGTCAATCTTCTGACAGGCTCTTACAAGCAAGGGGATCTTATTGGTGACAACAAAGAAATGGCGCTTTCAAGGAGAGCATTTTTGGAAAAAGGATACTTTTCGTCTCTGGCAAAAGCGGTTTCAGAACTTTTTAGGGAGCAAACCCATAGGGAAAAGCCACATGTTCTTGATATTTGCTGCGGTGAAGGATACTATTCACAGCACCTCAAGGAGCAAAACAATTGCGAATTATTCGGGTTTGATCTGTCAAAGAGTATGGTGCGGCTTGCGGCAAAAAGGAGACTTAACGCGACGTTTTTTGTTGCAAATCTTTCTCACATTCCGGTTTTTGATGCAAGCATAGATTTTGCATTTCATCTTTTTGCACCGTTTCACAAAGAAGAATTTGCAAGGATATTGTGCAATGACGGCACACTTATAACCGCCGTTCCCGGCGAGCGTCACCTTTGGAAGCTCAAAGAGGTTGTCTACGATATACCGTATCGCAATGATGTCTATCTCCCGTCCGGCGGCGGCTTAAAACTTTCCGATACTCTATCGGTTAAAGATAAAATATTTCTGCCATGCAACAGTGATATACTTTCGCTATTCAAAATGACACCCTATTATTATCATACTCCTAAAAGTGGTATTGATAAGCTGCAAAAACTTGACTCACTTGAGACAGAACTTGACTTTGTTATCGGAATTTATAAAAAGCAATAGATTTTTTCTCATATTTATTGACACGTAAAGGTAAATGTGCTATCGTATGTAAAATTTTAACAGAGTAGGTCGTTTTGCGTTTAGTGCCTTGAGAACGGGGAGTTGTCTCAAGGACGAAACAGGCTTTGCCTTGCGGTAAAGCGACTGCATCCCGCTGTTGCTATAATGGAATCGGTGAGCTTTTTGTCGCCGGGTTTCCTTTGTTCCTTGACAGCGAGAGAATAAAGGAGGTTTTTTCTTTGAAAAAAAGAAGTGTTCTTACCCTTGAAACTCTCGTTTGCCTTGCCGTTTTGACGGCAGCGCAAGTTGTACTTTCGCGTTTTTTGTCGGTTCAGCTGTGGAATCTGAAATTCGGATTTTCATTTGTTCCCGTAATGCTTGCGGCATATCTCTACGGTCCTTTGGGCGCTGCCTGCGTTTATGGAATCGGTGATTTGATCGGTGCACTCGTTTTTCCGCAAGGCGCTTATTTTCCTGGCTTTACACTCACTGCTGTTATTTCCGGCATCATTTGGGGATTTTTGTTACATAAAAAAATCATCCCAACAAAAGCCTGTGCGGCTATTTTAACCGTTCAAATCGGCTGCTCGTTTTTTTTGAATTCTTTCTGGATTTCATATACAGCCGGTGTTCCATACACTTCAATGCTTGCGACGCGTTGGCCTCAAAGCCTGTGCTACGCGGCACTTCACCTTGTTTTTGTCTTTCTGATTATTGAAAGACTCGGAACGCTTGTCAAAAAAATCATGAAACAAAATTGACTTTTTGTCATTGTTAGTGTAGAATACCTTTTGCGAGTAAATTGGGCAGTCGCAGAGCGTGAGCTCTGAGGAAAGTCCGAGCTTCACAGAGCAGGATAACGGCTAACAGCCGCCGAGGGCGACCTTAGGGAAAGTGCAACAGAAATAAACCGCCTGTTTTTTCAGGTAAGGATGGAAAGGCGAGGTAAGAGCTCACCGGCGTGCAGGAGACTGCACGGCCCTGTAAACCCTATCCGAAGCAACACCGACCGAATGCTTCACGGCGCGTCAGCTGGGCGTATATTCAACAGGTGGCTGGAGCGTGCAGGCAACTGCACGCCAAGAAAGATGATTGCCTTAAATGACAGAACTCGGCTTACAGATTTACTCGCTTTGTTTTTTATTGACAATTTGATTGCAGATGCCTTAATAACATAAAATTGCCTCTTTCATATGATGAAATGAGGTGATTTTTTGTGTTAGAGAGCATTATTTACGCATTTGCGCTGATTTTTATTCTTTGCGGGTTGTTCTTCTTGTTTCTTCTGTTTTTTGACAAAGTTATGCTTCCGAACGGCAGCGAAAATTATTATTCTGTTGTTCCCGCTTTTCACGGTGATAAAAAACTGCCGTCAACTGTTTATGCAGCTTTTATCAGAGCAAATCTTTTTACATTCACTAAAAAAAGCGAAGTAATTGTTATTGATTTTGGTCTCGATGAACATGAAAAAATGATGTGCGCTGAAGTCTTAGAAGGAAATGCCACCGTTATATTCTGTAAACCCACGGAAATTGAAAGATTATTTATTGAAAGGCGTAAAGAGAAGTAGTATAATAATCTTAGCGCAAAAGCGAAGGAGGGTCAATTAATGAAAGATGAGGCTGAAGCTATCAGCGGAGTTGTTGAGGGGATTATTTTTCGCAATGCAGAAAACGGATACAGCGTTCTTGACATCAGCTGTGACGGAAAACTGATAACCGCTGTCGGTGAACTCAGTTTTGTTGACATCGGCGAAGAACTGTCAATGCGCGGAGAATGGGTCGTTCACCCAAATTTCGGCAAGCAATTTAAAGTCAGTGCCTGCGAACGCAAAATTCCGAAATCTGCCGGTGATATGCTTCATTATCTTTCTTCCGGTGCCATCAAGGGTATAGGTCCTGCAACGGCAAGGAAAATTGTTGAACGCTTTGGTAGTGAGACCTTTGAAATTCTTGAAAACTCCCCTCACCTGCTTGCTCAGATTAAAGGAATTTCCGACGATAAGGCAAAGCAGATCGGCGACAGCTTTAAAAGTCAGTTTGCCGTGCGCGAAGTGATGATTTATCTTGAAAAATACGGTATGAGCCCATCGGAGTGCCTCAGTGTTTACAAGGCTCTCGGCTCAAATGCCGTTGAAAGAATAACCGAAAATCCATATTTACTTTGTACCGAGCGAATCGGTCTGAGCTTTTCAAGAGCCGATGAGATTGCAGAAGCTTTTTCAGGAATTAATCCTGTTTATCGCGAAAAGGCAGGTATCATACATATTATCAGTCATAATCTAATGAACGGTCACACCTGCCTTCCGCGAGAAAAGATTATTGAGCCCGCAAGCGCTTTGCTTGAACGAAAAAGCGATGAAATTAACAGAACAATTGACGGTCTAATTAAAGATAAAGATCTTGTTACAGAGAAAATCAACGGAAAAGAGTATCTATTTCTACCGTCAATGTATTTGGCTGAAAAAAATATTGCCGATAGAATAAAAATAATGCTGCGTTTTCCGCCGCCGCAAGGCAGACCAGTTGAAAATGACATTGATAAAATCGAAGAAAAACAGGGAATAGAATTTGAAGAGCTTCAACGTCTTGCAATCATGACGGCAGTAAAAAAAGGACTGCTTGTTTTGACCGGCGGACCCGGAACGGGAAAAACAACAACCCTTAACGGTATTCTTGAAATGTTTGAAAAAAGGAACTTGCGTGTTCTCCTTGCGGCCCCCACCGGGCGCGCTGCAAAGCGCATGAGCGAAGTTACCGGTCACGAGGCAAAGACTTTGCATAGATTGCTTGAAGTTGTTTGGGGCGAAAATGACAGACAACATTTTTCACGCAATACCGAAAACCCTCTTGAATGTGATGCTGTTATTGTTGACGAACTTTCCATGGTAGACGTTCAGCTTTTTTGGGGATTGCTCGATGCACTGCCTCTCGGCTGTCGTTTGATTATGGTTGGAGACAGTGATCAGCTACCTGCAGTCGGCGCTGGCAATGTTCTTCATGATATTATTGACTCCGGTCTGCTGCCTGTAGTGTCTCTGACAAGAGTCTTTCGTCAGGCAATGGAAAGCTTAATTGTTACAAACGCCCACAGGATAGTTGGAGGCGAAAATCCGATTATCGACGATAAAGGCAGAGATTTCTTTTTCCTTTCCCGGGAAAATATCTTTTCCGCCGCATCGACAGTTGTTGATTTATATACATCAAGGCTCCCCAAAGCCTATGGGTATGACAGTGTCAACGATATTCAGATAATTTGTCCGTCAAGAAAAGGAGAACTTGGAACAGTTAATCTTAATCGTTCTCTCCAAATGCTGTTGAATCCGCCGTCAAAGGACAAAGATGAGCTTCAAATTGCAGGGCGTGTTATCCGTGAGGGTGACAAGGTCATGCAAGTTAAAAATAACTATGATATTGTTTGGACAAAAGGAAAAACGACTTCAAGCGGTATTTTCAACGGAGACATCGGAACTGTTATTGCCGTCAACAATAACAACCGTTTTATGAAAATCCAGTTTGATGATAAAACAGCCATCTACCCGTTCGACAACGCTAAAGAACTTGAGCATGCCTATGCCGTCACGGTACATAAAAGTCAAGGCTGTGAGTTTGAAGCAGTCATCATGCCTGTTTGCGGTGTGGTCGAGCAGCTGAAATATAGAAATCTGCTATATACTGCAGTCACCAGAGCAAAGAATCTGATGATAATTGTCGGAAGCAAAAATGAGCTTTACGCAATGGTGGCAAATGACAAAAGAACAAGGCGATACACTGCACTTAAGCATTTCTTAACAAAGGATGTTGAAAATGAAGCTGAACACGTTCAAGAGAATCTTTTTTCCGGAGATATGCAGTAATTGCGGAGACATTATCCCGATCGGTCGTTCGATTTGTTCCTGCGGATTTCGTATGCTGCCGAGAATAAGTGATGATTTTTGTGAACACTGCGGTTCTGAAATTGACAATTGTTCCTGCGGTTACAACGGTTCGGTCTATCTTCCTCATATTACGGCTCCGTTTCTTTACAGTGATGAAATAAAAGAGAGTCTCCATAATTTGAAATTTCATCAAAAACCAAAAGAAGCTGATTTCCTTGCCCATGAGATGAGTATGAGGTTCGTTTCGGTTTATCCGAATGTTTTGCCGGACTATGTGTGTGCAGTGCCGATGACTGAAGCAAAAAGAAAAAAGCGAGGCTATAATCAAAGCGAGCTGCTTGCAAAGCAAATCAGTGAGGAATTATTCATCGATTATGCCGAACTTATCTTCAAGATTAAAGATACACTGAACCAACACAATCTTTCAAAACAGGACAGGCTCGGCAACCTCAAGTCTGCATTTTCGGCAAACAGTTTAATCGATTTGAACGGAAAAACTATTTTGCTGTGTGATGATATTAAAACGACCGGCACCACACTTAGAGAGTGTGCCAATGTTCTCACATCGGCAGGAGCAAAAGATGTCTATAGTCTTTGTGCCGCAGTGACCGACTATTTTGTACCAATCACATGGAAACTTGACAAAAACCGATAATACGTATAAAATTCAATCTATGATTGGGGGTGTTTAAATGACAGGGTATAATATTGCAGTTGATCTTGGAACAAGCACAATAACCGTATTTGTTGCCGGCAGAGGGATTGTATATAAACAGGCAAATGCAGTCACCATTGACAAGGCCACCGGAGAAATGGTCGCATACGGAGACAGTGCTTTTGAAATGCTCGAAAAGACTCCGGATACACTTCAATGTATTTTACCCATGCGTTCAGGCGTTGTCTCCCATTTTAACCTCCTTAGCGACATGATAGAAAAAATAATCACAAAAGTATGTAAGAGTAATATTTTCAGACCGAATATTATTATTAATATACCGATAGGGTTGACTTTGCCGGAAAAACGCACTCTCATTTCAATGATATCCTCCGGTTGCGCTGCAAAGGTCTGTTTGATTGAATCTCCTATCGCAGCCGCATTAGGCGCAGGAATCGCAATTGAAGCGCCGCATGGCGTTATGATAGTAGACATCGGTGCAGGAACAACAGATATTTCTGTTATAACAATGAAGACAGCTGCTCACTTCAAAACTCTGCGGTTCGGCGGAAATGACATTGGCGAAGCAATTTGTCAGTATGTTAAAAAAGAGCAAGGCTATGACATCGGGCTGCGTACGGCGGAAAAAATCAAAAAAACTTTGGGCTACGCATCATTGCCGGAAGAGGAGCTTGAGCTTTCAGTACCGGGCAAGGAGCACGTAACACATATTCCCCTGCTGTTTTCAATTACCTCAACGGAGATTTACGAGGCTCTTAAGGATAGCGTGAGTCTTATTGCATCAAGCATTCTTGAAGTACTTGAAGAAACTCCGCCGGAGCTTTATTCTGATATCTGTTCCGAGGGGATAATTCTTACCGGAGGCGGTGCAAAACTGCGCGGTCTTTCACAAGCTCTGACCGATATGCTAAAAATACCTGTCAGCCTTTCGGCAGACAGCGAAAACTGCGCCGCAAAGGGTGCAGGTCAAGCCTTAAAAAACATTAAAGAATATGAGGATCTCGGTTTGGTATTCAGAATCCGTGAAGACATGTAGTGTCATGTAAAAGTTAATACAAGCCAAATTGAGCAACCCTTCGGAAATAATAAGTTCCGGAGGGTTGCTCTTTGTAATAGATTATATTCCTATACTGTTCTTGCCTTGCTTGTCTATCTTTTCAAAAACAGTGATTTTTCCGCTTTCATCGCAGCTTGCCAAAAGTATTTTGCTGTAATCGGTGTAATTCTGATTTTTCAATCGGTCTTTGAGCCATTTTCTGTCCTTTTCTATTGCATTAAGGCTTTTATCTATTACTTTTCCATCAATAATAACATTGGCAACCAGAGCATCCTGCTTGACACTGATTTTCATATCCTTAGGTGTGACAGGTCTGTCTTGCGACACCGGCAGGAAACTGACACGACCGTTTGGTTCAAGTATTGCAGTATCTATTTGCGTAATATCGAAGTATCCGTTGTTGCGGCATTTCATCAAAAATTCGTTGATATCAAGTCGTGACTTTCTAAACCCTTCATAATATAAACGTCCGTTTTTCATGAGTAAAGTGGGATTACCGATAAATAGCTTTCGCATAGACATAGATTTATCTGTCAGAAGTGCAACAAGAATTGAAAAAATGCCGTATATAATCATTGCAATTGATATTGGAATAACTTCACCGTTTTCACATGTTGCAAGCTCAGCTGCTATTGAACCTATGGTTATTCCGTTGATATAGTCAAACAAACTGAGCTCTGATAGTTGTCGGTAGCCGATAAGACGTGTAATTATAAACAAAAGAACCACAGACAAAACGGTTGTCAAAACTACTTTTAAATACTGCATAAAACACTCCCCTTTTTTAGTATTTTCTTTTTATACCTTTGTTTTATGCATGAATATTTTGAGTGTGGCAGAAAAAAATATTTCCGGTGATATTATGAAATTGTTATTCTGTGTTTTGATCGGTTATGCCTTTGGATGCGTGCAAACTTCGTATATTCTTATCAAACGTATTGCAAATGAGGACATACGTTCAAAGGGCTCGGGAAATGCGGGTACTATGAACACTCTTCTTTCGTTTGGAAAAACGCCCGGTGTAATAGTATTATTCAGTGATATTTTAAAGACAATGATTCCATGCATATTGTGCGCGCGCATCTTTACCGGTATTGAGTTCAACACGGCAATATCATTTTGCGCACTCGGAGTTTTTGTTGGTCATTGCTTTCCATTCTGGCTTGGTTTCCGTGGCGGGAAGGGCGTTGCCATTGCAATAGCATTTTCCTTTATACTTGATATTCGTGTTTTTCTGATTTCGACATTCATTGCCGGAATATTCGGTCTTATGCTCCGTTCTGCGACATACAGTTCTTACACCTTTGCAATAATGCTTTTCGTTTGTGCGGCAAGCTTTGGATATAGCGGTTCTGTTCTCGTTTGTATTTTAATTGAGAGTTTGCTGATGATTTATTTACACATCAGATATAATTCTGTATACAAATACAAATCGCACAGCAAGTCATAGAATTGCCGTGCGTCGATAATACTATTCAGTTTTCTTCAAGAACGCCTAAATTGACTTTGTCCATAGACTTTATAAGGTCATAAACAAAACGGCAAACCGGCAACTCAACGCCAATCTCTGCACCCATTTTTAATGCCTCGCCCATGAACATTTCAATTTCCGTCGGTCTTTTTGCCTTAATGTCTTGAACCATGCTGCACATTCCATCGGGTGCATAGTTGTCAAACAAACCGATAATTTCATCAATGTCGCTTTCTTTGAGTGGTACACCGAGACGATTACCCAAATGCATTATTTCAGTCATTACGCAACGCATTGCATCACATGCTTCCGGAATTTTTTGAAACCAGCTATGCTGACCGCGAAAAATGGCTTCAACAGTATTGCAGGCGGAATTCATCATGTACTTTTTCCAAATCTCAAAGTGTATATCAGTACTGATTTCAGCTGTCACTATGTGACTGAAAAGGTTGCGGATATCTTCAAGTCCCGAGTTTACGCTCCCGTCTTTTTCACCGATGACAATATGTCCGACAGGTTTGAAATCAACAATGTTACCGCACTTTTTTGAATTGACCTTGCTCATGCTGTATATGACATGACCGCACTTAAGCTTTTTTGCAATGATGTCTTCGCTGGAAAGACCGTTTATCATACTGAGAACAAGTGTCTTTTCGCCGACTTCTTCAATGATATCAGGAATAACCTCATCAAGATTATAGAACTTAACGGCAACAACCAAAAGATCCGGCGCTGTGTTTTCCTCGCCGGGCGCCTTAACATGTAGGTTATAGTGTTCACCGTTGATTGTTATTCCGTCTTTTTTTAACCGTTTTGCTCTTTCGCCTTTTGCAATTACCCTTACGTTCTCCGAAGACAACGTTTTTCTTGCCGCGCAATAGGCAACACTTCCTTCTGCGCCGAGTCCGATAATACTTACAGTTCTGATAGCCATAGATTTACCTCTTTCTGTGCAACGGGTATTATACTATTTTGGAGAGGGATAAATCAATGGCAATATTTATATAACAAAGTGTTCTAAACCTAAAATAAACTATATCAGATTTACAAAACAGTAACCGGTATGCTTATCTCTGTCACAAATTTTTCGGTGTCATTTGTTATACCGTAGTCAATAATTGTAATTTCTCTTGAAAATCCGGAAATTTTGAGGTTATGAGTTTCAATATAATCAAGCAATTTTTCATATCGCTGCGGAGCTTCAACATGACTGCCGCAAAAACGCAGTATTACGCAGTTAGTTTCCGTGAGTCTCTCAATCTTCCCTTCAAAAATATCCTCTTCATCGAGCAAAAGAAAAACTCCGTCATAACAATCAAAATTCCGTTTATTTAAGTGTTCGGCAGAAATCCCTACGCCTACTTTTCCAAGGAAAATCATCGCATTGGTCTGTTCTTTAGCAAGTTTGATTGTTGGCTCCTCCATGTCATAATAGCCATCTATGCTAAGTCTTTCGTCAATCCAAAAGATTTTGAAAGCCGGGCTCTTTTGAAATACTATTTCATCAAGTTTTGATTCACGTGCCTCGCGAAGTCTGTGCAGCCTGTTATCAATTTTTCTCTGTGTTTTTTCAAGCTCGCGCAGTTTTTCAGCAACAACTGCTTTTTGCTTAATTAGTTTTTCTTCGATTTTTTCAACATCTCGGTTCTTTAAAAAGTCGGAGATCTCAGACAGCGGCATATCAAGATTGCGCAGGTATCTGATTGAATTAAACACTTCAAATTGCCTGATACTAAAATATCTGTACCCTGTTTGCGGATCGATATATTCCGGTTTAACAAGCCCTATGTCCTCATAATGACGAATGCTGCTTACACTAATATGAAACAGCTTTGAAATTTCACCGATTTGAAACAGCTTCAGCTTATCCATATGCAATTTAACCTCTCTTTTTTCTTATCCTTTTTAAGTATAATGCAGAGTGCTGCAATACAAATGACACTCGAAAGGAGAGAACCTGCTGCCGAAGCAAGACCCATCGGAAAAAGTGTATCCGGAAACATTTTTGAAGCAAGAAAAGCACCGGGAACACGTGCAAAAATAATGGAAATAACATTGTGCATAAATGAAAGCTGAGAATTTCCGCAGGCACAAAAATAACCGCTGAAGCTGAATTGTATCCCGGCAAAAACGCAATCAAAAATATAACTGCGCAAATACTGACCGCCCGCTATTATTGCTGCTTGGTCCGGTGTAAAAAGTCCGACTATCTGCTCGGAGAATATCTGGACAATGATGCAGACAACTATTCCAAATCCGACAGAAATCATACAAGCATATTTGAGCGTCTGAAGTGCACGTTCCTTTTTCCCAGCGCCGATGTTTTGTGCACCGAGTGCCGAAACGGTTGACAGCATCGATGACGGTACAAGGAATAAAAATCCGATAACTTTTTCAACGATGCCCACAGCAGCGGAATCGGTAAGACTGCGATTGTTGGCAATTATTGTGATTATTACAAATGAAATTTGTATAAAGCCATCTTGAAGTGCAACCGGAATACCGATTTTTAACAGCTTTGAAACCACAGGTTTATTTGGCTTTAAACCCGAACGGGATATGCTGATCATTTTACGCTTGACTATAACTGTAAGGGATATTATAACGCTGACTGCCTGTGAAATAGTTGTTCCGAGTGCAGCACCTGCAGGTCCCATATGCAAAGCACCCATAAACAGATAGTCAAGTCCGATATTAACGGCGCAAGCAACAGCAATAAAATACATTGGACTCTTACTGTCGCCCATGCCGCGGAAAATTGAACTGATTACGTTGTATGCGGTAATAAACGGTATACCGGCAAAGCATATGGTAAGGTAGATAATCGTTCCGGAAACAGCCTCAGCAGGCGTTGACATTGCGGACACTATCGGTTTCACCAATACCAACAAGACTGCCGTTAATGCTGCAGAAACAAGCATAAATAGCGTTACTGTATTACCAACAGCAAAAGATGCCTGCTTTTTATTGTTTGCACCAATCGCCTGCCCTATGCTCACCGTTGATCCCATTGCCAGTCCGACAAGCATTACCGTCAGCATATGCATAACTTGGCTTCCGATTGAAACCGCGGTAGTTCCCGAAACATCTGTTTCAAACTGACCGATTATAAACAGATCAGCCATACCATATAGCGTCTGTAAAAAATACGACAGCAAATATGGCAATGAAAAGAAAACAATGTTTTTGAAAACACTTCCGGTTGTTAAATTCTTCATTTTAATCACCCACTATTTTGCTAAAACGAACAGTATGTTAATTATTATCTTCATTGTTAGATATATTAAACTCTACATCTGTTGTAGAGTCAAGCTTTATTGCAAAAAAATCCGCAGAAGCTTTTAAGCTGCTGCGGTAAACGAAGAAATCAGCAAACAATGTTTTTAATTTTCTTTTCAAACTCACTGTCCGTGAGTTCATGTACACCTTCAATAAGTTGAATTTTCATATCTTTAACACGCTGCTCAAAATACTTTCTGCTGTCGCCGGTCAGTTTTCCTGCATAAGAAGTTACAAGAACCTTTTTTGCATACGGTCCGCCAAAGCGTTCTGCAACCGTATTGAGCTTATATAGTTCATTTTCATTGACATCACCGTTTTTACAGGAAATAAAAATAGGAATGAGACCACGCATCAAAATGACATCAATTTCATTTTCTGTGTCCTTTTCATCATCATCCGCCGTGTGGATTGACGAATCCCAATCTATATAAACACCGATGCGAGAATCATTAAAACGTTTTCTTCCGTTTTTATCAACAGCGAGTGTAGAATAATAATATACGATCAATTCAAGAAGCGTTCCCGCTTTTGTGAGACATTGTTTTATCTGCTCATTTTTAAAACAAAATGAAACAAAATCTTCACTGTCTGAAAGGCTGTTAATAAATCCGTATCTCTCAAGCGCTTTCATATAGTCAATATTCCATGTAAATTTTCGCCCTTCATTGAGCATGGCTTTTTCAATAAACGTCTTGCTCGCTGTGATTTTTAAAGAATCAGGTTCAGCTGAGCCAAACTTTAAGAAGTAATAAACGGTATGAATCTGTGCATTCCACAAACCGGGATTTCTTTTACAAATCCCCCATAAAACCTCAAGGTCAGACGTAAAGTCGGGATTAAGATCCCAATCATATGTACCCTTATGACCATTGAACGGAACAATCGCGCCTCCATACAACATAATATTTTCTTCAACTGTCAGTTCCGGAACCTCGGTAGTCGGAGTTGTCCCATCGTAATCACAATCTAAAATAACGCCTGTTCCAACATTGAATCTATGCATCTGAATATTTTTGGTACTTTTATATCGCTCATACACCATACCCATAGCAACAAGAATTAAGTCTTCGCCGCCTGTAAGGTCAAATGCTACTTCGGCTTCGGTCTGTACAATTTTCTCAAGCGCTTCGACTATGTTCTGCAAATTGCTTCTGATTACTGAGACGAACTCAAAATCAACGTCAATGCCCTTTCTTTCGGCGAGTCGCTTATAAGCCTCACATTGCCTTGTCATAGGCTTTCTGTCACCGATAAAAATAATTTTTTCCGGCTTAACGGTTAAGCAGCTTATCATGTTATCAACCGAAACTTTATCAAAAAATTCAACAATTGTCATTTTATCACTTCCGCAGTTTTAAATACTTTTTTGTGTTGCATTACAAAGCCTATCATAAAAACACTATGTATGATAACATATAAAAATATTGAAAACAAGTATTTACAGAAAACGCGATCGGAAAACCGACCGCGTTCACTTATTTGATTCTTAAAGCTTTCAGATAGTTTTTTCGGCTATCAGTTATCCGATAGCTTTCAACCGCTTTCTGAATTGTTTTATTGTGTATCCACACAGGGAGTCGATTGCTGTTGAGATATTCAACTGCCGAACCGTATTGTTTTGTAAGTGCCGTTGCGAAGTACCACGACTGCATCATTTTTATGTAGTATTCTTCGCTATCGACATTTGCTGCGAGTTCAAGATACTCAGGCTGAAAATCCGCGTCAAGAAAGTGCGTCATAAGCATTTTAAGAGCAAAACGAACTGTATAAGTGTCCGTTGCACAAAGCCATAGACGAATTTTGTTCAAAAGCTCCTTTTTATGCTTGCCAAAACACTTTGGAGACAACGAATCACATACCGCCCAGTTATTTACAAAAGGTAAAAACTTTTCTGTCTGCTCAACTGCCTCATCAAAATCCTTAATCTGTTCAATGAGCATAGCATGAATAAAATATTCTTCGTGATATTTGTGAGGAAGATCAGCAAGAAAGCACTCATACCCTCCCTCACGGTAGAGAGTTTTTGCAAGTTTTCGCATATCGGGAGTTCTTACTCCTATCACGCTGTTTTTATCAACATTCGGAATAAGCTTGCAGTTAAATTCCTTAAAACTCTCATCGCGGAGGGCAAAAAGCTCATTAATTAATCGCTTTTCAAAATTCTCCATCAAAGCTTCATTGCAACGTCCCATGCACCCCAAATAACAGTACGGAGGTTACCGATCTTATCGGCATCACCGATAACATGGACATTCTTGCCCTCAACAGCAAGCGGAGTCGGGATATAACCAACAGAAAGAATTACGCTGTCGCCTTCAATTTTAAAGGTCTTGCCATTTTTGTCTGTTGCCATAATGCCGTCCGGAAGAACCTCTGCAAGTTTTGTTTCAAGATGAACGGGAACCTTATTTGTTTTGAAGAAGTCGCGCAAAAAGCTTGAATTGGCGAGACAAACACCCTTAACTGCAATGAGATCGTCTTTCATTTCAACAATCACAGGCTTTTTGCCGTGGAGATAAAGGTCATACGCAATTTCACAGCCGGTAAGTCCGCCGCCAACAATAACAACGTTTTCTCCTACTTGTTTTTCGCCAAGAAGGAACTCCGTTGCATCCATAGCAAGCTCTGCACCTTTAACAGGGATCTTGCGTGCTTTTGAACCGGTTGCAATGATAATCTCATCGGCACCGAGAGTATTCACGTCTTTGACTTCCGTATTGAGCTTGACAGTAATCGGGAGCTTTACAATTTCGCGTTTAAACCACTCAATAAGTTCGCGATCCTTTTCTTTATATGACGGAGCAGCCGCAGCAATAAAAATGCCTCCGAGCTTATCGCTCTTTTCGTAAATGGTAACGTTATGTCCGCGCAAAGCAAGAACTCTTGCTGCCTCCATGCCGCCAATACCGCCGCCGATAACAGCGATATTCTTTTTCTTTGCAGCGGGAACTATTTTATACTTTTTACTCTGCATTGTTTCGGGATTAAGAGCACAACGTGCCATGTGGGATGAGTCGGAAAAATCCTGATCATTTGCGTGTCCTTTATAATGTGCCATATTGAAGCAACCGTTATGGCAGCATATGCAAGGAAGAATTTCTTCAAGCTTGCCGCTCATAAGCTTTGTGATCCATGCGGGATCTGCAAGGAATTGACGAGCAACACCCATGGCATCGATTTTACCTTCTTCAATTGCCTTGGCACCAACGTCAGGTTCCATTCTACCCGCACAAACAACAGGAATATCAACAAACTTACGGATATGAGCAACGTCATCAAGGTTGCAGTTTTGCGGCATATACGCCGGCGGATGTGCCCAATACCAAGCATCGTATGTACCGTTATCTGCGTCAAGCATATCATAACCGGCATCTTGAAGATACTTTGCAGCTTTCTCACTTTCTTCCATATCTCTACCGACCTCAGTATAGCCTTCTTCACCCGGGAGAGCGCCATAGCAAAAATCTTTTGTTTTTGAAAGGACAGAATAACGGAGCGAAACAGGATAATCACTGCCGCAGACAGATTTGATTTTTCTGACGATTTCAACCGGGAAACGATAACGATTTTCAAACGAGCCGCCGTATTCATCGGTACGCTTGTTGGTATATTTCATTGTAAACTGGTCTATGAGATAACCCTCGTGAACCGCGTGAATCTCAACGCCGTCAACGCCGGCCTCCTTGCAAAGAGCAGCAGTCTTTGCAAAAGCATCGACCATCTCTTCAATTTCCTTTTTGCTCAAAGCACGGCAGGTTACACCCTCAGCCCAACGCGAGGGAAGTTCACTGGGACTTGCGCAAAGATATCCAAGGTCAAGAACCGGTTTCATAAGGGTGCGAAGCGGCGTGTTATAAAGCTTTGCAAGCGGATCAGTGATGGCAAAGGAACGGCCAAAACCGGCAGTCAACTGAACAAAAAGCTTTGCTCCGGTCTTATGGAGTTCATCCATAAACACCTTAAGCTCTTTGAACATTTTTTTGTTTTGATATAGCCAGCGATTACCGATGGTGTCTTTGAGCGGTGCAATGCCGGGAATTATAAGACCGACGTTGTTTTTGGCTCTTTCAAGGAAGAAATTTGCAGCTTCCCTGTCAAAGTGGTTCGGTTCCATCCAACCGAAAAGTGAAGTTCCTCCCATTGGGCAGAGAACGATACGGTTTTTAATCTCAACGTTACCGATCTTCCACGGGGTGAACAATGCAGAATACTCTGAATTCATTATACTTTCTCCTCTCTGAGTATACGTTTCACACGCTGTTTCAATTATATTCCATCGGTATGACAATGTCAATCGATTTTTCGACACAGTTCCAAAATATAACCCAAAACATACAAATACCGGCATAAAAGAATAACTCCTATGCCGGTATAGGCTAATGTCTTGTGTCATCGTCAAAGCACTCACAGAAGCGACAAGCAAATGACGACTCCTCGTCACCCTTATAAAGATGACTTATATCTCCGAATGAAAGAATTCTGAAAGCAGCTTTTCCTTTTCTTCTCTCTTCGGTAACGAGAGTTGTAACCGAAGTCGGAAGCGCAGCAAAATTATGCCAAAGCGGCATGGGACTGACTGAAATAATATGACTCAGAATAACACACTCAACAGCGAAGTGACAAAACAGAACCACTGTGTCATGGTTTGAATTTATAACTTCAAACATACGTCCGTTGTGTTTATAACCGTGTGAAAAAAGTAATTCATCAACACCTTTACAAACTTTTTCATATTCTTCGCGGACGTTTGTATTCCTCATCATCGGCTGCTCCGCCCACTCATCGGTGTAAAACCCGGGAAATGATGTCCAGTTTTCAGGAAGTCGATCCCAACAAACGTCATTAATGCCGTTTTCAGTGATTCTTCCTTCAAACTCACGCAGCCAAGGAAGTGTAACGATTTTCCTATCAATCAACTTTGTTGCAAATTTAGCTGTCTTTTTAGCTCTTCCCAATGGAGAACAATAGATAAAATCAGGATTAAGCTTTTTGATTCGCTCGGCAAGGAGTGTTGCCTCTCTTTTGCCTTTTTTTGTGAGCGAATCCAAAGCATAATTAGGGTCTCCATGTCTGATTATCACAATTTTCACAGTAAAATCACCGCGCCTGCGTATAAGTTTTACCGGCTTTGAGCTTTACGCCTTTGTACTCCATCAATTCAGACACCGTCACAAGCTGATAGCCCTGCTTGACAAGCCATGGAACAATTCTCTCCGTGGCGTCACCGGTTGAATAATATAAATCATGCATCAAAACAATTGAGCCGTCTTTGACATTGTTTTTAATGCTTTGAACTGTTTTTGAAGTGCTCCTATGACTCCAGTCCTTTGTGTCAACAGACCAATTGATAAACGGATAAGGAACGAGGGACATCACCCTCTTGTTGACCGATCCTCCCGGTGCACGAACAAGTGAGGCGCCCGTTCCGGCATAGCGGCGAATAGCAGCATTTGCATCGGCAATTTCCATGCGGACGCGTGCGTCAGAAACAGAAGTTAGTGTTGTGTGATTATATGTATGATTTCCAATCTCACAGTCAAGGGAAACGGCACGCTTAATACAATCACCGTAAGTTGAAACTCTTGAACCAACTACGAAAAATGTAGCCCGCGAATCATATTTTTTTAACACATCTAAAATTTGATTTGTTACCGGTCTGTATGGTCCGTCATCAAAAGTGAGAGCAACCATTTTCTTTTTTTCATCGAGTCGTTTTGCAGAAGCTGCCGACGAGTATGCGCTCATCGCTTTTGTTCCTACGACAGTCTTTAATTTATAAGAAGTTACTTTTCCCTTTGGAGCATTCTTGTCCGTCCACGACTTTGAAGAGGCTTTGACCGTCTTAATTTTATCCCAATTTTTTCTACTGGCGGTTTTTCTGTATATTGCATAACTGTCGGCACCCGAAACAGACTTCCAAGTAAGACGTATTCCTTTTTTTGACGCCTCGGCGCTAAGACTCTTTGGAGCAGAAACAAAGGTTATAACTTTGTTGTTAGTTTCCTTTGCGCTGACAGCCTCAGAGCAGACCTGGCGAACCTGGTATGTATATCTGACGCCGGATTTCGCTTTTTTGTCAACGTAACTTGACTTTGAGGAGCTGACGCGTGCGATTTTTTTCCAATCCGAACTGCCGCTTTTTCGGTACACACTGTATTCCAGCGCCCCGGAAATCTTTTTCCACTTGAGTTCAACGCCGTCTTTTGTGTTTTTAACCGAGGTGATTTTCGGCACTGCAGAATACATTCTTGAAATTTCATTGGAAAAAGCAGATTTTTTTGAACCGACAAATGCTTTCATGGTATATGTGTATCCAACAGAGCTTTTGACACTTTTGTCAACATATGACGTTGTTTTGGCATTCTTGATTTCAACAATCTTCTTCCGGTTTGAAGAACCGTCTGTGCGACGATAAATAATATAGCCGTCCACACCGTTCATTTTTTTCCATTTAATTGTTAATCCTTGCTTGCAGTTTGAAACTTTGGTGAGACGCGGAGCCTCCAAAGCTGCCGACTTAGGAGCAGAACAGACAACCAAAGAGAATGTCAGCACGCCGAAAGATAAGAATAAAAGCATCAGCTTTCCAAATCTTTTCATTATTTCACCTTCCTGTAATTTACAACACCGTTTGGGACAAAAAAGTATAATCTCTTATACTTTTTTGTCGCGTATATTCATTCTTGACTGAGAATCTTACAGTCACAGTTCTTAACAATCAAAAAGTACTGTCCACAACTACGATTCGTTGGTCAATTAACATGGCTACGCTATATGGAAAGCCAAGCCACCAAAACAGGTCAAGCAAGCTTGATGAGTTCTGAGGCGGTTTTGGCTGCAAGCGCAGCATTGTTTAAAACAAGTTGAATATTTGACTCCAAGCTGTCACCGCCGGTTATATCCTTAATTCTTGCTAGGAGGAACGGCGTTGTTTCTTTTCCATGAATGCCAAGATCGCGACTCTCCTTGACAGCGCGATCAATAGCCGCATTGATAACATCTGCGTCCATTGAATACTCTTCCGGAATGGGATTGGTAACGAGCATACCGCCGCGAAGACCCATACCGAGCTTTGCCGCAAAAGCATCTGCAAGTTCTTTCGGCGAATCGAGACGATAATCAACGGAAAAACCGCTTTTTCTGGTATAAAATGCCGGAAGCTCATTAGTCTGATAACCGATAACCGGTACCCCTTTTGTTTCAAGGTACTCGAGAGTAAGACCAAGGTCAAGAATTGATTTTGCACCGGCACAAACAACCATAACCGGAGTCATAGCCAGTTCTTCAAGGTCAGCTGAAATGTCCATTGTTACCTCGGCACCACGGTGAACACCTCCGACTCCACCGGTAGCAAAAACTTTGATTCCTGCCATGGCAGCAATAATCATAGTTGTAGCAACTGTGGTCGCACCGTCCTCACCTTTTGCCGCAATCACAGGAAGGTCGCGCCTTGAAGCCTTAATTACCTTCGTACTCTTTTTGCCCAAATACTCTATCTCATTTTTTGAAAGGCCCGCTTTGAGCTTTCCGCCGATAATGGCAATTGTTGCAGGAACTGCACCGTTTTTACGAATCGTTTCCTCAACGCGCAGCGCAGTTTCAACGTTTTGCGGATATGGCATACCGTGTGAAATAATTGTCGATTCAAGAGCAACAACGGGCTTGTTCTCTTCAAGTGCTTTTTTTACTTCCGGTGAAATTTCAAGATACTTGTTCATAAATAATCATTCCTTTTCTGTAATAGATTTCAAGTTTATATTGACTGCCTGTTCACCTTCACACACACACATCGCGCCTTTCAAGGCAAACTCACAGCTTTCTTCCAGACTTTTTTTCTCAAGTACTGCCATGACGCAGCAGGAAAAAAAAGCATCCCCGGCGCCTGCGGTATTGACAATCTCCCCAACGATAGGAGCTTTTATAAACGATTTGCTGCCATCAAAAGCCACAACGCCTTTAGCTCCCATCGTGATAAACACACTTTCTGCACCCTTTGCCTTAACAAGATATTCGGCGGCATTTTGAGCCGATTCGTAATCATTGACCTCAAAGCCGCATAAAACTCCTGCTTCAATTGCATTCGGTTTGAAAACGCTGAGATAAGGCAAACATGGATTCAGCCGCGCAACCTTGCTTGCAGACACAGCATCAGCAAAAATCGGTGCGGTGATGTTTTGGCAGAGATACAAAAGCGTTTCGCTTTCAAGATTTGCATCAATAACAACGGCATCACTTTTTGATATCTCATCAATAATCGGAGAAAAATAGGCTTTGTTCAGATGACTGTTTATGCGCATATCGTTGACAGCAGCAAGCATATCTCCGTGTTCGTCTGTGACAAAAAGATACACTGAATTGCGCTCGCCTGAAAATTTGCGGCATAACGACACATTGATTGAAAAACGCTCTGCCTCAGCTTCAATTTCAGAAGTGTATGTATCGTCACCCAAAGCAGCAACAAAATGAACCTCAGCTCCCAAGAGCGAAAGATCCCTTGCCACATTAAAGCCTACTCCGCCTATTGTGTGAGTTACCGAGCCAACGTTAGAGTCCTGCGGGACAAACTTTTCAAAAGGTTTTCCGCAGATGTCAACATTGACTGCACCGATAACGGTTATTTTGTAAGGCATAATATCGCCTCCTAAAAGATTATTATATCAAAAATCACACACAAAGTAAACAAAAACAGAGAAATTCGGCGGTAAAACACAAAAAAGCCGCCGCTCGCGCGGCGACATGGTGTTATGCTGCTCTGTTGTTACTCTGAGTATCCTCACCGGCAGCAGGCATTGTCTTGCTTCTGTCTTTGAACAAAAGAGAGATACACCATATTCCTGCAAGAGCGATTATTGTGTATATTATTCTGCTGACGATCGCACTCTGACCACCGAAGATCCATGCAACAAGGTCAAACTGAAAAAGACCGATGAGACCCCAATTGATGGCGCCGATGATTGTGAGAGAAAGAGAAATTTTGTCTAACATCTTGTTTTCACTCCTTTTGCTTTTAGTATAGCGAAAAGCAAGAATATTATTCACCAAAATTAAAGATTTATTGCCATAACATAGCTGCCGAAAATATTGGCAATTTTTTTAAAACCGTTACGTTCATAAAAACGTATTGCGTTTTTATTATCAAAACCGCATGAGAGCATGAGCCCGGGGATTTGCTTTTCTTTAAGATAGAGCTTTAATTCGTTCATAAGTCTTGAACCGACACCTTGGTGACGGCAAACATCAAGCAAATCGATATGAAGATGAGCCGGATATTTTTTAGAAAACAATCTATGAACGGCAATTTCGCTTTTTGACATAAGTACATATTTGATGCCGAGTTTTTTGATCTCAGGCATATATAGTCCATTAAAAACCTTGTAGTACTCGTTAAAATTCTTTCCGCAAATAAGGTAACCAACCGCGCAATCGTCTTCATCAGCAGCCACAAAACACGAATCCGGTTCAACCTCAGTGTAGTAATCGCAGAACATCAAAGTAATAAACTTGCTTGTTTTTGCGTTTGAAACATCAAATGATGATGTTCCCAAACATACCTTTCGCATATTCTCTTTGTCTTTTTCTTCGTATTTTCTAATGTTTATCATATGTACTCCCCTTAATTGTTACCACAATTCTTTACACGAGGTTGAAACGCCGAGCGCACCACTTTCAATGGCTTTGTTAATGTCTTCTCTTTCATTAACAAGACCGCCGACAATAACAGGCACTTCTATGATTTCGCTGAGTCGCTTGGTTATTTTGGGCATTATTCCCGGCATTATTTCAATGGCGTCCGGTTTAATGAGCGCAGAAGTTTTGACAGTTGTTTGAATTGAAAGCGAATCAATAATAAAAAGTCTTTGAACCGTCAACATTCCAAGTTCCTTAGCCGCCTTCAACTGATTATTTTTTGTAGAAATAATTCCGTCCGGTCCAATTTGTTCATGAATATATTTGAGTGCCATAGCATCACGCGAAAATCCATCTATAAGGTCAACGTGAATGAAAATCATTTTCTTTTTTTCATGCACACGCTCAACAATATCCTTTAAATTAAAAATATTACCACACAGCAAAAATATAACAGTACATTTTGAATCGATTGCACTGTCAAGATTCTCCAAATCTTTGACAGTTGCAATAACAGGTTCACTTTTCATCAGTCTTGAAAATGTTTCTTTCATACAGTCCCCTTTCAATTTTCGAGTGCTTTTTCAATCAGCGAGCGTAGCTCCTCGGTTCCGTCCCCTTTAACTGCCGAGAACGGAACAACAGTGATATTTCCGTATTTTGTAAGGATTGAGCAAATTTTTATAAGCATTTCACTACGCTGAGTTTTATTGAGCTTATCGCATTTTGTCAGTGCAACAACAAAAGGCAGTTTTTTCTCGGTCATATACTCAATCATATCAATATCAAGCTTTGTCGGTTCATGCCGCATATCAATAAGCTGAACTATCAGACGCAAATCACGGTCAGAATTAAAATAACTTTCCATAAGTTTTGCCCATCTAATTTTTTCATTTTCCGGCACTTTGGCGTATCCGTAGCCGGGAAGGTCAACAAAACGGCAATTATCCAATTTAAAAAAGTTGACAGTTACGGTTTTTCCGGGAACCGAACTGACTCTTGCAAGGGCCTTTCTACCAAGCAAACGGTTCAAAAGAGAAGATTTTCCTACATTTGAACGCCCGGAAAAGGCTATTTCCGGAACAGTTGAATTTTTCAACTGTTCCGGTGTTCCGAAAGCGGCTTCAAAAACCGCATTATCAAATCTCATACGTTTCTCCGATCATTGAGCAATGTTGTCACTCTTTGATTTCTTTTGTTCCACTTTGAAAGACGTGTTGTGCTTTAAGTCGATTTTTTGCGTCTTTTCCTTGCATAGCGCAACAGAAAAAACATCATCAAGCTTTTCGGCGCAGATAAACTCGACATTTTCTTTGACAACCGGGTCAACCTCAAAAAGGTCACTCTCATTATCTTTGGGAATGATGACCTGCTTGATTTTATTTTTATATGCAGCCATTGATTTTTCCCTAAGTCCGCCTATGGGCATGACACGCCCGGTTAAGGAAATTTCACCGGTCATTGCAACTGTGTGCTTTACCGCTCTGCCGGTTAAAGCAGAAAGAAGTGCTGTTGCGATTGTTACGCCTGCCGACGGACCGTCTTTAGGCACAGCCCCCTGAGGAACATGAACATGGATATCTTTGGTTTTAAACACATCACTGCCAATTCCGAAAGAAGACGCAACGCTTCTGATATAACTATGCGCTGCTTTTGCGGACTCTTTCATAACATCTCCGAGCGAACCGGTAAGTTCGAGCTTGCCGCTGCCGTCCATCACAACCGCTTCAACCTGCAGCAGTTCGCCACCAACACTCGTCCAAGCAAGCCCGTTGACAACACCGACAAGATCGTTTTTCAAAGCTTCGTCAGGTTTAAATTTGACCGGACCAAGCATTTCTTCAATGAGTTCAGACGTTACACTGACCCTTTTTATTGTACCTTTTGAAAGCATTACCGCGCTTTTGCGGCAAATTGAAGCAATCAGCTGTTCCAACCTTCTCACACCCGCTTCGCGGGTATAGCCCTCAATAAGAAACTTTAAAGACGCGTCTGAAAACCGAATCGTTGCACCGTTGAGTCCGTGCATTTCCCGTTCTTTTTTTACAAGGTAGTTTTTGGCAATAATAAGCTTCTCCTGTGCAGTGTAACTCGGAAGCTCTATAACCTCCATTCTGTCAAAAAGCGCAGGAGGAATTGTGCTGCTGTCGTTGGCTGTGGTAATAAAAATCACTTTACTGAGATCAACAGGAAATTCAATATAATGATCTCTGAACGAGTTGTTCTGCTCGGGATCGAGCGCCTCAAGCAACGCTGCTGCCGGGTCGCCCTTATAGTCGTTTCCAAGCTTGTCGATCTCATCAAGAAGAATAACCGGATTAAATGAACCCGCTTGAGTAAGAGCATTAATGATCCGACCGCTCATTGCACCGATATAAGTTTTTCTGTGTCCGCGGATCTCAGCTTCATCGCGCACACCGCCGAGCGACATTCTTATATACTTTCTGCCCATAGCTTTGGCAACGGAACGAACGATTGAAGTTTTTCCGACTCCCGGAGGACCTACAAGACATATGATCTGTCCCTTTGCCTTATCTGTCAGGGAACGAACGGCAAGCATTTCAATAAAACGTTCTTTGACTTTTTTAAGTCCGAAATGTTCATCATCAAGAATACTTTGCGCTTTATCAAGATCAAAGCGATCTTGCGTGTATTTACCCCACGGAAGTGCGAGACATGCATCAAGGTATCCGCGAATAACATTAGCGTCGGGAGAACTGCTTTGCATTTTTGAAAGCTTGTCGCATTCACGAAGCAGCTTTTTGCTCACATCTTCCGAAAGTGAAAGCGAACGTATACGCGCTTTATACTCTTCACTTTCTCCAAGTGAATCGTCGCCCTCTCCAAGCTCGGTTGAGATAGCCTTAATCTGCTCACGAAGATAATACTCCTGTTGATTCTTGTCCATCTGTTCCTGAACGCGTTGCTCAATAATATTTTCAATTTTAGATATTTCAATTTCGTGTGAAAGTATGGAGCAGAGATTTTCAAGACGCCTCAGAGGGTTGAGCTCTTCAAGCAGGTCTTGTCTGTCTTCAAAATTAGTAAGGGCGTTGCCCGCAATAAAATCCGCAAGATGTGACGGATCTTCCGTTAGATAGACTTCCATCGCAACATCACGCGCAAGTTTTGCCGTTACATCGATATATTCTTCGAATATATCCTTGGTTTTTCTTATCAATGCATCTGAATAATCTTTTTCGACGGCTTTGATTGCAGACGTGCGCCGCTCCTTGACATCACACAACAAATGTTCCTTGCAAGGAAGAAATTCCACAATTTCAGCGCGGCAAACGCCCTCAACAACAACCCGAATGGTTTTATTTTCCGGTGACTTTATAATCTGCTTAACATTGGCAAGAACGCCAAAACCGAACAATTCATCGGCTGACGGATCTTCATATGAAATATTCCTCTGAGCAACAAGAAAAACCTTTTGGTTTTCAGAAACAGCAGTTCTGAAAGCAGCAATCGATTTATCACGACCAACTTCAAAATGAAGACGCATACCCGGGAATACAACAAGTCCCCGCAATGCAACGGTGGGAACTGCCTTATATATTAGATTAACGGCCATATAGTAACCATCCTTTTGCTTAGCATTACAGGGGTCATTATACTACATATTGATTTTAAAATCAACCACCATAAAAATGTAAAACGATTGGCATCTGTATTGCATTTATGCATGAAATATGTTATATTGTTCTTACTGAACAAGCATAGTAAGGAGAAGATATTAATGAAAATGAAAAAATTGGTTGCAGCTATTCTGGCAGTTATACTTGTTTTCGCAACTTTTATTCCGATGACAGCTTTCGCTGCCGACATTGAGTATTCAAAAGATTGTCCGTATATTCATGTTGTCGGCTTTATGTCAGAACCGCTTTACAAAAATCCGGGTACAGATGAGCAGGAGCAGGTGTGGCCTCCAAAGAGTGAAGACATTTTAACCGTTGTAAAAAAAGTACTTCCCTCTCTTGCAGTTGCTTCTGCAACAAAGGAATGGGACATGCTTTGCGATGTGCTTATTCCCGAAGTAAAGAAGTTATTTGACCCTGCGTGTCTTGACAAAAATGGAAATGCGTCAAACAATACCGGCATCGACTATTCATACCCAAGCGAAAAAGTTGTTCGCCTCAGTGAACAGACCACGTTTCGCTATGACTGGCGGCTCAGTCCTCTTGAGATTGCCGATCAGCTTAATGAATATATTGAGTATGTTTGCCGTGTAACCGGAAAAGACAAGGTGTGTCTTGAAGCGCATTCATGCGGCGGAGTTGTCACAATGTCTTATATAAACAAATACGGTCTCGACAGAATCAAAGGCGTCGTTCTTGACTCAACAGCAATTTTTGGTGAAACATATACGGGAGAACTGCTTACAGGTCAGATTGCTCTTAATACCGATTCACTCACGAGCTTTCTTCAATACATAATGGACGGCGAAGAATACGAAAACCTTGTCAATTCAGTTGTTGCACTCCTTTCAAAGGCCGGAGTTCTTGATTATATAATGAATTACCTAAACGAACTACTCAACGGAATCCGGGAGAGAGCGATACCGGAGGTCGTTATGCCGCTATTTTGCAGATGGCTGACAATTTGGGCAATGTGCCCGGATGAATACCTCGATGATGCGTATAATTATGTGTTTGGCGAGGCATGCGATAGCGATCCGTCAGAATATGCCGAGCTGATTGCAAAAATTAAGACATATGATACTACCGTTAAAGCTAACAAGGTTAGTCTTTTGAAAAAAACGGAAGAGAATTGCCGATTTGGTGTTTTCTCGTCATATGGTTTCAGTTCAGTCCCTGCAACACCATCATGGAATTCAATAGGCGATGGCGTAATTGACGCCAAGTACACATCTTTCGGCGCAACCGTTGCACCGTTCGGCAATGTACTCAGCGATGAATACCTGTATGACAAAGACACTAAGTATATTTCACCGGATAAAATGGTTGATGCTTCAACCTGCCTTTTTCCGGAAAAAACATGGTTTATAAAAGGACTTAAGCACTCAGTCAATCATGATTCTCTTGACGAGCTTGCAGCAGCAATACTCTATTATGATGAGGAAGTCACCATTGACACATTTGCTAAGTATCCTCGTTTTCTTTCCTTTGATAATGAAAGTGAATCTGTTGTTAAAAACGATGACAGTGGAAAAGGAAATATTTTTACCAAGTGGTTCACTGCGCTTTCAGAATTCATAAATCTTTTAAGAGCACTGTTTCAGAAGATTTTTAAATAATGGGATTTCCATCTAACATCGTCGGTTTGAGTCAAAACTGCATAGAACAATAAAACATGGCTGTTTTGAGTACTTTCAGAACAGCCATGTTTTATTTAGATTACTTTTTCTTCTTCTTCGGAGTTGGCGTTATCGGTTCGAGAATACCGACGACTTTTTCGGTGAGCTCACGATTTTCAATGTCAAGCACATAGTGTTCTTTTGCACCATCGTAAGGAAAGCCGACTTCAGCATTCAGCATAACTTCGGCAAGTTCCGGAAGTTTTTTGACAAACACAGTATTATCACAAACCAAAAGAATCGGCTTTTCATTGATATAAACCATATATTCACCGAACATTTTCTTACATTTCTTTTCACCCGGATACGTTATATACTCACAGACAAAGTCAATATATTCCTTTGAGGTTGCCATAATACAACACCTCAGGAATGAACTTCTCTGAATGGCAGAAAAGCATTTGTGTTATCATACTCATCTCTGTTATAAAGAAGATCTTCAATAACATCGCTCAATGCAACCGGATTGCCAAAATGGTCTTTGAGCGTGACAAATTTGGGCACTCGGGAAATAATCGCCATAAAGCTCTTATATTCCGCTGTGTCCGGGGTGAACTTTCTGACGCCGGAATAGAGGTTTATAATAAGCTCCATGAGAAAATCCCTAACTTTGACATCAGCAACAGTCCGATCGATTTTTGAAGAGACAAAGAGGAGTTTTCCGAGTGATTTAAAAGTCAGACTATTGATAACTTTTCCGAGAGTCTGAAGAACAGGTTTTAAAGCGTCAACAGTTTTTGCGTCCATGCTGAAACCATTTGCAAGAACTTTAAAATGTTCAATATCATTTTCCATAGAATCAAAAATATCTTTGATCATGAACAGAAAATGATCTTTCATATATTCATCGGTTGTTTTGCCGTTAAGCGGCCAATCAAAGCTCTTAAGATTATGCGTTTTGACATCGATTCCATCTTCTGTAACAGTCATTTTTCTGTACGGAGCGGGATATGCACAAATCGAACCGGTATTGATATGATAAAGGCTGTTGCCGCGCGCCGTATCAAGTCTGGTAATCGACTGCATATGCGTGTGACCGGTGAAACAATATCGAATGCCGAGGTCGGCAAACATCGGTGCAATTGTTTCGTAATCACCGAGCATATCACGGTGTGAAAACAGCGGATAGATCAATCCGGGAGGTAACATCGGATGGTGTGTTACCGCAACAACCTTTTCTCCGACTTTGTTCGCTTCTTTTACTTGATTTTTGATCCATTCAACAAGCGTTTCATCGTAGCCACAGAAAGATCTGCCGTTGCCATCGTCATTCAAAAGAAGAAAACGCCAACCTTCACACATTTTTACTGCATATGAGTAAGACGGCACATGCTCGGCAATCGCCTCGTTCCAGCCAAAATCATTATAAAGCGCACGAAGTTCCTCGCGAGTGTATTCTTCAAGCTTGAAGTCGCCTATTTCGGTATATCCGCGTGCATTATTGTCAAAATCATGCGTTGCAAAGGTCAAGAAAATGCGCTTGCCTGCTTTTTTTAGCTTTTGCAGTTTTTTTACAAGAAGATCATGACTGACCTTTTCACCGTCATAAGTAACATCTCCAGAAATAATGACAATTTCATTATCCTTGTCATCGGCAATTTCTTTAAAAGCAGCGTCAACAATAGCGCCTGATTCAGCCACACATTTCTGATCATTGTTGCAACGCAAGTCAAAATACTTACCATATGAACCAATCGCCTCATTGGCATAATAATGAAGATCCGTTATTTGATAAAAATTAAACTTTTCCATTGGCGGCACTCCATTCCAAAATTAAAGCCCTGTCTTTTCTCTGATGTAATTTCTTGCAAGAACGGCATATTCAAACGGATTTGCCTTTGCAGGATCCTGTTCAGCTTCAACAACTACCCAGCCTTCATAATCAGCATCGGCAAGAATATCAAAAACAGGTGTAAAATCAAAATCTCCGTCACCGGGAACGGTAAACGAACCGGCGCGAACACAATCAAGAAAGCTGTATCCCTTAACCTTAGCTTCGTCAATTACACTTTGACGGATACTCTTGAGATGAACATGCTTTACACGATGAACATACTTTTTAAGCACTGCAATCGCATCTTCACCGCTGAAAGCGAGATGTCCGGTATCGTAAAGAAGATAAACAAGGTCAGGATCCGTAATCTCCATAAGCTTGTCAATTTCTTCGGTAGTCTGAACACCGGTTCCCATATGGTGGTGAACCGTGAAATACATTCCCTTTTCCTTTGCAAGACGACCCATCTCATTGAATCCTTTTGCAACAAGAGCCCACTGTTCATCAGTGTATACAGGCTTTTCTCCAAAAATTGAAACGGGCTTGCCTTGAATGCTGTTGCCCTGTTCCGAAGCGCCTATAACCTTTGCGCCGAGAGCATGGAGAAAATCTCTGTGCTTGATGAAAGCTTCGATCGTTGCTTCATATCCCTCTGAAAGAAGGAGTGACGAAAACCATGCGTTGCAGATTCTCATACCTCTGACATCAAGTTTATGCTTGAGAGTTTCAACATCTTTTGGATACTTGTTACCGATTTCGCTGCCGGTAAATCCGGCAAGAGCCATTTCGCTGACGCACTGTTCAAATGTGTTTTCTGCGCCGAGGTCGGGAAGATCGTCATTTGTCCATGCAATCGGTGCAATGGCAAGTTGAACTTTTTCTTTATTAAGCATTATAATTCTCCTATCAATAAAGTCTTGCTTTCGCAATGTTTTCTTTCATTTCTTCGTATGCTTTTTTGACTGTTTCGCTTTCAGAAACTTCGGCAACACCTACGCGCCACCATGAGTCATAGCCGTCAGACATAGATTTATGGGCAACCTTAATGTCAAACAGGCAAGGAACCGTTTGTTTTTTTGAATCGTCCAAAGCGGCGTAAAGCTCCTCCTCGTTTGAAACACGATAAGCCTTGCAGCCATAACCTTCGGCAATTTTTGCGTAGTCAGTCACAATTACTTCACCGTCAAGACCGGTTTCGGTTCTCCTTGTAAAACGGGTACCGTATGTTTTTGTGCCTTGATTGTTCTGTAAGTTTTCAATGCAGCCCCAACCACTGTTGTCAAAAAGCATAACATTGATTTTTGCTTTTTCCTGAACCGCAGTATACAGCTCACTGTGAAGCATAAGGAACGAACCGTCCCCCACCATTGTATACACTTCTTTATCCGGACAGGCAAGCTTTGCGCCGAGCGCACCGCAAATTTCATAACCCATACAGGAAAAACCGTATTCAACGTGATATGTATATTCACTCTTTGACTTCCAAAGTCTTTGCATACAGCCCGGAAGGGAACCTGCCGAAGCAATAACAACGGCATCATCGGCAACAGATTCGTTTATGATTCCGAGTGCGCGTGTTTGTGAAAAACCATTTTCAAGTTTCACGTTAAAGCAACGGTCAATTTCTTTGAAGAAAGCCGACTGGGCTTTTTCATACTCGTCCGTCCATGCAGATCTATAGCCGTCAAGCTTTGCAGCAATCCTGTCAAGAGATTCCATTGCATCGCCTAAAACGGCAACGCTGTCCATTTTAAAAGCATCAAATGAGCAGACATTAATTGAAAGCATTTTTACATTTGGATTTTGGAATCCCCATTTTGAGCATGTTGTAAAATCGGTAAGTCTCGTTCCGACGGCTATCACGAGATCGGTCTGCTTTGCAATTGCGTTTGCGCTGCCTGTTCCTGTAACGCCGACACCGCCCATGTTAAGCAGATGATTCCATGGAATCTGACCCTTTCCGGCTTGTGTTTCGCCTATGGGTATATTAAACTTTTCTGCAAATGCGAGTGCGGATTTATAGCTTTCGCTGTATGTTACACCGCCGCCTATAATCATCATCGGCTTTTTGGCTGAACGAATCATATCGGCAGCCGCGTCGGTTTCACGCTCTGACGGTATACGTCTGTCCATATACCAAACACGCTTTTTAAGGAAATGTTCCGGATAATCAAATGCTTCCGCTTCAACATCCTGTGGCATTGCAATGCATACAGCGCCGGTATCAGCGGGATCCGTGAGAACACGCATTGCATTTATGCAGGCAGTCATTAGCTGCTCCGGACGGTTGATTCTGTCAAAGTATTTGCATACCGGTTTGAATGCGTCATTCGCAGTAATTTCCACCGAGGTCGGCTGCTCAATCTGCTGTAAAACAGGATCAGGCTGACGGCATGCAAAAGTGTCGCCCGGAAGAACAAGCAAAGGTATTCTGTTGCTTGTCGCTGTTCCACAGGCAGTCACCATGTTGAGCGCACCGGGGCCGATCGAGGAAGTGCAGGCAATGATTTCACGGCGTTTTTTCTGCTTTGCATAGGCAATAGCCGCGTGCGCCATACCCTGCTCGTTATGACCTTGATAATAAGTCAGTGAATGTCCTCCCTGCTCAAGCGCCTGACCGATTCCTACAACGCAGCCATGCCCGAAAATTCCAAATATACCCTTCACGAACTTTGTTTCTTTTCCGTCAAAGGATACATACTGGTTGTCGAGGAATTTAACGAGAGCTTGTGCCATTGTCAATTTCATTCGTTTATTCTCCTTTCATCGGCGGCCACATGAGTTTTTCATTTGCCGGATCTGTTACCCAACGGTGCTCGGGAATAAAGTACGGCGTAATATACGGATTTCCGTCAAGGTGGCGAATTATCCAAAGATACCACATCGCATATCCGGGAGCCGTTGTCTGCGGGTGCGTTTCCTCATTGACAATGAAAACTGTTGAATTGTTATGTGTCTTATATACAGTTTCATCCAGTTCAGCAAATCCATAACCGTTTTCAGGGTTAAACTTGTAATAATAAATCTCCGGCTGCGGGTGATTGTGAGGCGGATAACTACTCCACTTTCCCGGGAAACCTATAACTTCACCGAGAACAAGATTTGAATACGGAGCGTTTGAATAATCAAAAACAGTTCTGACAATTCTTGTTGAAGCCTCTCGCATTGTGCCGGCTCCCCTGTTTTCACTTGCGCACTCCTCTGGTGTATAAAGCTTTGGTTCAAATGCTTTTTCATTATCTGTCCTATGAACAGTCCATTCGCACTCAGCGAGAGCGGTAATTTCAATTTCAACATCGTTCGGAACATGAAGCACCCAAGGTTCAAAATCAAAGCAGTTCGCTCTTTCAATAACTGTTTCTTTTCCGCCAAAGGTCAGCTTTGCTTTTCCGTTTACAAGGAGATACGCCCTTTCAAGGTGCTGCGACTCGGAAAAAACATCGCCCTCTTTCATTCTCAAAATGCCGAAATCCATGAGTGAGTGCTGTTCCTTGTTATCCATTGTTGCAATCGCGGTGTAACCGTAAGGGAATTCTTTAGGTCCTCTGATATGCATAATAATGCCTGCCTTTCTCGGCGCAGCAACACGCCGTTTCTTAAAAGATTGATGAACGCCGGCATTAACAAAAACGCCGGCTGTTCAAATAATTACATAATTTCAGAAAGTTTTACGGGTCTGCCTTCCTTAACCGACTTTTTGGCAGCAAGAGCGATGAGAATTGCAGCAAGACCGTCCTCACCGGTCGTCGGGGTGGGTTTATCATTCCGGACGGCATCAACAAACTGAATCATCTCATCACGGAAAGATTGCATGTATCTTTCGAGGAAGAAATAGAGCGGCTTGTCGGTCATAACGCCGTCAGCGGTCATAAGGGTAACATTGGTCGGAGTATCATTTGCAGCAACAGCAGCGCCGAGTGATCCGAAAGCTTCAACTCTTTGGTCATAACCGTATGCGGCACGGCGTGAATTATCAATGACGCCGATTGCCCCGTTTTTGAATTTAAGGGAAACAATGGCAGTGTCAACATCACCCGCTTCACCGATTGCGGGGTCAACAAGGCAGGTTGCATTTACATAAACCTCTTCAACCTCGCTGCCGGCAATAAAGCATGCCATGTCAAAATCATGAATGGTCATGTCAAGGAAAATACCGCCGGAAACAGCCGCGTATTCTGCCGATGGGGGCTCCGGATCGCGTGAAGTAATTTTTACAAGCTCGAGCTTGCCGATTTTGCCTTCGTTAATAAGCTCGCGAATATGTGAAAAATTGTGATCAAAGCGGCGATTAAATCCAACCTGAAGCTTTACACCTGCCTCCTTAACAGCCTTAATAACAGCCAAAACCTTTTCGGGAATTAAATCAACAGGCTTTTCACAGAAAATATGCTTTCCCGCTTTGGCAGCTTCAATTGAAATATCAGCGTGGGTATCTGTTGAGGAACAAACCAAAACAGCGTCAATTTCGGGATCGGCAAGCATTTCTTTATAATCGCCGTAAATCTTTTCAATTCCATATTCTGCCGCAAGAGAAGGCAGAGTATCCTTGTAAACGTCTGTGATGCCAAGCACCTTAGCGCCCGGTACGTTATATGTGATCGACTTCATATGAACCTTTCCGATTCTTCCGGCGCCGATAATGCCGATGTTTAACTGTTTCATTGGAATTCCTCCGTTTAAAAAATGTTGCACCGAGGCGGCAAACTCTCACCGAAGCCCACGATACTATGGTAAATTATAGCACACAAAAGCAGACAGTTTCAAGAGAAACCGTCTGCTTGCAGTTATAAAATAATGACCGTTTTTTGTGCAAATAGACAACAAACTTATTTCAGCGGAATAACATAAAACTCAAATTCAAGCTCATCCTTGATATGCAGATCGTACTGAGAGAGAACAGCGGGACCACAACTCGCCGTTCCTGTTCCGCGAACAAAACCGTCAATATTCAAATATGTGTTTTTCTCATGTCTGAGATCCTCAATATGCTTTGCTTTTCTGAGAGTTTCGTTTGAATACGGAGAAACCGTAAATGTGAACGGTTTCTTTCTGCACTGAATACGAAGTCCTTTGCCATCGTCATCTGTAAGCTCAAGAAAACGCGTATTCATATGCATTGAATTTTCCTGCGGCTTGATGTAATACTCAAACATTTCGTCAACAGATGCATTGTAAATACCCATCGTTGACTGCTCTTTAAAATCAGGAAGATTTTCAAGCTCACCCAGACCGTAATATCGAACATTCTTGAGTGAGCCGCTCAATGCGATGCTGACGCCAAAGCGCGGCAGCTGCAGCTTTGTGAAATTCGGAAACGGACGTTCTATCTCGGCTTCAACCTTAATTATACCGTTTGAATAGATCTTGTATTCAAGCTCAAAATCAAAGAGTTTTTTGTCAGCACTTTTTAAAGTCGCCTTAGATTCAAGCTTGATAACACCTTTATCATTCTTGCACTTGACAAGTCTTGAATCTGCAACCGTAAATGAGTCAAGTCCATTCTTTTTCCAGCGTTTTGCCGCATTGACATCGTTATCCAGTATTGCTCGGAAAAGATTCGGAACAAAACCGTTAGAACTTGATATCATTTCTTTTGAGCCGATTTTGTAGCTATAGAGCGCACCGGATTTTTTGTCAAATACAGCTGTTCCACCCTCAAACGCAATGATAATCGCATCACCTTTTTTGCTGTACGCAACCGAACCGTTGTCAGGAAGTTTTGCCTTTCTGATTTTTTCAAAAATTGTCAGCTGTTCTTTTGCAACGAGCGCGCCGTTTTTGCGCCTATAAACAAAGTTAATGAACCAATCATTCTTTTCATCTGTCATCTTATGAGCAATAACAAGATTCTTTGAGCCGCGGGGGTCAAGGTCAAGTTCTACATTTCCTCCGTCAACAACCTCACCGTTACAAAGGAGTTCATATGTAATATCATATACCGATGCATTGAGAAAACGGTTTGTATTCGTGAAACGGTATACATTATCGCTGAGCCTTTCACTTCTCAAAGGACGATAGACCGCTTTCATTTCATAAGCGCCGGTATGCGGTCTTCTATTTGGAAAAAACAGACCGTCAACGCAAAAGTTGCCGTCGTGATATCTTTCGCCATGGTCACCGCCGTAAGTATATTTATACTTGGCGTTTTTATCATAAACACTATGATCCGCCCACTCCCAAATGCAGCCACCCGTGAGCTGGTCGTTTGCATAAATAAGCTGCCAGTAATCTTCAAGAGAACCGGGACCGACACCCATCGCATGGCAATACTCACAAAGAAAGTACGGCTTGTTTTTATAGCGGGAACCCATTGCGTGTTTTGCAATTCTTGAAATAATCATCGGGTGCTGATACATTTCCGATATAACATCATACGAGCCGCGCGGAGTTCTGATTGCCGCCTCATAGTGAATCGGCAAAGGTGAACGTTCCTTTAAAAGTTTATAGCATTTATCCTGATTCTTCCAGCCGCCGGATTCGTTGCCAAGACTCCACATGGTTATTGATGCATGGTTTTTGTCTCTCTCATACATTCTTAGAACACGGTCTTCAAAGCGCGGCAACCACTTTTTGTCGTTGCTTATTATATTTGGCTTGAGCGTTGGTTTGAGATCTGCATAAAACTGTGTACCGTGAGTTTCTATATCCGCTTCATCAATAACGTAAAGACCGTACTCATCACAGAGTGAAATAAACATTGGATCAGGCGGATAATGTGAGGTTCTGACTGCATTGACGTTAAACTCTTTCATGAGTTCAATGTCACGCAATAAATCCTCACCGGTCATAACATAACCTGTTTTTTCGTTTGTATCATGATGATTAACGCCTTTAAATTTAATCGGTGATCCGTTGAAAAGGAAAAGCTCTTTTTCGATTTCAACAGTTTTGAAACCGAGTCTTTGACGGATCACCATCGGCTTTTGTCCTTTCCTTTTAAGCGTCAAAAACAAATCATAAAGCTCCGGCTTCTCAGCATTCCATTCGAGAACGTCGAGATTTGCAAAAAGAAAAGCAGCTCCGTCATTTTCGCTGTGCGTCTGAGAGGCAATGACCCGACCGCCTTTTGAAATCTCGGCCTCAATGCTTGCATTTCCGCTTATGCCAAAGGTCTTGACCGAAAGTTCAAGTTCATACTTACCGTCAGGCTGTCTTTCTGTTTTTGCACAGAAATCGCGAATATAGCATTCCGGATATTCGGTAACATATACGTCACGGAAAATCCCGTTCTCGCGAAACATATCCTGACATTCAAGATAGGTTCCGTTCGACCATTTTGTAACAATTGCAAGCAATTCATTTTCTCCGGTGTGTGCAATACCGTCAAGACTGAACTCCGCCATATTATGACTGCCTTCACTGTATCCGACATAAATTCCGTTCACATAGAGAGTCAGAGACGAGCAAACGCCGAGAAATGTTATGACACTGTGTGCTGTATCCTCCTTGAGCGTAAAATGCTTAAGATACAAACCGGCAGACATTTCCTCCGGAACAGACGGAAGGGTCATAGGAAAGGGGTATCTTGTATTGAGATATACAGGGCTTTCATAGCCGGTTCTTTGCCACGTTGACGGAACAGAGATCGTGTCAAAGCCGAGGGTATCCGTATCTATCCTAGCCGGAAGACGCGATAGCTTTTCATAATACTTAAAGCCCCAATCGTCATCTGAAAGTACCGTCACCATATCGCTAGAGTATCGTTCTTCAAGAACACCCTGCTCCTCAAGCAGTGTTCTTGAGGAATACGGAATGAAATAACTGCGAGGTTGAAGTTTTCCGATTTCAAAAACGTCAAAGTTATTCGCTTCAAGCTTTTTAATCTGATATTTCATCGATGTTACCCCTTTTGAAAAATTGTTACGAATATCATACCATAAGTTATTTAATTTTGCAAATATTACCTTGATATATCTCCCAATTTTCAGGCAATACTCAATTTGAAACAAAAGGCTGCTAAAAAACAGCTTAAACTCAAGAAAATCGAACCAATACGCAGAATCTTTTTTCTCTTGATAAGTTGAGTTCGATTCTCTTCAGCCTAAGTAAAGCATTGGGGGAAGAAACTTGCATTTCAATAAGGTTGAAATTTGTGGAATTGATACATCTAAGCTTAAGGTTCTCTCAGAGGAAGAAAAAGTTGAACTTCTAAAAAAGAGTCACGCCGGAGATAAGGCGGCAAGGGACAAACTGATAAACGGAAATCTGCGGCTTGTTCTGAGTGTAATTCAGCGCTTTACAAATCGAGGAGAAAACCTTGATGATCTTTTTCAAGTTGGATGCATCGGTCTCATCAAGGCAATCGATAACTTCGGTCTTGAATATAACGTGAGATTTTCGACGTATGCCGTACCAATGATAATCGGTGAGGTCAGACGATATCTGCGTGACTACAATCCAATAAGAATTAGTCGTTCGATCCGCGATACCGCGTACCACGCCATGCAGGTAAAGGAACGGCTGCAGAGCGAAACCCAAAAGGAACCGTCAGCTGAGGAAATTGCAAAAGTAATGGGAATAAAGAGGGAACAAGTTGTTTTGGCACTTGAAGCAATCGTCGACCCCGTTTCGCTTTATGAGCCGGTTTATTACGATGCCGGAGACACGATTTATGTCATGGATCAGATTGGAGACAGCAATACAGATGTCAATTGGATTGATGAAATACTTTTAAAAAAGTCCATACGTGAGCTTCCGGAACGGGAAAGAAAAATCCTTTCACTTCGCTTTATGCAAGGACTGACGCAAACCGAAGTTGCAAAAGAAATCGGAATTTCACAGGCGCAGGTATCACGGCTTGAAAAAGGTGCACTCGACAAAATCAAAAGTCACAGAAAGATCTATATTTAAATGTTCATGACAAAAAGGCTGCTATTCTGCAGCCTTTTTTACTTGGTGTTATTAAGCCTTGTCAACAAAAACTCTCCAGCCTCTCGGATCATCTTTCTTTGCCCACTGAATACCGGTCAGTTCATCATAAAGCTTTTGAGTGAGAGGTCCGATCTTTCCGTCCCCGATGTTCATGACTTCGTTTTCATAGCGAAGCTTATTGACAGGAGAAACAACGGCAGCAGTACCGGTTCCGAAAACCTCTTCGAGTGAACCGTCGCGTGCCGCGACAACAAGCTCATCAACAGATATTTTTCTTTCCTCAACTTCGTAACCCCAGTCGCGGCATACACGTAAAATGGAATCACGTGTTACACCGGGAAGAATGCTGCCGTTGAGAGCAGGAGTAACAACTTTACCGTTAATTTTAAAGCAGATGTTCATTGCTCCGACTTCTTCAATATACTTCCTTTCAACACCGTCGAGCCAAAGAACCTGCGAATATCCGCTGTCATGCGCCTTCACCTGGGCTATAAGACTCGCAGCATAGTTTCCGCCGGTTTTGATATATCCCATTCCGCCTCTGACAGCACGAACGTATTCATCTTCAATCCAAATACCAACCGGTTCAAGTCCGTTTTCATAATACGGTCCGGACGGAGAAAGAATTATCATGAAAATATAGCTGACTGACGGTGCAACGCCGAGGAACGGTTCAGTCGCAATGATAAACGGACGAATATAGAGCGATGTCCCCTCCTCTGTGGGAATCCAATCGCGGTCAATATCAACCACAGCTTTAACAGCCTCAACAAAGTCATCTTCGGGAATTTCGGGGATACACAAACGTCTGTTGGAGCTGTTGGCTCTTTTGGCGTTCATATCTGGACGGAAAAGATAAACATTTCCGTCAACTCCGTGGTATGCTTTCATTCCCTCAAACATCTCCTGTCCATAATGAAAGACCATAGCAGCAGGAGAAAGACTGATATCACCGAACGGAACAATCCTCGCATCATGCCATCCCTGACCTTCGGTGTAATCCATCATGAACATGTGATCGGTAAAAATTCTGCCGAAACTAAGCTTCTCGTCCTTTTTGGGCTTTTCTTTCAGAGTTTGAGTTCTTGTCACTTTAATTTCCATAATATCAACTTCTTTCAAAAGGTATTAGATCTTTGCCGCATAATCCCAGCAAACGGATTATTCCGCCGCATTTTGATAAATACGCAAAATTGCAAAAACCATTCGTGTCCTGCAGAAATTGTTATAAACTACGTCGGGATATACAGCGTATAAAACGAATAGTGAATTGTGCAGCCAAGTCCAAACAAATTATGTGTCAAATTTAATACTCATAGCCTACTTTAAGTGCCTTGAGATTGATGTCAAGGAGATTGGCTTTACGCGCAGGAATAACTTTTTTGAGCGCGTCTTCAGTGTTTTCAAAGTGTATGTCTGCGCTTTCTTTGATGAGCTTTCCGCAAAGAATCATGTTCGCAAGTGTTGCAAAGCCTTCTTCCTTTGCCATTTTAGTCGCAGGAACGTAGAAGACCGAAACATCATCACGTTCAATCTTTTCTTCAATAAGAGTTGAGTCCACGATAATCATTCCGCCGGTGACAACACTGTTTTCATATCGTTTAAGCGAGGGAAGATTCATCGCAATGAGACAATCGGGTTCACTGACAATCGGGGAACCAACAGGCTCATCACTGATAATTACACTGCAATTTGCCGTTCCTCCGCGCATTTCCGGTCCGTAAGAAGGAAGCCAACTGACATTTTTTTCTTCAATAAGCCCTTTTGTTGCAAGAAACTTTCCGGCAAAAAGAACCCCCTGACCACCAAATCCGGCAATAAGAATCTGCATGTTCATTAATTTCCCTCCGTTTCTGCACTTCTGTCCTTGTATACTCCGAGCGGATAATAGGGAATCATGTTTTCTTCGAGCCACTTCAGAGCGTTCTGAGGAGTCATGCCCCAGTTTGTCGGACAGCTTGAAATGACTTCAATGAGTGAGAATCCCTTTTTGTCAATCTGATTCTGAAAAGCCTTTTTTATTGCTTTTTTTGCCAACTTGACGTTTTTTACGTTATTGACGGCAACACGCTCAATGTATTCCGCACCGTCAAGCTGAGAAAGCATCTCACAGACCTTGACCGGATATCCGCAAAGGCTTACGTCTCTGCCATACGGTGAGGTCTGAGTAACCTGACCGGGCAGTGATGTCGGAGCCATCTGACCGCCTGTCATTCCGTAAATGGCGTTATTGACAAAAATCACCGTTATATTTTCATTTCTTGTTGCAGCATGAACTGTCTCCGCCATACCTATTGACGCGAGGTCACCATCACCTTGATAAGTGAAAACTATATTATCGGGATTTGCGCGTTTTACGCCGGTTGCAACGGCAGGTGCTCTGCCGTGGGCTGCCTCCACCATATCGCAGGCAAAATAGTTATATGCAAGAACAGCGCAGCCAACAGGGGCAATTCCGATGGTTTTGCCCTCGATTCCAAGTTCATCAATCGATTCTGCAACGAGACGATGAATAATTCCATGTGTACAGCCCGGACAATAATGAAACGGTACGTCCGTGAGGGACTTCGGTTTTTCAAAAACAACCATTATTCTTTTCCTCCTTTGTCTGCGTTCTCAATCGCTTCAAGTACCTGTTTCGGCGATGGAATCATGCCACCAACGCGGTTGCAAAGTGTGACTGGACGTTTGCACTTGATTGCAAGTTCAATATCTTCAATCATCTGACCCATCGAAAGCTCAACGCTGATAAACGAGTGTACTTTGTCAGCAGCGTCAAGAAGTGCCTTTTTAGGGAACGGCCAAAGAGTGATTGGTCGAATAAGACCAACCTTTATGCCCTTTTTTCTTGCCTCAACAATTGCATTTTTGGAAACTCTTGCAGCAATGCCAAAAGCCACGACACATATTTCTGCATCGTCCATCATGAAACTCTCATACATTACTTCGTTTTCTTCAACTTTTCTGTATCTTTCAAAACGTTCAAAATTGAGTTTTTCAAGTTCTTCCGGAACAAGTGAAAGCGAGTTGACAATATTATGCTTTCTTTTACCCTTTGTTCCGGTAACTGCCCACGGCTTATCGTAGCTTGTTGCCTCAACCTTTTCAAGTGAAACGGGCTCCATCATCTGACCCATGGTTCCGTCTGCCAGAATCATAGAAGTCATTCTGTATTTGTCGGCAAGATCAAAGCCTTTAACAGTAAGCGATGCCATTTCCTGAACAGAAGCAGGAGCAAGAACAATCATTTTATAATCACCGTGTCCGCCGCCTTTTGTTGCCTGAAAATAATCGGACTGACTCGGCTGAATGCCTCCAAGTCCCGGACCTCCGCGCTGAACATTGACAACAAGCGCAGGAAGATCCGAGCCTGCAAGATATGAAAGTCCCTCGCTTTTGAGTGAAATTCCGGGACTTGAAGAAGAAGTCATTACTCTTTTTCCGGCAGAGGAAACACCGTATACCATATTGATGGCAGCAACTTCACTCTCCGCCTGAAGAAAAACACCACCGATTTTCGGCATTCTCTTTGCCATGTAAGCAGCAACTTCAGTCTGCGGTGTGATAGGATAGCCGAAGTAAAAGCGGCAGCCGGCAAGAATTGCGGCTTCTGCAATTGCTTCATTGCCTTTCATAAGTACCTTATCTGTCATTTTCTGCACCTCACTTTTCAACCGTTATAACGCAATCAGGACACATCGTTGCGCAGAAAGCGCAGCCGATACATTTGTCTTCGTCAGTAATTTCTGCCGGCGAATGTCCTTTAGAGTTGATTTTGTTTTCTGCAATCTGAATAAGATGCTTTGGGCATGCATCAACACAAAGTCCGCAACCCTTACACAGATTAGTTTCAAAAGTTACCTTTGCCATTTTTCAACCTCCTAATATTGTCTTCTGCAGTGTCAACGGAAAAATATTCAAGCTATTATCAAACTGCTTTGAAAGATCATCGCGAACCGTAGTCATAACGAGCGGAAGAGATGAAATTTCGCACAGCTTTTCAACAAGTTGAAAAGTATCTTCAACGTACTTTTTCTCTGTCTGAGCCCCAACATTTGAATTATTGACTATTCCTGTAAAGCGAAGAGAACATGCGTTTTCAATTTCGCGCATGACCGCCAAAGCCTCCTCGGGAGTCTGAGTCAGCGGACGATAGAAATTCACAACAAACAGCATTTGAAAACTGCCGCTCTTTTCTATCAAAGGCGCGAATCTTCCAAGCGCTACGGCTCCCCTGTCATCACCGCCGATATCAAGAACAGAAAAGTTATCTTTTTTGCAAAACGGAGCATACATTTCTGACGGTAGCGCCGGGATATCGAGGTTTGAAGCTGCATATGATGAGCAAATGAGCTCAATATCCTTAGCTTTCAACTCTTTTTCACTGTCCTTGGTTCTGAAATACGGGTTTACAATATCGAGATCGAGAATACTGACATTTTGATGTCGTTTTCTGAGCTCAAAAGCAAAATTGACCGCGATATTGGTTTTCCCGCTGCCGTAATGACCGCAAAAAACGGTAATCTGCTTATCTTCCATTGCTTTTACTCCTTAAAGTTTTGCTCTGATAATCTTTCCGCTTGTGGTTTTTGGAAGTTCATTTCTGAATTCAACAATGCGCGGATATTTATAAGGTGCAGTATGAGTTTTAACATAAGTTTGAATTTCTTTTTTTAGTTGCTCTGTGCCCACGGTTCCGTTTGTCAGAACAATGCATGCTTTAACAACCTGCCCTCTGACTTCGTCCGGCGCAGCACAAACGCCGCATTCAAGAACATACGGAAGCTCCATGATAACACTTTCAATCTCAAACGGTCCTATGCGATAGCCGGATGATTTGATAACATCGTCAATACGGCTGACATACCAGTAATATCCATCCTCATCACGCCATGCAACGTCTCCTGTGTGATACATTCCGTCATGCCACGCTTCGTTTGTCTGCTTTTCGTCGCCGTAATAGCCTGTGAACAACCCACACGGAGAACCATTATCTGTTTTGATTACAATTTCACCCGGCTCGCCGTCTTTTACACTCTTTCCGTCCGAATCAACAAGATCAACGTCATAAAGCGGCGTAGGTTTGCCCATTGAACCGAGCTTATGCTTTGAACCAAAAAGATTACCGATTACGAGAGTTGTCTCGGATTGACCGAAGCCCTCCATAACTTTCAGTCCGGTAAGTTCTTCAAGACGCTTAAACACCTCGGGGTTTAAAGCTTCACCGGCAATAGTTGCATGTTCAACTGAAGAAAGATCATACTTTGTCAAATCTTCCTTAATCATCATTCGATACATTGTGGGAGGAGCACAAAATGTCGTAATGTTGTACTTTTTGAACATCGGCAAGATATCAGCAGCATCAAAACGGTCAAAATCATAAGCGAAAACCGCACCCTCGCAAAGCCACTGTCCGTATAATTTACCCCACAGAGCCTTTGCCCAACCGGTATCGGAAATTGTCAGGTGAAGTCCGGTAGGGTCAACACAATGCCAATAGTTTGCCGTTATAAAATGACCGAGAGGGTATTTATATGAATGCGCGGCAATCTTCGGATATCCTGTGGTACCGGATGTGAAGAACATGAGCATTAAATCATCACCGCACGGTGTTGCATCCGTTCTGACGAACTTTTCACTGAACAGCGGATATTCGTCATCGAGCGAATGCCAGCCGTTCCGTTTTCCGTCTGTGCAGATTTTGACTTTAAGCGTCGGCGAGTCTTTTTGTGCTTTATCAACCTGTTCACAGATAAAATCTTCACCGGCGCAGACAATTGCCGAAACACCGGCAGCATTAAAACGATATGAATAGTCATGCTCCTGCAAAAGGTTGCTTGCAGGGATAGCAATTGCGCCAAGCTTGTGAAGACCGAGAATTGCGAACCAAAACTGATATCGCCGCTTCATTACAAGCATTACGCGGTCCCCTTTTTTGATTCCGAGACTTTTAAAATAATTTGCGCATTTTGCCGATTTCTCCTTCATATCCAGAAAAGTCAGGTCGGTCTCTTTCTTATCCTTGGAAATATGGAGCATTGCTCTCTTCTGCGGTGAACGTTCAGCAAGCGCATCAACAACATCAAATGCAAAATTAAATTTGTCTTCATTTTCAAAGCTTATTGACTCAAGTGCTCCGGAATCATTTTCAACCGGATGAATAAATTTGTGATATATGCGCTTGTTGGTTTTTATTCTCTTGATGTCTTTTTCATTTCGAAACTCTTCAACGGTTTCCTGCGTCCAGTTTGACGGATTAAGAACAATTGCGTAAAACTTACAGTTTTCACCGTCAAGAGCAATCATTCCGTGTGGTGTTGAGGAATCATAATACGCACAGTCTCCCTCGTGGAGAATTTCAGTATGTGTTCCTATCTGCAGCTTCATCGTGCCGCTTATAACAAGGTCACATTCCTGACCGACGTGCGTAGTGAGTTCAATATCGCGATGCAACGCCTCTTCACTGTATACACATTCAACATAAAGCGGCTCAGCGATTCTGTTTCTGAACGCGGCGGCAAGGTTATAGTAATCCATGCCGTGTGCTCGTTCAATCCGCTGACCATCATCTTTGCGTGTAATTGTGTATGACTTCAGCTTAGGAGCCGAACCCTCAATTATTTCGGACACATCGACGCCGAAAGCAAGCGCGCATCGATACAAAAAAGCAAAGCTCAAATCGTGGCAGCCGTTTTCACACTCAAGATACTCTTCGGTACTAACATCGGTCAGCATCGCCATTTTCTCCGGCGAAAAGCCAACGTCCTTACGCAGCTCTCTGATTCTTTCCGCCATTTCAATGATTTTCAAGTCAAGAGAAGTGATCGAATCCATAATTATTTTCCTCCAATTTCTGCAAAGAAGAAAAATCGTCCCTTACTGTCAAAAGGATAAGTGAGCAAAACAGCAATCAAAAAAGCTCGTCTCAAGATGTAATATCTTGAGACGAGCGTAATAAATTACTACCCGCGGTACCACTCAAATTGCGGTCAACGACCGCCGCTCTTCGGGTTCAAACAAACCCTATGCCTTTACGCAGCATACACGAGAGGATTCTACTCGCTAAAAAGGCTTTCTTTCCTCCTGCTCGGGAACTACATCAAAAAAACGCCTTTGCCGACTCGCACCAAACGCCGACTCTCTGAAAAAGGTTATGTCTAATTGAACTTTCCTTCAACGCTTTGATATTAAATTCGTTAAGTGGATAATATCACATCTTTATTCAATTGTCAAGTGTTTATTAAAGTTTGTTTCTTATGATTTTGCCGCTGATAGTTTTTGGAAGCTCATCTCTGAACTCAACAATTCGAGGATATTTATACGGTGCGGTATGTGTTTTTACATAGGACTGAATCTCTTTTTTGAGTTCTTCTGTGCCCTCGGTTCCACCTGTGAGAACAATGCATGCTTTAACAACCTGTCCTCTGACCTCATCAGGTGCGGCACAAACACCGCATTCAAGAACATACGGAAGTTCCATGATAACATTTTCGATTTCAAACGGCCCTATGCGGTAGCCGGAAGACTTGATAACATCATCAACGCGACTGACGTACCAGAAGTAACCGTCCTCGTCGCGCCACGCAACGTCTCCCGTGTGATACATACCGTCATGCCATGCTTCCTTGGTTTGTTTCTCATCTCCGTAATATCCCATAAAGAGACCGCAGGGAATGCCCTTTTCGGTTCTGACAACGATTTCACCGGGTTCACCGTCCTTGACGGAGTTGCCCTCACTGTCAACAACATCAATGTCATATGTGGGAACAGCCTTGCCCATTGCACCCGGCTTTGGACGGGTTCCGTAAAGATTTGCAATTGTGAGCGTCGTTTCTGTTTGACCAAAGCCTTCCATAATTGTGAGTCCGGTAGCCTTTTTGAACTGATTGAACACTTCCGGATTAAGAGCCTCACCCGCTGTCGTTGCATATTTGATTGATGACAAGTCATAAGCGGAAAGTTCCTTTTTGATGAACATTCTGTACATAGTCGGCGGGGCACAGAATGTTGTAATATTATACTTTTTGAACATCGGAAGAATTTCTGCGGCATCAAAGCGATCAAAGTCATAGGTAAATACAGAGCCTTCACACATCCACTGACCATAAAGCTTACCCCAAAGAGCCTTACCCCAGCCTGTGTCGGAAATTGTGAAGTGAAGTCCTCCCTCATGAACATAGTGCCAATATTTTGCAGTAATATAATGACCGAGGGCGTACTTATAGTTATGACAGGCAATTTTGGGATATCCGGTAGTACCTGAAGTGAAGAACATCAGCATGGGATCTTTACCGCAGGCAGTATCCTCGGTTCTTGGGAATTTTCCTCTGAACAGCGTATACTCCTCGTCAAAATCATGCCAGCCTTCACGTTTTCCACCGACAAGAATCTTTACGTCAAGGTCGCCGTAGTTTTCTGCAGCCGCATCGACATGGTCGGGAGTATTATCATCTGCAGTACACACAACAGCCTTAACGTGAGCAGCCTTGAAACGATATTCAAAGTCGTGTTCAAGAAGCTGATGTGTCGCCGGAATTGCAATTGCTCCGAGCTTATGTAAAGCGAGAATGGTGAACCAGAACTGATAATGGCGTTTCAGAACGACCATCACCTTATCGCCCTTTTTGATGCCAAGACTCTTGAAATAATTGGCTGTTCTTGCTGAAGCATGCTTCATATCCCTGAAGGTAAAGCGGCGTTCTGTCTTATCCTTTGAAACATGCAGCATTGCAAGCTTATTAGGCGTTTTATCGGCAATAGCGTCAACAACATCATAAGCAAAATTGAACTTATCTTCATTTTTGAATGTCATTGAAACCAGTCTGCCCTCGCCGTCTTCCTTTGCCTCAACAAAGTTTTCAACCGCAAGGGGGGCTTTTGCCGTTCTTGCTTCAACAACTGTTTTTTGGATTTCTTTTTCTGTTACATTTTCATCGCCGGAGACAACGACTGCAAGGAAAAGGCACTCTTCGCCGTTGAGTGCAATCATTCCGTGAGGCGTTGAGCTCTTATAATAAATGCTGTCACCTTCCTCAAGAACCTCCGTGTGATCGCCGACCCTAACCTTGAGCGTTCCGCGCAGAACAAGGTCAAATTCCTGTCCGGCATGTGTAGTCGTGTGTATCGGTTTGTTTTGGAGTTCTTCGGAATATTCATATTTTACCCAATATGGTTCGGCAAGCTTGTTTCTGAAAAGAGGCGCGAGGTTGCTTATTTCAATTCCGTCCTCTTTTGCGGTTCGCGTACCCTGTCCTCTCCTTGTAACCGTATATGAAGAAAGGTGAGCGCTGTGACCCTCAAGAATATCGGTTATACCGATTCCAAAAGCAAGTGAACATTTGTGGATAAAGGTAAACGGAAGATCAACCTCACCGGATTCATAACGTGAATAAGTTTCAGCTGTAAGATTAGTTTTTTCTGCCATCTCCTGTGTTGTGAACCCAATGATTTCACGCATCTCGCGTATTCTTTCGGCAATGACCTTGATTTCTTCTGTTAGACCTGTGTTCTGCATTGTTTTAACCTCCGAAAAAATATTTTTGACTCTTCCTTTGAAACGAGAATATAAAAGAACTCGTCCCAAAGATTTTTTCTTTGAGACGAGCAAAATAACTTAGCCCGCGGTACCACTCAAATTGCGGTCGAGACCGCCACTCTTCGAGCTCAAACAAGCTCTATGCATTAACGCAGCATTCACGGAAGACATCTACTGACCGACAAGCGACGTTCGGGTCTTCAGCTCAGAAGTGATAGAAATTGAGAAATGTCAATATCGGGCTCACACCATATCCCGACTCGCTGAAAATACAATAATCTCTTCCGTCTTCGTCATAGCCATTGAGATCGTTGACCGCAAAGCGGACAACTACCACAGAATATTAAATTGTTAATGTATCATGATAGAGACGGCTGAAACAGACCGCCCTTTCACACAAAAAAGAGTTTAATCAGCAAAGCCGGACTCAACGAGTTTAACCAAAGCTTCAACTGCCTGCTCTTCATCCGGTCCACCTGCTATAATACGGATATCGGTTCCACCCATAATACCAAGTGAAAGAACACCGAGGAGACTCTTTGCATTGACTCTTCTCTCCTCTTTCTCAACCCAAATCGAAGACTTAAACTCGTTAGCTTTCTGAATAAAAAAAGTCGCCGGACGGGCATGAAGACCAACCTGGTTCTGAACCTTAACGTCTTTAACGTACATAAACTCTATCTCCCACACACAATATTGTCAAATATCTATTTCCGATTACCCGATTATTATACCACATTTTTTTTCATCGTCAACAGTTAAAGGTACTATTTCATTCATTTTGGTTGCAAGCCTAAATGTTGAGGCAAAAAAAAGGTCAAATTTGTGCATATCAACCATAATATATTTGCTTTTCAATGCAGAATGCACAATACGAAACCAATTTATCTACTATATTAAAGCATTTTTGACTTGCTTCGGCAATAATCTTCCGTAAATATGAACAAAAAGTCTAATCATGGTTTTTCCGCAATTCTATAAACGCTCTGTCTTTTTTTGAAAGTTCTGCTTTTTCAAGCATATCCGGACGGCGCTGCAATGTTCTTTCAAGGGCTTTTTCACGTCTGAAGTTCTCAATATTTGCGTGATGTCCTGATAACAGTATATCCGGGACTGCCCTTTCGTGCCACACCGGCGGACGCGTATACTGAGGATATTCAAGCAGCGATGAATAATGGCTTTCTTCAGTAAAACACTCCTCGTTTGAAAGAACTCCGGGAATCATTCTTGAAACGCTGTCTGCAACAATAAGAGCAGGCAACTCGCCGCCAGTCAAAACATAATCTCCCACAGATATTTCTTCGTCTACTATTTCTTCAATAATACGTTCGTCAACACCCTCATAATGACCGCAAAGGATTGCAATGTTCTGCATTCTTGAAAGCTCCCTGACCCTGCTCTGTGTCAGCGTTCTACCCTGCGGAGACATATAAATCAAATGTACTTTTTCCCCAACTTCTTCACACAGCGAACAGTAGCAGTCATAAATCGGCTGAGGAGCCATTATCATGCCCATTCCGCCACCGTATGGCGAATCATCAACACGGCGGTGTTTGTCGGTTGAATAATCTCTGATCTGACGGCAATTTATTTCAACAAGTCCGTCACGTCTCGCACGTCCGACAATACTCTCTGAAAGCACACTTTCACACATTTCCGGAAAGAGGGTCAATATATCAATCCTCATTGTCAAAAATCCCCCTAAGCGGTCTGATTTTGACAACACCGGTTTCAACGTCGGTGTCAATAACAACAGGAGGTATAGCCGGCAAAAGGTATTCCTTTCCGTCCTTTGACTTAACATGCCAGACATCATTAGCACCGGTTTCACTGACATCACTCAGAACTCCGTAAGTCACGCTCTCATCATCGGCGTCAATAACTTCGCAGCCAATCAAATCCTGAATAAAATAATGTCCCTCAGGCAAATGAGCATCATCTCTGTTCATGTACAAAATCCGGTTGCGCAGTGACGCTGCCTGTTCAACACTGTTGATACCATCAAGCATCAAAATTACAATATTGCCGTGCGGGCGGCAAGACAGCACTTTAATACTTCTGTTACCGTCTTTATCAAAATAAAGTGTTTTAAACCGCTTGAAAAATGCCGGACCGTCGCACCACGGATCAACACGCACTTCTCCTTTGATTCCGTGTGTACTGACAATTTTTCCAATTTCAAGATATTCTTTAAGCATATTTTATAAACGGAATAACCGTTCCTTTCCTAAAATCAACGAGGCAGACTGCAAAAGTCTGCCTCAAAAGTGTTTTCTGCCGAGTTATCAGTTGTTAGCTGTCGGATCGATGATCCAATCTTCGTTTACATCCTCGCCTACGATGTGGCAAAGGAATCTGTAAAGATAGTTCCACATATCAATAAGGATAACTTCAATTTTCTTGAGTACGTCTTTCATAGTATTTCCTCCTCAATAATTTATAGCTAAATTATACACTATATTCCATAAATTTGCAACAGTTATAAAAAGATTTTTAACCTATGCAAAAGAAGAAGTAATTATATAAAGACAGAAGATGTTGTGTTCAATTCAAGCTAAAAACCATGATAAAAAATCTTCGCCCATTCGCCGCACGATACGCACAGGGAACGAGCGAAAAAGCACTTCTGCAACTAAGTGCTATAGCCACTGTATTGAATATTTACTAACTTACACGGAAAGCAGACCCGCATCAATCACAAACTGAGAGCCGGTAGCATATCTCGCCTTATCCGAAGCAAGGAACAAAACCAAATCTGCAACATCCTGAGGCTCAATCCACGGAACCGGAAGAAGATTTCCGGCAGAACGCTCGGCAATTTCAATCGGAGTCATGCCTTCCATTGCTGCAAGGCCGTCATTCATGGGAGTGTTGACACCCGTCGGATGAATACTGACAACACGAATATTGTATGGAGCAAGCTCAATAGCCCATGCCTTTGTGAGACCGGTAAGTCCCCATTTTGAAGCGGTATAATGCGAAAGTCTGTTGCCGCCGCGAAGACCCATAACAGATGAATTGTTGATAATTACACCGCTCTTAGCCTTTTTCATGTACGGCACAACACGTCGTGTAACGTTGAACGGTCCTTTGAGGTTAATGTCAATCATGGCATTCCACTCATCGTCAGTCATTTCGTCAACAGTCGCATATGCGCAAATGCCGGCATTGTTGAAAAGTATATCGATTTTTCCGAGTTCATCAATTGCTTTTTCAACAGCGACAGTCACAGCAGCATCATCGCGGACATCACCGACTGCAATCACTACTTTTCTGCCAAGAGCCTCAATTTCCTCTTTGAGAGTTTCAAGCTCATCATTAGTGCCGAAATCATAATTTGGATATTCAATCTTTTTTGCAACATCAAAAGCAACTATATCGGCGCCCTCTTTAGCAAGAGCAATGGCTGTTGCCCTACCCTGTCCATGAGCCGCACCTGTAATAAACGCAACCTTGTTTTCAAAATCTTTCATATCTGCCACTCCTTAGTTTTCTTCTTTTTTGCGGTATTTATAAAGTACTTCGTCAAGAGGTACCTTTGCAATCGTATTGAACAAATTCGTTGCATACATTATTCCTGCGAACGAAAGGAGCAGAACGATTTCGTCATCGGAAAATTTTGCTTTCAATCCATCATATATTTCATCGGGAATATTGTGAGGATCTGCACAAATAGCCGCACCGAGGTTCATAAGAAGCTCTTCCGTCTCAGAAATCTGCGGATTATCCGGATCATCACCGGAATCAATCAAAATTTTTCTGAAAAATGTTGAGCATACAAGACAATCATTTCCGTTTGAAATTGCATATGAATAAAGCGAAATGGCCCGCTCGCCGATTACCGGAACAAGAAGATCATAGAGAGTGTACCACTCCATATACGCCTTGAAAGCAGGCACACAGTGGAGCAAAGTACGTTTCATATTGGTAATTCTTCCGTGCTTTGCAATTTGGTCGTCATATTCTCTTTTGACTTCATCACTTGAGTTTTCATACTCAGTCATTGGTATATAGCTCATTACTAAAATCCTCCGTTTTATTTACGATTTTTAAGTCTTTTATCACACTTTGTTGCCAAATACGTTCCAACGCTTTGGAACACTTGAACCAGAACAACAAGGAAAATAACGGCAAAAAGCATGATTAAGTATTTGTATCTGTGATAACCGTAGTTAATTGCAATCTTGCCAAGACCTCCGCCGCCAAGAACACCGCTCATTGCGGTGTATCCAAGAATTGTTGTGATTGCAATTGTAATATTGGAAATCAATGATGGAACACTTTCCGGCAGCATAACTTTTGTGATAATCTGGAACGGAGAAGCTCCCATGCTCTGTGCGGTTTCAATTATAGCCGGATTTACCTCGCGCAGACTGCCCTCAACAAGTCTTGCAACAAACGGGAACGCTGCAATAACCAACGGAACTACCGATGCCATTGTACCTACAGTTGTTCCGACAATAAGCCTTGTGAGCGGAAAAACAAGAATCATAAGAATCAAAAACGGAACCGAACGCAGGATATTAATCACAACGTCAATAACCTTTAAAACACCTTTCGGTATTTTGAGAATTTTTCCACCATCACCCGCAACAACAATTACACCGAGGGGCAGACCGATAATTATGGCAAACAGCGTTGACAAAAGCGTGACATATACCGTCTCCCATGTTGCAAGCGGAAATTCAGTCTTTAAAACTTCGACCGCTTCGCGGAATGATTCGGACTGAAAGAACTCACTCATCGGCTTTCACCTCCTCAACAAGAATATCCGGCATTGCCTTAAGGTATTTCATAGCCCTTTCAAGCTCGTCTTTTCCGCCGGGAATACCTAAAATGATGTTTCCATACGCCTTATCGCCTATTCCCTTTGTAGAAGCGGAAAGAATGCTCGCCGTTATACCCTCGTCAATCGCCATCTGAGCGATAAGCGGAGTATTGGTTGCCTTAGCTCCGTTGAAAACAACGCGAATGACATTTTCGCCGCCGCTGATTTCGGTTTCCTTTTCGTATCCGTCAGGGAAAACAAGTCGTTTTGCCGCAATTGATTTGGGAGCAGAGAACACTTCGCTCACCAAACCTTCCTCGGCAACTTCGCCGTTGTCAAGAATGGCAACATGCGAGCAAATCTGTTCAACAACGCTCATTTGATGAGTAATTACAATAACGGTGATCCCCAGCTTATCATGAATATCGCGGATAAGTGAAAGAATGGATTGTGTCGTCTGCGGATCAAGTGCACTTGTTGCCTCATCGCAAAGAAGAATTTTGGGGTGAGTTGCAAGGGCACGGGCAATCGCCACCCTCTGCTGCTGACCGCCGGAAAGCTGTGACGGATAAGCCTTTAGCTTGTCGCCAAGACCTACAATTTCAAGAAGCTCTGCTGCGCGTTTTGCAGCCTCAGACTTTTTTACACCGGACAATTCAAGCGGAAAACAAACATTTCTCAAACAGTTTTTCTGCATCAGCAAGTTAAACCCTTGAAAAATCATTGTAATGTTTCTTCTCTCTTTGCGAAGTTCAGCCTGAGAAAGAGAAGCCATATCCTTGCCGTCAATTATCACCTTGCCGTCAGTCGGACGTTCAAGCATGTTTATGCAACGAACCAAAGTACTTTTGCCGGCGCCGCTCATACCGATGATTCCGTATATATCACCGTCATTTATTGTCAGCGATATATTTTTCAAAGCCTCAACATTGCCGTCGGCAGTAGTAAAGGTTTTTGTCAGATTTTTAATTTCAATCATAAATTATCTCCAATCGGTCTCCGAACCTGCGACCGTATTATACAAGAAATAACGTCGGCCGCAAAAGCGGACAACGCTATCTCTTCACTTATTCAACGATTATTTTTTGAGAGCGTCAAGAGTCGTCTGCTTTCCGCCATAAAAGCCCATCGGCTCAACATGGATTGCCGATACAGAGACAACGTGAGTTCCGTTTTCCTTGTTGAAGTCTTCAAGGTAAGGAAGATGCTGGAAGTAGTTTGCATCTACTTCACCGCTGTCAACAACCTTGTTCGGCTGAACATAATCGGTGAACTCCTTAATATCAAGGGTAACATCCTTTTCCGCAAGAATCTCCTTCGCAACTGCAAGGATTTCAGCATGCGGTGTGGGAGAAGCAGCGACGGTAATTTTTGTGCCGGCAAGTTTGCTGTAATCTACGCTTGAGTCAAAACCGTCACCCGGATTTTCAACAGTTGAAACGACCTGACCGTCATATTTTTCATTGATGAAATCGGCAACCTTTTTGCTTTCAAGAGCAGCTTTAAGAGCTTTGATTTTATCTGTGCTTTCATCGCCTTCCTTAACAGCGAGAATATTGCTGTATGCCGAAGAAGAGCTTTCAATCGCAAGAGAATCCTTAACAGGGTTGAGTCCGGCGGAAATTGCATAGTTTGAATTGATTACGGCATAGTCAACATCTTGAAGAATATTCGGAATCTGAGCCGCTTCAACTTCTTTGAACTCAATACCGTAAGGATTTTCGGTAATGTCCTTTACAGTAGCCTGAATGCCTGAGCCGTCCTTGAGCTTGATGTAGCCCTTTTCCTGGAGAAGCAAAAGAGCGCGTGCTTCATTTGTTGTGTCGTTGGGAACTGCAATTGTAATTGCCTTGTCCTTTGATGAGCAAGCTGCGAACGTTGCAAGAACAAGCACAGCTGCGATAACCAACGCGATAACTTTTTTCATTTTAATCAACCTTTCGTTCTAAAATTACCTGTTTTAAATATGCGATGATGAATATAGCATTACCCAAAACTGCACATTCGCTGGTTTAACTTATGAGTCATTGTTTTGACCTCCTTCATTGATCGTGCATATTATAGCTCAGGCTTTTCGCTTTGTCCAATACCATATGAATATAGTAGGTTATAAGTAAAATCTATAGCTCAAAACAAAGCTGAAGACAGTCAAACACTGTGGGAATGACTGTCTTCAGTCTATTAATTAAGTTCTTTTGCCTTTTCATTTAGGTATGTTCCGATTTCTTCAATATATTGCTTTCCTATACTGCTTAGTACTGTATTTTTTTTAGTAATATAACCGATTTCCATGTCACTGTTTTCATCAACGGAATCGGCTTGAAATGGTACGGCAAGATAATCACTGCCGTTCAGTTCTTCGCAAATAATACCGGAGCAAAGCGTATAACCGTTAAGACCTATCATGAGGTTGAGCATGGTTGCTCTGTCGTTTGCCTTAATTATTCTTGTATACTCGTTGGTGCTGAGTATTTCCTCGGCAAAATAGAATGAACCGGATTCACCCTGTTCAAAAGAAAGGCATGGATAGTCTTTAAGTTCGTCAAAGCTTATTGATTTTTTCTTTGCAAGAGGGTGACCTGACCAAAGATAAACATAAGCGCGGCATTTAATTATATGGTGAAACTCCAGATTACTGCTCCTCAATAGTTTTGTTACTGCGGCACGGTTAAAATCACTCAGATATAAAATTCCTATTTCACTGCGCATGTTGCTCACATCCGATATGACATCACGCGTTTTTGTCTCTCTTATCGCAAACTCATATTGTGACATGTCAAAATGCTTTACAAGTTCAACGAAGGCCTTGACGGCGAATGAGTAGTGCTGAGTTGAAACGCCAAATTTTTTCTTGACATTTGCTGTCTCACCGTATTTTTCCATCAATGCTTCGTATTGATTATACACCTGCCTTGCATAAAGAAGAAACTCAGAGCCGTCCTGCGTGAGAGAAACGCCCCTTCCGCTTCGGTAAAATATCGTTATTCCGAGTTCCTTTTCAAGTTCCTGCATTGAGCTTGTTAAAGACGGCTGAGAGATATACAGCACCTCGGCGGCTTTATTAAAAGAGCCGGATTCGGAAATTGTTATTGCATAGTGCAGCTGTTGGATTGTCATTCATTCACCTACTTAGCAAAAATCGGTGAACGGTCGAAAACAACCGTCCACCGAACTGAATTTGTTTTTTTACTTAAGCTTGACGGCAGCTCTTGCTTTCTCTGCAATGTGTTTTGCGTCAAGACCGAAAATTTTAAGAAGTTCAACAGCCGGACCGGATTTTCCGAACGTATCTTCAACACCGAGACGAAGAACAGGAACCGGACAAAATTCTGAAAGAACTTCTGTCACAGCAGAACCGAGTCCGCCGATTACACTGTGTTCCTCTGCAGTAACGATCGCACCGGTTTCTTTCGCAGCCTTAATAAGAATTTCTTTGTCAACCGGCTTAATTGTATGGATATTGATTACTCTCGCATCTATTCCTTCAGCTTTGAGTTCATCAGCAGCAATGAGAGCCTCATTAACCATGAGACCTGTTGCAACAATTGTCACATCTTTGCCGTCTCTGAGAGTAACACCCTTGCCAAGTTCAAACTTGTAGTCCTCGGAATTTACTCTGGGTACCGCCAAACGACCAAAGCGCATATAAACCGGACCCTCAAAATCCGCAGCAGCAAGAACAGCCTGAAATGCTTCAACATCGTCTGCCGGATTAATAATAACCATGTTCGGAATCGAACGCATAAGAGCAATATCCTCGCAGCACTGATGGCTGGCGCCGTCTTCGCCGACAGAAATGCCCGCGTGAGTCGCACCGATCTTAACATTAAGCTTAGGATAAGCAATCGAGTTTCTTACCTGCTCAAATGCGCGTCCGGCAGAAAACATGGCAAACGAGCTGGCAAAAACGGTGTAGCCGACAGTCGAAAGTCCGGCAGCAACGCCCATCATATTGCCCTCTGCAATACCTGCGTCAATGAATTTTTCAGGGAATTCCTTTTTAAATACGATTGTTTTGGTTGCCTTTGCAAGGTCAGCGTCAAGAACAAGAATATCATCTCTTTTGCCAAGTTCTTTGAGCGCTTTTCCATATGCATCTCTTGTTGCACATTTAATTACGTCAGCCATAATCACACCTCCAATGCGTTCAAAGCGTCGCCAAGTTCTTTCATAGCCTGTTCATACTGTTCGGCGTTTGGTGCGCTTCCGTGCCAATCGCACTTGTCTTCCATAAATGAAACGCCCTTACCCTTAACTGTTTTTGCAACAATGCAGGTAGGTTTACCCTTAAACTCCTTGGCTTTTTTGAAAGCCTCGTCAATTTCATCAAAGCAATGCCCGTTAATTACGATAACATTCCAGCCAAAAGCAGCAAACTTTTCGTCGATAGGACAGGGTGAATTTACTTCGTCAAGAGAACCGTCGATCTGAAGGTTATTATAGTCAACAACGGCAACAAGGTTATCCAACTTATGGTTTCCGGCAAACATAGCAGCTTCCCAAACCTGACCTTCTTCAATTTCTCCATCGCCGAGAGCTGTATAAACACGGAATTTCTTGCCCTTCAGCTTTGCGCCGAGCGCCATACCCACAGCGGCGGAAATTCCTTGACCGAGAGAACCGGTGCTCATGTCAACGCCGGGGGTGTATCGCATGCTGGGATGCCCCTGAAGAATGGAATCCGGTTTTCTGAGAGTCTTGATAAGGTCAAACGGGAAAAATCCCTTGAGAGCAAGCGCAGAATAAAGCGCAGGCGCAGTGTGACCCTTTGAGAGAACAAAACGGTCTCTGTCTTCCCACGAGGGATTTTTAGGATTAACGTTCATCTCTTCAAAATAAAGATAAGTAATAATGTCTGCAATTGAAAGTGAACCGCCCGGATGACCGGACTTTGCGTTGAACGTGCCTTCAATAACACCCATTCTTACCTTGCAAGCGAGCTTTTTGAGCTCAATCTTTTTGGTTGCGTCCAATGTGATTTCCTCCTTTATTAAAAGCGGAAAGAGCAATTAGCTCCTTCAGCAATCATTTGCTGTAATTTTTAATAATATACTCAATGAGATCAGCAACAGCGCCCTTGTTGCAGTGGCAAGTAACAAGCTTTGCAATTTTTTTCATACCATCCGGCGCCTGACCGCAGCATGCAGGCAGCCCCACAGCCTTGAGCATCTCATAATCGTTAAAATAGTCACCTATTGCGGCAGTGTGTTCCTGTTTAATACCAAGAAGCTCTGCAACCTTTAAAACAGCAACGCCCTTATTGGTACCTTCATTAACAAGCTCAAAAGAGAACGGCGATGTTCTCATGAGATTTGTCGTCATGCTGCTGTTTTCCTTGGCAAACTTTTCAACCTTTGTTATGACAAAAGGCAGACCGGTAAAAATCGCTTTGCACCAATCGCCGGTGTGTACTTCATCAATACTCTTAAAATACTTAATTGGCAACTTGCTTGTTTTCGCAAGAATATAGGCGGAAAGGGTCGGTTTCACAACACGCGCCTCATACGGCGTTATAACTTGAACCGTCGCAAAACAAAACTTCTTGGCTGCCTTTTTAATGATTTCGGTAACTTTTTCATTAACCGGACTCATCCATAAAATCTTCTCATTGCTATAATCATAAACGCCGGCACCATTAATAAACACTGCATATCCCGTGTTTAGCTTGAGCTTATCAAAATGTTTGCGCATCGATTCAATCGACCTGCCGGACGAAAGAATGAAGCGACCGCCATAATCATAAACAAACTTATGAATGGCATCAAAATTGCGCTTAGGTAATTTTCTTCTTTTATCATTTAACGTTCCGTCAATATCGGAGGCAATAAGCCAACCGGAAAGCGGAAGCTTTTTTTCTGTCATCTTGGCAATCTCCTTAAAAATGATTGAAAATACTCCGGAAGTTCGCTTGTAATTTCAATATATTTTCCGTTTCTCGGATGTTTGAACCCAATGAGTCCTGCATGAAGACATTGTCCGTGCAGCTCGGTTATAACTTTCTTTGGTCCGTAAACGGCATCACCGGCAACAGGGTGACCTATATATGCCATATGTACCCTAATTTGATGTGTTCTGCCGGTCTCGAGCCGAACCTTTAAATAAGTAAAGCCACGAAATCGTTCAATGACCTCATAATTAGTAACCGCATAACGTGAATTCTTTTCTGTTACACACATTTTTTTGCGGTCAACAGGGTGACGCCCTATAGGCGCATCAACCGTTCCGTCGTCACTCTTGAATCCTCCGTAAACAACGGTACGGTACTCGCGTGAAAATGTATGATACTTGATTTGCTCGGCAAGAGAAATATGAGCAAAATCATTTTTTGCAACTATCAAAAGTCCGCTTGTGTCCTTGTCGATACGGTGTACAATTCCCGGTCTTATTACTCCGTTTATACCTGACAGGCTGTCTTTACAATGATATAAAAGGGCGTTGACAAGAGTTCCGTCATAGTTACCGGCAGCCGGGTGGACAACCATACCCTTAGGTTTGTTGACAACGAGCAGATCGTCGTCTTCATAACGTATATCAAGCGGAATATTTTCAGCTCTTATTTCAAGCTCACGCGGCTCCGGTATAACAACGCAAATCATCTCACCTGCTTTAACCTTATAGTTTTTGGTAACGGTGATTCCGCCGATTTTAACCGATCCGCTTTCAAGCAGCTTTTGAGCAGCCGAACGCGACAGCTCGCTTGAACACGCACAAATAACTTTATCTATTCTTTCCCCTGCCATATTCTCATCGACGGGGAACATCATTGCATTAACCATCTTGCTTTTCCTTTTTAGACTTGCTTTCCTTTACGATCTCATAAATTTCATATCCGATTATCAAGAAAGCTCCAACCGTAACAAGGCAATCGGCAAAATTAAAGACATAAAACTTCACAAAAAGAACATCAATGTAATCAATAACATATCCCAATCTGAAACGATCGATGAGATTACCGATGCCTCCTGCAATAATACCGACAAAGCTACAGTAAACCAAACCGAACTTCACCTTTTTTGAGAGCATGACCGCAATCAAAACAACGAGAATAATCACTGTTGCAACCGTCATGACAGATGCCTTTCCGCCAAGCATTCCCATCATAGCGCCGTCATTTTCAACGTATGCAAGCCTCAGAACACCCGGGATAAGCACTTTCTCTCCAATCGGTTTCAAATCGACAACAATAAAGTATTTAATTATCTGGTCAATCGCAGTCAGCAGCAGAATGGCCGCAAAAGAAATGAGTTGAATCATTAAATCACCTTATAAAATAGTGAATGTATCCATATAGTTATTCATCGGTAAAAATGTCTAAATCATCAGAAACAGTGAAACCGGTATTGTTGCCGTTATATCCGACATTTTTTTTGTTATCTTCAGATTCTTCATCGGGCTTGGACGGCGAATATACGCTGTGTTTATCCGTAGAGTCCGTGTGAGGAATTGAAATATCACCGAAAATCTGTTTAATATATTCATCGGCATCCGGAATATATGCTTTTTTCACTTCATTATGAATGTTCTCGTCATCAGAAGATACATTCAAATCGGCCTCATCATTATTCACATCTTCTTCAACGATATCTGCCACACTATCCGGTTCATCTGTAACCGGCGCAGCGGCAAAGGGTTCTTCAATAACCTGCGGAACAACAGTCGGTTTTTCAACGTCCGCCTGAACCTCATCGCTTTCAATTTCAAACGCAGGAATATCCAAAGCATCAATTTGAGGAAGAATGGAATGAAGCAATTCAAGCGTGCTCTGCTTGAAAGCAGAAAGCTCTGTCTTCGCAGAAGTCAACTCTTTCTGAGCTCCGGCAATGATCTCGTTTTTCTTGTCAAGGGCTTTTTGAGCGTCGCCGTATGCATCAGCAACAAGCTTTGCGGCTTTAGCATTAGCATCATCAATAATTTCTTTAGCTTTTTCATTAATTTGCGCAATATACTTTTCGGATTCCTTACGCGTCTGTTCCATAATACGCTCAAGATCCGCTTTGGCTTTTTCAAAGCTATCCTCCGCTGCTTTTTTCTTTTCTTCAGCGTAAGAGTCGGCTTCCTTTGTTTTTTCATCAACAATCTTTTTGGCTTTCTCCTCAGCTTCAAGCAAAGCGGTCTCTGCCTCGGCTTTTGCGTTCTTAACGGTTTCGTCGGCAATAGCCTGCGCTTTTACGAGAGCTGTTGCAATTGCATTTTTTCCGGCGTTATATTCTTCTATAATATCGCGCAAAGACGCAAATTTTTTCTTGAGCTCCGCATTTTCAGAATACAGCTCAGAATAACTCGAATACACACGCTGCATAAATCCGTCAACTTCAGCCGCTTTATATGCGCCGCGACCAACGGGTGAAAAATTCTGCATTTTGATTTGATTTGGAACCATCATTTTTGCTTTCCTCCGTTTTAATAGCAAGTTTCAGCGGCAGAACAGAAGCCGTTGTTGATTTTCAAAACAATATCGCACAATTTGGGTGTGCAAATTGCGTAGTAAAATTTTCATTAGGTTATACACAAAATTTCGCAGGCTTGCTGACACAAGTCAAAAAATTCTGTGTGGCATAACAGGAATAGGTTATAACAAGGCGTGTGCCGCCAATTTGTATAGTATTGTCTTAAAAGAAAGACGGTCTGTCAACTTGACCGAAGAAGTCTCCCGAAAGCTCGGCAGCCTCAGGAACGATGAGATAAATCTTTTCGGCAATAACCTCAATCTTAGACTTACATACATACTTGACTCCGTCAAGGAAATCAAGAACACGCCGAACGCTTTCCGTCGGAAGCTTTGTCATGTCAGCAAGGGTAACCACACCCTTATCAATCATGCAATCCGCGACATTTCGTGCATCATCCATGTCTTCAAGTACAAATAAAGTAACCTTGAGTTTTTTGGTAGGTTTAACGGAGTCCATTTTATAAATATTTGCCGATTGATTGCCTCTCGGCATCTGTGTTCCGGCAGAAAAAGATGTTTTCCCGGTGCTTTTTGAATACTCAGGAGCAGTAAAACCGGAGTTACTGTTGGGCATTTCAAAATCATATTTTACTTTTTCAGCCGTTTTTTCCTCATCGTAGCTTTCGTCTTCGTCCTCATCGTACTCATCATCGCCGTAGTTTTCGTCATCATCATAATCCTCATCGTCCGAAAAAGTAACGGCTTTTTTGATTGAGTCCTTTATATTGTCAAAAAACTTCATTTAATATTCGTCCTTTCTTTAATACAAACGCGGTCCAAAAATCGAAGAACCTACCCTCACCATGTTGGCCCCGCATAAAATTGCTTCATTGAAATCTCCCGACATACCCATCGAAAGAAAACACATAGTTATATTATCTATATTTTGTCTTGATATGTCAACAAACAAATGGTGCATTTTTTCAAAATATTTGCATAATTGCGCCTTTTCTTCACAAATAGGCGGAACGGACATAAGTCCTTTAACTTTAACGTGTTGCATTTTGGAAATTTCTTCAATCAGAGGCATAACTTCATCAAAAGCAATGCCTGTTTTGCTTTCTTCTTCACCGACATTGACCTCAATGAGGCAATCAGTGTCTATTCCGAGTTTTTCACTTTGCTTTTCAATTTCTTTTGCAAGCTTCACGCTGTCAAGCGACTGCACCATTGAAACGAACGGCAAAATTTGTTTGACCTTGTTGGTTTGCAAATGCCCAATCAGATGTGCTTTGCATTTTTCAAGCTTTAGGTATTCGTACTTTGATAAAAACTCCTGAACTTTGTTTTCTCCTATAAGATCTATGCCGCACTCTATCGCATGATTTATAAAAATCGGCTCAACTGTTTTTGTCACTGCCATCAGCTTGATATCTTCTCGCGTTCTTCCGCTCTTCTGAGCGGAAAGAGTGATCTGTTCATTGATATGGCAAAGATTATGCTCAATATTTTTAAATCTTTCATCAACTGATAACTTTTCCGTCACTTAAATTTCGCCCCTTTATTATAACTTTATCATATGCTTTTATTTCCGCATTAGATGTTTTTTGAATGTCAACACTGCCGTCTTTGTCGTAATACGTAACAGCATTTGCAATAACGTAATTGTCACCGTAATGAATTATTTCAAGCGGTTTAAAAATGACTCTGTTTCCGCTGAGCGTATACACACCCTGCGTACCGTCGTCATCGGTGACAATAGCGTCGTTGTTTATTCTCAATCCATCATAGGTTTTTACAGTTATTTGCGCCTTTTCTTTTCTTAGAGATGAAAGCGCTTCATTCATAGAAGTACATTTCAAAACAACGCCGACGCTTTCTCCTGCTCGGCTTGAAACGCTGTGCACAGACATGTCAAGATTATATATACCCTTTTCCGGAAAGCTCACTTTGACATAGTAGCCGGTTTTGACAACCGACGCTTCAACAAGCGGTATATTGCAAAGCAGATACCAAGTGTGCTGACCAATGATTTTGCCGAACGCACCCTTTGTTTTGTTCGCCTTGCTGTCAAGCAGCTTTTGAATCTGAATGTTGTCAATTTCTCCGTCGGCTATGCTCTGATAGTCACACGCACTTTCATAACCGTCAACAGTGCTGACAAAATATCCCGCATATTTTGTTGAGACTGTCTTTTTGGTTCCGATGGATTTCAAAAGCTTTTTGCGTTCTTTTTCATAATCTGATATAAGAGATGAAAAATCAAGCTTTGTTCCTGTTGCAATTTGGCGTGTAGTAATTTTATAACTGATGTTGCGCACCATATCATCAATGCCGGCATAATTTCCGGAATCTATAAGATTCATATAATCACTGACCGCAGACGCAATCTCAGAATTTAAGGTAACAACATTTATATGACTGAGGTTACCCTGGTCCTGAAGTTGTTCAAGATGATCTATTTTATCTTTCAGCTCAACGCTTCTGTTATAAGCCTGAGCATCTTCTTCATTTTTAAACGAAAGTGCAATGGTCTGGTTTTTTGCAACGCTCTCGCTGTCTGAAACCGCCGGAACATAAACACGACTGTCAGATTTGGTAAGAATTGAGATGTTTTTCTTCCCGCCGCTTCGGTTTTCGTCGCGAACAACAAAGCTGTCAACAGAAACAACCTGCTTATCGGAGGTTTCAAAAATGTATTCCGTAACTACCTTTCCTGAGTAGCTGAAATATATACCTTGAGCAACATACGCCAAAACAATGACTGCTGTAACAGAGAGCAGGATAATTACGGTTTTAAAATCTTTGGACTTATTCATTAGTTTCACCTTTGAATCTGTCAATAATATTCAGGCTCTTTTTAAGCAGCGAATCCGCAGATTCTCTGTCAATATACAGCCAATTAATTTTCTCGTTTCTTCTGAACCACGAAAGCTGCCGCTTTGCATAACGCCGCGTCTCACGTTTGAGATTTTCCGTCGCTTCGGAAAGAGATATTACACCGTCCAGATATGGCAAAAGCTCCTTATATCCTATAGCCTGCTTTGCCGTTGAAGAGTAATTGCTTGCAAAAAACTGCTTTGCCTCGTCAACCAAGCCATTTTTAAGCATTATGTCAACGCGGCTGTCAATTCTGTCATAAAGAAACTTTCGATTTTCCGCATTAAGACCTATTATACAAAAACTATAATTACTTTCTTCAAGATGGGATAGTTCACGCTGGCGTGTCATAGTCAACCCGGTTGAATAATACAGTTCAAGTGCACGAACGATTCTTTTTGAATCATTGACATGAATCTTTTCTGCACTTTCATTGTCAAGTTCAGAAAGCTCAGAATACAACGCCTCGCAGCCCTCTTTTTCAAGCCTTGAGAGAAGTTTCTCGCGAATATCACTTTTTTCATAGTCGAGAAAGCTTGTGTTATTCACAATTGTATCAACGTAAAAGCCTGTCCCGCCTGCAATTATCGGAAGCTTTCCGCGGCTTAAAATATCTTCTATGCACTGATTTGCGAGTTCCTTATAACGTGCAACACTGAAACTTTCCCATGGCTCAACAAAATCAATAAGGTGATGAACTACGCCGTCTGCCTCTTTCTCGGTGACCTTAGCCGTCGCAATATCCATTTTTTTATATATCTGCATTGAATCGGCAGATATCACTTCACCGTCAAGAGCCTTTGCGATTCTTATGGCAAGTGAACTTTTTCCGCCGGCAGTGGGACCGACAACGACAACAACAAGCGGCTTCAAGCTATTCCTCCGTTCAGTTTCACTGTATTCTTCCAAATTGTTTTTCAAGCTCATATTGGCTCATTTCAACAAGCACAGGACGACCGTGAGGGCAATAGCGCACATCGTCATTATAAAGTACCCTTTCTGCAAGAACTTTCAGCTCGGCGGTTGAATTCTTATAGCCTGCCTTGATTGCAGCTTTACATGCCGCAGTGTGATATATTCTGTCAACCTTTTCCGCTTGAATGTTTGTCTTTGAAAGAGCAAGATTTGATGCAATTTCAAGAACAACGTCTTCAATATCGTCCGCTTCGAGAATCATGGGACATTCTCTGACAATAACGGCACCGTTTCCAAAATCCTCAACAAGAAAGCCGCACTCTGAAAACGTATCAAGATTATCGAGAATAACGCCATACTCACTTTTGCTGAGCGTTATTGTTACCGGTGTGAGAAGTGCCTGAGAAGAACATTCTTTTTGCTTATCTTTCATTTGATTAAATATAACACGTTCATGTGCTGCGTGCTTATCAATAATACATACTTTTCCGTCATATTCACAAATGATATAGGTTTTGAACGCCTCACCTATGAGTCTCAAAGGCTTTGGAGGCTTTTTATCGGTAATTACGACCTTTGTCGGCTCGTTCGCAGTTTCTCCCTTGGCTCCGGACTGTATGTTTTTCTTTGTCGGAGGCACTAAGGAAATATCTTCTTCTTTTTCAAAAGGCTCTGCAGATTTTTTCGGCTGTACAGATGCAGAAACCGCAACCGCCTTTGCCCGTTCGGCTTTCTTAGACTTGTATGCGTTAATTAAGTCCGGCTCGCCCTGTTCCGTTTGAGGGAGAACATTCTCATTTTGAGGAGAAGAAAGAACCGATTGCTTGAACTCCCTTGACGGCATATTCTGCCAAAAATCCGACTTTGACCGCGGCTGCGGTTTAACTTCTTCTTGCATAACAGTCTTAACTGTATTCTGAGGCATGTTATCCTCAACCATATACAACTGAGAAACCGTCGGCTTTGTTTTCTGTGCAATTTTAGCAAGATCAATCTGAACGCGTGTATCATACTCAACGAGCACATTCTTGACTGCGTAATAAACAGCAGAAGAAACCCTGCGTTCATCACTGAACCTCACCTCGGTTTTCGCAGGATGCACATTTACATCAACAGTTCGGGGTTCAACGGTGATGTTAAGAATACATGACGGAAACTTTCCTACCATAATTGCATTCTTATATGCATTTTCCATCGATGCCGCACATGAACGTGAACGTATAAACCGCCCGTTCAAAAAGAAATACTGCATTGCACGGGTTGAACGCGCCGAGGAGGGGCGGCATACATAACCGGACACACCGATTCCGTCAAGTTCGTACTCTGTTTCAAGCATACCTTCTGCAAAAACACGTCCGAAAATTGAATATATAACAGAAAGAAGCTTTCCGTCTCCCGGAGTAATAAGTGCCTGCTTGCCGTCACGAATAAAAAGAAAACTGATTTCGGGATGGGACAGCGCAAGTTTATCAACAACATCAGCAACCGCATTAGCCTCACTGATATCTTTTTTCAAAAACTTCATACGTGCGGGCGTGTTGTAAAAAAGGTCTCTGACAACAATGGTTGTTCCGTTCGGGCAACCTGCTGTTTCGTATTTTGTCTGCTCACCGCCCTCAATATTATAAAGTGTTCCGTCATTTTCATCGGCAGACTTTGTGAACAGTTCAATTCTTGAAACGGCAGCAACACTGGCAAGAGCCTCGCCGCGGAACCCAAGGGTAAAAATACTGTTCAAATCTTCTGCATTTTTGAGCTTACTTGTTGCATGACTCAAAAATGCCTTTGGAACGTCCTCGTGCGCTATTCCGCAACCGTTGTCCGTAATTCTTATGTATGTTATTCCGCCGTTTTTGATTTCAATTGTTACAGCTGTTGCGCCGGCGTCAATTGCGTTTTCTGCAAGCTCTTTGACAACAGACGCCGGTCTCTCAACAACCTCGCCGGCTGCAATCAGCTCGGCAATATGCTTTGGCAAAACATTGATTCTTCCCATGTATTTTCACCTTCCTTTAACATCGTTTTCGTCTATTGTTTATTCAATAACTTGAGCGTTTTTCATGACAATAAAAAGCCTTTTGTCTTCGCCGAACATATTATTTAAATACGTATGTAAGTCTTTTTCATTATTAAAAATCGAATACTGATAAGGCTTGACAAACGAAAGCTTTTCCAAAAAACAAAGTTTTCCGTTCTGATAAAAAAGCAATCCGGCATGAACCGGCTCAAGATGATAATCTGGGTAATCATCCTCGGTCCAAACCGTTATATGCTTGATTTTATCGGTTTCATCAAACGCTATGCCATATTTATTCCATGAGCTTTTGAGTTTATCAACACACTTCCGTTGTGTCATCTCCGAGTCGATTTCAACCGCCTGATACAACGTGTTAAAAAGTTTTCTGTCATCCTCAGAAAAATGAGTTTGTGCTTTTTCGGGTGAGAGATCAAACATCATACCCATTTCGTTTTCTGCTTCTGACACAACGGATTTTGAATGGATAAAATTTTTATATAGAAAGAAAGCGGTCAATTTGCAATTGTAACCCATAAAGACAGGATATTTCTCGTTCCAAAGCTCGCCGAGTTTATCTTCATCATAGGACACGGGAAAAAGGTCAAAAGATTTGTACCCGGATTGAACCAAAGTCACATTTTCCACGGTTGTGTTATACTCGTTCAAGTCTTCAAAAAATATATTGATCTGTTTTTGATATATGCCGCATGAGAGCAGAATTTTTCCCAATTCGCTTTGAGAGGTTGAATCTACAAGGTTTGAATACTCTGCACCGCTTTTATCCTTAGAATCGGGCAGATTAGTTTTTCCACATGAAACGAGCATCATAAAGGCAAAAACCAACATTATTGAAGCAAATCTTTTCATTGGAAAAACTCCTGTTTTATACTTGTTTACCCTTTGCTTTCTGCGCGAGCTTATAAAGAGTGGTCAGCGCCTCGAGCGGCGTAAGAGTATCCGTGTCAATATTTTTAAGTTCATCAATAATTTCGTCGTCTATCCCGGATTCAAGAGACAGTTGAAGCGGTTTGGTATCTTGTTCCTCATCGGAGGAGAACTCCAGACGCTCGAACGGAACTGTTTTTTTGTTGAGCTCCTCAAGTTCAAAGAGAATCTCACGTGCCCGGTTGACAACACCCGCCGGTACACCGGCAAGCTTTGCAACCTCAATACCGTAGCTGCCGTCAGCAGGACCGCGCACTATGCGACGTAGAAATGTTATTGTGCTGCCGCGTTTTTTGACGGAAATATTATAATTTTTGACTCCGTCAAGCTTTCCCTCAAGTTCTGTCAACTCATGATAGTGAGTTGAAAACAGTGTCTTTGCTCCGATTTTTCGCTTATCGGAAATGTATTCAAGCACAGCTCTCGCAATGCTCATTCCGTCAAAGGTAGAGGTACCTCTGCCTACTTCATCAAGAATAATAAGGCTGTTCTTTCCGGCAGATTTCAGTATGGACGCGACCTCATTCATTTCAACCATAAACGTGGATTGACCGGAAGCAAGATCATCCGATGCGCCGACACGCGTATAAATACTGTCAATTAACGAAAGCTCTGCACGTTTTGCCGGAACAAAAGAACCTATCTGTGCCATCAGGCAAATGAGAGCAACCTGGCGCATATAAGTAGATTTGCCCGCCATGTTGGGACCTGTTATTATTGCACAACGGTTTTCACCGCAATCAAGGCGGGTATCATTGGGCACAAACGGAGAATCGGTCAGCACTTTTTCAACAACGGGGTGACGTCCGTCAACAATCTCAATGGCTGTGTTATCATTCATGTTCGGACATACATAATTATTCTCAATCGCAACAGCAGCCAAAGAACAAAGAACATCTGCCGCCGCAATTGCCGAAGCTGTCTGCTGGATTCGGTTATACTCATTCGCAACAGCTTTTCTTACCTGGCAAAAAATCTCGTACTCCAATTTAACGGAGCGTTCCTGTGCACCGAGAACCTTGCTTTCAAGATCTTTCAGCTCTTGTGTAATATATCGTTCACAATTTGCCAAAGTCTGCTTTCTTATGTAGGTATCCGGCACGAGTGATTTATAAGAATTTGTTACCTCTATGTAATAGCCAAAAACACGGTTGTAACCTATACGCAGTTTAGGAATACCGGTGCGTTCTTTTTCGGCAGTTTCAATGTCGGTAATATATTTTTTTCCGTTACGCTCAATGTCGCGCAATGAATCAAGTTCTTCATTAAAGCCGTCTTTAATCATTGATCCTTCCCTCACCGTAAACGGCGCTTCCGGGTCAATTGCTGCATCAATAAGCTCATGCACATCTTCAAGAATATCAACAGAAGAATAAAGCTGCTTTAAATAGCTGCTCCTCATCTTTGAAAGAGCGGCTTTAACAAGCGGAAGCTGCTCAAGCGTTTGTTTTAATGAGTTAAGCTCTCTTGCGTTTGCAGACTCATAGACCACACGGGTTATAAGTCTTTCTATGTCAAATATATTTGAAAGGGCAAACTGCATTTCAGAAAGACTGACGCCGTTTGAAACAAGCTCTTCAACAGCGTTCTGCCTTTTGGTAATCATTGCATAATTTATCAGAGGTTTTTCAAGCCACGTTCTGAGTAGCCTTTTGCCCATTGATGTCTTGGTTTTGTCAAGAACCCACAAAAGTGAGCCTTTTTTTTCGCGGTTGCGCATAGTCTCGATTATCTCGAGGTTACGCTTGGTTGAAAAATCAATTTTCATATATTGATTTTCTGAATAAAAGTTGATATCTGTAATATTCTCAACATTATTTTTCTGAACATCTTTGAGATATCTGATTGCAGCGCCTACAGCTATAACAGCCTCGCGACTGCTCTTTAAAGAAGATGAAGCAAGCTTTTCTTCATCAAAATGATTGACGCACTCATTCAAACAAACATCATAATCAAAATATTCGTCCGGATATACTTCACATGAGGCTTCCATTCGTTTTGAAATGAATGAAGAAATCGATTTGTTGTCAGCACAAGTACGGTTAAGAACTATCTCGCTGGGAGAAAAAACACCGAGCTCGTTGATAAGTTTTGTTTGCGTACCCTTTCCCTCAAAAGCTGTCACATTTAAAATACCGGTTGAAACATCGGTAAAGCAAATACCAGCGCCGGAATCTGAGAGGTAAACGCTCGTAAGGTAGTTATTTTTTGAATCATCAAGCATACTGTTTTCGATTACGCTGCCCTTTGTTACAACGCGTATCACATCACGTTTAACCAATCCCTTTGCGAGCGCAGGATCTTCTGTTTGCTCGCATATGGCAACCTTGTAGCCTTTGGAAACAAGCTTCGCTATATAGCTATCGGCACTGTGAAACGGAACGCCGCACATCGGAGCGCGTTCTTCAAGACCGCAGCTTTTGCCGGTCAGAGTCAATTCAAGCTCACGCGAAGCTGTTTTGGCGTCATCAAAAAACATCTCATAAAAATCGCCGAGGCGGAAGAACAAAATGGTATCCGGGTACTCCTGTTTGATTTCAAGGTATTGTTTCATCATAGGTGTCATTTCAGCCATTTTGTTCTTTCCTCCCTTTGGAAAATTTTATTGAACCTTATTATTAGTGGTGATGACAGTCTGAAGAACAGCTTCCGCAGTCGCAGCCACAGCTGTGTTCTTCTTCCGGCTCGCATGTTGCCGGATCGGCACCGTTGACGCAAAGACCGAGAATCTGCATAACGTAATTCATCATTGCATCAATTTCCTGTCTCGCAGCTTCATACGCTTTCATTCTTTCATTACCCATGAACTTGTCATAGACATCATTGAACTGACGCTCATATTCAGCCATTTTTTCGGAATCGGGTTTCTCTTGAGCAGCTTCGCGCTGATAGTTCATCTGAACAAGCTGAATCTGACCCATAAGCTCAAGCAGTTCGGGATCCTTTTCATTCTCTTCTCTTGCCTTAGCAAATTTGAGATATCTCTCGTCCTGCTGAATTGCAGCACCGAGTTCGCGTGTAAGTTTGATTACATCCATGTGAAATACTCCTTGTGAAAAAATAATTATTGATATACGCAACTGCGTTTTATCCGAGTTTAATAAATTTGCCTTTGAGCACCCATGTTTTCGGCTCGGTTACCTCAACAAATACAAAGTGACCGATGAGCTCATCACAGCCATCAAATTCAATGATGACATTGCCCTGAGTCCTTGCACTCAACAAGCCTGTATTTTCGTTTCGTTCTTCAACAAGAACGCGGTATTCTTTACCTTTCATGCCAGCAGTGCGTTTTGAGGCAATCTGTTCTTGAAGTGTCGTGAGTTGCCGAAACCATTGAGATTTTTCTTTTTTCGGCACCTCGTCGGGCATTACTGCCGCCTTTGTACCGGGGCGCGGAGAAAAAATAAAGGTAAACAATGAGGTATACTTAACCTCTTCAAGAAGTGAGAGTGTGTCACAAAATTCCTCATAGGTTTCCCCGGGAAAACCAACAATAATGTCACTGGTTATTGATAAGTCCGGCATAAGCCTATAAGCGTACTCTATAAGACCGAGATATTTTTCCCGGTCATAGTGACGGTTCATCTCTTTGAGCACGCGGTCATTGCCCGACTGAACAGGCAGATGCAAATGTTTTGCAACCTTTTTGCAGCTTGCCATTGTTTCAAGAAGCTCTTTTGTGCAATCGCGCGGATGGGAGGTCATAAAGCGAATGATGAAATCCCCGTCAATACTGTCAATTGCCCTAAGCAGCGCCGGAAATCGGTACTCCTCAGACTTGTCCTTATTGTAAGAATTAACATTTTGACCAAGCAGTGTAATTTCTTTATATCCTGCGTCAACAAGTTGTCTTGCTTCTTCCACAACCAAATCAAAATCACGGCTGCGCTCTCTGCCTCTGACATAAGGAACCACACAGTAAGAACAAAAATTGTTGCAACCGTACATTATTGGTATCCATGCTTTGAATGCACCGTCTCTTCTTACAGGAAGTCCCTCAACAATGTTGCCGTCACCTCCGGAAAGATCAAACACCCTTTTTCCGCAGCAAAGGCAACTATAAATAAACTCCGGCAACTTATAAAGCACATGAGTTCCGAAAACAATATCAACGTAACGAAAACTGTTTTTTATTCTTTCAGCAACATATTCCTGCTGCATCATACAACCGCAAAGCGCAATTATCATATCCGGTTTTGCAGTCTTATACTTTTTGAGCGCACCGACATTGCCAAAAACTCTGTCTTGGGCATGTTCACGTATAGCGCAGGTATTATACAAAACCAAGTCAGCTTCTTCAACGTTATCCGTCAACTCATAGCCAAGCGAGCAGAGAATGCCCTTGAGCTTTTCACCGTCGGCAACATTGCCCTGACAGCCATAGGTATGAACAAAAGCTTTTGGTGCTGACGACGGAAAGCGCGATGAGAGAACCGTTGTAACGAGTTCGGCATATCCTTTTTGCCTTTCAAGCTCCTCATCAGAAATTAAAAAGTTCTTTTTTGAATTATTCTGTGTTTCCAAATTTAATCCTCCGGGGACAACTGCCTCGCATATGCAAGCAATCTTTTAATTCTGTGGTTGACAGCCGAACGTGAGAGCGGAGGAGAAAACATTTCTCCGAATTCCCGCAGACTTGCGTCCGGATTATCTACCCTCGCTTTTGCAAATTTTTGAAGTTCATCATCGAGTTCAAAAAGCTTTCCGCTATCAATCAGCTTTTGAATCTCTTCAATCTGTGCATAAGCAGCCATTGCCGTTCTCGCAATATTTGCGCTGTCAAAATTGGCGCGGCGATTTGAAACATTGCGAAAATCTTTGTATATTTTGATGTTCATGATCTCAAAAGCCGAATTATGAGCCCCCATAATATTCAGAAGGTCCTCAATGCTTTCGCTTTCCTTTATGTAGATAACATTAGTATATCTTCTGACCATGTGTTTTGCATTGAGGTCATATTCTGACAGTAGCTTCATAAGGTCAAAACTCAACGTTCTGAACGGAACAACAAATTCAAGATGATACCCTTTGTTGGGGTCGCTGAGCGTTCCGCATGAGAGAAATGCGCCACGCAAAAAAGCAGCATCACAGCAGTTGAGCAGCTCATTGTCATTTCCGCTTTCATTCAAAAGATTTCCGCGGTTAATTCTGGAAAAAGATTCAGTTCCGCTTGTTGAAAAGCAAGTGAGAACTTTTTCAATGTCTTCCTCAGCTTTAACACTTACGGTATACTTTCCGGCTTTTGAAACCGAATAATCTGCATTGATTCCGGTTTCACTTTTTAAAAGCGAGGCATATTTTTTAGCCACCGGTTCATGCTCAGTCATTATAGAAATTGCATCACGCCTGAATTCGCGTCCAAAAAGCAACATACCGTACGCCATTGCATGGCGGCAACAAGGCTGCATATCTTCAATTTTTGAAAGTTCGTCTTTCACCGATAAAGAAAAGGACATATGCAACCTCACTTAAGAATATCTCTGTGACTTACGGATGAGGAAAAGCCCTTATCCTTAAAGTGCTTGTATAAAAGTTCGGCAAAGGTAACCGAACGGTGATGACCGCCCGTACAGCCGACGGCAATTATCAATTGGCTCCTCCCCTCTTTAACACAAAGAGGCAGAGAGTAATCAACAAGTTCAAACAACCTGTTTTCATATTCCGCCGATTCCCGAAATTTCATAACGTACTCACTTACCGCGCTGTCAAGACCGGTCAGCGGCTTGAGTTCGGGTATATAAAATGGATTCGGCAAAAAACGAACGTCAAAAACAAAGTCGGCATCATTCGGTATGCCATGTTTAAAGCCGAATGACATACAGTGAATATGAATTGCGGACTCATTTTTATCTGAAAACATTGAAAGCACTCTGACTCGGCACTGAATTGCCGAAAGATTGGACGTTTCAAGCAAAAAATCAGCCGAACTTCTGGCGCGCGACAGCATTTTTCTTTCACGTGTTATAGCATTCGCGATTGAATCGTAATTACCTTGAATGAGAGGATGCTTGCGGCGTGTCTCTTTATAGCGCTTAATCAATACGTCATCATTTGCATCAATGAACATCAGCTTATACTCAATCTGAAGCTCTTTCAATTCGTCAAGTGCTTCAAAAAGTTCCGAAAAGGATTCGCCGGCACGTACATCAGAAACAACGGCAACGCGCTCATGTTCCTTGGAATTGCTCAAAAGCTCGGCAAAAACAGGAATCAGCTTTGCCGGCAGATTGTCAACGCAAAAAAAGCCAAGATCCTCAAGCGAGTTGACAACACATGATTTACCTGCGCCGGACATACCGGTTATGATTATAAATTCCACTTAAAATCACCGTCAAATCCTTTTAATTTCCGTTTCAAGCTCAACACCAAACTTTTCAAAAACCGTTTTTTGACAATACTCAATCAACTCAAGCACGTCCCGGCATGTTGCATTACCGACATTCACTATAAAGCCTGCATGCTTTTCACTCACAGCGGCGCCGCCTATTATCTTGCCTTTAAGCCCGCTTTGTTCGATCAGTGCACCGGCAAAATAGCCCTCCGGGCGTTTAAAAACACTGCCGGCACTCGGATAATTGAGCGGCTGTTTGTCAATTCTTTTTTGAAGCAGTTCATTCATTCGCTCTTCAATTTCATTTTTGTTACCTTTTTTTAGCTTAAACGTTGCATTAGTAACTATGCAACCGTTCGCGCAGTAGGCACTTTTGCGATATCCAAACGAAAGCTCATCGTTTTTGAGTAAACCAAATCCGCCCGTTTTGTCAATGTGAGAACATGATGAAACAACATCTTTCATCTCTCCGCCATAGGCACCGGCATTCATATAAACCGCGCCTCCGACAGAACCGGGTATACCGTAAGCAAATTCAAGACCGGTCAGTCCCTTTGAAAGAGCAAGCTTGCACACAGACGATAGAGGTGCGCCTGCCGAGGCGGCAATCGTCGTTTCATCAAGCATTACAAGAGAATCAAAGCCTTTTCCGAGATGAATAACAACCTTTGAAACGCCGTCATCATTTACAAGAAGATTACTGCCGTTGCCGAGTATAAAAAATTCAACTTCATGTTCATAAAAACTTCTAACTAACAAAGCAAGCTCGTTTTCGCTTTGAGGTTCAACAAAAAGCTTTGCATTTCCGCCGATTCTGAACGATGTGTGCAGTTTCATCGGCTCATTTTCACGATATCGAATTGAGTTTTCATTCAGGAACTCTGTTAAATCAAACAAAACAGACCCTCCGTTTAATAAGAAACCAATGCAGCACCGATAATTCCTGCATCATTTCCGAGCTTTGCACGGCAGATTTCGGTCTGAATGTCGGAATAACGGCTGTACCTAAACTTTTCAATATGCTCGCGAAGCGGCGCAAGGAGCGTTTCGCCTTCATTACATATTCCTCCGCCAAAACAAATCATTTCCGGCTGAAAAATATTAATAATATTGACCGTTCCCACTGCGACATATTCAATATACTTTTCTACTACCCTGCTGGCCCATTCGTCTCCGGCGCGCATTGCATCAAATGCAGTTCTGCCATTGACATTATCCAGTGAACCTTTGGCAATCGACCACATCTTGCTGTCCTTGTGATCAAGCATCGCTTTTTGTGTCTGTTCAACAAGAGCGGTAGCGGAGGCATATGCCTCCCAACAGCCTGTTCTGCCGCAATTGCAAGGAATACCGTTCATTTCAATAACCATATGACCGAGTTCTCCGCCGGCCTCATTGCAGCCTGACATTACCTTGCCCTCGTTTATGATTCCTCCGCCGACACCTGTGCCCAGCGTGACGGCAATGAAAAGCTTTTTGCCTTTGCCAACGCCTGCAATTGCCTCTCCGAGGGCAGCGCAGTTTGCGTCATTTTCAAGGTATACGTTTGCATCGATAAGCGCCTTAATCATTTCAACTGCGGGTACCTGATTAAAATAAAGGTTATTTGCATATTCGATTGTACCGTTTTTTTTGTTTACATTTCCCGGAGTTCCAATACCAATGCTTTCAACTTCATCAAGTTCTATTCCGGCATCGGCAACAGCCATTTTGACCGCCTTAACAATGTCTGCCATAATTTCTTCTGCGGGACGGGGCACATTGGTTTTAAGCTTTCCTCTGCCGATAATGTTATACGCCTCATCAATAACTCCAACCGCGATGTTGGTTCCCCCAAGGTCAACGCCTACTCTATATTTTTTGCTCATATTTCACACTCCTTAAAAATTACTCCAAAGCTCAAGTTCATCTTCCTGCGGAATGATATCTTCAACCATGCCGAGGTTATGCATCAGCTCACGCGCAGCGTTGTAGCCCATCTTTTTCTGTCTGTTGTTCATAGCAGCAACTTCAATAATAATCGCAAGGTTGCGCCCCGGCTTGACAGGAACGGTGGTTGAGGGAATGCTCACTCCGAGGATATCCGTGCTTTCACTTTCAAGTCCCATTCTGTCATACACTTTTTCAGAATCCCACGGTTCAAGCTCAATAATCATATCGATTTTTTCAGACATCTTAACAGCACCCATACCAAAAATCCTTCGTGCATTGATAAGTCCGATACCGCGTAATTCAATAAAGTGACGAATATTATCCGGTGCAGAACCGACAAGAGTTTTTGCGCCGGTTTTTTTGATTTCAACTGCATCATCGGCAATAAGACGGTGACCTCTTTTAATAAGCTCAACCGCCGTTTCGCTTTTTCCCACACCGCTGTCTCCGAGCATAAGAACGCCTTCGCCGTAAACTTCAACAAAAACTCCATGTCTTGTAATACGCTCCGCAAGTTCCACGTTAAGGTATGCAATGACGTTTGCCATGGTATTTGATGTCGTATCTGATGTTGCAAGAACAGGAACTTTATACTCTTTTGCCAGCTCAAGCACATCATTTGGACACTTTATCGACCGTGTGAAAATAATTGCTGACGGTACTTTTGAAACAAAATTGCGAAGTCGTTTTGCGCGCTCATCAGGCGTTTGTCTGTTTATGTACTCAACCTCGGAAATACCGAGGAAGTTTATTCTGGCAGGGTCGAAAAACTGGTCATATCCCGCAAGAATGAGACCCGGACGATTAACGTCGGGCGTTGAGATCATAATATTCTCAGCGGCAAGCGGGAGATATATCGTTTCAAACGAAAGCTCTTTAATGAGCTTCGCCAAAGATACCGAATATTTTGACGCCATACTGTTCCTCCTTAGACATAGATATACTTGTACATTATATAATAAATATTTCTATATGCCAAGGGTTTTTAAAAGTTTTTTTGAAATCTTTCCGAACTTTACTTTGCTATATTCCAAATCTCACTTGCATACTCTTTGATTGTTCTGTCTGAAGAAAAGAAATCGCTTGAAGCGGTATTAAATAAGACTTTTTTAAAATATTCTCTCTTATTCTTGTAATCGCGCGCTGCGCGCTCAACGGTCTTTATAAACGATTCAAGATCGGCAAGCACCATATATCGATCATTTTCAAGAAGCAGCGTCCTTATTTTCTCAAAGCATTTGGTATTCTCAAAAAAAGTTGTATCAGAAAGTGCGTCAACAACCGTCTTGACTGCATCACTTGTCTCGTACATGTCCTTCGGGTCATAAAACGCCTTACCCTGTGATACTTCTTCCTCGCGCAGACCGAAAATATAGTTGTTTTCCTCACCGGCAAGCTTAACTATTTCAATGTTTGCACCGTCATACGTTCCTATTGTAGGTGCACCGTTAAGCATAAACTTCATATTTCCGGTTCCGCTTGCTTCCGTTCCGGCAAGCGAAAGCTGCAACGAAAAATCTGCTGCCGGAATGAGCTTTTGAGCTTTTGATACATTATAATCGCTGACAAAAATAATTTTAAGTTTGCCGCCAAGCTCATTTTCGGAATTGATTTTTTCTGAGAGATTATTGATAAACTCAATAATCAGCTTTGCTTCTTTATATCCCGAAGCTGATTTTCCGCCGAATATAAATGTGAGCGGCGGCAAATCTAGGTAGTCTCCCTGCTTTGCTTTGACATAAAAGTGTAGTGCTCCGAGTGCGCAAAGAAGCTGCCTCTTGTACTCATGGATTCGCTTAATCTGTATTAAGAATACGCTCTCAGCGTCAATGGTAATATGCTCGTTTTTCCGTATATGATCGCAAAGCTTCTGTTTATTATTCTGACGTATTCTATATAATTTCTCAAGTACCTCATCGTTTTCGGCGTAATCCGCAAGTCTTTTTAGTTCGGACGACTCCTTAACAACATCAGTTTTGAGCAAACGGCAAAGATAATCATAAAGATCACTGTTTGACAACGCCAGCCAGCGGCGGAAAGTTATTCCGTTTGTTTTGTTTGAAAACCGTTCCGGATAAAGCTCATGCCATTGCGAAAGGGTATCCTTTACAATTATTGCGCTGTGCAGTTTAGCAACACCGTTAATATGATTGCAGACATAGCATGCAAGGTTCGCCATATGAACCATGCCGCCTTTTATAATAAGGCAATCATCAAGCCTCTCCGTTCTCTTTTTTAAGTCCGCTGTCAACTTTGCGTTTATTTTAACGATTACATCATATACCTGCGGCAGCAGTGATGAAAATAATACTTCATCCCACTTTTCAAGCGCCTCGCTCATTACCGTATGGTTCGTATACGAGAAGATTTTTGAAGCAAGAGAAAATGCCTCGTCAAAATTTTTGCCTTTTTTCATGAGCAACCTAATAAACTCGGCAACAGCGACCGTGGGATGTGTATCGTTGAGCTGAACCGCAATAAGCTCCGGCAATTCTTTATAATGTTTTTCTTCATAACATTCAGACAGTATATTCTGTAATGCAGCCGAAACAAAGAAATACTGCTGGCGCAATCTGAGGCGCTTTCCCGATTCATCCGAATCGTTAGGATACAAAAATGCTGTTATTGATTTTGCCTGCGTTTCTTTTTCAAATGCTTTTGAAAAATTGTGACATTCAAATGCTTTAAAATCAATGCTTTCAATGCTTTCACAAGAATAGAGGCGTAATCTGTTGACTTTTTTATTTTCATAGCCGGGTATAAGATAGTCATAAGGCACAGCCTTTACAGTCATATCGGCAAATTCAACATCAACGGCATTTTCATCTTTTCGGATTCCGAGCGGATCTCCCATTCTTTTCCAATTATCCGGATATTCTGTTTGTTTAAAGTTTTTAATTTCTTGGCTGAACAGGCCGTAATCGTACCTTATTCCGTAGCCGTCAAGATTAAGACCGAGACTCGCAGCACTCTCTAAAAAGCACGCAGCGAGTCTGCCAAGTCCACCGTTTCCGAAGGCAAGATCCGGCGCGCTGTCAAGTTCATCAAGACTCCTTGAATTCTTTTCAAAAAGTCTTTTTGCTTCATCTGCTATGCCGAGATTTTGCAAATTAGACTTAATCAACGAGCCTACAAGGAATTCTGCGGAAAAATATGCGGCGCGTTTTTCCCTCGGTGCCCTGTACTCATTTTGAAGCATCAAGGCGTTTACGGTGCATGCGGTTACGTCATAAAGTTCTTTTACGCTGAGTTCACGCAGTTCTTTTGAATATTTCTGCTCAAGTATTTGTTTGAATGTTTCGGAAAATTTCATAATATCACCCACATTATTATTAACGGCAATGGTGAGATTATGAAAAAAAGCCGCAAAGCACGATATACTATGTCTCGTGCTTTGCAGCGAAAAAAATATTAAACTCAAAACGCTTGCAGCTTTGCGATTATTCTGCTTGTTCCGCAAGTTCGCGCTGTTTTTGATTTTCGGTAACAGTCCTCGTCACCTCGTCCATAAACGAACCGTGGAGCTTGAACTTTGTTGAGAAAATCACAAGCGAAACAAGGAAAAGCACAATGGGAATCACACAAAGCATCATGGTAATTCCGGTTTTTGCAGTAGCCGAATTATTTATATGCTGCTTATCATCATATTTCGTGATACCGAGAATTGCAAAAAGAATAATCGTCTGAACCGTATAGGCCATTTTTTGAAGGAAGCCTTTCATTGAGAACGTAATCGACTCCGCTCTGAAGCCCATCTTGAATTCGCCGTAATCAACGATATCTGCGAGGAAAATAGTCTGGGCGATGAACATTGAGGAAATACCGATTGCGCCGATAACATAGAAAATGTTAAGTCCGAGAAGGCTACCGCAAAATGCGCAAACAGTCATTCCCAAGTAACCGAAAGCAGCGACAGCGAGCGATGTCTGATATGCACGGCGCTTTGACATATACTTTGTGAGTATCGGAAGAAGCAGCATACCGACAACCGAGCCGACAGCCGAGGCGGTACTGAACGTTGACTGCTTTTTGATATCGCCAACAACAACATCAAAGTAATAAGTTGCAACGCCGGATGTAAGATACCAGCCGGCATTTGAAATCATCGCGAAAAGCATAAATACCAAAAGCTGATCATTGCTCTTAACGATTTTGATTGCACGGCCAAAAGAAAACTTTTCATTTGATGATGTCGTCACTCTTTCTTTCGTTGTTCCAACGCAAATAAGAGCAAAAACAATAAGACAAACAGCGCAAATAAGAGCGGTGAAGAAGAAGCTCCTTTCATCAGCAACCTTTGTTTTTCCGTCCGGTGAAACGGTAACACTGAACGCTGACATAAGAAGAGGCGCACCTATTGAAACAAGTCCCTGTCCGAGTCCGGAAAAGGCTCTTGCTACAGTTGAAATAAGATTGCGTTCCTTTGGATCACTTGTAAATGACGGAACCATTGACCAGTACGGAATATCGGCAAGGGTGTTTGTCATACCCCAAAGGACATAGGTAATGGCAACATATACGCAAAGTGCAACGCCGGTTAGCTTAAATGGATTGCAGAAAAGAAAAACAAGAACAACGGCATTCAGTGATGCACCGGTTAAAATCCACGGGCGATATTTGCCCATTTTTGTATGGGTGTTATCAACGATCGTTCCCATCATCGGGTCATTAATTCCGTCCCAAATTCTTGCAATTGGAGTTAAGAACAGCAAAAACGTTGTTGCAATTTCCGGCGTCAAACCGTTGTTGCCGAGCGTGTAAGTAAGGTACTTGGCAAGAAATGAATAAAACATTCCATAGCTGAGGTCAAGACCTACAGCACCCACTCCGTAACCAAGTTTTCCTTTGATAAACTTCCAAGCATTCATGATATACTCTCCTTTGATGACTTGGTCATCATAATTTATTTTTTGTGATGGCAAGGCATCATTTTTATAAGCATATGGCAGGTACGCTTTCAAATTTCTGCTTTCCCTCTTCTTTTGTGCAAACAGAAAAAAAGCATTCATCTATCTTATTGACCGTGTAAAAAAGATCGTCTTCTTTAAAATAATCCTTAAAGGCTTCATCAGCAAAATCAAGTGATTTCAAATCAAAAGCAATCCCAACACCGATTTGTTTTAAGCGACATTCCTTAATTGTCCAAAGACAAGTAAAATATGAGTCGGCGTCAGTCAGTGAGCCTGCTCGTTCAAGCTCATTTGAGCAAAAAACACGCTTTTTCACCTTGTCAGAAAAAGCACTGATTTTTTGCACATCTACACCGATTTCTCCATATTGGGAGATTGCAGCACAAACCGTATTGCCGCTGTGACTGAGGTTGAAAAAAATATGTTCCTTTTCAAAACGGGGCTTTCCTCTTTCTGAAAAGGCCAGAGGCGGAAAAGTCTCACTTCGTCTCAATCCCAAAGCGCGGCGTAAAAGAAGCCATGCAAGTATGGTTTCTCTTTTTGCGTTTTCATTCTTCACGCCGATAAGCCACTTCTGCTTTTCTTCAGGAAGACATTGCACTCGTTTTTCAAAAAAATCCCTATCAAGTCCGTCGAGACTCGCGAACAGTACCATCAGCTCTCATTGCCGTTTTGCGGCTGTTCATATTGCTGATTATTCCAATATGCCTGACCGTTATAGCCCGGCTGTGCGTTTTGCTCATAATATGAGTCGCTCATCTCAGCACGCGGCATAATGACAGCGCAAACAAGGTACAAACCTAAACCATATCCGAAAAAGAGGAAAGAAAGAGCGAAAATAAGTCTGACTACCGTTGAATCAACAGAAAAATACTCTGCTATTCCTCCACAGACGCCAAAGAGCTTTTTATCCCCACTCTTTTTGAGCTTTTTTGAAGTATTATTATAAAGCTGGTAATAGTTTTCGGGTGGTTTCGGCATAACAAGCGCGGCGATGAGATACACAAGAAACGCCGGAATTATAGCCGTTGCAAGCGAAAGAGCCGCAGCAATAATTCTGATCAAAGTAGGGTCAATGTTAAAATAGTCCGCAACTCCGCCGCAAACGCCGCAAAGCTTTTTATCCGGACTTGTATAAAGCTTTTTATCCATAAAGAATCCTTTCCGCCTCAAATCTGACGAGGCAATATTTCATGTTAAGTCAGCCCGTATCTTTTTTCACAAGCTCTTACGGTATTTTCCATAAGAATTGCAATTGTCATAGGTCCGCAGCCGCCGGGCACGGGAGTAATAAACGAAGCTTTGGCTTTCACAGAATCAAAATCAACATCGCCGCAAAGCTTTCCGTTTTCAAGCCGATTAATGCCGACATCAATAACAACAGCGCCGTCCTTAACCATGTCAGCTGTGATAAAGCTCGCTCTTCCGACCGCAGAAACGAGAATATCGGCCGAACGGCAAATGTCACCGAGGTTTTCAGTTTTTGAATGACAGATCGTAACCGTAGCATCGGCTTTGAGCATAAGCGCCGCCAACGGTTTTCCGACAATGTTGCTCCTGCCGACTATGACGCAGTTTTTTCCTTTGACATCAATATCGTAGCGTTCAAGAAGTTTCATTACGCCGGCAGGTGTACACGGCATAAGAAATGCATCACCTGTCCACAGCTTTCCGACATTAACATTGCAAAAACAGTCAACATCCTTTTCCGGAGCAATGGATTCAATAACAGATTTTTCGTCTATATGCTTAGGCAACGGGAGCTGACAGAGTATGCCGTCAACTGTTTCATCACTGTTTAAACGTTTAATAAGTTCAAGAAGTTCTTCCTGAGAAGTATTACTATTCATTGCAAACTCAAGTGACTTAATGCCGACAAGGGCACACTTCTTCTTTTTATTGTTGACATAAACTCTTGAAGCCGGATCGTCACCAACGATTATAACCGCAAGACACGGCACAATGTTATTTTTTTGTAACGATTCAACTCTTTTTTTTACTTGTTCGCAAACTAAATGAGAAGTTTCTTTTCCGTCAACTATTTTCATCAGTGATTTCCTCTTCCTTAGCTTCTTTTTCCTCTTCTGCGGCTATAAGAGCATCGTCTTTCTTTTGTTCTTCGATCAAATCTTCGCCGCGCCTTGCAACAATCTTTCCGTCGCGGATGACAATACCTTTAGCCTGTTTTTTGAGAGCTTTCTTTTCTGCTCTGAGCTTTTCTTCCTTGAGTTCCTTTTCGCTTTTTGGCGGAAAATAGTCAATGCCTTCAATCGGCTTTGGGTGTTTCGTGAACTTAATATAAAGAGAAACAAGAAGCACGAGCGAAACGAGCATAAGCACAGCCGAGATAACCTGTGACACACGTATTGAAGAATTACCCACATAGAGCGAGTCTGAACGCAATCCCTCAACAACCATTCGCTCAAAGCCGTACCAAACTCCGTAGCACAGAAAAAGCTGACCGCTGAATTTTCTGCGTTTTCTCATAATCAGATAAAGAACAAGAAAGCCGAGCAAACACCACACGGATTCATAAAAGAAAGTGGGATGAACATAAAGGTTATTCTGTGCAATATACTCTTTCACGTCACCAACATTTTCAAGGTTAAAATATGCTGCATTTTTTGATATATATTCAGCAACAGTGTCACTCATCATGCCCCAGTTTTTATAGGTAATCGAACCGAAAGCTTCCTGATTTGCATAGTTGCCCCAACGTCCGATTCCCTGACCGATGAGCAAGCTCATTGACGCCATGTCAAGCAGATTGAAAAAGTTGAGCTTTTCAACCTTGCAAACAATGAACGCAGCAAGCAATCCTCCGATTATTCCACCGTATATTGCAAGACCGCCCTCCCAGATTTTAAATATATCCGAAAGATTATGTGAGTAATAATCCCATTTGAATGCCACGTAGTAAAGTCTCGCTCCGAGTATTCCGCCTATTGTTCCAAAAAGCAGAACATCGATCATCTTGTCAAGATTGATTTTCCATTTCCACGCGATTCTTCCACCAAAAAGAACAGCGAGAAGAAAACCGAATGCAATAATTGCTCCATACCAACGCACAGTAGTAAATCCGAGGTTTATGGTATTGGATACTGAAAATTCTTTTGCTATTCCGGCAAATTTTACCAAAACAGTTTGTGCTTCCATATGGAACGCACCTCCTTAAATTGATTGGGCGAGCGCTATGATAACCGGCATTGTGACTATTGAAAACAAACTGACAAGTGCAACTGTTCTTGAAGCAAGAGCGGTATCACGATTATACTTGGTTGCAAACATAAAAGTGTTGTTGGCTGACGGAACACAAGCTGTAATTGCAAATGCTGTGAGCAATGTCCCTGTTATTCCGCATAAGCGAAAAACACCTATACAAGTAAGCGGCATCAGTATAAGCTTAAAAAGAGCCACAAGATAAATGCGTTTATCACTAAAAACGGTTTTTAACCCGGTATTTGAAAGATAAGTTCCAAAAATGAGCATTGCAATCGGCGTATTTATATCAGAGAAATACTCAAGCGGCTTTGATATCACAACCGGCAGCCTTACCTGAAGTAAAAACAAAGGCAAGCCGATAATCACCGATATAACACCGGGATTTAAAACAAGCTTTTTGACATTAAGTTTTTCTTTTTCTCTGCTCATAAGAGAGGCACCGTGTATAAAGGTGATTACATTAAACGCGATGACTCCGTTTGCGCAATAAAAAACACCCTCATCGCCAAGAACCGCCTGAGCGAGAGGCAAAGCCATGAAACCGACATTGCCGTATATACTCGCGTACTTTAAAACCGGTCTGGCATCATTTTTCTTTCTGAAAAAAGGAACATTCAGCGCTATTGCGATAAAATGAACAGAAAATCCGAGAAGCATGGAAATCAGAAATCTGCCAAGAGTCTCTCTGTTCAGCTCAATTCCGACAAAAGACTTTATCAGCATGCAAACAACTATAAAATACAAAAGCAAATCAACGAGTTTGCGAGCTGTTTTTTCGGTGAAAAGACCGACTTTGTCGCAGATGAATCCAACAGCAACCATAACATACAAAACAGCAACCTGTTCTGCTGCCTGTTTAACATTTTCAAGAAACAAGATCCGGCTCCGTTTCCTGCTTTTTGTCGGGCAGCGGTTTTGGTCTTGAAAGCCTCAAAACGAGGACAGTTGCAAAAACACCAAAGGCAAGGTCTGCGAGGCAAAATTCATAGTTCTTTGTGATATACTTTTCACTGTCAATAATTGTAAAAATGAGTCTGGAAACGCTCAAAATAACGGCAATGAGAGCCGCCGGCAGTCCGACTCCCGCAAGGCGCCAACGCGATTCATCGGAATAAATGTGACTCGCAACCTTTGCAAACGCCATGAAAAACACTGTCATAAACGCGCACATGCATAACTCGAGAAATAATTCAGAAACACGCACAAAGCTGATTCTTCTGACAAACAAATTAAGCAAGCGACAGCCAGCCCAACCGATCGGCATAAGCGCAAAAATCTTGTGCTTTGAGGTATCTGCATCCGCTTTTTTAAGCGAACCCGAAAGAGAAACAAAGTATATGCCCGAAAGAATTCCGAATATTCCTCTGAAAAGCTGAGGAATCGCTCCCGAAATCATCATGCTTTTGATTACGGTATCAAGTATTCTGGTGTTCTGAGCGGTATTGTAAGCGTTTATAAGACTGATTACGCCGTCGAGAAACAAAACAAATGAAAATATAAGCGTAGCATTTGAAAAACTTTTGCTTTTACACCTATCGAGTCTGACATACTTGCTTTCCCGTGAAAGATATGACATAACAGCAAATGCAAGGCAGCAGGAGAAAAGCAAAATATAAAACAAAATTACCAAAAAACCCCTGTTCGTATAAAAACCTGTCTCGACGTCGATTACAGTCGGAATCTGAACGCACCTTAAAGCGGTGAGCACTGCCGCAGCCGCCGCAAAAACAAACAACAAATGCGAATAGTTCAGCCTTTTGTTTTGCTCTTTAATTTTCATCATTTTCATCCTCTCCGTTAATGAGCCTTTCCTCGGTCGGAACATAAGCGGCTGAGGAGTGATAATTTTCAATTCTGTCATCAATGGGTATGTACTTTTTGGGAACGGCAACACTTTTGTATGCCGGTCTTATAATGCGGTTACCTGTGAGAATCTCTTCCATTCTGTGCGCCGACCAGCCAACAATTCTTGCAGCGGCAAAAAGCGGAGTAAAGAGATCCTCGGGAATGCACAAAATCTTATAAATAAGACCGGAGTAAAGATCAACATTGGCACACAGCGGCTTATTCTGACCCTTGATTTTTCTAAAAAGCTCCGGTGTGAAACGTTCGATCATTTCAATCATGTGAAATTCTTTTTCATACTCAGTGCCTTTTGAAAACTCGGCTGCCTTGCGTTTCAGAATAACAGCACGAGGATCTGAAATCGTATAAACTGCGTGACCCATTCCGTAGATAAGGCCGGTACCGTCTCCGGCTTCCTTGCGGATTATTTTTTCAAGGTAAGCTTTAACTTGGTTTTCATCCTCAATGTTTTCAATATGCTCTTCCATGTCGCGAATCATGCGGCAAACTTTGAGATTTGCCCCTCCGTGACGAATACCCTTAAGCGAGCCTATAGCGGCAGAATACGCCGAGTAAGTATCTGTTCCCGCAGACGAAAGAACACGGCAGGTAAAGGTTGAGTTATTACCGCCGCCATGCTCTGCATGAAGCATAAGGCAAACATCGAGGAGTTTTGCTTCTTCATCTGTATACTTTCTGTCTGCACGCAATGAGCGGAGTATAGTTTCCGCCGTTGAAAGATTGTGCTTTTCAGGGTGAAAGTAGAGACTCTTTCCGTAATATTTGAGCCTTTTCACCTGATAGGCATAACAAACAATAAGCGGGAGCTGAGCGATAAGCTGAACGCTTTGGCGAAGTACATTCTCGGGCGTGCGGTTTTCCGGATCCTCATCAAATGAATACAAAATAAGTATGCAACGGGCAAGGTTATTCATTATATCCACCGATGAATTCTTCATCATGACATCTTCGATAAAAGTCTCCGGAAGTTCCCGGCATACGTCAAGAGCATTTCTGAAAAACTGAAGTTGGTCTTTCGTTGGCAGTGAACCAAAGAGAAGAAGATACGCAACCTCTTCAAAACCAAAACGGTTTTCCCTTTCACAAGCATCAACAATATGGTTAATATTGACTCCGCGATATTTTAAAACACCTTTCTTTGGAACTCGTTCACCGTCGTCAATGTAATAACCCTCAACACAACAGATTTTTGTGAGACCGGCCATTACACCCGTTCCGTCCGGGTTGCGCAATCCCCTTTTCACACCGTATTTCCAAAAGTCATCGGGGTTTATCTGACTTTTGCGTTCAATTTTTTCGCAAATCTTTTCAAGTACGTCCGGTGATATGGGATTAATTTTTTCGTTCATTTCGTACCCCCTAATAGCATTTATTGTAATTACCCTTTATTTTATATCATAGTAATAATAAAGTCAATATAAATGTATCTTAAAAAAAGAGAGGTAAAAGAATGAAGCTGTATATATTTCTGACAATTTTTTTGGTGCTTGGCGCGGCACTGACACCGTTTGTCTCACTCATAAGTTCAAACGAAGCAAAAAACGGTACAACTGTGCAAACAGTAACGAAGAAAGATAAAGAGAGCGAAAATCAAAGCAACATAAAAACAACTGAAAACACTTCAACAATTAAAATCCTTCGCACCGGCTCCGGAAAGGTTGTTGAAAAAGAACTTTTTGAATATGTAATAGGCTCGGTTGCTGCAGAAATGCCGCCAACATATGAAAAAGAGGCTCTCAAAGCTCAGGCCGTTGCCTGTTACACCTATGCTCTGTGGCTAAAAAACAATTCGGATTCTTCAAGCCTTGACGGAGCAGATGTTTCAGACAGTCCATCATATTATCAAGGATTTCTTGACGACGATGAGCTTAAAGACAAGTGGGGTAAAAAATATGATGAATATATGGCGTTAATTACCGACGCGGTAAGCGAAGTTTCCGGAGAATATCTTGAATATGACGGAGAACCGATTATGGCATGCTATCACGCCATATCTACGGGAAGAACCGAAAGTGCAAAGAATGCTTGGGGAACCGATGTTCCGTATTTAAAAAGCGTCCGTGCCGACGGAGACATTCTCTCGCCGGATATTGATTCATCGGTGAATATAACTGACGAACAGTTCAAAAAAGCAGCACAAACTCTTGACGGAACAGACCTTTCCAAGAAAAGCAACAAATGGCTCGGAGAATTGACAACGGCAAAAAGCGGATACGTAACAAAAATAGTTATCGGAAACAAAGAGTTTTCCGGTTCCGACGTAAGAAGTGCCTTTGCACTCAAAAGTCCGGCTTTTACCGTAAAAAAAACTGATACCGGCTTTTTGTTTTCTGTCAAGGGATATGGACATCTTGTGGGAATGAGTCAATACTCTGCAGATTATATGGCACGGCAGGGCTCCGGCTACAAGGACATTCTCCTGCATTTTTACAGCGGCGTAAATCTTATTAAAACATAAAATGCTGCTCCGTTTGTTTTCGGAGCAGCATTTGAACGTTTCAAATTATTCATCAACGTTAGAAATAGTGATTCCCTCGTAATCAAAATTACCGAAAACCACTTCCCCATTATGGTAATAAACCGGCACAACTATGTAAGTAAAAGCAGACGCATTGTCTCTTTTCAGCATAACAAAATCAGTGTATTCCGTTTCGTCTGCGTCTATCTCTGCAATTTCCTCATAAGCAGACAAATTTCCTTTTTTGTCCTCAATGCGCCGATAAAGCTTATACTTTTCGGCATCTTCGGAAGAACCCCATTCAAGACTTACACAAATACGGTCATACTCACTGCCCACAAAATGCGGTGTTTCAACATCTCCGTCCCTTTTGGCATTTTCATATTCAAACGGCAAAGTATACGGTGAAATCAGTTCCGTATACTTTTCAACGGAAACGTCCCAGTTTTCATACCCTGTTTTGCCGCGCTTATTTTCAAAGTCATAGTTGTCTGCAAGATATGAAGAAAGTGCCGATGTCATTTTAATTGCACCATGTATGTTAGTGTGTCCACCGTTCTGAAAATCCTGTGTTGTATCAAATCCGATAGATTCAAACTCATCAAAATAATAATCCACCACATCAAAACCGCGTTTTTCAACAACATACTTCGCATAGTTTATTTCACGCTGTCTTTCGGTATCGTTAGTAATTTGAGGATTAATCGTGAAAAGAACATGCACGTCATTGCTTTCACAATAATCAAGAAGATCGTTTAGTACCGCAAGCTGAGAATCTTCAATTTGTGTTTTCTCATCGGTGAGTCTGATTTCATTCCTCTGCTTTCCGTAAAACTTTTTTAAAATCATATTGTAGCACGGAGAACTCATATATCCGTCAGGCTCATAGTTAAAATCCTCTTCAGTCAATTCGCTCCATCTTGTATGATACAACTCAAACGGAAAGTAAAATTCAACCCTTTCACTGAGCGGTATATCCATAAGATCACACAGTTCTGAAATCAGTTTGTGCTTATTTACAGAAGCCGGCATAAAATCAAGTAAGAAATGAAAAGCTGTTGTGTCCAACTCCGACGTTACACGATTAAGATTAACAATATAAAGTGCGTCTTTTTGAGTTTTGCGACAATCTTCAATAATGTATTTTGCCGCTGCAAGAGGCTGCCGCGGTGAAGTATAGTTCCATACGGAAATGCCTTCTTTTTTCCAAGCGAGAGACGGGCACCAAAAAGCATAGACCGTGCTCGATCCTATGTACACGGCATCGATTGTGTTTTCTTCATTTTCGTAAAACGCGCCGATCCATTGATATAGCCTGTAATCATTCGGGCACACGAGCGCACTTGAAACGAAGTTCAATATCAGTATGAATACTACTATTGACAATGTAGCTTTAACTATACTTTTATACTTTGCTTTCATAATGTTTGACCTACTTTACTGTATAAGCTTACGCCTAATAATTTTTCCGTTGTATGTACGCGGAATTTCGGAAATTTCAACAACTTGAGCCGGAACTTTATACGGTTCCGCCGCTGCGGCAATTTCAGCACGGATTTCCGCCGCATTGAAAGCAAATCCGGTCTTAATAACAACAAAAAGCTTTGGTACACTGCCTTTGACTTCGTCAAATTGGGGAACGCAGGCGCAATCTGCAATGCAGCTTATCCTTTTTGCAATGCTTTCAATTTCATCGGGAGATACTTTGTTTCCTCCAACATTTATTACGTCTCCCCTTCTTCCAAAAAGTATTATGTCACCGTCACTGTCAAAACAAATTTCGTCATTTGTATATATAACACCGTTGCACAAAGCATTTTTCGTTTCCTGTTCATCACGCCAATAGCCCGCCATATTCATCTTTCCGCGTGCCGCAAGTAATCCCGTTTTTCCGCTTTGAGAGTCAATAATTTTATGCTCATCATCAACAATAAAAATCTCAGCGTTTTTATATACAACTTCAAATATCGACTCAAACAAAACGATCACTCCTTAAAACTATCAGTTACACCAGCGAAAACGCCGGCCAAAATCTTAAAAGAAGATACCCCAACACGCTCATAAGTGTAATAACGATAAGCGTAAGCGCTGCCCCCTGCTTTAGCATAAACTTTGGCTGAAGTCCGTAGCCAACAGGAATTGCACGTATTGATGTCGGCAACATATATGAAAGATTAACGCCGATAGAAGCAATATATATGTATGGTATCGGGTCTTTTCCGATTCCGTTTATTACACTGATAACAATTGGTATGGCAACTGCCGCTGTTGCTGTATTACTTGTGATGTCAGACATGATAACCGTTACGGTAATTATCATCAGCACGGTTCCAAAGCCACCGTTGAGTCCCGTGTTTGCAATTGCTTTTCCTATTGCCTCGGCAGCTCCGCTGTTGTTTATGAGAGTTCCTGCGGCAAGTCCTCCGGCAAAAATGTATATAAGCTCCCAAACGATTTTTGTCTGCACCGATTTCCAAACCATGAGTCTGGTTCCGTCCTTGCAGGTAATGAGAAATGAAATAATGGCACAAATTATGAATACATAAGCAGGTTTTAAACCCGGCAATGCATTCTGATACAACTGACGTGTAAATGACGCAGCAGTGGCAGCAACAAAAAGAACAAAAGAAAGTGCCTCTTCCTTTGATAACTTCCAAATTTATTATTAATGCACTGATACAGCTTTCATCAAAGAAGCTACGTCTTATTACAGTTTTGTTACGTTTTGTGACACTTTTATTACAATTAAATGTAAAAAAATACCTTCGCTTATTTATGTATCATGAAGATATTTTTTCCGAATTGAAAGTAAATCAATGCGAACAAGAAATGAGCCAAAGAATGATATTCGTTTTGTAGTTACACATAACTTTAGACCTTCAAATTTATTGTCACCAAGTGTTTTGACACGGTTTTCGTCTAAACAATTAAGTTTTATGACAAATTCGTTACACATTGTGACAGTTTTATTACAATTATAAGTAAAAAAAATACATACAATTTTTTCACACCAAAAAAAGTTATTGTTGGAACTTAAATCAAGAAAAAACTTAGCCCAATATTGATTACTTATATTAGCAATCAACCTTAAAAGGCATGTAATTCAAACAAATTGCAACTCTGAGCTACAATATTTCTTGTGACAATTTTATTGCAATTTATTACGCTTTTATTACAATTAGAGATGAAAAATATGCTGTCTTTATACTCAGACAGCTCATAAACACAAAAATCTACGGCTATTATATAAAAATTTTCTTTGGCTTGTCAACAGTTTTTTACATAATTTACCTGCTTGTTCATAAAAGGTTTACCATTATTTTGCCAATTACTAAAGACAAATTGACTATATTTAAATTGAATAAAAATTAGCATTTTCTTTTAAGTCCGAAAGAAAAAACCAAGCAACTGCAAAACACAGCTGCTTGATTTTATAATCCTAACGAAACTAACGATTATTTCAAAAGATAAACTCTTGTTTCATACGGCTTTGTCATAAAACCATTGTGAATAATCGGACACTGTTCATAATTTGAGAGAACAAGCTCCGCTTTTTTCATATCAAAATCTTCCGGTGCTCTGAATGGGATCTCTCCATCAGAGAATGAATTGATTACCAAAAGCTTCTGCCCCTCGTATTCACGGACATATGCAAAAATTCTTGCACATGTTTTGAGCATTTTAAATGTGCCATATCTGACGATCTCATGTTCCTTGCGGAATTTAAGCAATCTACGATAATAATTAAGAACCGAGTTTTCGTCTGCCTCCGACGCTTTGACGTTGATTTCTTTATAATTCGGGTTTGTATAAAACCATGGAGTTCCTGTGGTGAAACCTGCGTTCGGGCTGTCGTCCCACTGCATTGAGGTTCTTGCATTATCGCGTGCAGCACGATGGCACACCTTTAGAAATCTTTTCTCAGAAAAACCAAGAGCCTTGAACATGCCAAAGTTGTTGATTGTTGAAACGTCCTTATAAATATCAAGACTGTCAATTTCCTTGGCATTTGTCATGCCGATTTCCTGACCCATGTAGATGAACGGCGTTCCGCTTTGAAGAAAACACATTGTTGCAAGCATTTTTGCACTTTCAACTCTGTATTTTTCACTGCCGTATCGGCTAACGACTCGCGGCTGGTCATGATTTTCAAGATAAAGCGCGTTCCATCCGCCGCCTTTCGCCATCTTCTTTTGCCATTTTGCAAACACATTTTTGAGATGTCCGGGTCTGAACGGTGTAAGAATCCAATTTGTAACAATGTTATCCGCACCCATATGCTGAAAATGGAACATCATATCAAGCAGTTGACCGTCTCCCTCTTTTATAAACTTGAGGGCACGCGCCGGCGTCATCATAGGAGCCTCACCGACTGTAAAACAGTTGTATTGATTGATAACTTCTCTGAACTCGGCAAGATACTCACGAAGATGCGGTCCATTCATGTAGTGCTCAATACCGGTAGCAACAGGAAGCGGAAAACCGTTAGGAAGTCCCTCTTTCTTTGAGATGAATGTTATAACGTCCTCACGGAAACCGTCAACACCCATATCAAGCCAAAAAAGCATAATGTCCTTGACTTCTTCGCGCACAGCAGGATTATCCATGTTAAGGTCGGGCTGTTCCTTAGCAAAAACGTGAAGATAATACTGACCTCTTTCCTTGCAGTACTCCCATGCTCTTCCTTGGAACGTTGAAAGCCAGTTGTTCGGCGGTTTTCTACCGTTTTTTTTGCCGTCGCGCCAAATATAGTAGTCGCTATATTTATTATCACGGCTTTTTCTGCTTTCAAGGAACCATTTGTTTTGATCGGAGGTGTGATTAACAACAAGATCCATTATAACCTTGAGTCCTCTTTTGTGTGCCTCATCAAGAACCTCTTTGAAATCATCAAGTGTTCCGTATACCGGATCAATATTCCTGTAATCGGCGATATCATAGCCATAATCCTTTTGAGGCGAAGTATAAAGTGGAGAAAACCATATTGCATCAACGCCTATACTTTTGATGTAATCAAGCTTTGAAAGAATACCCTTAAGATCGCCGATTCCGTCTCCGTTTGAATCACAGAATGAACGCGGCCAAACCTGATAGACCGCAATGTCTTTATACCATTGTTTCTTTTCCATCATATAATCTCCTTTTATTGCTGTTTACTTTGTTTCAACAGCTTTTCTTGCTTCAATTTCAGCAACCATTTCTCTCTGCCTGTTTTCGGTGATCTTATAGAAGAGCATCGGAATAATTGTTCCGACCATGCTGATTGCACCGGCAAGGATGAGAATATTCCAAAGAAGCTGCTCACCTTGCGGCGTAATTGCCGGTGAATTTTTCGGATTGATTCCCGCCCAACTGTACGAGAATACGCCTATAAAAGCACCAACGGCCATGCCGATTTTGTTAATAAGGGTCTGCATTGCAAAACAGATTCCCTCGGCTCTTTCTCCGGTTTTCCACTCAAGATAGTCAACGGTATCACCTATCATAGCGTAGGTAATAATGTTGTTGACGCCCTGCGGAATTCCGAGAAGTACAAGACCTACCGCGCAGAATACGAGCTTCCAGGGTTTGTCATATCCAACAAAATACATTGCAAACATCACAACTGCACCGAGAATATGAACATATATGTATGACCACTTTTTGGTGAATTTTTTGCTCATCCACGGAACAAGCACCGATGCAACAAGACCGCCGGGAACAACGAGCATTGTAATCAGACTGAACAGACCCTCGTTTTTAAGAACATATTTTGCAAAATAAAGACCGCCCGTGTAAGCATAGACCATTCTTGCACCGCCGAGTACGCCGGAAAGAACGATAAGCAACAGCTGCTTATTTTTGAAAAGGAGCTTGAGGTTATGTCCGAGTGAAGGCGGCTCCTCTGTTGATGTAAAGCGCTCTTTGGTATTTTTGAAACCATAGAAAAACATCGGAACGGCAATAATAACCAAAACCAAAGCGCAAATAAAGTATGTCCATTTAAGAGTATCTGCGTTCTGTTGAATATACTGCTGAAGAACTTCGCCGTTTTCATCTCTGTATTTTGCGGTAACGGCATTGGTGATGATCGGAACAAAAACGGTAACGATACCTGCACCGAGAGTACAAACAAGACGAGCAACGGTAAGAATTTTTCCCCTTACCTCGGTATCATTGGTCATACAGGTTGAAAGACCCCAATACGGAACGTCTGCAACGGTATAAACCATTGACCAAATAACATAAACAATTGAAATAATAACAAATGTTGCTTTTGATTCCGACTTAAAGAACGGACAGAAACAAATAACGGTTGAAATCGCAATCGGAATAGCCATCCATTTGAGGAACGGGCGGCATTTTCCCCATTTTGTTCTGGTTCTGTCAACAATACTTCCCATAATAGGGTCGTTGAGAGCATCGTAAATTCTTGTGAAAAGCATGAGGAATGCAACGGCCATTGCACCATCAACGGTTTTCCAAAGAGTTCCCTTTTCAACCGCGCCGAAAAGGAGCGCGTCGGTCATAAAAATTGTAAGATATGAGCCGATAATTGTGCAAATGAAGTTCTGACCAAAGCCTGCAACGCTGTAAGCTACCGCTTCCTTTGGCTGAACGCCCTTTCCGGGAGTAGTTCCGAAAAGCTTGTGTAAAAACTTGTTTTCGTTCATAAATATGAGATCCTTTCAAATATTATTTTTTTCCTTTAGAAGCTGCTTTTTCTTTCTTCTTCTGAAGTTTTTCAGCCATGAGCTTTTCCTCATAGGCTTTCTTTTCAGCATCTCTGAGTTTTTCTTCTTCAAGCTTACGCTGTTCTTCAGCTTCTGCTCTGAGTTTAGCTTCTTCGTATCCCTCAAGAATTTCATCGAAGCGCGAATAATTTTCGCGTTGAGCGATAACCTTTTTAGCCTCAAGGTACGGCTTTACTGCGCGGTTATAGAAAGCGTGTTTATCTGCTTCGATTTTTGAATTCTTTCGTGCGTTTTCACGCTTTTTCTGCTGAGCTTTGATTTCTTCCTTGAGTTCTGAAACAAGAGCTTTATCTTTGTCCTTTTTTGCAATTGAAAGCTTTTCATAAAGTGCCTTGATTTTTGCATCGCAGGCGTCTTCTTCATCGAAGTAGCCTTCGAGAACGGAGAAATCCGGTGCAACAAGTTCCTGCTTTTTGTCAAAGAACTTATGATAAGCGTGATATGCGCTTTTTTCATTTCTTGCCATATCGATCATAAACTCACGATACGCCTTTTCTTCCGCCGTCTTTTTCGGAAGTGCCTTTGCGGTCTGAAGCTTTTTCTTGATGCTGTCAAGATTATATCCCACAACAGCATTTTCGCCCTGAGCAACAATGTCTTCACAGATTGAAGCAATTTCAGTATAGGTATCCGTAGAGAACTTATCAATTTCGGCGCAGATGAACTTTGAGATTTCAATTTCATCGTTGCGTTCAAGTGCTTCAAGGTATTTTTTCTTCGCCTTCTTTCGCTCGACCTTATCTTTAATTGACTTATAATCTTTCTTCGAGACTTCCACCGGTTCAAGCTCATAAAGCTCTCTTGCATTCCGAATTATATCAATTGACTCAACAAGGTCAGCATCTTTAATTGAACCATTGGTAAAATCTTCAAACATTGCGCGGATTTTGAGAACACGAACAACGCTCTTCTGCTGGTTTTCGGTAAAGTCATACCAGAAATACGGTATAACATTCATAAGAGCACCGATAGCGGAGAAAATAATCAGAATGTGAATAAGATTCATGAGGATGTTTGTGTCATAAAGCGCAGAGCTCGCGTTAGTGTAGCTGTTTTGACCCTCCCTCAGCTGTTCAGCAAGAATTGTTCCGATTGATTTTCCTTCTGCAAGAACTCGGTTGAGAACTTCCGGATTGCTTGTAACCTTTTTGGCCATCGCTTCCGTAAGTCCTTCCCTTTCATAAATGATCGGAAGAACCGAAGATGTGATAAGAGTGATTACCATGCCGATAGTTCCGACGGCAGAAAACATTCCGTCAATTCTTTCACCTGTCTTATAGTGCTGATAATCTCGTATATCCGCTTGAATCGCAGGATTAAGGATCAAAGCAAACGAGCTCATAAATGAGTTCATAAACATGAAGAGGAGAACCCACCAAATCGTTTGATTATTAAGTTTTGCCGTTGCCGGGAGAAGAAGGAGAATGAAAAGTATATTGAACAAATTGGTAACGACCAGTAGCTTTTTCTTTCCCCATTTACGGATAAAGAACGGCGCGAGAAGCATACTCCAAAATGCTGAGTTACCGTAAATTGTCAGAATCAAGCCATACTGAGTTCCGCTGCAGCTTCCGCCGTAGTTATAAAGCCAGTACATGATGTTGGAATACGCAAGTTCAAGAAAACCGACCCAAGAAGCGAGCGAAATTATCCAGAAGTATTTATTGTGCATAACCGCTCTGAGAGCGTCCACAAAACGTATCTGGATGACGTGTGTACGTGCCTGAACAATCTTTTCCTCTGTGTATTTGTAAACAACGATACACAAAATGAGACCAAGTACGGTAAGAATCGGATAAAGGAGCCTATATACACGAATATCATTCTGTGTAGTATGGAAAACCTTTGAAGCAATGAGCGGTGTAATGAGATTGATGAGGGTCGGTGCTAAAGAATAAACAACGCTCTTAATTGAGGTTACATCAGCCCTTTCCTGTGAGTTTGGAGAAAGAACATGAACAAGGTTTTCATAAGCATCATAAAAGAAATTATAAAAGAAAAACAAAAGAAGATTGAAAACCAAAATTGTAGCACAGCGTGCAATATATGCGACGCTCTTGCCAAACAACATTTCTCCTTTAGGAAAAATGTTGTCATATATATTGTACGGAAACCAAACCATGAGAATACACAGCAACGCCGTGGGAATTGCCATTGTTACAATATACGGTCTGTATTTTCCGGCTTTGCTTCTTGTATTGTCAATTATATTGGCTCTGATACCGGTAAGCGGAATATTGGCAAGAACACAGATAACATACATTATGTACATATCGGTGGGTACAACACCCAAAGTACTCGTTAAAAGAGTATTGGTCGTTGCAAACATACACGCCGTTCCGAGCGTGATGATACAATATGCGCCAATGCCGCCTCCGGAGTACGCAGCAATTTCCTTAAAAGTCATATAACGTTTCGGCATGGGGTGATTCCAGTACAATGAAAGGTTATTGACCATTGATTTGATCTTTTGCTTTGTCTGCAATATGATCCCTCCCAAAAATAATATAAAGAGAGCAGCCGCTCACCATACCAGTATATAATACCACAAACAAGCACAACATTTCAACAAAAAGCGCCTATTTTATCACGTATTTTTAGTAATTATTCAGCATTTATAATTCGTCATTTAAAAAATTATTTCCACCGTTCAACATAAATTTCCAAACATATTTTTTGATTGACTCCGCAGAATAATAAAGCAAACGCAAACAAATTGTTAAGTAAGGAGTGTTAAGCATGGCAAAGAACGGTAGCTCTAAGGGCATGGTTCCCGAAGCACGTGATGCTCTCGACAGATTCAAGATGGAAGCTGCTTCAGAAGTAGGCGTAAATCTCAAGCAGGGATACAACGGCGACCTCACTTCACGCGAAGCCGGTTCTGTTGGCGGCCAGATGGTCAAAAAGATGATCGAAGCTTATGAAAGAAACATGAAATAACTCATGTAAATTACAGCACTGCACTTTGTTCGTCAGACTCGAGCAAGGTGCAGTTGCTCATTTATTTTATGCTTTTTTTCTGTATTTCTCAACCGCTGTTTTTATGCATTCGGATAAATAGCGAAAGCTGCTCCTATCGAAAACCGAATCAACAGCGAAGAAAATAAAGAAGCAAAGAACTGTTACCCAAACCGCATTAACTGCCCAACTCAAATAGCTTTCTATTCCGTTCAAAATACCGCGTATGCCAAAAATCAGCACAAGCATAACTACAAGATTCACTCCCCAACGCCTGTATGTTCTTAATGGTGAACGGTTTAATATTTTTTTATTTACATAAATAATTATATCATTTGTTCTATACAACAATGCAACAATTGTTCCGATAAGAACGCCGTATATACCTATGTATGAAACAAGTGCAACAGATACGGTCAAATTAATTGCGCTCTCAATCACCGAGCGCCACTGCGTCTGTTTAAAGTGACCGGCAAAGTTTATTATCTGACTTGACGTTCTTCGTGCATACATCATCATGTACAATGCCGTAAAAAGATAAGTAAGGTATGGATCGGAATAGCTGATATCCCCTATTCCTCTTGTATATAGCTCAATAAAAGACGGGAACATGAGCGCAGTCACAGTGAAAAAAGCAAAAGAAACGCCAAGGTAATATGTTTCATAAACCTCCTGTAACCTCAAAAACCGCTCACGGTCTGAGTTGAAAGCCTGACCGAGCACAAATTCAACACTGCTGCAAATTGTATCAATAACATTCGCTACACAGCCGAAAATTATACTGTAAAGTGAATATACGCTGACTATTTTTAAACCGTGGAATGCCGTCAGGAGAACCACATCTGTGTTGTTGAATATCAGCCCGGACACTTGATGAATTATAACATGCTTGCTTTGCTTAAGTGCAGCATAATCGGGTTTTGCCTTGAGATCAAGCCATGAATAATTCTTTTTGACGTACCACGTCAGATAAATCATCTGCAACAAATTGATAACAAAGTATACACTCTGAACGGCAATAACATCAAAGCCGGATAAGAGAAGAGCAATTTGAACGACATGGGTAGCAACATTAACGATTGTTCCGGCATTTGTGGTTATGTAACTTTTTCCGTCAACTCTCAATAAAATAGTAAGCTTTCCTTGAAAAAAGTATTTTATAACGCCCGATGTGCCTTGAAGCAGAATGACTGCAACAACAGTCCAGTAACTTAAATCAACTTCAACCACAACCGGATACAAAAATGCAAGCAAAACAACCGCAATTCCATAGAGAACTCCGGTACGTTTAAAATATCTGTCGGTTGCCGCCATGATTTGAGAGGCACGTTCCTTATTGTCCTGCGCAATCGGGGCATACATAGCCTGTAACGCAGCTGTTCCTATCCCCGCTTCAAGCAAAGCAATATAAACAAAAATCTGTTTTATCGAAGTAAGCAGACCGTTCACTTCAGAGCCGTAACTGACAATTACAAGGCGCGGAATGATGATCCCAAGCAGCAAAGTGACAACCTGCGACAAAATTCCGAATATAAAAATTTTTAAGCTTTTTCTTTTATTGTTCATAGAAGAATTTTCAACTCTTTTTTGAAGAATAGTCTTTATACGGCATAGCAAGATTTACATATTTATAATGCGGAGCAACCTGCTTTTCTTTGGGTTCGCGAAAGTCGGTTCTGTCATACCGCGTTTCAAGATATCTTACATAGTCCCGAACGATTCTGTATGTTCCTCCCTCAAAGTTGATATCTGTATAGTTTTCGAAAATTTCCGGCGCAAACGGTTTTGTATTGCAATACGCACCAAACAGCTCGGAATATGAATAGTCTTTTGTTATTCCGAGTTTTTCAACTTTCTTTTGAAAGAAAGACAGGTATGCGCGTCGGTCTTTCAATATTGTTTTAAGCAGCAAATTTCTAAATTGTTGTTTTATTCCAACAGGTTCAACAGGTCCTATCATAACGATTTGCGAAAGCTTCCATAACAACACATCAATTTTCCTTTTCCAATTGTTTGGAACCCTGTCATAAACCGTTATGTCAAGGAATATGCCTGAAATTTCTCCGTCCTGCTGAACAACCGTCGTATTGTCATTCATGATTTTTGTGAAAGTCGTTGAAAAATCATCTGAAAACCGGTAATTATGAATGGAATAACCCTCCGGCAGTTCCTTTTGGACAACCGACAGAAAGCGGTTATAGTTTTCCCTCGTCATCATAAGATCAATGTCATCGTCCCAAGGCAGGCATTCGCCATAAAGGTGTGCACCCACAACGCTTCCGCCGCAAAGCGAATACTCAATACCATGCCTGCGACAAACCTCATCGGCAATATCCAATATTTCGAGACATTTTAATTGAATTTGTCGTGTTTCATTTCGCATAAACATTTCTCCAACCGATTTCTATTTTATAATATAGCTTATTCTTGTCTTCCAGTAAACCTCTTTGTTGGTCAAAGCCTGCAAAGCGCGTCTATGAATATACCGGCGCATAGCTTTGAGAGGCGCAGCCAATTCTTTCTTCTTTTCATTTGTCATCGATGAAAGCTTTGTTTCCGCTTCATTATACTTCAGCACACATACGTCCAGCAAAAATATCTGACTGTGATTTTTCAGCTCCGGGTACGCTGAAATAATCGTTTTATACATTTTGTCATGAACAGCAAAAGAATCTGCAAGACTTTCAATACTTAGTCCGCCATGAGTCGCACTGCCCTGTCTGACGGTGTTCATATATAGTGGTTTATGAACAAAACTCGCTTTGTCAACTTTTTTTGAATACTCTGTCAAAAATAGAACATCTTCTGCAGAGTGCAGTTCCTTTGCAAACCTCAATTTTTTTAGCTTTTCTGCCCGAAAAAGCTTATTGACAACGCCGAGTCTGACCGTAGGCGGCATATCTGAAAACATTTTCATCAGCTGCTTTTGAGTCAGCATTTCATCTTCTTTTATCGGATAAACACGGCTTTCGTCAATACTGCCGTTTTCATCAATATAATTATATCCACAGATTGCCAAATCTGCATGTTCACTTTCCAGAGCTGAAATCATTTCAGCGTACATATCCGGTTCTGTGTAATCATCAGGGTCAACAAAGCCCACAAATTCCCCTTTTGCACGGTCAAGACCTGCATTCCTTGCAGCAGAAACTCCGGCATTGCTTTGATGAATTACGATTATTCTGTTGTCTCTTGACGCATATTCGTCACAGATTCTTCCACAACTATCAGGTGATCCATCATCAACAAGGAGCAGTTCAAAATCACTGTGGCTTTGGTTCAGAATACTTTCAATGCAGCGCGGAAGGTACTTTTCAACACCGTATATCGGCACAATAATGCTTATCATCTTTTCGACTCCCCTTTCCGATCAAAAACGGGAAATACCTCGTTAGTATTACATTCACAGGAACAAGCAGCAGAACCGCAAGTGCAGTGCTGACTGTCGCCAATACAACCGAAAGCAAACTGCCGCGTTCAATAACGATTCCAAGCTTGTTATAAATAATGAACGTAGCGTCAATTACTACCCGATGCAAGCCGTACCAAACAATGCTGTTTTCACCGATGTATGTCAAAATACGCAGTTTTAGCTTTTTTGAAATAAGCACGGAAGTCAACGTTCCTACGACAGCGGCAACAGCAAAGAGCAATGGATTACCGAATCTGTTATTATACCAATCAACACTACCTCCGCTCAGCGAAAAAGCCAAATACGCTGCAACAACATGAAATAACAATACACCAAAAACGATTGGCAAACGCAGACACCTTTTATCTATGAAATCATCGGCTGCGTTGCGATACCAAATGCCAGAAGATATAAAACCCATTCCAAGCACAGCAAGGTCAGCGTTCCATAACAAGTCTTTTCCAACCAAAGCTCGGTATGCAAAAAAAACGCACATCTGCACTATGGCAACCGGCAGCCATATATATGTTCTGTTACCCGGCACACACCTTGAAATCAACAATGTTCCGAGTTCGGCAACAAAGAGACAAGGCAAAAACCACAAATGCGTATATCTTGTCTGCGTCAAATACGATAATGCAACATGCGTAATATCCAAAAAATTGCCGTGAGTAACCGCACTCAGCCAGTTATAAGCGGTGATTATAAAAGCAAACAGCAAATACGGAACAAGTAATCCCTTGACTCTTTTGATGAAAAACGACTTGAAATCTGCGGAAACTTTGAACGTGCATCCGCAAAGGAAGAAAAACAGTGCCATATGAAAGGAATATGCCCAAAAGACATACTTCCAATCAAGGTAATTGTGTCCGAACATTACCAAAAGAATGCCTATCCCTTTAGCGGTATCAATCCATTTGATCCTTTGAGCCTTATTGTTCATACGTCTTGACTTGCTCACTCTCCGTTTAAAAATTCAATATAATCAAATTTATCGATTGGACGACTTCCGTCCCATGTATCGTGGTCGGTTATAGTTCCGACGCATTCCATGTTTTCATATCCGGGTATGTAAAAACAATCCGGGTGGTTCATGTCAGGCAAATGAGTGAACATAACTTTTCGATACGGCAATCTTTCAAAGCGTTCTTTTAGTTCCTCGTTCATGCCGTCGCGGTCAGTCGTCATGATTACAATGCTATCAAAATTTATACGCTTTTTTCGTCTGTTCCAACAGCTTTGTGCCTCTTCAACAGAAGCGTAATGAACCAAAAAAAGCAAAATATCTCCGAGATAAGCAATCGGATAATTTTTCTCGCCCACAATTTCCGAGTCTGTGCATTCGGTAAATTCGTCAATATCAAGATAATATGAGAGGTTCTCGCAAAACTTAATAAAGTCTTCCGCGCGAAAATAAAGGTTCACAGTCGGAGAACGAAATTGCAACCCAAGGTCATGAGAAACAACTCCGCCGTTACAGTTAGATGAAATAATCGAAACATCATTTGCCTTAAGCCGCTTACGCATAGCAGCATTTATTCTTTTACGGCGCTTGTTCCAGCAAGTATTTTTAATTTTGCGTATTATCCTTTTTATCATACCTTTTCTCCAAGCTCGGTATTGATTATTCCCATAACTTCATTTGCAGTGTTTTGAATTGAGTATCCGGCATCCACAAGTTTTTGAGCAGAATCTATACGCGATTTCCGACAGTTTTCAAGAACCGCCTCCGCCCAATCATGTGATGATTTTTCCAGAGAAATGTACTCAATCGTATCGGCAATGTTTGCCTCCTCAGATACTGCCGAGGAAACAACGCATGGAAGACCGGAAGCCTGCGCTTCAACAAGAACAAAGGGAAGTCCCTCAAAAAACGAGGGCATAACAAGGCAGTCAAAGGCAGAATACCACTTATATACATCATCACGCGCGCCAAGAAGATGCACACAGTCTTCAAGCTTATACTTTGAAATTGCGTTTAGCACCTGCTCACGAAGTTCACCGTCACCGATCATAACGATATGCGCCTTTGGGTTGAGGCGGCAAATTTCTTTTGCAATTTCAACCGTAAACAACGGGTTCTTTTGCGGGTCAAGTCTCCCGACGCAGCCTATAACAGGTTCATCAGCCAAGCCCAAATTACCGCGCATCTCTGCACGAGCCCTTTCTGAAAAGGCGTACTTATTTAAATCTATTCCGTTTTTTATAACAAGAAACTTTTTGCTTTTAAACATCCATTCGCCTGCCTGCTTTGAACAGGCAAACATATCCGTAGCATAAAGACTGAGTTTTTTTCTATTCATTTTTTCGGCATAGCGATGCAGTACCCCTCTGTTTTCTTGGTTTCCGGTGTTATGAGAATGGATTATACGGACAGGGATACCCGCTTTCTTGGCAAATCGCAACAAGTCAATACTCACAATATCGCAGGTGTTATAGTAAAGCACATCAAAGCGATTTTTCTTGAAGAATCGCCGCCAAAAAGAGCAATACTTAAGATAATTGTGGCGATTCGGCGGACACACCCATTTTTTTCCGTCAATTATCATTTCCGGCAGGCGAAAAATCACTTCATATTCCTCGGTAAGACAACTGCAAAGGTTCTGTATATACGCCTCAACGCCGCCCTTATCCGTACTCATTCCGACCATGAAAATGCGAACCACTGATTTCACCTCAATTTGCCTATTATTCGTGAGACAAGGTTCAACAAATTGAATCGCCTTGTCTTAATATCAATTACCTCAAAATGCTCATCTGCATTGTAAGTGTGCATACCGTCAAGATAAATCCGGCGTGAATATGAAAGCTCCTGAGGCAGAACCTCAGCAACAAGCCTTTCAGAATACTCACCGTTATTAACATAACACCGATAAAACAAAAGACCTTTGCCGTAATCTCCACGACAGTTTTGCGCGGGTCTGACCAAGGCATCATTATAAATAAAATACTTGCCGGCAGGTCTGCGCAAATCTATATTATCAACATTTACTATGCGGTCATTTTTATCATTTTCAAAATCAAGCAAAGCCAGTTTTGGCTCATGTGTTTTTTCAAGATCATAAGTAAGGGCAAATGTATGCTGCTCATAACAAAACGGCGTTGTATCTCCATAAACCACATTTTCTCTCAGGGTCCTGACTTTTTCCCATTTATCCGGAAAAGAAACGGCACGATAAAGCTGAAGACTTTGATTCGCTCCGGACTCAGGCATAATATAAATCCCGCCGTCATGCTCAAAAATGAATGGATATGAAAGATGGTATTTCTCTTTGATTACCGCTTTCCAATGTCCAAACCGCTTTCCGTTCCATTTGCAACAACCGATTACACCTTTTCGTGCTATGTAATCATACAATTCTGCGAAAACATAATACTCACCGTCATGAGAAAACAAAAACGGATCTGCCGCCCAATAACGGCAACTGTTTCGAATTATAAAAAACGGTGTTTTTTTGTCTTCAATAACAGAACCGGACGAACATCGACGCCATGCAACGTTCCAACTTTCTGCAAACAAAGGTGTTTTTTCAAGCATATACTTTCCTCTTATTTTCCACTTGATTTTATCTTTTGAAAACAGTCATTTCCAAACACTCTGTGAAACGGACGCGTGAGTCTGCTGCGTATTTTCACGTAAGCAGGGAGCGCACTTTTGGCGTACCAATGAATTGAAAAGGTGTTCTCTGTGACGTTAAGTCTACCTGTTGAATCCTCATAAGGATTAAAAAATTCTGCGGGAAGTATTTCGGCCTCGGCAACACTTTGGCGACAACCGTTCTGAACAAGTCCAAATGATAAAAGTGCATTTGTGTTAAGCGTCGGACAACCCGTAAGACAAATCTGAGAATCAGCAGCAGCCTTGTCGTATTCACCTTTGAGCGCTGCAACAGTCAGATGTCCGGCTTGCGCTCCAAAGCCCAGTCCCGTTGCGACATAACGTTCATTTTCAAAGCCATAAAATGCGGAATATGACAAAAGTTCTGTAAGCGGTCTGATGACCTCAACATCAGTGTCAAGATAAATACCGCCGAACCTTTCAACAACATCAAGGCGAACATAGTCACTCAGAAATGCCCACTTTTTGTTATCGCAACAAAACTTGGTATAAGGGTGTGCGTTTACATCATAGTTGTCCTCATTCCACTCTTTAATTTCAAAATCAGGACAATATTTTTTCCAGCTTGCTATACATTTTTTTGCAAGCTGTGGCTTTTCACTCCGTCCAAACCAACAATAGTGGATAATTTTCGGTATCATAGTCTATTCTCCGTTACAAAAGGCAATATAACCCTCTGTCGCATTTTCTTTATAATGAATTGTATTACCGATAACAACAGAATGGTCGGGAACATCAAAATTAACAAAACTGTTAGGTGCAATCATCACGTCGTTTCCGATTCTGATGTTACCGACAATCGTGGCGTTTATTCCAACATACACACGATTGCCGAGAACCGGAGAGCCTTCGCGATTTCCTCGGTTTTCTGCGCCGATCGTACAGCCCTTATGAAGATTGCAGCATTCCCCGATCACAACATCTCTGCCAACCGTAAGCTGAGGAAAGCCGAACCCAATGCGCCTGAAGAATTTGTTTTCCGGCACATTGCGGCTCTTTTTGTCTCACAATACGAAAGTATTG
>CAKTDF010000003.1 GCA_934541115.1 uncultured Eubacteriales bacterium
AAAGTTCTTTTCCGTCTGTGTCATAAATGACAACGGAATAATACTGCATGAAAGAATTAAATTTGAGAGTTATTCTGCCGGAGGAGGGGAGAGTAAGGGTATAATAATCGTCTCTGTCGTTAATCGCGATCTGTCCCTTGACTGCCGAACCGAATTTAATTTTCTTTGCTTCGGCGATACTGTTGTTCGGCTCTGCAATGTTCGCGCCTGAGGCTTTGAAAGAAACAGTGAAGTTATAATTGCCGGTTGAGGAATACCAACTGTCGTTACGATAACGATAGCCGTTGACCTTGAGATAATATGTACCCTTTTCAAGGTCTATTGTGTGGGTATCGCTTCTTTTTTGTGTAGTAGATACCCATTCGTTGCTGTCGGTGTACCAAAGTTCTTTTCCGTCTGTGTCATAAATGACAACGGAATAATACTGCATGAAAGAATTAAATTTGAGAGTTATTCTGTCGGAGGAGGAGAGAGTAAGGTCATAGTAATCATCTTTGTCGTTAATTGCGATTTGTCCCTTGACCGTTGAGTCAAAACTTATTGCTTTTGCTTCGGCAATGCTGTTGTTCGGTTCTGCAACATTTGCGCCCGAAGCGGCAAAGGAAAGTGTGAAGTTATAGCTTCCTGTGTAGTTGCCGCTGCCATTCCAGTACCGACGTCCAATAACTTTGAGATAGTATGTACCTTTTTCAAGGTCTATTGTGTGGGTATCGCTTCTCATCATGGTTGTAGAAGTCCACGGGTTGTCATCTGACCACCAAATGCTGCTTCCGCTATCATCGAAAAGAGCAATGCTGTAGTATTCTATGAATGAATTGAACTTAATAGACAGTCTTCCGGAAGAAGAAAGAGTGATTTTATAGTAGTCCTCATCGTCGTCAACGGATATATTACCGTAAACGGTACCGCTTGTTGAAATTGAATTTGCCTGGAGCATACTGTTGTTCGGTTCGGATTCATTTGCCGCATAAACTGCAAACGAAAGGAAGACAGCGAGCAACACTGCTGAAATAGAAACAAGAATTTTTTTCATTTTCATACCTCCGTATTTTTGATAAAAAAATACTACCACAAAAATTATATGCCGTCAAGAAAAAACATTTTATAATTATCACAAAATAAGTTTTCATTTTACGCAGCAATTATTAAAAAGGGGTACTGTTTCGAACAGCCCCCTTTTTTATTATTTATTTTATTGAAAACATTTTACAAAAATAATAAAGAAACAGCTCAAGCCCGTCAACAAAAGCAGACGGAATTTTGTTGAAATTTTCTTTTGCTTTTTGGGCGGAATCTATTTTAAATTCGAATTCCGGGTTGTCAACAGTAAGCGCGCTTGAAAGAAAGCTTGTTCTTTCGGAAACGAAGTTCTTAATTGCGGATATCTCTGCGGTGTAATTATTCAAAATTTCAACTTCATTTGTTGTATTGTAATAATTCCATCTAATTGCATTCATCACTGTCGAATTTTCAACCTTTTCAATATATTTATCGTATTTTGAATCAAGCAGTTCACTTACAGCGGGAACAACTTTCTCTTTCATCTGCTTTTCGACTTCGGCAACAAACTCCCTGTGGCGCATACCGAGTGCATAGATGTTCGGTGTTGCCTTGAAGCTCTTGCTGCCCATAAGAGAATTATACCAAAGCGACCTTTTTGCGGCGTGAAGATTTGTCGGGTCGGTGAGGTCTGTTCCGTCTCTTCCGGCAGTGTTCATAAGAGCGTTGTCAAAATCCCAGATGGGGCCTGCAACAAGCTTTCCGCCGATATCCTTATAAAAATAGTTGCTTGTGAGGCCTGCGTCCCAGTTGCTGCTCCATTCCTGAATAATGTACTGTTTTGCAAAGGATTCCGTATCAATATATTCGGAAAAATGCTTTCCGTTTTTGTTCTTTCCGTCTTCGGAATAAAGTGCGTCCTCCATTTCCTGCCAATAGGAGCTGATGTATTTTATTTGAGCCATTGAAGCATATTCCGGAGATTTTGCAACAACGGCCTGACCGTGCTTCGTAACAAATCCGCTTGCTTCATTTGGGTAACGGTCGGCAACCTCAAGCTCAAGCAGATATCCGCCGGTGATGTCTGACGGATCATTTGGAATTTCAAACCAGCGTTGCCTGTTTTCAATGAAGCCGGAAAACTTTCCGCCAAAGCCCTTTTGCGCAAACTCTGAAAGCTCTTTGCCTTCGTTTGCCTCCTCGGTTGCTTCTTCAAGGTCATAAATATCAACACGGTTTTTCTTGATTTCAACCTTTTCGGTAATAAGATAAACGCCTTTGTATTCACCGTTGATATAAAGATCGGTGTTTTTGCAATCGGGTGTTTCTTTCATGCCTATTGCTTCACCGAGCCCGTAGGTTACTTGATTGCGAACGAGAGACTTGTCCTCATAGTTGGCAATAAGACACCATGCTTTTGCCTTTTCCATTCCGAAAAGCTTTGATTTGCTCTCAAGCTTGATGTTGTACGGCTTTTTGACCATACCCCAGGTTGAGTTCCCTCTGCCCTTCATTGAATCAAGCTTTCCGTCATAATCAGTTTTTCCCTTTTCATTGACGGCAAGCATTGAGCAGCCTTTTTCCTTGTGTTCCTTATCGGCATGAATGCGGTCAAGCCCGCCGTCGGGAACGTTTATAAATACCGAAGGAAGCTCACTTGAAGCAAGAAAAACAACGCTGTAATTTTTTCCGCCGCAGGAAAGAGCGAATTCTCCGCCGCCGGAAAAAGCGTCCGTTGTTTCTCCGTTTTTAAGTTCCTTTTCACCGCATATTACGGGGGCAGAAGAGGAGATCCAAACCTTAAGCTCAGAAAGGTCTGAGCCTGAAGGCATGAACATATAGTATTTTCCGTCAACATCGCTTTTCCACCAATTAACGGTTCCGACGGAGTCCGGGTCTTCTCCGCTACCTGCGACCGAAACCGCAAAATGCGGAGCAACGTTTGAATCAACCGCAAAGGTGAGTCCGAATGAAGCCGCTGATGAAACGATTATAATCATCGACAGCAACAGAGCAATCACAGTCTTCATTTTTTTCATAACATATCGCCTCTTTCCATATATTATTATAAATTTACCTGACAATACCACAAGTTTATATGCGAATTATACCATGAGGCGCTTAATAAAATCAAGAAGATTTCAATAAATTGTTAATAATATTAAAAAAATGTTAGCAAAGTGTCACATGAATTTTTATTCTGTTAAAAGTTTGCAATTTATATACCTTTGCCGTGTTGACAAATAAAATCAGAATGGTAAAATCATAACAGGATAAGACTATTATATAAATGTATAAAGAGGTACAGTATGAGCAGTTTTTCAAATTTCACCGCAAGAGTAAAATCCATGAGCTTTAAGCGCATGAATATGTATATCCGCCAGATTCATGAAAATTACGGTTCAAACCGCCTTGCAACGGCGGTTGATATGTGTCTCTGCGCGGCAAAGAGAGGAATCGGATACCTTGACTACACCGTTTTCGGTTTTGCAAAGGTCAAGGGTGCAAAACGCGATACATTCCTCACATATAACAAAAATGTTGCGCTCTCTTCAAGCGCAAATGACCCTCAGTACACGCCCTTTTTCAAGGACAAGCTCAAATTCGACGAGGCGTTTTCGGATTTCATCGGTCGTGAATGGTTGAATCTCGAAAAGGCTGATGAAAACGAATTTGCCGCTTTCTGCAAAAAGCACGGGGCGGTTTTTGCAAAGTATCCGCGCTCATTCGGCGGTCAGCAGATTGAAAAGGTTGAGACCGATGAAAACACGGATTTTTCCGCTCTTTTCAATTGCCTCAAAGAAAACGGACAGGTGCTCATTGAAGAAAAGATCAAGCAGCACCCGGTAATGAACGCTCTCTGCCCAAGCTCCGTCAATTCCGTTCGCATTGTTACCCTGCGTGACAAAAACGGAGAGGTTCATTATCTTTATTCACTTTTGCGCTTTGGCAACGGAACAAAGGCGGTTGATAACATCACGAGCGGCGGAATGTATATTCTCCTTGACAGAGAGGGAAAGTCTGCCTCAAAGGCGTTTTGCGATAAAACGGGACTTTTCTACGACACTCACCCGATGACGGGCATTGACCTTTTGAACTTTGAGGTACCGCTGCACAAAGAGGCAGTTGAGCTTTGCAAAAAGGGCGCAGACGTAATTCCTCAGGTTGGCTATATAGGCTGGGACGCAGCAATCACAGAAAAAGGACCGGTTTTGATTGAAGGTAACGTTTTGCCCGGATACGATATGTTCCAAAACTACAACCTTTCCGGAAAAGACACAGGAATTCTTCCGCTGATCCACTCTCTGCCGGGGTATGAAAAGCTTTAAGACAATATCGCACAATTGAGGTGTGCGGCTTGCAAAGTGAACCTTTTTCTCTGCATGGCTGAAGAATTGCCGCAATTAGTGCATACCAAAAAGTAAAAGCAAAATAAAAAGCTATAATTCACAGATGTCAAAAAAGACGCGCTGTGGATTATGGCTTTTTTAAAATCAAAAAACACTTTCTGCGCCTGAATGAGCAGTCCTTTTTGCTGAATAATGCTTTGATTCTCGCTTTGCGAGAGAGATTTTCGGTCTGAGGGCTGTATTTTTATCTCTCGGAGTGGTAGAATCGTGACAGGAAAAGATAAAACGCGTTTAGCTTTTCGACTATTCAGACTATGTACTCAAAGGAATGATCTATATGGAAAAGAAAACTGTCGGTTCGTTTATTGCTGTTTTAAGAAAATCTCAAGGCATGACTCAGCGTGAACTTGCAGAAAAGCTTTGCGTTTCCGATAAAGCCGTTTCGCGTTGGGAGCGGGATGAGGCTGCACCTGATCTTATGCTGATTCCTGTTATAGCGGATATTTTCGGCGTAACATGCGACGAAATTCTTCGTGGAGAAAGATTTCAAACCGCAAAAGGCAGCGCCAATGTCGGCGGAGAAGTGCCGCAAAAAAGCAGCGAAAAGCAGCTCAGACACCTTATCGGAATGAATCTCACCAAGTATAAAAAGCAGACATGGATAGTTTTGGGCATTGCGGGTATCGGTGTTGTGCTCTGTTTGACTTTCTTTCTTACGGGGTATCCGTCATACGGGCTTGGAGCAGGTATTGTCTTTTCAATTGCGGCGGCTGTCTGCCTCGGTGTTTTTGCCACCGGTGCGGCATTTTCGGACGGTATGGAAGAACTTGACGGCGAGAGCATACTTTCATATAAGCGCACGGTATACACAAAAACATTTAACAGTGCAATGCTTGTAACGGCGAGCGTTTGTGTTGATGTTGCGTTTTGGCTTCTCGGAGTGTTTGATTCAGTACTCTGTCTTATTCCTGTTGTTGCATATTTCATCGTTTATTTTTCGGCGTCCGCTGTTTTTTACAGGAGGTACGCAGAGGAGCTGCACATGCCGCAAAAAAAGCGGCGCAATTCCGTGCTGAGGCTGAGAGTTCTTGTTGCCGTTCTCTCTGTTGCGGCGGTTCTTACAGCCGGAATCGTTACAGCGTATAATTTGCCGTACACCTGCTTTTCAAAGGGAAAGACCTTTCAGACAGCCGATGAATTTAAAGCCTATATGCGCAACCACAACTATGAAAAAGAGCTTTGGATTTCAGATGACGGAGAGGACAGAAATGTTCCCGAGGGATATGACAGCAAATTCTTGACAACCGATGACACCGAAGAATTTGACTGTGTACGCAGCAGAGAGTATGAAGTTGGGTATGACGGCGAAGAGACCGGGTTTTGGTTTTATGAAAATGATTATGTTGACTCAATTGAGGGAAGCAGCGAGCATTTGCCGATAAGAGTTTTCAGCGATGAAGACTTTCAGCGCCGGGGAAGTATTCTCACGGTACTTAACAATCTTATGATAGTTTTCTGTGCCATGGATATTATAATCGGTATTGCGGTTTATCTTAAAAAAAGAGACAGATAAAAAAACAAGCGGCTGCTGCAGGATTATTGCCTGCAACAGCCGTTTCGTTATAACCTTAAATTTTCAGATCTTTTCGGGTTTGTCGTCTTCATCGACTGAGCCGACGAGGCTTGCGCCGATTGCGGCGAGGATTTTATAAATGATTGAGTAAATCTTATTAAAAAGAACAGTTGCTGCGTTCATAAACGATATCCTCCTTAAAATTACCTTTCATTACATACCATTATACATACGAAAAACAGATTTGTAAAGAAAAAGCTGTCATTTTTTCTGCCGTTTTTAAATTCCGCCACGCGCGGATTTATTGTGGAAAGTGAAAAGTTCTGCTTGTTTTTTTACGTAATACTATTCTTCTTAAACCCAACGTTTAATTTTAATATATAAATGGCTATGTACTTTTACACCCGTACGCTCCGCGGGGGTACTTTTGTCGATTGTTACAAAACAAAGCATTGAAAGTCCAAATCAAGCGAAGTCTTTTTTGCCGTATTTCCGCCCTGACTGCGTTGAAAATGCTCGCAATGGAGCAACCATTGCTGTGCTTTTCGCCTTGTCAGAACAAAAATACAACAAAAAATCCATCACTGATTTGAACTTCCAACGCTTGCCAAAAATACGCTTCTGTACGGCGCCCAAGAGAGCGAAATCGGATTCCTTGAGGGAATCTCGATTATCGCTCTCTAACGCGCCTACACAAAACGTATCAGCAAATCTCAGTTTATTGAAACATCAATCTGCTATCATACTTAAACCACACTCTGTCGAAGTATTTATTCAGACAGTTCTAAAAAGTAAGCCTACATATTACTTCTCTCCGCAGATTTTTCGTCGCTTTCTTTTTGTTCTTCAATACAATATGGTTCTGTATTCATTCGGGTACAGACTTCATTTTTTGTAGCAAGAGTTAAAGAAACACAGAAACCTTTCACATTGCACAATAAATCCGCGAGATGAGGAAAGAGAAAATGCTGTTTTTACTTCATTCTGACTGAACACTTCGACAGAGTGGAGATAGGGTAATAGCGGATTGGTGTTTTAATTAGGAAAGCGTGGCACACGAGTGATGTGTAGGCGCGTTAGAGAGCGATAATCGAGATTCCCCCAAGGAATCCGATTTCGTTCTCTTGGGCGCCGTACTAAAAAGCGTTCTTTTGGGTACTTTTGTAACAATCGACAAAAGTACCCCCGCGGAGCGTACGGGTGTAAAAGCATATAACCATTTATATATTGAAAGTAAGCGTTTGGTTTAAGAGAGATAGTAGCACGTTAAAAAACAAGCAGACCTTTTCACATTCCACAAGATAGGCTTTCAATGCTTTGTTTTGTTACAACCGACAAAAGTAACCCCAGCGGAGCGTACGGATATAAAAGCGCATAACCATTTATATATTAAAAGTAAGCGTTTGGCTTAGGAGGGATAGTAGCACGTTTATAGAACAAGTTAAACTTTTCAAAATAAAACTCAAAAAAATTGAAAAACTTTGAAAAAACGCTTGACAACATCATAATACTGTGTTAGTATGTTACCACAGTAAAGCGTGAGACAAATAAAACTCACAAAAAATTAAAAGCAAACGCGGCGCTGCCGCAGAAAAAGGAGTAGTTATCATGAGTAAAAAAATTATCGCACTCGTTCTTGCCGTCCTTGTAGCGACAATCGGCTTCGTTCTCGTTGCCTGCAACAAAAGCGAAGGAACAGAAACCACAACAGCCGCCGGAGCTTCCGATGAAAGCAAAGCCGTTTCGGCAGACAGCGACCTTGAATATGTAAAGAGCAAGGGCAAGCTTGTTGTCGGCATTACAGAGTTTGAACCCATGGATTATAAGGACAAGGACAGCGGCGAATGGATAGGTTTTGACGCAGACCTTGCAAAAGCTTTTGCAAAAGAAATCGGCGTTGATGTTGAATTTGTTGAAATCGGTTGGGATAATAAGATCATTGACCTCAACGGAAAGAACATTGACTGCGTATGGAACGGCATGACCCTTACCGATGATGTAAAAGCAGCAATGGAAACCTCAAAGGCATATTGTAATAATGCTCAGATCGTTATTCTTCCGTCAGATAAAGTCGATTCAATCAAGTCGGTTGACGATTGCAAGGAACTCAATTTTGCCGTTGAAAACGGTTCGGCAGGTAAAAACCAGGCAGAAGCAAACGGCTTTAAGTACACCGAGGTTGAAAAACAGTCGGACGCACTGACAGAGGTTGCAAGCGGCACTAGTGACGCGGCAATCATCGATTCACTCATGGCAGGCGCAATGGTAGGCGAGGGAACCGGCTTTGCAAAGCTCGCCGCAACCGACATTAAGCTCAACAGCGAAGAATACGGCGTAGGTTTCCGTAAGGGTTCGGACCTTGCCGCAAAGCTCAATGAGTTCTTTGACAAGAGTCTTGCAGACGGTTCAATGGAAGAGCTTGCAAAAACTTACGGTGTTCAGGAAGCGCTTATTAAATAAATGATTTGTTAAAAAGTTTTTCAGACAGGGGGCTTTTCAAAAGTCCTCTGTCAAACTGTCCTTTTTCATATGATAAATTAAGTGAAATTTTAGGAGTTTAAAAATGTTTGATAATTTTGCAACGCAGTTTCCGATTGTGTTTGACGCCTTGAATATTGGCTTTTTGCAAACGCTCAAGCTGTTTTTTGTCACACTTGCCGGCGCAATACCGCTCGGACTCATCATTTCTCTCGGCTCAATGTCGCGTTTCAAGCCGCTTTCTGCTCTCGTCAAAACAATTGTGTGGATAGTGCGCGGTTCACCGCTGATGATTCAGCTTATGATCATATATTACTTTCCCGGTCTTATTATGGGCAACAATATTTGGGGAACGGGCGAGGGCGGACGTTTCATTGCGTGCAGCGTTGCGTTCATTATTAACTACGCGTGCTATTTTTCAGAAATATACCGCGGTGGAATTCAAGGCGTACCTAAGGGACAGCAGGAGGCAGGTCAGGTGCTTGGAATGACAAAAAGCGAAATCTTTTTTAAGGTTACGCTTTTGCAGATGATCAAGCGCATAGTGCCGCCGATGTCAAATGAAATTATCACTCTTGTCAAGGATACTTCTCTTTCAAGGATAATCGCTCTCCAGGAGATTATCTGGGCAGGCTCGGCTTTCATGAAGTCGTCGCGCGGAATTTCCGGTGAAATTTGGCCGCTGTTCTTTACAGGCGTGTATTACCTTGTGTTCAACGGTCTGCTTACGGTTCTTTTTGCAAAGCTTGAAAAAAAGCTTGACTATTTCAAAAGCTGAGGAGGGAGCATAATGGCAATTCTTGAAGTTAAGAATATTTGTAAATCATTCGGAAACACTGAGGTTCTCAAGGGCGTTTCCTTTGACCTTGAGGAGGGAAAGGTGCTTTCAATCATAGGCTCCTCCGGCAGCGGAAAAACCACGCTTTTGCGTTGCATCAACTTCCTTGAAACAGCCGATACCGGCAAGATTACCGTTGACGGCGATGTGATTTTTGATTCGCAGAATCCGGCAAAGATCTCTCAAAAGGAACGCAGAGAAAAGCAGCTTAAAATCGGTTTGGTTTTTCAGCAATTCAACCTGTTTCCTCAGTACAGTGTGCTTGACAATGTGACGCTTGCCATGAAGCTGCAGGCAAAGGAACGCCCGGATTTTAAAAAGAATAAAAAGGCAATTTACGCCGAAATTGAAAATAAGGCACTCGCGATTCTTGAAAAAATGGGACTTTCCGAAAAGGTGAAAAACTACCCATGCGAGCTTTCCGGCGGTCAGCAGCAACGTGTTTCAATTGCGCGTGCAATGGCGCTTGAACCGAAAATTCTCTTTTTTGACGAACCGACAAGTGCGCTTGATCCGGAGCTGACCGGAGAAATTCTTAAGGTTATCCGTGAGCTCGCCGAAGAGCACATGACAATGGTTATTGTCACACATGAGATGACTTTTGCAAAAGAGGTTTCAGACAGGATTATTTTTATGGATAACGGCGTTATTGCCGAAGAGGGCGATGCAAGAGAGCTTATAGAAAATCCTCAGACAGAAAGGCTCAAGGCTTTTCTCAGCAAAATTTCAGACTGATAATGATAGCCGGACGGGAATCACCTGTCCGGCTTTTGTCAATTGAAAAATTCTCCATTATAGATTGACAGAAAATTTTAAATATAATATTTTATGTTGACAGGAGGGCAAAATAATGCTATCATATATACATAGAGTTACGATGTATAGTAACTCTATGTTTGAACAGACATATCGAATACTGCAGCGGGAGGATTTTATATGGATATTAAAAGAGAACTGACAAAGGGCAGCAGTGCGCTACTTGTGCTTTCTGTGCTTGAAAATGAGGATCTTTACGGCTATATGATAATCAAGCGTATTGCCGAAAAGAGTGACATGACGTTCAACTTCAAAGAAGGCACACTTTACCCGATTTTGCACAACTTTGAACAAGGCGGTTACCTCGAATCATATTGGACAGAGTCTTCCGGAAGAAATCGCAAGTATTACAAAATCACCAAAAAAGGTCTTAAAACCCTTGCAGAGGCAAAAAAAGAATGGTCGGCATATTCAGATGCTGTGGGAAAGGTTATTTTCGGCAATGCTATATCCGCAGGTGTTTAAGGGGAAACAGATATGAATCAAAAAATCAAAGATTATCTTTCTGATCTTATTCCGGAAACCCTCCCGGAATATAGAAAGCGCGAAATTGCCCGGGAGCTTGCAGCTCACATTCTTGACAAAGCCGACTATTACCGTGAAATCGGCTATGCCGAGGAAGAAAGCGTTGACCTTGCTTTGCTTGATATGGGCGAAGATAACGAGATAAAGAAGAACGTCCGTTCTGAATTTGAAGAGTTGTATAAGGAAAAAACGTGGTGGGCAGTTATTGCCGGAGTGCTGATATTGGTGCTGAACGGCTTTGCCGCGATCGCAGGCTTAGGTATGGAAGACGGTCTGGATTCGTTTATAACACAGCTTTTTTTGCTTGTTACGACGCTGGGATTTGGGCTGCTCGTGCCGGAATATATCAAAATAGAAAACGATATTGTCGGAGCAGCGGTAAGCTTCGGTCTGGTGTTCATTCTGATGTTCATAGTATTGTATGCCAGGAGCAAAAAGTATCGCAAAATACTGACTGCCGTAGGTGTTGTTTCATCGGTCATAGCGATTTTCGGTTGTGCAATTCCTTTGAGGAGTGCATACTCACTCTGGACAAACACCCAATACATAGTTGAAGCAGCAACACCGTTTGTGTTTAATGCTTCGGCAGCTTTTGAGGATTTTTACATTTGCGCTGCCTTTGCATTTATGCCTCTTTGCGCAATATATTGCTTTGTTTCGGCACGAAGAATAAAAAACGGTTCTGCCGTAAGGTTTAAATCGCCCAAAAGGCTGATTACCGTGTTTTGTTCGGTTTACCTAATTTTTGCGGTTGGCTCAGTTTGTCTAAGCAGTCATGCAGAAAAGCGTCTGAGTGAAACCAATTATTACCGTCTTTATTCTTCGGATACCTTTGATGAAATTCCTGAGACATGCGAAAGAATTTATGAAAAAGCTATTCGTGCAAAAGATTATGAAACCGCAGCAGATATTCTCAGAAGGAACGGATTTCTGCCTTATGGGGAGTATAAGGAAAAACTTGGGCGCACTGAAAAAAAGGTGCTGACAAATTCAGCCGAGAGAGCATTTGGAAGCTATGCGCAAGATCTGTGGCTGCCAAATCGTAGCGATCCTAAGATTAGTGATGACAGAGTTAATTCTTGTGAGCCGGAGCTTGCCCGAATCATAATCTTTATGCGCAAAGATAAGTATGGCAAGATTTCATTTTGTGCTGTGGGAGATATTACGCCGTTCCCTGATTTTGATAAAATGAATGAGTTTTATATGGGTCATTATGTGGTTTCTATCAGCAAGAATTGTGTCACTGATTTTATCCGAAACTTTAAAGAAATGAAAGTCGGTGACGGCGAAAGAGAAGTTTTGAAGCTTCTTGAAAAGAGCGGAACAGTTTTTTCAAAGCTCAGACGCCGCGAAAACGGAAAGGTCATAGATGCTGTTAAATTTTACAGCGAAGACTTGAGACTCAAGAATTCAAACGATGGTTCCGTTGACAAAGAATATGAAGATGTTAATGTTTATGCTGAACTGATTTTTAACGATGAAAAGCTTGAAGAAGGAAGAATGTTTTGCAGGCAGAAATCCGGCAACTTTTCAGAGATGGATTCAAAAAGAAAAGCAGATACACAAACCGAAATTTATGAAATCAAATAAAATTCGCCGCACGGTACTGCAATCGGCAGCCGTGCGGCGTCGCGTTTTTTTTATTTGATAACCCGGTATATGAGTCTGTAATCACTGATGTCCGCAGTGAGTTTTCCGTCGTCAATGAGGGCTTGTAAAAAGCATTTGACGGTGAAAATCAGTTTTCCGAACTGATCCATGCCGAATTTTAAATCGAGCTCTTTGCAGCAGAGAGAAAAAATTTCTTCAACTGTTCTGCCGTCGCTGATTGAAAGAAAGTAGTCCTTTAGCTTTTCGAGGCAGTCTGCGTTGTAAAGGGCAAGAGGGGAGATGTCCTCGCAGGCAGCCGCGTGTGATGGAATAAAAAGACTGCCGCTGAGAGATGAAAGCATTTTTTGCGTTTCAATGCTTTTGTTTACGTCAAAAAAGAACGGGAGCTTATAGCTTTCGAATGTCTCTTTTGAGAGTACCGCGTCACCGAGCAACCACACATTGTCCGGTGTCCGTACTCCTACCATATCAAAGGTGTGACCCGGAAGCGGAAGAATCTCAAAGCCGTTCGGGAGCGTTACCTCTGAAAGCGGCTTTGAATAGGTGGACACGGGCTTAAAAAAGTAGTTGTTCTGCCTGTTTATCGGAACGGCATTGAAGTATATACGTCCCTCAATGTCTGAAATATCGGTCATGTGGCTTTCGATTCGGCTTGAGCACACCTCACAGCCATACTTTTCTTTAAAAAACTTGTCGCCGAAAATGTGGTCAACGTGGGCGTGAGTGTTGATTATGAGTTTAACACGCCAGCCACGCTCTTCAAGGTGAGTGTCAAGGTCGGTATAGCTCTTTTTGTGGTCGCAGCTGTCGATGAGAATTACTTCGCCGTTGCCGAGATGATAAACGCCGGTGTTGGCAAAGCACTTAAGATAATAGGTGTTTTCTGCGCATTGAATAAGTTTGAACATTTTTACCTCCGGGTAGAATGCCTTTCAGCACAGAAAGCGTTTCTTTTGTCCTGCCGTGCAAAATGGTTTGCGGACGGACTAAGCCGAGGAAAACCGCAATGCGCCGGAAAATAAGTTCTTCGGGCTCATTGCGGCTTAAGGAAACGCTTTTTGAATCTGAGTCAGCTTATGACTGGTTTTATTTTTCCTCTTTCTGTTCTTCTTTATCCTCTTTTTTCTTGTGGAAAAGGATCTTGTCAACGGGGAAGTAGAGGAAAAATTGAATTGCCGAGCAACACATTGTTGAAACATTTGCCGCGCCCTGTGTGCCCATTCCCATTTTTACGAACAGACCCTGGAGAGTGGGAGAAAGCCATGCCGAAAAGCAGATGAGGGCAACAGTGAAAACTATGTATATAGGGAGTGTTACGGCGATGTTTGCGCCGGAATTGAAAGTCTTTTCTCTGTTGACAAAGAAAGCGACGATTTGTGCCAAAATGTTGGCAATGTTGAAAGCGATGAAATATCCGAGCCCGTTCTTTTCAAGTCCGTCTGAAACAAAGACCCAAAACTCATACGGTTGAGAGACGATCGCTTTGATCTGCGGCAGCAGAAGAAGTATATTGAGCGTTGCGAACTGAACTATCATTGCAAGCAGGCTGACAAAAATAAATTTTACAAACTGCCAGAGCGTTTTGACGCCGGTACCTTTTTGATCCGCCATGCTGTCGATATCCTTGAGCTTTGCCATGAAATAACCACCTTTGTTTTAATCTACCAAAAAGTATACAATACCGCGCTTTCAAAATCAAGCCTAAAAATCAATTTTAAAACTGCGGCGGAGTTTTGCGACTGTTTGAATCCGTTTGTGCAGACAGAAAAAGAAAAAGCCTCCGCCGAAGCGAAGGTCTGCTTTTTCATCTCTTAGTTGTCGTCGTTCCAATCGCGGAAGTTCTTAACAAGATTTTTAATTGTCTCGATGAACTTGTTGATGAAATCATAGATAGCCTTTACAAAATTGTCCATTATAATTGCCTTCTTTCATAGAGTTTCTGTATTTGCTACGCTGATTATAGCACATTGTTTCCAAAGTTACAAGAGTTTTTTATAAAATTTAAAACTTTCTGTGAACATTTTATTTGAGATTCTTATACTTGTTTCATTTCATAATTGAATAGCCTAAGAAAGCCGAAGGCAAACACCGATAGGTGCAAAGGCTCCGGCTTTCTTTTTTTGCCCCTAAGCGGTTCACGGGGGCGCGTTATTCGGCTGCACCGAGGGCAGCGAGGGGATCGCTTGCTTTTCCGTCTTTGAGTACCTCAAAATGCAGGTGAGCTCCGTCCTCGCGTTCAGCGGGAATTGTTGAAAGAACGCCGATTTTTTGTCCGGACTTTACTTCGTCGTTGATGCTGACTGCATTCTCCTGGCTGAGCCCAATATATCGCGCCGTGAAATCTCCGTGGTCAATTTCAATGACATATCCCCACATTGAATCAACAAGAACACGAGTTACAATTCCGTTGCCGACGGAAATTACTTCTTCGCCCTCCTTGCCCTCAAAGTCGGCGCCGCCGTGTGTGCGGAAATCGCCCATAGTTTTGTTTTCAACGGGCGTCTCCGGCGAAAAGCCTTTTGTAACTTTGCCTTTGAGCGGCATTAAATAGGATGAATTGCTGATTTTTGCGGCTGCTTTGGTTGAGGGAATTTCCGGCTCGGTGGCTTTTGTGTTTTGCGTTTTGTTCTCGGTTGTTTTTTCAACCTTTTCGGTGGTGTCTTCTTCCGCAATGTCGTCATCGGGAAAAACGCGTGTGTCCGGCTCGTCACTGACGGGAGTTTGAACGTCGCTTGTCAGAAGAGAATTGTTCTCGTCGGCAATGCTTGAAAGCTCGCGCTTGACGCGGTTAGAGGTCATTCTGACCGCCACGGCGGCAACAATGACGGCAACAAGACCGATCGCAACCGTGGCATAAAACGCTTTTTTTGATGAGAGAAAAGAGCTTGTAAATTTACTGTTGTTTTTCATTCTTATGACCGCCGTTTCAAAAAAATTCCGACCGCTTTCGGCTGATGAAATGCAAGAGGATACATTTGCTTTTGAGTTATGCGACCTTTTGTTTCAACGCCTTGGCGGCTGTGCAAAAATATTTTGCTTCTGTGTACAGGAATTTATACCATTCTGTGCCGAAAAACAAAAAATTTTCAAAAAAGGTGAAAAAATCTTCAAAAAATCCAAACAAATGTTTGCATTTTTCAAAACTGTGTGTTATAATCTCAGTAACAGGTGATCATTTGTTCGCCTGCTCTGATATTTAATAGAAAGAGGTGCGGCTATGAAACCGTTAAGCGACAATCAGTATCGCATTCTGGAATACCTCAAGGAACGCGCCGGCGACGGCGTACCTCCCTCGGTCAGAGAAATATGCCAGGCTGTCGGTCTGCGCTCAACGTCCTCCGTTCAGGCGAATCTTGACGCCCTTGAAGAAAAGGGATATATCGTCCGCGACCCCATGCTTAAGCGCTCGATCCGCATTGTGGGGCAGGCAGAAAACGTTCATCATGTCCCGCTGCTCGGTGTTGTCACCGCCGGTATGCCGATACTTGCCGTTGAGCAGGTGGAGTGCTATCTGCCGTATTCCGGCTATGTTTCAAAAGAAAAACCGCTTTTTGCTTTGCATGTCCGCGGCGAAAGTATGCTGAACGCCGGTATTTTTGACGGGGATATTATTTTTGCCGAGCAGACTCCCGTTGCCAACAACGGCGACATTGTTGTTGCACTCATTGACGATGAAGCTACGGTCAAAACATTTTATAAAGAAAACGGTCATTTTCGTCTCCAACCGGAAAACGACCTTTTTGACCCTATCATTGTTGACGAAGTTGTTATTCTCGGCAAAGTCGTTGCTTTGATGAGATACTTCTGATTTTCGAACGCCGTTAATATTTTTTTAATATCTTGTTGACAGAAAATGCAAAACGTTATATAATTTATCCATGAAGCAGGACACTGATATTACATATTGGAGGAATTAACTATGGATTTTTCAATTATGATGTATTGGCAGGATATCACATATCTTCTTCAAAAGCTTGCAAAGCTCATCAAAAAGCTGCTCAAGCTTGACGGAGAAGACGGCGAATAAGTTTTTTACTCTCAAAAAATAAAGCTATAATTCATTTCGCATCTTGTCATGATGTTGTTTATGGATTGTAGCTTTTTTTGTTTTGCTTACACTGTCCGGCTTGAGACGAGTGCAGCAGCACATTTTTGATTTACACCGGAACAAAAGCTATGCAAAGAACCGCCGCAGCTGCGACGGTTCTTTTTTGAGTTAAGGAGGAAAAGCTAAAGAGGAAAGAACAATGCCCGTTTTTTGTCAGCAGCCGCAGCCGCAGTTGTTGTTTGCAAAGTTGCTTTCGCAGCCACATCCGTTGCTTGAGGTGTTGTTAGTGCCGAATACGCAGGAGAGGATCAAAAGAAGGATGATCCATGAGCAGCTGTTGCCACCAAAAAGGTTATTACACATACTATCGTCTGACCTCCTTTCAGAGGAGCGGCGGAGAGCTTTTTGCTTTCCGCTGTCCTGCTTTCATCATCATTATACGTTTTGCCGTGTAATGTGTTCCTGAAAGGTTTTTAAGATTTCAATCTTTTTGAGCGCGCTTTTGTTTTGCCGCCGTTCGCAGAATAAGAGCGTTGCCGGCGGCGCAAAATAAAAAGAAAATTCTTTTTAAGGCGGCAAACCGATGAAAAAAACCAATCGTCAGCTTGAAAACGAGAGCTTTTTTGGCGTAGAAGTTTCTCATGAATTTTTTGACTTTGACGTTAGAAGGTCAAAGTCAAAAAGGCATCTAAATCGCTTTTCAGAAGCAAACAAAAATATTTTGAAAAATTTAAAAAGTGAGAAAATCAAAGGAAATGAGAGCTAATTTTAAAAATTGACGGAAATTAAGCACTTTTTACCTTTTTTGACCTTTGCAAGAAAGTCAAAAGCGTATATAATAAACAATAGAAAGTCAAAGAAAGTCAAAGTCAAACACAAAGGAGGCGTTCACCAAATGAATCTTTCAAATGCAATCGCTCACATGATTTCCGAAATGCTGGACGGAAAAGATGAGGTAGAAATTCAGCGTAACACCTTGGCTCAAACGCTTGGCTGCGTGCCCAGTCAGATAAATTACGTCATTTCTTCCCGCTTTACGCCGGAGCGCGGATATATTGTTGAAAGCAGGCGAGGCGGCGGCGGTTTTATAAGGATCGCACGCGTGCATTATGACGGGAACACTCTTTTGATGCACGTTGTCGGCTCCGTCGGGCAGTCCATTGATGAGACGACCTGCCGGAATCATCTTATAAATCTCGTTTATCGTGAGCTGCTCTCAAAACGCGACGCAAAGCTTATACTTGCAGCCGTCAGCGATTCTTCGTTAAGAGCCGTTGACAGCGAACAGAGAGATAAGGTCAGGGCGTCTGTGTTCAAGCAGCTGCTGCTCACAGTTATCAATCTTGAATAAGGCGGTTAAAAAAATACCGCGAACGGAGGAATGTATTATGTTGTGTCAGAATTGTCAAAAAAGAGAAGCTACTACCCATATTAAAAGAGTTATAAACGGAGAGGCGACGGAAAGTCACCTCTGTGAAGAATGCGCAAAAGAACTTGGCTTTGACGGATTTTTCGATGACTTTTCGTTGAGTATTCCCAACATCTTTTCATCATTCTTCAAAGACAGCGCGTTTGCCCTCGCAGGCGCAAAAAGTGAATTGTGTGAAAAATGCGGCAGCAGTTTTGACGATATCATCAGAACCGGTATGGTCGGCTGTGCAGATTGCTATTCACGGTTTTATGACCGTCTTCTTCCCTCAATTCAGCGTATTCACGGAAGAACCGGACATGTTGGCAGAACACCTATTGAATACACAAAGGTTGATGATGAACCCGTGAAAGCGGAAAAGAAAGAAGTTTCAAAAGAGGATAAAATCAAAGATCTTGAAAAGCAGATGCAGCGCGCCGTTGAAGAACAGAATTTTGAACAGGCTGCTGCTCTGCGTGACGAAATAAAGGAGCTGAAAGGCAAGGAGGAAAAGTAAAATGAAGTGGTATTCAAACAAGGGAAAGAACTTTGACGTTGTGCTCAGCACACGCGTCAGACTTGCAAGAAATCTCGAGGAATATCCGTTCCCTGCAAGACTCGGCAGCGCCGAAAAGCAAAAGGTCAATGAAGTTTTGAAGAACATTTTTCTTTCCGCTCCTTGCGGCGAAAAGCTTGAGTACATTGAAATGAAGTCATTTTCAAAGTCACAGGCTGTTTCCCTTGCGGAAAAACACCTCATCAGCCCCGAATTTGCATATGCTCCCGAGGGCAGAGCGCTGATCCTCTCTGAAAAGGAGGACGTCAGCATCATGCTTTGTGAAGAAGACCACGCAAGGATTCAGGCGATTCTGCCCGGTCTTGCCCTTGAGGAAGCATATCAAAAAGCCGCGGTCTTTGACAGACAGCTTGAAGAAAACGCAGCTATTGCCTTTGACAAACGGCTCGGATACCTGACCCAATGCCCGACAAATCTCGGAACGGGAATGAGAGCCTCTGTTCTGCTTCATCTCCCGGCGCTTTCCGGCACGGCGGTGAATCGCCTTGCTTCAACCGTTGCGCGGCTCGGAATGACTCTTCGCCCGGCATTCGGCGAAGAAAACCGCGCTCTCGGCGACGTTTTTCAGTTGAGCAATCAGGTTACGCTTGGAATTTCAGAACAGGCGGCGCTCCAAAATCTCAACGCAATTGCATTGCAGATTGCCGAACAGGAAAAGCAGGCGCGCGAGGCATTGCTCAGAGATGACACTTTTATTGATAAAATATGGCGCTCATGGGGAATACTCAAAAGCGCGCACATGATGAGCTTTCGCGAGTTTATTTCTTTGTTCTCGCTTGTGCGTCTCGGCGCAGCGGAGGGTATTTTGGAGATTCCGCTTGAAACGCTCGGAAAGCTGCTGGTTGAAATGCAGCCGGCAACGATTAATGCAGACTGCGAAAAAGACATGACGGCGCGCGAGCGTGACGTTTTCAGAGCGCAGAGTGTTAAAGCTGCGCTTGAATAAGGCGATCACCAACCAATCACGGCGTATGAGCTTTGGCAGGATTTTTCTGCCAAGGCTTTCATCACCGGTTATCCAGAAAAAAATGCCGCCTGACAGGTGGCTTTTTATCAAGATGACCGCAGTTGATTTTAACCTGCGGTTACAAAGGAGTTGATATTTATGTATAAGTTCACAGGTTTCACCGAAAAAGCTAACCGCGCTCTCAATTCGGCAATTGAGGTTGCGGAAAATCTCGGTCACACATATATAGGAAGCGAGCATTTGCTTATGGGTCTTGTTCGTGAAGATAACGGAGCGGCAACTGCGCTGCTTTCTTCGCGCGGAGTAACGGCGCCAAAGGTTGAAGAACTCATCAGAAGCACCGTGGGCGTGGGAATCCCTACCGTTTTGACGCCGGACGATTTCACACCACGTTGCAAGCATATCATTGAGCTTTCGATCTCGCTTGCAAGGAGCGAAAACGCCGGCTATGTCGGAACCGAGCACCTGCTCGCCGCAATGCTCAGGGAGGGTGACGGCTGCGCCGCTTTCATTCTTTCTCAGCTCGGTGTTTCAATTCCACTTATGCTTGATGAACTTTCAAACGGTGGAAATAATTCTTCTCCGTATTCTCAGACCGGCAGAGGAAACTCAAAGAGCGCCCAAAAAAGCTCAACGCCGAACCTTGATAAGTACGGTCAGGATCTGACAGAAAAGGCACGCCGTTCTGAGATAGATCCCGTAATCGGCAGAGAAAAAGAAATTGAACGGGTCATTCAGATCCTTTCAAGGCGAACAAAGAACAATCCCTGCCTCATCGGTGAGCCGGGCGTAGGCAAGACCGCAATTGCCGAGGGGCTTGCGCTTAAAATTTCTCAGGGAGAGGTGCCCGAGCTGCTGCGCGACAAGCGAATCGTGTCGCTTGACTTGACGGGCATGGTTGCAGGTACCAAATACCGCGGTGATTTTGAAGAAAGGATAAAAACCTGCATTGATGAAGTTATTAAGGCAAAGGACGTCATTTTGTTCATAGATGAGGTTCACAATCTTATCGGTACCGGCTCGGCGGAGGGTGCCGTAGACGCCGCGAATATTCTCAAGCCCTCGCTTGCAAGGAGTGAATTGCAGGTGATCGGCGCAACAACGCTTGAAGAATATCGCAAGTATATTGAAAAAGACAGCGCGCTTGAAAGACGTTTTCAGCCCGTTAAGGTCGGTGAACCGACGGAGGACGAGGCGATTGAAATTCTTAAAGGTCTGCGCAACAAATATGAGGCACACCACAAGGTAAAAATTACCGATGACGCAATCGTTGCCGCTGTCAAGATGTCTTCGAGGTATATCACAGACAGATATCTGCCTGATAAGGCTATAGACCTTGTTGACGAGGCATGCTCAAGAGTCAGACTGCGCGCATTCACAACGCCGCCGGAGGTCAAAAAGCTTGAAGACGACATCAAGCAGGTCAATGAAGAAAAGGCTGCCGCCGTCAACTCTCAGGACTTTGAAAGAGCTGCCGCTCTGCGCGACAGAGAAAAAGAGCTGCGTTCGCGCCTGACTGCCTCCAGAACAAACTGGAAGGAAGAAAGCTCGCGCGTCGGCGGCGAAGTGACGGCAGAAGAGGTCGCTCAAATCGTTGCAGGCTGGACGGGTATCCCCGTAACCGAGCTGACGCGGGAAGAAAGTCAGCGCCTGCTTGAAATGGAAAGCATTTTGCATAAGCGTATAGTCGGTCAGAACAAAGCCGTTTCCGCTGTTGCAAGAGCCATACGCCGTGGCAGGAGCGGACTCAAAGACCCGAAAAGACCGCTTGGTTCGTTTATCTTCCTCGGACCCACCGGCGTGGGCAAAACCGAGCTTTGCAAAGCACTCGGGGCGGCAATGTTCGGCGATGAAAACGCCGTCATACGTTTTGATATGTCGGAGTTCATGGAAAAGCACACGACCTCACGTCTTGTCGGTTCTCCTCCGGGATATGTCGGCTATGAGGAGGGCGGCGAGCTGACCGAAAAGGTCAGAAGAAAGCCATATAGCGTAATTCTTTTTGATGAGATCGAAAAGGCGCACCCGGATGTTTTCAACATGCTGCTCCAGATTCTTGACGACGGTATTCTCACTGACTCCCAGGGCAGGCGTGTTGACTTTAAGAACACTGTTGTTATCATGACCTCAAATATCGGCGCAAAGCTGATTGCGGGTGAGGGCAGAACGATCGGCTTTAAGAATGCGAGCGAAGACAACGGCGCGCTTGACGACACAAGGATTCACGACGCTGTTATGTCAGAGCTGAAAAAGGCGTTCAGACCCGAGTTCCTCAACCGTGTTGACGAGATAATTGTTTTCAATCAGCTGACGAAAGACGAGATTCATGAAATTGCTTCCCGTATGCTTAAGCAGACGAGTGAGAGACTCAAAACAATGGAAATAGAAATGAGCTTTTCACCCGAGGTCGTGACTATGGTCGCCGACGCGGGATTTGATCCGGTATACGGTGCAAGACCTCTCCGCCGCGCAATTCAGACCAAGGTTGAAGATAAGCTTTCTGAACAGATCCTCGAGGGTTCTGTTGCCGCAAAGCACGAATATGAATGTGTTCTTGAAAACGGCGAGGTGCGCTTTAAAGAGGCTGCTCCTGCCGAACCCGAGAAAACAGAATAAAGCAAAACAAGGCAAAAAACAGCCGGACGTGAAAGCGCCCGGCTGTTTTTTTGGGAGTTATCAGCTGTGATTTTTGTAGTAATCACAATTTTCGTAGTTGTATGTATCGCAAACGTGTTTGTATTTATCATCTGAAATGCTGTTGCAGATGATTTTGCAATACGGTTCGATGCACCAACCAGAACCTTTGTCATCAAAGTACGGACATTTTGCCATGGTGAGTTCCTCCTTTCATTGTTATTGTTTTAACAGTTGGATTGTTATTGATGAATTGCCGTAAGGAAAGTTTCACACTTTTCACAATTTCCTTTTTTGGCACACCAAGTCCATTTGCTGTAAGACAACGGCTGCTTAGTGACGCTGCATATATGCATATCGTTTGAATCCAATTCTCCGCAACCTGAGCGAGTAAGATCTATATAATCAAATACGTACAGCCCTTTATTTTTGTATTTTTCAAGCAATGCTTTTTCTTTCTGCTTATAGTCTTTGCTTTTGTAATCAAGATCAAAATGTGAGTATAGACCTCGGAAGATAAGGTTGGCTACACCAAGTCCTATACAAATGAGTGTAGTGGAGTTGGTTATGCCTTTGGAGAACATTATGGCAAACCAAACGGTGTAAATTATCTGCAAAATGATTATCGCCTTTTTCAAGGGAGGGCATACTTTGATCTTGCTGTGCTCATTGACAAACTCGTTGTGCAGCGGGTTATTTATATATTCACGATACAATTCAATTCTCCGAGACATTTTAGTCATTTTTCTCTCTTCCCTTCACGTAGTTAATTCATTTGAGTTAATAATATCATATAAAAATTCAAAAGTCAACTCATTTGAGTTAAGTTTTTAACCTCTTATCGGTTATCCTTATATATAGCCGAACAGTAAAAGGGGTGGAAGTTGTGACGATAGGAGAAGCAGTGAGATTGCGGATTCTGGAGCTTTGCAAAGAAAACAACATAACCGTCAATAAGCTTGCTATTATAAGTGGGATCACGCAGTCAACGCTCAACAATATTGTCAGCAAACGAAATAACGGAACCAATATTTCAACAATAAAAAAGCTCTGCGACGGACTGAATATATCGATTCGCGATTTTTTTGCCGGTCATGTTTTTGATGAGCTTGAGCAGGAGATACATTGAAGTAACCGTTCAAAACGAACAAACTTAAGAATATAAATGTATGCCATTTTTAAAAGTTTGTTACCGTTGTTGTTCGCCTTTCGGGTGAGAAAAAACTATTCTTTTTAATCCTCTTTTCGGTTGACTTGTTAATCCGTTCGTGCTATAATAAACAAAATTAAATTAACGGAGGACTATTGATATGGATACTTTTAAGAAAATCATTAAGACTTTTGCAATCATCGCTTCTGTTGTTGCTGCTGTTTACGGCGCATACCTCGCTGTTACAAAGCTCATTGAAAAGAAGAATGCCAAGGACGCTGACAGCAGAGAAAATTATGTTTCCTGCTCCTGCTTTGATTCAGACTTCACCTCTGAGACCGTTGCGTAAGTTGAGTTGATATTTTGAGCCTGCCTCTTTTGTGACGGCAGGCTTTTTTGTTTGCAAGATCAAAAAAGCAGCTGCATGAGTTCAAAGCTCAAAGCAGCTGCTTAATGTTTTGTTGTCAGGGTAATATACCCAAAGCTTATAATTCATCAACGAGCTTTACAACATCGCCGACAGTTTTGAGGTCCTCGATTGAATCGTCCGGAACGCTGACGTCAAATTCGTCCTCAATTTCAGAGATAAGGTCAACAAGGTCAATGCTGTCAGCGCCAATCTCCTCCCATGTGGTTTCCGGAGTGATTTTGGTTTCGCTCAGTTCAAAACGCGTGCCGATAATATCGCTGATTTTTTCAAATGTATCGTTCATCGTATTACCCCCTTTCGGTGCCGGAATAAAGATTCCTTTCGTGAGCTGTGCCGCAGACCGAGTCCGGCGGCGCACCGTATATGAATATTATTCACAAATGGAGCTGTTTGTCAATAGTTACGACAAAAGTTTTTGTTTCTCGTGGCAGACAAGAGAAAAGTCGGGTATATTATCCTCTTATATTGTCTCCTGTTTTTATAATAATAAATTCGGGTGAAAAAAATGAAGTCAACATACAAAAAAAGGATAATTGAATTAACCATTGTGTTTTGCGTGGGCAGCGTTATGTATTGCCTGATTGAAATTCTTTTTCGGCAGTACACTCACTGGACAATGTTCCTCACCGGCGGGGCAATTTTCACAGCGCTTTACTTCATAAACCTTGGTATGAAAACGAGGTCGCTTGTTTTGCGCGGACTAATAGGCGCCGTTGTGATAACTGCGGTTGAATTTTTGGTGGGTGTTGTTGTCAACCTTATTTTTCAGTTGAATGTCTGGAATTATTCATCAATACCGGGGAACATTCTCGGGCAGATTTGTCCGCGGTTCAGTTTTTGCTGGTTTTTGCTTTCAATTGCGGCGGTGTATGTTGTGATTTTTTTGTATTGGCAGCTGAATAAAAGCCTTTCATTGAACCAAGAATCTGACTGAAAAAACTTTTGCGCCGGCCAGTATTGAATCTCCTGACCGGCAGCGGTCAGAGAGGTACATAGAAATGAAATTCAATGCAAAAATTTTTGAGCTTTCCTGCTTTGCGGCGTTGTTCCTTGCCGTGCTGCTTTCGCTGTCATCGTTTGAGGGCAGGTGCGGCAAAGTGAGGCAGGAGGTTCTGCGGCTGCACGTTATTGCCAATTCCGACAGCGCAGAGGATCAAAAGGTAAAGCTCCTTGTCCGTGACGCTCTGCTTGAAAAAAGCAAAGATGTCTTTTCTGAAAACGCTACTCTTGAACAGGCTGAAGCCGAAGCCTGCAAGAACCTCCCTCTGTTTTTTGAAACAGCAAAAAAAACGCTGCGCGAAAACGGCTTTGATGAGACCGTCTGCGTTTCGGTCGGCAAAAGCAGCTTTCCGACAAAAAGCTACGGCGATATTACACTGCCTGCCGGGGAATACAACGCGCTGCGCGTTGAAATCGGAGAAAGCGCAGGCAAAAATTGGTGGTGTGTGATGTTTCCTCCGCTGTGTCTTTCTGCGGCGGCGGGAGAAGAAGAGCTTTCCGATGTTCTGTCCGGCGGAGAAATGGAGCTTGTTAAGAGTCGCCCAAAATATGAGGTCAGGTTTTGGATAGTTGAAAAAATAGAACAGCTAAAAGCAAGGTTCTCAAAAAACGGGTGAAAATTTGCCTTAAAAAACCGCATTGCGGGTGGCTTTTTTCATCTTAACATAAAAGGGGACTGCTGCGAAAATGTTTATGCCTTTGCTATAAACATATCGGAGCAGTCCTTGATTTTGTTCAATTTATCTTTGGTTTAAACGGGATTTATCAACCCTCCGAAATCACTGCCGTGATGTATTCACCGTCAAACAGGTGCTTATATGAATGAAATCTGCTGCGCGCTTTTTTGCGGCGCTTTTCCCTTTTGCCCTCAAGCTTCTTCGTCAGCTTTTTTGAAAGCAGATGAATCGGTATGCAGACAACCGCGGCGGCTGCGGTCATAATAGCAGCCACGATCCCGGTTGAGATCAGCGCGTTTTTGAGATCCGTCTGCCGGTAGGTAAGCGCAAATACCAGCGCTAAGATTGCCGGAATCGGAAGGTAATACTCGCAAAACCAAGCTATGGCGGAAGCCGCATTCAAAAACGCCAACCGGCGCCCTTTTTTAATAACAGATTCGCGAACATCTGATTCGTCACAAACCGAAAACCCGAGCGTCTCAAAGCCGCAATGCGGCGAAAGCGGAATAAGCCGCTCATATTTATCGCCGCAGATATAGCCGCGCGAGGTTTCGGCGTCAAATTCAATTTCAGCCTTTTCGCCGTTTACGGTGACGCGGTATCTGCTTATTACGGGGAAACAGCAGCTTAGAATTAGGCTCTTGAAAAGCCGACCGCATTTGATTTCGCTGCTCTTTTTGACCGCCGCCTCAAGAAGAAAGCTGCTGTTCTCACTAAAAATCTGCCCGCTTTCTCCTGTAAGGAGAAAAATGCTTTGTCCGTCTGCCGTAATCTGAGCAGGCAGAGCAGAGACGTTTTTCAAAATAATGTTTGGCATTATTTGCTGACCTGCGTCATTCTCTTTTTAAAGCTCTTTGCGGCAAAAATTGCAGGAATAACAGTGAGAAGAATTACAACTGCACCCACAAAGAAGATGTTTCCGTTAGGAATATACTGAGTCTGTCCACTTGCAGCGTCAACAAAGGTTTCACCGCTCGTTTTGACAACGGCCTCTCCGATGAGAGAACCGCCGATCATCGGTATAAGTACAAAGAAGAGGATCCAGATTCCCTCAAACTGTCCTTTGCTGTCCTTGGGATAGAGCTGCTTTGTCCAAACCTTTGTCACTTGAAGAATCGCAACGTAGCCTATGCCGACAAGGAAGATGCCGAGCCAGATTCTGAGGTTAAAAATGCTTTCGGTGTTGATATCTGCGGCTTTAATAGGCGCAATAACAAGCAGACCGATAACGTTGATGACGATTGCGAAAAACGTAATGGGAATGTTCTTGTTTTTGTTGATGAGAATCGAAAGGGGAATCGCGGTCAGCATCGCGAGAATAAGGGGAACTGCTTCAATGATACCCATTTGGTCGGCAGTGTAGCCGAGATAGTGAATGATATAGTTGCCCATGTATGCGAAGTAGACGTTGAATCCGATGAAGAACACGGAAACCATAACGTTGACCCAAACAAGCTCTTTGAGCTTGAAGAACTCCTTGAAGTTGAATACGCTGAAAAACTGTTTTGCGAACGAGCCTCTGACAGACGGTTCAACATCGTCGCCCTTGCTCATGGTGAACATTGAAATAAGACCGAAAACAATGACAAAAACGCCCATTACAACAAAGAGACGCATATAGTTGTCATTTTCGCCGACAAGCAGACCGCCCACAACTGTTCCGAGAATCGTTCCGAGAACGGGCTGAGTTGCAAGAGCCGCGCCGATTTGACCGCGGTTCTTGTCCGTCATCATGTCGTTTGTCCATGTGTTGAAGCCGGCGTCATTGCCCATTGAGCCGAAAAAGCTCATAACCGTGTCTGCCGCAACAACTGCAACTGCGGCAAGCAGATAATGCGTTTTGCTGATAAATTCGGTCAAGCCGAAAGCAATTGTAAAAACGCCCCAGAGAATGTATCCGAGTGAGATAAAAACACGGCGCTTTCCTGTTCTGTCTGCCCATGTTCCGAAGAAGAAGGTTGCAAACGTTGTTGCCGCCGCACTGCATATAAGCATTCCCGTGATGATTGACGGGTCTTTTCCTATTTTTGCATATACAAATGTGTTGAACCACTGGTTTTCCATGTTCCAGCAAATCTGACCGGCGAGACCGAGACCCCAGATGAGCAGCCACATTTTAAAACCGGAGGTCTTTTTTTGAGGCTTTGTTTCTGTCATAGCATTTTCTCCTTGAACAACTCAAACAAGGCGGCAGAAAGCCGCCTTTAGATTTTTTGGTTTATGATTCGTTTGTTGCAACAATGTCAACGCCTGTGTCGCAGACATTGCTGATGAGCACATCGCCGATTCTGACCGGAGCGTCAACAACCTCTTTGTTGATGGCTTTCATGCAGTCAAACATCATTCCTTTCGGAATGGGTGCGCTCGTTTTGACGGGGACCACGGGGTGATTTCCGCCGTTGACCTTGATCGTTGAGGTCAGCATACGAACCGGATTTGTGCATTCGTCCCTTGCATATTTGTCGCCGCGTTTGCAGGTGTTGCCGGTGACTGACAGGACTTCTTTTCCGTCCTCAGAAAGCTCAACAGAAAGCGAGCAGCCTATGGGACAGGAAACGCAGACAAGTTCTCTTTTCATTTTCCTCACACCTCCGCAGAAACAACAAGTTCTTTTTTGTCAAGTCCGTGAATATCCTCGGCTTTGACAACAACATATTCCATCTCGCCCGGGCAAAGCTTGGGCTTTTTCTTTGAGTAGATAACCTTGTCGCCGCTTTTAACGGTGATTTTTGCATTGCGATAGACGTCGCGCACTCTGAAGTAGAGTTTGACATCGCTGTCTGTGTCAAGGTTAATGTTTTGCGGAACAACATAGCGTACGCCTGTTCCGGGCTTTGTTCCGGCATATTTGTATGAACGGCGGCGATTCTTTGAAAGAATGTACTTTGCCGCACCCTCGCCGGCGAGCTGACTTTCAAGCGTAACATAGTCAACGAGGTCGTGAACCTGAAGAACGTTGCCGCAGGCAAAAATGCCGGCTCTTGTTGTTTGGCGGTTTTCGTCAACAACGGCACCGTTGGTCACCGGGTCAATGACGATGCCTGCCATTCTGGTCAGCTCATTTTCCGGAATAAGACCGACGGAAAGCAGGAGCGTGTCGCATTCAACGAACTTTTCTGTTCCGGGTATGGGATTGCGGTTTTCATCAACATTCGCAATTGTAACGCCTTCAAGACGCTCAATGCCGTGGGTCTTGATAACAGTGCAGGAAAGCTTGAGGGGAATATTCATGTCCTCAAGGCACTGAACGATGTTCCTGGTCAGACCGCCCGAATATGGCATGAGCTCACAGACCATTTCAACCTTTGCTCCCTCGAGAGTCATTCTTCTTGCCATAATAAGACCGATGTCTCCAGAGCCGAGAATAACGATCTTTTTGCCGGGCATATAACCGTCGATATTGACATATTTCTGCGCGGTACCTGCCGTCATGATCCCCGAAGCACGCGAACCGGGAATATCAAGTGCTCCTCTGGGTCTTTCGCGGCAGCCCATTGCAAGGACGATTGCCGTTGCAGAGATTTCTATAAGACCGTCGGTATTGTTGGTTGCAACAACAACGTTACCGGTTCTGATTTCCGTAACCATGGTGTCAACTTTGACATCGATGTCGGTTTCTTTGACCTTTTCAATGAAACGGGCGGCATATTCCGGACCGGAAAGTTCTTCGCCGAAGTAGTGCAGACCGAAGCCTGTGTGAATGCACTGTTCAAGAATACCGCCGAGAGTTTCGGCTCTTTCAAGAATGATTATTTTTTTGACGCCGCATTCCTTTGCCTTGAGTGCGGCAGCCATTCCGGCGGGGCCTCCGCCGATTACAACGAGATCGTATTTAAGCATTTGTATTCACCTCACTTCGTCTTTCCGAAAAGTATTTTTGAGCCGTTTCCGTGCTTTGTGATCTGGTTCATCGGAACATCAAGCTCACGCGCAAGAATTTCAACAACCTTTGAGCCGCAGAAGCCCGACTGACATCTGCCCATGCCGGCTCTGGTTCTCCTTTTTACGCCGTCAACGTCTCTTGCGCCGCAGGGAGCTTTGATTGCGTCAACGATTTCTCCCTCTGTGATTCCCTCGCAGCGGCAGATGATCCTGCCGTAGCGCGGATCTTTTTCAATGAGGGCGCGTCTTTCCTCGTCAGAAAGCTCGTTGACTCTGACGGGTGCGGGTCTTGTTGAAACAAAGTTTGCTTTCCGCTCATACTGCGGGGCAAGCTCGCGGAAAATTTTGCCGACATACCTTGCAATTGCGGGAGCGGCGGTAAGACCGGGAGATTCGATTCCGGCAACGTTGATGAACTTTTCGTTGGCGGAGCTTTTGCCGATGACAAAGTCGTCGTTTTCGCCGTCGATGTGAGCGCGCAGACCGGCAAAAGAAGTGATTGCATTCCTTGTTGTCAGCGTGGGAATAACCTCGCGAACGGCACGCTTGACCTCATTGAGACCTTCAATCGTTGTGTCAACGTCAAGCTTGCTGTCAAAATCAAGGTCAATGGCTGTCGGACCCATGAGAACATTTCCGTGAGCAGTGGGAGTGACAAGAATGCCCTTGCCCATTTTTGACGGGCAGTGGAAAAGAACATGGTTGACCATCTTGCCCTCTGTTTTGTCAAGCAAATAATATTCGCCCTTGCGCGGAATGATCTTAAACGAAGTGTCGCCGATCATGTTGGCAATTTTGTCTGCAAAAACACCGGCGCAGTTGATAACGTATTTTGCTTTGATTACACCCGTTGCTGTTGTGATGAAGAACAGGTCGTCCTTGAATTCAATGTCAAAAACACCGCTGTTGCGTTTTACTCTTGCGCCGTTGATTACCGCATTTTCTGTTGCGGCGATCGCGAGCTCATAAGGGCTGACGATTCCGGCGGTGGGCGCCCAAAGAGCGCCGATAGCCTTTTCGCTGATATACGGCTCCATTTCGCGCAGTTTTTCCTGGCTTATGATTTCCATATTGGGAACACCGTTGTCAAAGCCTCTTTCAAAAAGTGTTTCAAGTGTGGTCATATCTGCCCATGAATACGCAACAACAAGGGAACCGATGTTTTTATACGGAACCGAAAGCTTGTTGCAGTAGTACGCCATAAGTGACGCTCCCTGAACGTTGAGCTTGGCTTTGAGCGAGCCTGTTTTTGCGTCGAATCCGGCGTGAACAATGGCGCTGTTTGCTTTCGATGTGCCCATTGAAACATCGCTGAATTTTTCAAGCATAACTATTTTCAGATCAAGCTTTGAAAGCTCTCTTGTAATCAGTGCTCCGCAAACGCCCGCGCCGATTACGGCAACGTCAAATTGCATAAGATCACCTTTCCTTTCAGAATTTATTAAGGGACTGCTGCATTGATTGCGGCAGCCCCATTTGCATCAATTAGATAATACCACTGATATTTGGAATAGTCAACAAAAAATGCGTTTGTGTGTATCCGAATTTTGTAAAATTTCTTCCTTAAAAAACCTGTTGAGACAAGTGAACAAAAACAAAGGGTCAGTCTGCCTAAAAATGGCTCTTTTGCCTATTGAAAAGGCGGAGGACAATTGATATACTTCTTATAATCGCGAATCAGTCGGCAGTCAAAATTCTTTACAGGATATTTGAATGTGAGTCAAACCGAAGAAATTTATGCTCGATTCGCTTTAGCGCTATTATTTTTTAGGAAGTTGAAACCATGAAAGAAAAAAGAAAAAGCAATTTTATCGGCAGCGTTCTGCTGACTCTCTGCGCCGTAATTTGGGGCAGCTCCTTTGTTTCTCAGTCAACCGGCGCGCAGTATGTGGGTCCGTTTACCTTTATGGCGCTGCGTTCGTTCCTCGGTTCGCTCACGCTCCTGCCGGTTATAATTACAAAAGACCTTGTCAGAAAAAAGCGCGGTATTGAAACGGGATTTAAAACAAAAGAAGAAAAAAGGTTTTTTATCAAAGGCTCCATTGCCTGCGGCGTTGCGCTTTGCGTTGCCTCCTGTCTTCAGCAGATAGGCATTGACCGCGGCACCCCCTCCGGCAAGGCGGGCTTCATCACCGCCTTTTATATCCTCCTTGTTCCGATTTTCAGCATAGTGCTCAAACAAAAGGTCAGACCTATAATCTGGCCGTGTGCCGCCGTTTCCCTTATAGGTCTTTATCTGCTTTGCGTAACGGACAACAGTATTGCCTCATCGGATATATATGTTGTTGCGTGCGCGGTGTTCTTTGCCGTTCAGATCCTTGTTGTTGACCGCGTATCGCCAAAGGTTGACGGCATCAAGCTTTCCTGTTGTCAGTTTTTCATCGTGGGTGTGCTTGCGGCGGTTCCTATGCTCCTTTTTGAAGATGTCTCTTTTGAATATATTAAAGCCGCAGCACCGTCAATAGCTTATTCCGGAATCATGTCGAGCGGTATTGCATATACGCTTCAGATACTCGGTCAGCAGCGCACCGAACCCACGGTGGCTTCAATGCTAATGAGTCTTGAATCGGTTTTTGCACTCATTTCCGGCATGATTCTGCTGCATGAAATTCCGTCCGGTAGAGAGGTTGCGGGTTGTTGCCTGATGTTTGCCGCAATCATTGCCGCTCAATTGCCGACAGGAAAAAAGGGTGCACAAGTGCAGACCGAACAGGCAACGTGATTTTGGAAAGATAAAAGAGAAAACAAAAGAGCTATAATTCACTTTTGCGGTGAATTATAGCTCTTTTCGTTTGATATCAGTTTTTAAATCTGTCAAAAAAGCCTTTCTTTTCTTCGCCGACGGTCTTGCCGTCGTCAATGTTGTTTTTCGGCTTGTTTGAAAGTGAATCGTTGAACTGCCGCAGCATTTCCTTTTGCTTTGAGTTGAGACCTTTCGGAACGTCAACAATAATTCTGACGAATTGATCTCCGCGTCCTCTTGAGCCGAGCTGCTGAATACCTCTGTTTCTGAAACGGAACACTTCGCCCGGCTGAGTGCCTGCCGGCAGTTCATACTTGACTTTACCGTCAAGAGTGGGCACATAAAGCGTATCGCCGAGCGCAGCCTGGGCAAAGGTTACGGTGAAATCACACCATACGTCAAAACCGTCACGCTCAAAGAACGGGTGCGGACGAACATTGACGTTTACTCTCAAATCGCCTGTCGGACCGCCGTTGACGCCCTTGTTTCCGCCTCCGCGGACGTTGAGTGCCTGTCGGTCGTCAATTCCGGCAGGAATATCAATTTCAACCGTTTCATTTTTGCCTATAAAGCCTGTGCCGCGGCAATGCGGACAGGGGTTTTTGATTATTTTGCCTTTTCCACCGCAATCAGAGCAGGGTCTTGACGTGCTGATGGTTCCGAACGGTGTGCGCTGCTGAACGTTGACCTGACCTCTGCCCGAGCAGGTTTTGCAGGTTTCGGGCTGTGTACCCTTTGCCGCACCGCTGCCGCCGCATTCCGGGCATGTATCGATTCTCTTTATGTTTACCTTTTTCTTGCAGCCTTTTGCTGCCTCTTCAAAGGATATTGTAACGCTCGTCTGAACGGTGGTACCCTTTCTCGGGGCGTTCGGATTTTGCTGCCTTGACGAGCCGAAGCCGCCAAAACCGCCGCCGAACATACTGCCGAGTATGTCTCCGAGGTCAAAATCTCCGCCAAAACCGCCGCCGAAGCCGCCAAAACCACCGCCGCCTGCGCCAAAGTTCGGGTCAACGCCTGCATGACCGTACTGATCATAGCGAGCCTTTTTCTGGCTGTCCGAGAGGACTTCATATGCCTCATTTGCTTCTTTGAATTTTTCCTCGGCTATCTTGTCGCCGGGGTTGAGGTCGGGGTGATATTTCTTTGCAAGCTTGCGATACGCTTTTTTGATTTCATCATCGGTTGCATTTTTGCCTACGCCGAGCACCTCATAATAATCGCGTTTGTTTTCTGCCATATATATATTTACCTCATAAGTATTGTTAAACGAGACATACTACCGCCCTTTCGGGCGATAGTAGTCTTCAAGGCTTTAACGCACAATTCATAGCGTGCATTTTACACCGTACCGTTTCGTCAAAGCCTTAACGTTTTATCAGTTGGCGTCGGTGAAATTAGCGTCGGTGTAGCCTGCGTCGGTATATCCGTCGTTGCCGCCGTTGTTTGCGCCGGGCTGCTCATAGCCTGCACCGCCGAACGGAGCACCCTGCTGACCTGCACCGGGCTGTGCACCGGCTTGAGCCTGTGCCTGCTGATAGAGCTTTTCGGAAATCTTATAGAATTCCTGCTGAAGAGCCTCTTTTTCATTCTTGATGAGGTTGATGTCCTGACCGTTCAGTGCATTTTTAAGAGCGTCGATTTTGCTCTGGAGGTCGGCTTTGTCATTTGCGTCAAACTTGTCGCCGTTTTCTGAGATGATCTTTTCGCACTGGTAAACGAGCTGATCCGCTTCGTTCCTTGCGTCGATCTCTTCACGGCGCTTTTTATCGTCTTCTGCAAATTGCTCTGCGTCATGAACAGCCTTTTCAATGTCCTCCTTGGACATGTTGCTTGAGGAGGTGATGGAAATCGACTGCTCCTTGCCGGTGCCGAGATCCTTTGCAGAAACGTGTACAATGCCGTTTGCGTCGATATCAAAGGTTACCTCGATCTGCGGAACACCGCGGCGGGCCGGCATGATTCCGTCAAGATTGAAGACGCCGAGGGTCTTGTTGTCTTTTGCAAATTCACGTTCGCCTTGGAGAACATGAATGCTGACTTCTGACTGGTTGTCGGCAGCCGTTGAGAAGACCTGGCTCTTCTTTGTCGGAATAGTGGTGTTTCTCTCGATGATCTTGGTGTTTACGCCGCCAAGCGTTTCAATACCGAGTGAAAGGGGAGTGACATCAAGAAGAAGCAGACCCTTGACGTCGCCGCCGAGAACGCCGCCCTGAAGACATGCGCCGATTGCAACGCATTCATCGGGATTGATGCCCTTGAACGGCTCTTTGCCGATAAACTTTTTGATAGCCTCTGTAACTGCCGGGATTCTTGATGAACCGCCGACCATGAGAACCTTGTCGATCTCGTTTGTGCTGAGACCGGAGTCTGCCATTGCCTGACGTACGGGACCCATCGTTGATTCAACGAGGTCTGCGGTCAACTCATTGAACTTTGCTCTGGTGAGAGTTGTTTCAAGGTGCTTCGGTCCGGTTGCATCTGCGGTTATGAACGGAAGGCTGATTGCAGATGTGGTTACGCCGGAAAGCTCGATCTTTGCTTTTTCGGCTGCTTCCTTGATTCTCTGCATTGCCATTTTGTCGCCTCTGAGGTCAATGCCCTGTTCTGCTTTAAAGTTGTCAACGAGCCAGTCCATGATTCTCTGGTCAAAATCGTCGCCGCCGAGGTGGTTGTTACCTGCGGTTGCAAGAACTTCCTGAACGCCGTCGCCCATCTCGATGATTGAAACGTCGAATGTGCCGCCGCCGAGGTCATAAACCATGACCTTTTGGTCATCTTCTTTATCTATGCCGTATGCGAGAGCAGCGGCTGTGGGCTCGTTGATAATTCTCTTGACTTCAAGACCGGCGATTTTGCCTGCGTCCTTTGTTGCCTGACGCTGAGAGTCGGTGAAGTATGCCGGAACGGTGATAACAGCTTCGGTAACTTTTTCGCCGAGGTATGCTTCTGCGTCTGCTTTAAGCTTTTGAAGGATCATCGCGGAAATTTCCTGCGGAGTGTAGCTCTTGCCGTCGATTGTTACCTTATAGTTTGAACCCATCTGACGTTTGATTGATGAAATTGTTCTTTCGGGGTTGGTGATTGCCTGTCTTTTTGCAACCTGTCCGACAAGTCTTTCGCCTGTTTTTGAAAACGCAACAACCGATGGGGTTGTTCTTGCGCCCTCTGCGTTGGCAATAACAACGGGTTCGCCGCCTTCAATAACGGCTACACATGAGTTTGTTGTACCAAGGTCAATACCTATAATCTTTGACATAATTTATTCCTCCAATACATTCATTACATATTAATTTATATCAAGAGCCGTCGGATTTTTCCGGTGCTCTTTTTGTCAGTTTGCAACCTGAACCATTGCGGGTCTGAGTATTCTGTCGCCGAGGCGATATCCTTTTGAAAATACCTGAGCGATCACATTCTCTCCGAGCGATTCATCATCAACGTGCATTACGCCGTTGTGAATGTTCGGGTCAAAGTTTTCGCCTGCTTCGCCGAAGGATTCAACGCCGAGCTTTTTGAGTGTTTCGCAAAAGCTGGTGTAAATCATTTCAACGCCCTTTTTGTAGCTTTCTATGTCCGTTTCGCCGGTGCCGAGAGCGCGTTCAAAATTATCAAGTACGCCGAGCAGCTCTTTTATGCAGTCTGCTTTTGAATCTCCGTAGGCTGCCTCTTTTTCGCGGATGGAGCGTTTTCTGTAGTTGTCATATTCGGCAAGGGTGCGGATATGAGCCTCCTTCGCGGCGGCAAGCTCTTTTTCAAGCTTTTCCTCCTTTTCGGTGCTCTTTTTTTCGCCCTTTTTGTTTTCGTGCTTTTTTTCTTTGCTTTCGGTTTTTTCACCGTTCTTTTTTTGAGTCTCCGCGTCGCTTTGTTCCGGAGACTGCTCTTTTTTTCCCTTCTCGGGGACTTCTTCTTTTTTGGTCTTAGCCATTGTCATCCTCCTTTGTTTCTGCCGTGCTGTCGTCAAATGTATCCGTGAGCATTTTGCTCACAAGCTCGGTCAAATATTCAATACCGGGAATCAGCTTTGCATAATCCAGCCTCGTGGGGCCGATTATACCGATAGCTCCGGTTTCATGTCCGCGGATATTGTACCGCGAAATGATCATGCTGGTGTTTTCAAGCTGGCGGAACATGTTCTCTTTGCCGATAGTGATTGAAAGGGAGCCTTTGTTTGCAGAGACGGCTCTTTCAAGCTTGTCGCCCTCGTCAAAAAACTGCATCATGTCAAACACGCTGTCGCTGAATTCACGGTGATGCAGAAGATTTTGCTCTCCCTCAAGGTGAATATCCGCCTGAACCGCTTTTGACGCAAGGTCAGCAAGATAGGTGAACAGCGGACTCATTGAAAGCGCTCCGGCACCGAGTGAGGCGACCAACGTTTGAATCATAACCGTTCCGATATCGCTGACCGGACGTCCGATGAACGTTTTTTCGGTTATCTGATAAAAATTTTCAACCATCTCCGGCGTCAATTCGGTATCAGTACGGCAGATCCCGTTTTTGATAATGCCGGAGGAGGTGATGAGAACAATCATTGCAAGACGTGTTCCGACGGGCACAAGTTCAATTTTTTTGACTATTGCACCCTCATCTGTCGGAGTTGTTGCAATTGACGCGCAGTCTGTGAGCTTTGCAAGAATCTCGCTCGCTTTTCCAAGCAACTTTTCCGGGCTGCCGGCAAAGCGTTCAAGCTGCGTTTTGATTTCATCCCGCTCATCTTCCGAAAGCTCGCTTCTGCTCATCAGATTATCAATGTAATAGCGGTAGCCTTTTTGAGAGGGAATCCTGCCGGCGGAAGTGTGCGGTTGATCAAGCAGCCCCATTTCCGCAAGCTCGCTCATTTCGTTCCTGATCGTTGCGGAAGAAACGGAGATGGGCAGCGTACTCATCAAAAACTTTGAGCCGACTGGCTCGCCGGTTTGAACGTAATGCTCAACAATCGCGGAAAGAATCATTTCCTTCCTTTTTCCAAGCTCCATGTCTTCGCCTCCTTTTGCAAGTGATTTAGCACTCGTACTGTATGAGTGCTAAACACTGTCATAAATATACAACGATTGCTAATAAAAGTCAAGCGTTTTTCAAAAAAAATTGCGAAAAAAAACACGCAGTTTTTTCTATGACAAAAGCAAACGGATTTTGGCGCAAAAAAAATGCGCCCGAAAAAAATCGGACGCATTTTTATAGCGGAAGGGAATTACAATTATTCCTTGCCAACGAGCCAGTTGATTGAAACGCCGAGAACGTCAGCGATTGCAACAAGCTCATAGTCATTGACACTTCTGATCTGTCCTTCAAGTTTTGAAAGACCCGAAGCGGTGAGCTCAACGCCCTTGATCTGGAGCTGAGTAAGAAGGTCAATCTGCTTCATGCCAAGTTCTTTTCTCTTGGCTTCAATTTTTGCGCCAACCATATTGCGGTTGCCTAACGGTTGCTTTCTGATTCTCATTAAAAATCACACCCCTGTAAAGAATTAGAAATGACAAAAATTCACTGCTGTAAAAATTGTCATGTTTGTATACTATCACACTATTTACTTTTTGTCAATTACAATGTTGTAAAAAATTATGAAAAATTTAGAAAAAAATTGTAAAAAAAACTTGCAATTATAAAATAAATGTCACAATTTGTTCTTTTTAATCCGGCAAAATAGTCCTTTTTGCGTCAAGTTGAGTCAAAAACCTTTCTTTTGCCGTCAAACTGTAGTATAATACACCGTAAGCGGGCGCAGAAAAAACAGAGGGGCGCCGCCTTGCTCGGTATGTTTTCGTTGTGCCGAAAAAATTTTTAATCTGCAACGGCAGAATCCTGATTTTTTGAACAGCCCGACGGAAACATCGCCTGCAATCCGCATATGATATGCGGCACTCCCTAATATCTAATATATTGAATGGAGGCATTTCAATGAGCAATACACTCAAGGAACGCAATCTCACAATGCTGACCGATTTTTATGAGCTTTCAATGGCGAACGGATATTTTTGCTGTGGAATGAAAGACAGGATTACATGGTTTGACATGTTTTTCCGCCAGGTTCCGGACGACGGCGGCTTTGCAATTATGGCAGGGCTGCGCCAGCTGATTGATTATCTTGAAAATCTCTCTTTTACTCAAAAAGATATTGAAATGCTGCGAAAAAAGGGATTTAACGAGGACTTCCTTGATTATCTTCTCAATTTCAAATTCAGCTGCGATGTTTGGGCGATTCCTGAGGGTACCGTGATTTTTCCCGGTGAGCCGATTGTGACCGTGCGCGGACCCGTCATTCAGGCACAGCTCATTGAAACCATGGTTCTGCTGACCATCAATCATCAGTCCCTTATTGCAACAAAGGCGAACCGCCTCAAAAGGGCTGCCGGAAACCGTACTATAATGGAATTTGGTTCGCGCCGCGCACAGGGCTATGACGGTGCGATCTACGGAGCAAGAGCCGCATACATCGGCGGCTGCGATGCAACGGCATGCGCAATTGACGAGCGCGACTACGGCGTTCCCGCCGTCGGAACGATGGCGCACAGCTGGGTTCAGCTCTTTGACAGTGAGCTGGAGGCGTTTTGTGCTTATGCACGTCAGTACCCCGACCAGTGCACACTGCTTGTAGATACCTATAACGTTCTCAAGTCCGGTATTCCAAACGCGATTGAGGCGTTCCGCAAGGAGGTTCTTCCACGCGGTTTCAGACCGCAGGGTGTAAGAATCGACAGCGGCGATATAACCTACCTTTCAAAAAAAGCGCGCAAAATGCTTGACGATGCCGGTTTTCCGGATTGCAAGATCGTTGCGAGCAACTCGCTTGACGAGAATATAATCCGCGATATGCTTATTCAAGGCGCAAAGCTCGATTCCTTCGGAGTCGGCGAAAGGCTCATTACCGCGGCTTCTGCACCGGTTTTCGGCGGCGTATATAAAATTGTTGCCGTTGAAGAAAACGGAGTACCTCAGCCGAGGATCAAGCTGAGCGAAAATGTTGTAAAAATTACGACTCCCTGCGCCAAAAAGCTCTACAGACTCTATGACAACGAAAGCGGAAAGGCGCTGGCAGACGTTGTTACTCTTTTTGATGAGTCTATCGATTCATCAAAGCCGTATGAGATTTTTGATCCGGTATACACATGGAAACGCAAGACTCTCGAAAACTTTACGGCAAAGGAACTGCACGTCAAGATTTTTGAAGGCGGAAAGAAAATCTATAACAGTCCCGACATTGCAGATATAAGGGCATACTGCAAAGAGCAGGTTGATACCCTTTGGGACGAGGTAAAACGTTTTGAGAATCCGCACAAGTACTATGTTGACCTTTCTCAGAAGCTTTGGAATGAAAAGCATAGGATGCTTGATGAATATGCAGTCAAGGATCGCTGATGAGGACTCTTGAATATACGATCGACGAAAGCTTTGAGGGCAAAAAGCTGTATTCGTTTTTAAAGGGTCATGTTCACCTTTCAACAAAGCTTGTCCGCTCGCTCAAGCGCATCGAAAACGGCTTGACAATTAACGGAACGCATGCAAAGACCCCGGACATCCTTAAAAAGGGCGATGTTGTTGTGCTCAACATTCCGGACGATGAAAAAACCGCAGAACCGGGAGAAATAATGCCGGAGGTTATATATGAGGACAGCGATGTCCTTGTTGTGAACAAGCCTCCGTTTATGCCGATTCATGAGTCTCATAATCACCGCGGAGACACACTCGCCAACTGCGTCTGCGGCTATCTTTTGAAAAAGGGAATGAGCTGTTCTTTTCGTGCCGTCGGCAGACTTGACAAGGGTACCTCAGGTCTTGTTGTCTGCGCGCTCAACAGTCATGCGGCGGCAAGACTTTCCGGCAACATTGAAAAAACATATTATGCGATTGCAACAGGCCGCTTTGATGGCAGCGGAACTATTGACAAGCCGATTTTCCGTCCCGATCCGATGAAAACGCTGCGCACTGTCGATGACAGAGGAGACCGTGCGGTTACTCATTGGGAGGCGCTGGCAACGGACGGAAAGCTGACGCTGCTCAAAATCCGCCTTGAAACGGGTCGTACCCATCAGATAAGGGTTCATTTTGCATTTCTCGGTGCCGCGCTTTTAGGCGACAGAATGTATGGCGAAGAGTGCGATGACATAACGCACCAGGCTTTGCACTGCGGCGAGGCTGCGTTCATTCAGCCCGTTACCGGTGAGAGAATAGTATGCAGGGCAGATCTGCCGGAGGACATGAAAGTTTTTGCAGACAGACTGACGGGCGAAAGAGAAAATGCAGGCGATCCGAACGGTAGCTTTCAAGCGTAAACTGCGGGCAGAAAACGCTTTGGGCACAAGCAGCCGTATAATCAAATAAAAATTAAAAGGGCAATAATTCACAATTTCGTACAATCGTGAATTATTGCCTTTCTTAATACCTGACATGTGCGACGCGGTGCCTTTTCCGGGCGGCAGTGTGTCTATAGCCGGTTTTTATGCTCCCGTTGAGCCAAATCCGCCCTCGCCCCTTTCGGTGCTTGAAAGCTCTTCGCTGGAAATGAAATTAGCCGTAGCATAAGGCATTATGAGCAGTTGGGCAATTCTTTCGCCGCTTTTTACGGTGCGCTGCTCTTTTCCGTGGTTGTGCAGCGCAACCATTATTTCCCCGCGGTAGTCGCTGTCAACTACGCCGACCTTGTTTGCCGGCGCAAGGTCGTTTTTGCAGGCAAGACCGCTGCGGGCAAAAACAAGACCCGCAAAGCCGACAGGAATTTCAACCGAAATACCGGTGTGTATAAAAACGGTTTCTCCGGGATTTATTTCAATTTCTCCGTCACAACAGGCATAAAGGTCTGCTCCGGCAGCGCAGGCTGAGCCGTATGACGGGATAACTGCGTTCGGCAAAAGTTTTTTGACTTTTACGTTATATTTCATGCTTATCACTCCAAAAATATTTTTACGCGATAAATTTATCATATCCGCTGTATTTAGTCAACAGCGCAGGAGAATGACAGCGCATTTTTGTGCATATCATAATATCGGAGCGGAGAAACCGCACAGCCGGGCGCGCAGCTTTTTTTGAAAGGGCTTTTGAGTCCGGCTTTAAGTCAGATTCAAGTGCGGTTTGCGCCGCAAAGACGGCGCAGCACTGAAAGAACGGAGCATGAATATGTGGCGGAAAATCAAACCTTATGTGATTTCGGCGGCGGTAACGCTTGCCGTTGGAGGTCTGTCGGCGTTTTTAACGATGGGAAATATGAATATCTATCAGACGGTGAAGCTTCCGCCGCTTTCGCCGCCGTCATGGCTGTTTCCCGTGGCATGGACAATTCTTTACATTCTCATGTCGATCAGCTTCACAAGGGTATTCCTTGAAAGAAAGCGCTCGCCGCGAATGAAACGCAACACTGTTTGGATATATGCGCTCAACCTGTTTTTTAACTTTATGTGGAGCATCATTTTCTTTGACTGCCGTGCGTTTTTGTTCTCTTTTGTCTGGCTGGTTCTGCTGTGGCTGATCATCTTTTCAATGACGGTCAATTTCTACCGTACAGATAAAATTGCCGGATATCTTTTGATTCCGTACCTTTTGTGGGTTACGTTTGCCGGTTATCTCAACGCCGGAATATATGCGCTGAACAGAGGATAATCAAACAGCTATAATTCAATGCCGTGTTGTTGCAGTTGAATTATAGCTGTTTTTTTATAAACTATTCGGTTTTTGTTTTCGGCTGCTTATTCTGAGTGGATTTTTTGTTTTTCTTTTTGCTTTTCAGAGCCGAGGTTGTCTGCTCCGTGCTTTCGCAGTCGGTTTGTGTAACCGCCGCTGTGCTTTGCGCGGTTGTGGAGGTTAGGCTTGCAAGCTCACCGTTGGCATTTGTGGGTATGCCGATGTCAGTTGCTCCTGAAATTCCTTGGAGCTTTTTCTTTTGTTTCTCAATTTGTCTTTTTTCGGCGCGTATACTGAACTTTTTGGCAATTTTCTGTTCGGTTTCATCGTCACGGATATTTTTCTCATTCTTGAGTTCTTCAACTGCCGTGTTCCAACAGGAATAAGAGGCGTTCTGACGTTTGTCATCAAAAAGCCTCAGTTCGGTAAGATACCCTGCAAGATAATCGCTCACTTTGATTGCGCCGGAGTAATTGAGGTGGTCCCCTTTATCCATTGAGCTGTATTTCCAGTTGATTGGAATCTCTTTGCGCAGGAGATTCATGTCAATATATTCGCATTCAAGTTCATTTGAAAGCGATTTGAGGGCGTTATGGCGCGGATAGCTGTAATTTTCAACGCTCGGCGCACTGTAAAGAATCAGCTTTGCGCCGTGTTTTTTGCAGTAATCGTTTATTCTTTTTACATAGCGCAAATTCAGGCTTTCAATCGGCTCGCGGTCGGTTGAATAGCTCATGTAGCCCGTAGTATCGGTTTTTCTTGCTCTGCGTGTGAATTTATAGCCTTTCTGAATGTTCTGCTGAGAATAGTCAACAGAGAGGGCAGAGGAGAAGTCTTCTTCCTTCAGCGTCTTCCAGCGATTGTGAAAGCGGAAAAAGCCGAGCCCCGTTTCAAGCTCATTAGTCATAATTTCGCTGACCGTAAAGGAGCGAAAAATTGTGTTCGTTTCAAGAAGTACCGCTTTGGGGCTCTGCGTGTCAAAGGCAAGGCGCAAAAATTCTTCGGAATAGAAGAGCTTTTGCGACGGCGTTGCGCAGACATATGAGGTGATACCGCTGTTTTGCCAGATCCTCAGCGGAGACGTTGAACGGAAAGCGAGACTGTCGCCGAGAACAAGAACATCAACGGTGTTTTTGCTCTCGCCCATTATCTGCGTTGCGGTGGCATGTTTGTAGCCGTATATTTTTGTGTCAAGCTTTGGGCGTACCACAAACGTGAGAGCGACAACCGAAGCAAAAATAAGTGAAACAAAAAGCAGGCTGCAAACGATTTTTTTGAAAGTGGTGTTTTTCATCATTCTGCGCCTCCTTAAAAGCCTGCATACATCGGATCAACGGGAATGTAATCCGGTCCGTATGCACCGAAAATAAAGATGAACATGATGAGAGCATAAATCAAAACCCAGCGCAAAACCACATTTTTCTTTTGTAGAGAGGCGCGCACATTTATTCCCTTTTCGTTTAGAATGCCGATTATGAACACAAGCGTTACGGCGGCAAGAACGACCCAAAGATCCTGGTTGTCAACGCGGATAAGCTTTGAACCTGCGGTGTAAACCGGTTGCCAGACAGGATTTGTGAACATCTTTTTCAGCATATAAAAGCCTTTTCTTACACTGCTTGCGCGGAAAAACATCTCGCCGACGACAACAAGAAGTCCCGTTCTGAGCATCTGAAAGACGCGGTATGGAAAGCATTCGCGGTTGATGTGAAGCTTTTGGGCAGCAGACGTGACCGCGGGTGCAATGAGACTGCCGCAAAGAATCAGAGCAAAGTGATACATTCCAAAGAAAATATAGTTCCAGCCGGCGCCGTGCCACAGTCCGTTTGAAAGCCAAACACAGAACAGCGCAATACTGCCGGCTAGCAGGGGACCAAAGTGATTGCCAAGCTTTTTGCGCGCCGAGCCGGTGAGCTTTTTCATCGGCTTTGACATGGTTACGGGGTAAAATATGTAGTCTTTGAACCATGTTCCGAGTGTGGTGTGCCAACGCTGCCAAAATTCTGAGATCGTCTTTGAAAAGAACGGTCTGCGGAAATTCTCCGGCATTTCAATGCCGAAAATTTGCGCAGCACCCATTACGGCGTCCATTGAACCTGAAAAATCCGTATAGAGCTGAACCGTGTATAAAAGAACGGTAAAGGCGATGAGACCGCCGGAGAATTTTTCTGGTCTGTCAAAAATTGCTTTGACAAGGGGGTCAAGCCGGTCTGCAATAACAACCTTTTTCATCACTCCGAAAGCAATGCGCTCCACTCCGAGCGTGAGGTTTTCAAATTTTATCTGTTTTACGTTCCAAAGCTGTTCTGCCGTCTGATTGTAGCGGCAGATGGGACCCTCAACGATCTGCGGAAAGAACGACATGTAAAGCGAAAGCCGCCAAATGTTTGTGTCTGCTTTTGCAGTACCTCTGTAGACGTCAAAAATGTATGAGAAAGCTTGAAGAGAAAAGAATGAAATGCCTATGGGCTGAAGATAAGACGGTATTTCAAACTGAAACGGGATATTCACAAGTGAGATCAAAGAATTGATGTTCTCTGTGAAAAACGGAGAATATTTGAGCACAAGCAAAGTGCCGATATGGACTGCGGCTGCGAGAAAAAGCGCAAGACGGCTCTTTTTTTGAAATTTGTTTTTGAGCTGCTTGCGCTGTTCTCTTTCGCAGGAGGCAAGTGCGTCTTTTTTCTCATTGTTTAATCGGTCGAGCCAAAGACCGAAATAATGCACTGAGAAGATTGAAAGAAGAAGATAGATTATGAGTTTTCCGCTGATGAGCCAATAGAAAGCAAAGCTCAAAACGAGAAGGAAGTATTTTTTTGCACGGGCGGGCATCAGCGCATACAGAACGAGACTGAGAGGAAGAAATAAAGCAAGGTATGCAAGAGATGAAAACGATGTCATCTCACTCAGTCCGCCGGCAAAAAGGAAAGAAGAAAACTGCATTTTTATTTCCTGTGGCGCAATATAGTGTCAAAAACGCCGCTGCCTTTCACATTTTTTCGCCTTTTTCGGCAATTTTGGGCGCAATAATAGCCAATGGGAGCCGGAGTTTTACGACTTTCATTGGCTCACATTGTGTGTGTTTTAATCCTCGTCCTGAAGACGTGTAATCATTTTCCACATTGCTTTTGCGGAATTGAAATTGTCCGGAATAATCTCAACCGCCGGGATAGTTACGTCAAATTCGTCCTCAAGCTCGGCAACGAGCGAGATGATTGAAAGCGAGGAAAGGTGGTGACCGTCAATGAGATCGGTGCAGCTTTCGTAATCAACTCCGGGCTGAATGTCTTCAAGAATTTCAATAAGTTTGTCCATTTTGGTTTCTTCCTTTCAATATTTTGGAGTGTTCAAGACACTTGTTTCAAATTTTTTGCGGACGCATATAAAGTCACCGTTCTCTTTTTTGAGATAAACGGCGGGAATCTCGCGGCTGAGGAAAAGAGATATTCCCTCTGTCATGCAGTACGCTCCCGTATTTTTAAAACAAACTGCGTCGCCGACTGCGACATGCGGCAACATAACCTGTTTTGCAACAATGTCATTCATTGAGCAGAGCGAGCCGCAAATGTTCCATGATTCCTCTTTTTCTTCCTTCTCTTTTCCGAGAATGCAAAGCAGAGGGTGCTTCATTGCCATGTGCTGACCGAAGTAGACAAGATGATGCATGCCGCCGTCAATCAGAATGTAATTTTGACCCTTGTTGCGCTTGATGTCAACAATGTGCGCACAATAGCTGCCGCAGCAGGCGGCGATACTTCTGCCAAGCTCAAGCGAAATTTTTGCTTTGTACTGCATTGAAGAAAGCGCGTCTGAAAACTGAGCAATAAGCTCTGCCTCGTCAAAATCCTCATCTTCAAAGTACGCAACGGGAAAGCCGGGGCCGTATTCAAGCTCGCGCGCCTCAAAGCCGTATTCGTCACGAAACTTCAGAAGCAGCTCGTCAAGCTTTGTAATTTCGCGTCTGAGCTTTTTGTATGAGGTCTTTTGTGTGCCGGAGAAAAACTGGATTCCGAGTATGTCAAGCCCTGGATATTCGCTGCGGTTTTTGATGATATCTTCAATGTCGCCGGCATTGATGCCGAATTGACTGTCGTTTGTCAGACGGATAAGAATCTTCAGCGTTTTTTCATATTTTTTTGAAAGAGAACGGAGCAGCTCAAACTGTTCTGCCGATTCAACGGTATAAATCCTTTTTGAAGAAGAAGCAACCATTGTTTCAATCACGTCAGGCGTTTTGTATACGCCCGAGATGACCATTTCGCCCTCGGGAACGCCGAGCGCCGTGCATATTGCCGCCTCCCCGGGGGAGCAGACCTCAAACCGTTCAACTGAACCGATGAGCTCCTTGATTATGAACGTGTTTGCCTTGACTGCGTAACAAAGGTCAACACCCTCCGGCAATGAGTTTTTGAGATAAGCCACGCGGTCTTTAAGCTTTTTTATATCGAAAACGTAAAACGCGGATTCGTTGGTTTTTGCAAGTTCATACATGCGTTTTGCCGTACCTTTCCGGCTGCAGTTTTTTGTTTTGCGCCGCAGCCTGTGACGCAAAAAGTTATTTATTCCGCAAGCTTTTTGCGGTCAATTTTTCCGTTTTTCGTCAACGGCATCTCCTCAATCTGCCGGATTATACCGGGAACCATGAACGCCGGCAGATCTCTTGTCATGATTGCATGAAGCTCTGCCTTGTCAATCGTGCCGACATAAAAGCCTCTGAGTCTTGATTTCTTTTCGTCAAAGATGCAGCAGCACCGTTCAACGCCGTTGATTGCACCCATTTCGCGCTCAATTTCTTCAAGCTCGATTCTGTGTCCCATATACTTGATTTGAAAATCTTTTCTGCCGCAGAAGAAAAGATCGCCGTTTTCGTCAAATCTGCCGAGGTCGCCCGTGCGGTAGATTCTTTCGGGATAGTATGGATTGAGAGGATTCTGAACAAAATGCAGTTCATTTTGCTGCGGCGCCGAGTAGTAACCGAGAGCAAGCGCGCTGCCGCGTACGCAGATCTCGCCGACGGTTTCCGTTTGGCCAATTCTTTTGTTCCCGTCGTCAAGGAGAAAAACGTCCTCGTTCAAAAATGCTTTTCCTATGGGTATGCCTGCGGAGTAGTCACGGTCTTTTTCAAGAATGTGATAGGTGCAGTTGCAGGTGATTTCCGTCGGACCGTAGAGGTTGACATACATTGTGTCGGGAAGATGAGAACGGAAATTTTTGAGCGCCTTGTTCGGCATGACCTCGCCGCTGAAAAGAATCATTCTCACCGTTTCCGGAGTCTTATAGTCAAGCGCATGGAACGTGCTGAGCAGACAGAGAGCGGAAACAGCCCACACCATGACTGTAACTTTTTGCTCGCACAAAAAGTCTATGAGAGCCGTCGGTACGGAAAAAAGCTTTCTCGGAACAACGGCGAGTGCCGCTCCGGTTTTGAGCGCACTGTAGATGTCTTTGACCGAAACATCAAAATCAAACGGCGCTTGATTTGCAATAACGTCCGATTCGTTTATGCCGAAAGTATCCGTAAAGCAGTCGATAAAATCAATAACGCTGCGGTGAGAGACAACAATGCCTTTCGGCACGCCTGTGGAGCCGGAGGTAAAGTTGACATAAAGCGGATCGGTATCGATTGCACGAACGCGCACAGAGTCAAGAGAAGCCTCGGATACCTCGGTTTCTTCAAGCTCGTTGAGCGTGATAAGCTCGGAGTCGGGAAAAATTTTATTTGCCTCCTCCTTGAGAGAGTCGGTAGTGATAATGAGCCTTGGCGAGAGGACGCCTGCAATTTGAGCAAGTCTGCTGCCCGGAAGCTCCGGATTCAAAAAGCAATAAAATCCGCCGGCATAAACAATGCCGAAAAACGCAAGGAGCGAATCGCAGTCTTTTTCGCCGTAAACGCCGACAGGGCAGGCAAACACATTCTTTTTGCAAAGCGCACTGCCGATAGTGCGGCTCTTTAAAAGCAGTTCTTTATAAGTGCAGCGATGTTTTTCATCAATGAGGGCGCAGTTTTCGGGAAAACGGGCTGCGCTTTCTTCAAGATACTGCAAAACATTTCGGTTCATAAAGGTTGATACCTCTTTCTTAAAAATCAAAAGCACAGTTCTTCATTCATAGGCTCAAAAAACAAACCTCTTTTAATGTTAAGTCGTATGGAACTGTGAAAAGGCTCAATTTGAAGCAACATCTTTTTAATTGTGTTTTCATTATAGCGTGGATGAGAGAAAAATTCACCGTCTATATGTGTTAAATTTGTAAAAAATATGTCACAAATAAAAATTTATGCCAGCGGAAGCCGGATTTCAAACACTGCGCCGGACTTAATATTCTGCGCGCTTATCGAGCCCTTGTGCAGACGGATAATTTCGCTCGTTAATGCAAGACCGATGCCGGTGTTGCCGTCGCGACCGGAATAAAAGCGGTCAAAAACGTGCGGCAGGTCTTTTTCGGAGATACCCTTGCCGTTGTCCGCAATTCTGATAACGCAGCTTTTTCCGCGCTGCTTGCAGGTCACCGCAACGGTACCTCTGCAATGGCGCAAGGCGTTTGAAAGCACGTTTGTGAAAGCTCTTGAAAGCTTTTCTTCGTCACAGTTGACATGAACGGGAGACTCCGCAAAGCGAAGACTCAGTTTTGTGTTCTGCTTTTTCATGATCGGCTCAAGAGCACGCAGGCAGTCATAGAGAATTTCACGAACATCGGTGACGGCAAAGTCCATCACCATCTGGTGGGCGTCGATTTTTGAAATTGCGAGAATTTCGTTGACAAGACCGCTCATTCGGTCGCTTTCCTGCAAAATGATTTCTGCCGAGGAAACGGGATCAACGACCCCCGTCTCAATTGCCTCCGCATAGCCCTGAATGCTCATCAGCGGAGTTCTCAGCTCATGCGAAGAGTTTTGAAAAAACCTTCGCTGAGTTTCCTGCGCTTGAACTATTTTTTTGCCGAGGTCAAGACCGATCACAGTCATAACGCCGGAAATGCAAAGGAAGAACGCGGCAAGAACAAGATTGAGCGAGCGCGTGTATTGAACAACGGGCTGAATGTTGATATACATGAGCGTTTTGACATTTTGTTCATCCGCCGAGAACGCTCCGTCATATCTTGCAACAATATAGTAGCCGTTATCGGTGCTGAAAGAATAGCACGTTTTGTTTTTGAGCTTGTTTTCTTTTTCAAAGGAGAGCAGATCATTTTCCGTGAGCTGAATGTTATCTCTGTATCCGCCGGAATAATCACCGGCTGCGGCGCTTTTTTCAACCTCGTCGTCGTCATAAAGCTCAATGAACTTGATTTCGCCGCTGAAGTATGTGCCGACATATTCGTCAACATCGGAGAGGTCGTCTTTTTCAGATTTGCGGATCTGTTCCATGTGATTGATTTCATATGTGAGCGCGCTTCTCGCCTGATTTTCAAAATGCAGCGGCAGAGTGACGTTGAGAACGATTGAAAACGCACCGAACAGCAAAAGTACCGAGATCCAGATAACCGAGAGGATACGGAACTTGATGTGCTTCATTTATTTATCCTCCGCAATTCTCAGCCGGTATCCGAAGCCCCATATCGTTTGAACACTGACGCTGCTGCCTGCAACGGAAAGCTTGCGGCGGATTCTTCTGAGCGTTTCATCGGTGACTCTTGTTTCTGCCTCGGTGTCATAGCCCCAAATATTTTCAAGCAACTCGTCCCTTGAAAATGCGCGGTCCGGGTTGCGCAGCATATATGCAAGCATTTTCATCTCGGTCTGCGTGAGATTGACCGGCTTTGACTGACAGTAGACAATGTTCGCTTCGGGAGAATAGACAAGATTGCCGACTGAAAGCTCTGTACCTCTTGATTCGGCAACGGTCTTTTTCTTTCCCATTTCTGTTCTTCTGAGCAGGGCGCGGACGCGCATAAGCAGCGCGGTGGGGCGGAACGGTTTTGTCAGATAATCGTCGCTGCCGAGCGTGATTCCCTGAACATAATCATATTCGGAGTCCTTGGCGGTGAGCAGAATGATAGGCACGTCATTTTTGGCGCGCAGGTTGCGGCAGATCGTCAGTCCGTCCGTTCCCGGCATCATGATGTCGAGAATAACGAGGTCGGCGGGCTTTTTTTCAAACGCCTCCATCAAATCGTCTCCGTTTTCAAAAGCCGAGACAATGTAGCCGTCGCTTTCAAGAAAGCTGCGGATAAGATCGCGTATGTTTTTTTCATCATCTGCAATGTAGATTGAATAGCTCATTTTTTACCTCCGGAAAGGAACGCCGGACAAAAAGAAAAGGGTTCGGTCCGGCACAATTACAGACATTATACTATGTTCTGAATTTTTTTGCATTAAAAAAATGTCACAAAAGTGTAAAAGTTGAAAAATATCTTATAAAATCTGCCATTTGGGGCGGTCAAACGCAAAAAGCGAGCGCTTTTTGGCGCTGTTAATGCTCACATAAAATGCTCATATAATCAGATAAGTTTTTAGCCGTATATGTTGCAGGCAAAGAGAAAATTTTTTAATTCAAATATCGAGTTTTCAACCCGGACTTTTGCGTTCAAAGTATAAAAAACCGAACGGTTCAAAACCGCCCGGTTGAAAGAACAAGGTTTCATCGGTTGCCAAGAGGCTTATTTTTCCCACTTCATGATGGTTTTGCCGAAAGCCTTTTTGGTGTCAAGCTCAAAAGCTTCTGTCATGTCCTTGATGTTGCGGACTTCTTTGACAATGCCTACCATGTGAGAAAGATATTCAATGATCTGCGGGTGCTGCTCATACATCTCAACGGTCTTGACAAAGTCTGCGCGACCGCTGCGGCTGCTGCCGAACATGCGCAGTCCCTTTTCAAGCATCATGCGTGTGTTGATGGGAACGGGGTACTCGGAAACACCGAGAATCGAAATTGTTCCCTCCGGATTGATGTAATCGATAATCTGATTGATTGCAACCTGCGATCCGTTGCCGCCAACGCATTCAAACGCATGGTCGAGGCGAAGATCCTCCGGAATCTCCGTTGTGAGGAAAGTCTCGTCCGCAAAGGTAAAGTCTGCAAGCTTTTTCGGAACAATGCCGAAGACGTAAAGCTTTGTATTCGGGAAAAACTTTTTGAGGAAGATGCAGGTCATATAGCTGAGGTTTCCGTCTCCCCAAACGCCGATGACGTTCCGTCTGCTGTGAGCGATTTTGTCAAAGCGTGAGATCGCGTGAACGCCAACGGAGACCATCTCGGTGAAAGCGGCAATCTCGCTCGGTATAGCGTCCGGAAGGCGCACGAGTCTGTCCGCCGGAATCTGAACATATTCCTGCATAAAGCCGTCAAAGCCGCTTGCGCGGAATTTGCTTGAACGCAAATAGTTTTCGGCAATAACGTCGTCCTTTTCAGTCGGTGTGTTGGGCACCATAACAACCCTTTCGCCCGGTTTGAACGAGCCGTCGGGCGCATAAACAACCTCGCCGATAGCCTCGTGAATGAGCGCCATAGGCAGTTTTTTTGCAAGTACCTTTGCGTCGCGGGTACCCTGAAAATACCTCTGGTCGGCGTTGCAGATTGAAAGATAGGTGGGCTTCACGATGATGTCGTTTGAAAAAATGTCAATCTCGTTGAAGGCTATTTCAATCTTGCGCGGCTGAGTCAATCTGTAAACTGTATTAAGCATTTATTACTTTCCTTTCCTGTGTTCAGTCTGCATTTCCCTCGTCAAGGAGAGCCTTTGCAACGCGCAGATCATACGGATAGGTGATTTTGATGTTGTGAACCTCGCCCTGAATGAGATGAACGGGGCGGCCTTTCATGCTGAAAATTTTGCAGGCATCGGTGAGAATGTCCTTTTCCTCTTCGGTGAGACCTTCATAAAGCTCTTTGAGTTCCTTTGCTCTGAAAGCCTGGGGGGTCTGACCCTGATAGAGATTGCTTCTGTTGGGAATGGAGCTGATCGTCTGTTTGTCAAGGCTTTCAACAATGGTGTCGGTTGCCGGAACAACGGTGTCGGTTGCGCCGTACTTTATGGCGGCGTCGATGTTTTCGTCAATGATTCTTGCCGTAACAAAGGGGCGTACGGCGTCATGGGTAACGATGATGGTCTCATCGTCAAGTCCGTCCGTACTTTCAATATATCTGACAGCGTTCATAATCGTTTCATTCCTCGTTGAGCCGCCCTTGATGACGGTTACACGGTCGTTTTCGGGCAGATGCTTTGAGAGAATGTTGTTTGTGTAGCTGACCCACTGGTCGGGGCAGAGAATAATTATTCTTTTGAATGCGCTGTTGACATAAAATTTTTCAACGGTGTGGACGATAATGGGCTTGTCTTTAAGCGTGAGATACTGCTTGGGCTTTTCAAGGTTGCCCATTCTGCTGCCGATTCCGCCGGCGGCGATAACTGCGTATATCATGATTTTCACCTCAAAAATAAGTTTTGTTTTAGTTTGTGCCTTATACTCAATTATAAGCGTTATCATTTTAACTCAAACTCTTTCGTTTGTCAACTTTATGCCCTGAGGCGGCGTTTCAATTGTGAATTTTCGTATAACAGCAAAGGTTTTTTCCGAAACTTACTTGTGAATGAGTGCTTTTTGGTATATAATGATAACTCAATATGCCATATTATAACTCAAATTGACCAACGCTTTTCTGCATTGGCTGCAAGGAGTCAATGCTTTTTTGCTTGCAGGCACAAAGAGGCGTTGACGTATAGATTTTTTTCGTTATAACACAACTTTTCGCAATGAAAGGGGAAGCAAAATGCTTTTTTCACAGGATATAGGAATTGACCTCGGAACTGCCAATACCCTTGTTTTTGTCAAGGGAAAGGGTATTGTTATCCGCGAGCCGTCTGTTGTTGCCGTCAATGTCAGCACAAGACCGGGCAGGGTCGTTGCCGTCGGTACGCAGGCAAAGGAAATGATCGGCAGAACTCCCGGCTCAATTACTGCAATGAGGCCGCTCAAGGACGGCGTTATTGCAGATTTTGACGTTACGACTGAAATGCTCAGAAAATTCATTCAAAAGGCAATGGGCAACTCGTTTTTTGCAAAGGCGCGCGTTGTCATTTGTATTCCCTCCGGAGTCACCGAGGTTGAACGCAGAAATGTTCATGACGTTGCGATTGAAGCAGGCGCAAAATACGTCAGTCTCATTGAAGAGCCCATGGCGGCTGCAATCGGCGCAGGACTGCCGGTTTCACAGGCAATAGGCAGCATGGTCGTCGATATAGGCGGCGGAACCGCCGAAGTCGCCGTGATCTCACTTGGAGACATAGTGACCGCACGTTCCGTCAGAGCCGCAGGAGACAGCTTTGACAGTGCGATTATTCAGTATGTCAAGAAAAAATATAATCTGCTTATCGGCGAACGCACCGCCGAAGAGATAAAAATTAAAATCGGTTCAGCCGCGGAATATGAGGGCGAGGGAAAGATGGAGGTCAAGGGCAGAAATCTCGTTGACGGACTGCCCAAGAACGTAACGATAACCAGCGAAGAGATACGCGAATCGCTTGCGGACCCCGTAGGTCAGATTCTTGAAGCGGTCAAGGAAACACTTGAAAAAACTCCGCCGGAGCTTTCGGCAGACATCATTGATCACGGCATAATGCTCACCGGCGGCGGCGCGTTGCTGCGCGGACTTGACAGACTCATCGCCGAGGAAACGGGAATGCCGGTCAACATTGCGGACAACCCTCTTGACTGTGTTGTTGACGGAGCCGGAATTTATCTTGAGTCCGATATACTCGGAAAGATCGGCAAAAGATTTTGACGAAAGGAGTGCCTGCCGGCACTTGTGAAAAATAATGCGACAGTTTTTTAAAAGCACACAATTCAAGGTCTTTTCGCTCGTGCTTTGCGCGCTGCTTATCGGCGCAGTCCTTGCAGCGGTGAATGCCGACGGCTCATCTCCGTTCACAGGAGTTGTTTCCGTCATTTTTTCACCCGTTCAAAAGCTTTCTCAAAAGGCTGCGGAAAAGCTTGGCGCTTTCGGCTCATCTTTTGAAAGCGTAGGCGCATACAGAAACGAAAATGACGAGCTGCGCCGAAAGGTTGCCGAGTATGAAAAGCAGCTTGCTGATTATGACGAAATGAAGCAAAAAATAGTATCATACGAGGATATGCTCGGTGTGAAAGAGGCAAATCCGGAGATTGAGCTTTGCCGCGCCGAAGTGATAGGCACAGACAGCGCCGACCTGTTTTCCTCCCTAATGATTGATAAGGGCAGCAGCGACGGTGTTGCCGCAGGCGACCCGGTGGTCAGCGGAAATTACATTGTAGGTCTTGTCAAAAAGGTCAATTCTTCATACAGCGTTGTTCAAACGCTTCTCAATCCGTCGCTCAATATAAGCGCGATTGAAAGCGAAACCAGAGAAACCGCCTATGTTACCTCAACACCGGAGCAGTCGCTTCAGGGCAAATGCATCTTTGCCGGCCTTGAAAGGACGACTTCCGTTTCTCCCGGCGGTATTGTACTTACGTCAGGCATTGGCGGCGTTTATCCGAAGGGCTTTATAATCGGCACGGTTACACAGGTCTGTGAGAGCGAAACCGATTTGACAAGCTATGCCGTCGTGAATCCGGGTGTGGCGATTGACGGACTTGAAGATGTTTTTGTTATTACGTCTTTCAAAGGACAGGGCGTTGAACAGCTTGAAAACGACGAATAAAACCGCTTCGATTCCGGCGGAAAGGAAGTGAGAACACCGTTGAAAAGATTTTTTGAAAGCGAAAAGGGCAAAAGATTTATCCAAAGAGCCGTTTTTGCCCTGCTGGTACTTTTGACTGCGCTTTTTCAAAATACAAGAGGTGCGTTGCCTGTGTTCGGAAACGCAAAGGCAATGCCGTTGGTGGTTCTCGCTGCCGTGCTCGGGCTTTTTGAGCGCAGCCTTGCCGGGCTCTTTTTCGGCGCGTTTGCCGGAGCGCTGTGGGACATGGCGTCGGCTGACACTGACGGTTTTTTCACTCTTCTTCTTTGCGTGATCGGTTTTCTGAGCGGAGTGCTCTCAAGCTTTGTTTTGAGGAACAACATTTTTTCGGCTCTTTTGCTTTCGGGTGCGTCAACCGTGCTTTGTCTGCTTTTTCATTGGTTCGGCTTTGTGTACGTCAAGGGCTATGACCCATCGGCAGCTCTGCTTTTAAGTCACTATTTGCCGTCGTGCATATACACGTTCCTTTTCACGTTCATATACTATTATCTCGTCAGAGGTATTAAAAATGCTCTCACCATACCAAGAAGATTTGAATCTGTTTAAGACAGACTGCGGCGCACGTTTTGTTTGAATTTATTTACGTTATGCCGCACAAAAATTTTGTAAAACCCGATGAAAAATCTTACTGCGTAATTCTCACATTTCAAATTAAGTTTTCTTTCCCTATATTTTCTGAAAGGACGGTGACGTTATGAGAAGAAAAATCAGCAAAAAGCGCGACGCCGCCGTGATTGCATTGATCGCTGTTGTTTTTGCCGCATTCATAGTCAGACTATGGGACATTCAGGTCGTCTCTGCGGGAGAAGCAAAAAACACCGCAGTGAAAGCGGTTGAGGTTGACGTTGAACCCGTCCGCGGAGATATTCTTGACCGCAACGGAAATATTCTTGCAACAAGCAAGCAGCAGCGCAACGTTGTTTTCAACTATGTCTCATTCCCTAAAAGCAGCGAAAAAGAGGAACGCAACAGAATTATATATGAGCTTATCACCCTTTTTGAAAAGAATGATGCAGAGTGGGTTGACGAGCTGCCGATAAAGGTCAGCAAAAGCGGAACGCTCAGCTTTAAAAAGAAAAGTGAGAGCGAAATAGCCTATTTGCGTTCGTCGGCGTTCCTTGACCTCAACCCGTATGCAACCGTTCAAAACTGTTTTGACGCGTTGGTTGAGAGGTATTCGCTTGAAAGCTACGACACCGCTACGGCAAGAAAGCTTGCGTCGGTCTATTATTCCATGTGGAAGGACGGTTTCAACACGAGCACGCCTTATGCTTTTGCAAAGGATGTTTCTGCCTCTCTTGCTTCCTTGATAAAAGAAAAAAGCGCCGAATTTCCGGGTGTTGACGTTCAGGTCAAGTCTATCAGAGCATATCCGGACGGTACTCTTGCTCCGCACATTCTCGGAGTGGTCGGCGCAATCAGCAGCGAGGAATATGAAGAAAAAAAGGACGACGGTTATACGCTCAATGATACCGTTGGCAAAAACGGAATAGAATATGCCTATGAAAGCGAGCTGAAAGGAAAAAAAGGCAAAAAACTTATTACCACCGATTCGGACGGAAACACTACCGAAAAATATACCGTTTTGCCGCAGAACGGAGATTCGGTTGTTTTGACAATTGACGCCACACTTCAGAAAACGGCGCAGGACGCGCTTTCAAAACTCATAAAGGAAATGCAGAAAACCAACCCGGACGCCACTTCCGGCGCAACGGTTGCAATGGACGTCAAAAACGGCGAGGTGCTCGCCTGCGCAAATTATCCGAGCTATAATCTTTCAACGTATTCCAAAAACTCGGCAAAGCTCAATGCCGATTCTTCAAAGCCGCTTTGGGACAGGGCGCTGAGAAGTACCTTTACCCCCGGTTCAACGATCAAGCCGGCTGTTGCAATGGCAGGTCTTGAGGAAAAGATTATTGACTCGGATTTTGTCGTTCGCTGCACCGGAACTTATACTCACTATAAGGACTATCAGCCGGGCTGCACAGGTGTTCACGGCAGCCTCAATGTTGTCTCGGCGATTTATCACAGCTGCAACATCTTCTTTTATGAAACGTCCCGTCTGTTGGGTATTGAAAAGCTCAACGACTATTTTAAAATGTTCGGTCTCGGAGAAAAAACCGGCGTTGAACTTGCGGAATCCTCGGGTACCGTGGACAGTGTTGAGCTGAGAACGCAAAAAGGCGAGCTGTGGACTCCCGGTCTTACCATTCAGGCAGGCATCGGTCATGGCGACAATCAGTTCACGCCGATCCAGCTTTGCGCATATGCTTCTGTCATTGCAAACAAGGGCGTGCGCAGAAAAGCGCACTTTGTCAGTTCGGTTATGACATCGGATTACAGCCAGACGCTTTATTCTGCAGAAAATCAAGTGCTTTCAACCGCAGATTTCGGCGACGACAACTGGGCGCTCGTTTATGAGGGAATGCTCCTTGTCGGATCAAAAAGTTATGCAAACTTTTCTTCCGTGGGAGAAACCGTTGCTGCAAAAACGGGTACTTCAACAGTTGCGCGCGTTGTGAACGGAGTGACCAAAAAACACGATAACGGTCTTATAATTGCTTTTGCGCCGTATGACGACCCGCAGATCGCGGTTGCCGTTGTTGTTGAGGGCGCGGAAAGCGGCGGTTCAACCGCTCCGGTCGCCGTGGCAATAATGAAACAGTATTTTTCAAAAACAGAGGGCGAAAAGGCTGCTCAGACCGAGGGCTCACTGCTCAAGTAAATGGCCGCGCAAGGCGGCAGTCAGGAGAGAACAGATGGCAAAAAAAATCGTTTTTGCGTCCGGAAAGGGCGGAGTAGGCAAAACCTCGGTGGCGGTCGGAATTGCCCGTGCGCTGACCCAGCTTGGCAAAAGCGTTCTGCTTGTTGATTTTGACAATCTGCGCAGCATTGACCTGCTCGTGGGCGCGGCAGAGTCCGTTGTTTATGACTGGGGAGATGTTTTGCTCGGAAGATGCGGCGAACAGGACGCCGTTTACAGCACAGGAGGGCTGAGCATTATGTCCTGCCCGAGAAGGTATGACGCGGCAACGTCAAAGGACGTCGGAACGCTCATACGGTCATTTGACAAGAAGTATGATTATATCCTTTGCGACGCGCCTGCCGGGATTGGCAGAGGAATGCACCTTGCGCTCGCCGGCGCCGACAAGGGGATTCTTGTTGCAACGCCGGATTATGTTTGCGTCAGGGCGGCATTTACCGCTTCGGATGAAATGCTTGAACGCGGAATAAGCGATATCCGTCTCATCATCAACCGCGCGGTCAAAAAGGATATCAAAAGAAAAAAGATGCTCAACATTGATTCCGTAATTGATTCAACCGCAGTGCGTCTTATAGGCGTGGTTCCGGAGGATCCAAAAATAAGGTTTGGCGCAATGGGCTGCACCATCTGCAAAAAAGGGCAGCTTTCGTATCCGTCTTTTATGAACATTGCCAAAAGACTTTCGGGCGAAAGCGTTCCGTTGTCGTTTGTCTGAGGTCTTGACGCAAAGGTTTTGATGTGTTCCTTGAAAGAATGATTAGAACAGAGCGGGCTGCAATTGATAGGCATTTGTTGCCACAAAGCACCAAAAGGGCGAATTTTGCACATTTTGTCAAAAATATTGGATTTTTGCTTGAATTTCCGCTGTGGTTTTGTTAGAATAGACAAAGCAAGAGAGATACATAGTAGTTGCAGCTTTCGGCTGCGGCAGAGGAAGGATTTCTGAAGTATGAATATTGCACTCATTGCCCATGACGCAAAAAAAGAGCTTATGACGCAGTTCTGCATTGCTTATTGCGGAACTCTCAGCAAGCATGACCTTTGCGCAACGGGAACAACAGGAAAGCTTGTTGCGGAAGCGACGGGACTCAATATTGTCAGATTCCTCGCAGGATATCAGGGCGGCGAGGAGCAGATTGCGGCGAGGATCGCCTGCAATGAGATTGACCTTCTCCTCATATTCCGCGATCCGCTCAATCCAAAGCCGGGCGAACCTAACGAGGCTAATCTTCTGAGGCTTTGCGACGTTCATAATATTCCGGTTGCAACCAATATTGCCACTGCAGAGGCACTTATTCACGCTCTTGAGCGCGGTGACCTCGATTGGCGTGATATTGTTAATCCTAAATAAGCTTTAGACAAAACAAAAGTTATTTTAATATTAAAGGCTATGACTGAAAAGAGTAACCGAAGCAAATCCGCGGCAGAGAGGGGCGCATTAGCTGAAAGCGCCCTGCGGCAACTGTTCGGAGAAGACATTCACGAGCCGGCTTTGTGCCCGTTTTGCCGCGTTAAGGCTTTTGAGTGGGGCGCGTTTTGCGCTCAATGTGGGTGGTACCGTGGAGCGTTGCTTCATCCCTTTTTTCGGGATAGGCAGCGCTTTTTTGTTTTGGGCAATGTCGCTTTGTTCTTGGCGGGCGGATTGCGCAATTTTGATTACAAATTAACTTCATTCGGAGGTAGAATATGGCGCTTATCACAAAATCAATCAAGGGTACGCAGGATACCCTTCCGTCTGAGAGCCACAAGGTGCGTTTTGTTGAACAGACAGCACTTGAGGTTGCAGGAAACTGCGGTTTCAGAGAAATTCGTATACCGGTTTTTGAACACACGGAGCTTTTTCAGCGCGGCGTGGGAGATACCACGGACGTTGTTCAAAAGGAAATGTATACTTTCCTTGACAAGGGAGAACGTTCAATCACTCTGCGCCCGGAGGGCACGGCAGGAGTAGTTCGCTCTTTCCTTGAAAACGGACTTTATAACGAGCCGATGCCGCAAAAGCTTTGCTATCTTGTTTCCTGCTACCGCTATGAAAAGCCGCAGGCAGGCAGATTGCGCGAGTTCCACCAGTTTGGTCTTGAATGCCTTGGAACTGCCTCTCCGGCTGCCGACGCCGAGGTTATCGGAATTGCAAACGACATTTTTAATTTTCTCGGTGTGCGCGGACTGAAGCTTGAAATCAATTCAATCGGCTGCCCAACCTGCCGCAAGGAGTATCATAAGGCTTTGCGGGAGTACTTTAAAAGCAGAAAGAGCGAGCTTTGCCACACCTGCCTTGACAGACTTGAACGCAATCCAATGAGGATTCTTGACTGCAAAAGCCCGGTCTGCTCGGAGATTGCAAAGGATGCTCCAAAGGCTCTTGACTATCTTTGCGACGAATGCAGAACTCACTTTGAATCGGTTCAGGCATACCTTAAGGCAATGGAGATTCCGTTCACTGTTGAGCCGTCGATCGTCAGAGGTCTTGACTATTACACCAAGACGGTGTTTGAGTTCGTTTCAACCGAAATCGGCGCCCAGGGCACAGTCTGCGGCGGCGGACGGTATGACGGTCTTGTTGAGGAGATCGGCGGCGCGCACACTCCGGCACTCGGATTTGCAATGGGCATTGAAAGGCTTTTGCTGCTCATGGACAAGCAGGGTCTTCCGTTCCCGGAAAGAGAAAAGTGCAGCCTTTATATTGCAACCATGGGCGAAAGGGCGAGCTTTAAGGCTGCCTCAATTGCGTCTGCTTTGCGCCGCGAAGGCATTGAGGTTCAGTTTGACGTTGTGGGTCGCTCTGTCAAGGCTCAAATGAAATATGCCAATAAGCTCGGAGCGGCGTTCACTGTTGTAATCGGTGACAGTGAGCTTGACAGTGGAATCGTAAAGCTCAAAAACATGGAAAGCGGCGAGGAAACGGAAATTGCACTCAGCGATTTTGAGGGTGCATTTATGCGCGCGTCTCTCAGCGAGAGCCTCAAAGGTCTTGAGGATCTTGGCGTTGACACGGGAATTGATCTTGACGCAATTATGAACGGCAAACTCTTTTAATTTATATACAGAGGTGTAAAAAATGGACAGAATGACAGGACTTAAAAGAACGGGCTATTGCGGCACGTTCAGTGCAAAAAATATCGGCGAAACAGCTGTTGTCTGCGGCTGGGTGCAAAAGCAGCGCGACCTCGGTTCGCTCATCTTTGTTGACCTGCGGGACAGAACGGGTATTGTTCAGCTCGCTTTCGGCGACGCAACGGAAAAGAGCGTTTTTGAAAAAGCGGCTTCGGTTCGCAGCGAGTATGTTCTCATGGCGAAGGGTGTTGTACGCGAGCGTTCTTCAAAGAATCCGGATATCCCGACGGGTGAAATTGAAATTGACGTGAGCGATCTGCGTATTCTCGGCGAAAGCGAAACACCGCCGTTTGAGATCATTGAAAATTGTCCCACGAGCGAGCTGACGAGACTTAAGTACCGTTATCTTGACTTGCGCCGTCCGGATCTTCAGAAGAATATTCTCATGCGCCACAGAATCACAAAGATTACGCGCGACTACTTTGATGAGAACGGCTTTGTTGAAATTGAGACACCGATGCTTATTAAGTCAACTCCGGAGGGAGCAAGAGACTTCCTCGTTCCCTCAAGAATCCACAAGGGCAGCTTTTATGCTCTTCCGCAGTCTCCCCAGCTTTACAAGCAGCTTTCAATGGTTGCCGGTTTTGACCGCTACATGCAGATTGCCCGCTGCTTTCGTGACGAAGACCTGCGTGCGGACAGACAGCCGGAGTTCACGCAGATTGACGTTGAGATGAGCTTTGTTGAAATGGAAGATGTTCTTTCAATGATTGAAGGCTTTATGAAAAAGCTGTTCAAAGAGGCTCTCGGCGTTGATATCAATGAAAAACTGCCGCGCCTGACATATAAAGAGGCTATGGAACGTTATGGTTCAGACAAGCCGGATACCCGTTACGGAATGGAAATTTTTGACCTTGCGGACGAGGTTAAGGACTGCGGTTTCGGTGTGTTCTCAAATGCTGTCAATAGCGGCGCAAGGGTCTGCGGAATCACTGCAAAGAACGCCTATTCCGTACTCACAAGAAAAGAAATCGATAAGCTCACCGAGTTCGTTAAGGGCATCGGTGCAAAGGGTATTGCATGGATAAGATACGGTGAGGACGGTTCGGTTGCGTCTTCATTTGCAAAGTTCATGAGTGAAGACGAGATGGCGGCAATTGCAAAGAAAGCAGGCGCGGAAAAGGGCGACGTTGTTCTTATTATTGCCGACAAGGAGCGCATCACTCTGCCGACGCTCGGCGCGCTGCGTCAGAATATTGCCAAAAAGCTTGACATTATTCCGCATGATAAATACAATCTCCTGTGGATCGTTGAATTTCCGTTCTTTGACTGGGACGAAGAGCTCGGTCAGTTTGTTGCAATGCACCATCCGTTCACCGCTCCGCTTGAGGAATGTCTGCCGTACCTTGAAAGCGACAAAGCCAACGTCAGAGCAACTGCATATGACCTTGTTCTCAACGGCATTGAGCTTGCCAGCGGTTCAATCAGGATTACGGATCCCGAACTTCAAAAGCGCATTTTTGAACTGCTCGGTCTTTCTGATGAAGAAGCATATGAAAAGTTTGGTTTCCTCACGGACGCATTTAAATACGGCGCACCTCCGCACGGCGGAATCGGTATCGGTCTTGACAGACTTTGCATGCAGCTGCTCAGACTCGACACCCTGCGCGATGTTGTTGCTTATCCGAAGGTTCAGAACGCCAGTGAGCCGATGACAAATTGCCCGGCGCTCGTTGACAACGACCAGCTGCGCGAGCTTGGAATTGAGACTGTTGCAGAAGAAAAGTAATAACTTTCTGTGAACATGATATTAACAGATGTTAAATATTCCTACGGGTATTTGACATCTGTTTTTTTTAAGGTATACTTAAAGTTGGGCTGAGGATGTTGGGTCTTGATTTTTTCAGCTCAAGAGAGATTACAGATATAGCCGGCGGAGTCTCACCGGTCTCTGCCGGCACAGGAAAAAACACAGAAAGGGGATCACCATGATTTCTGTCAAAAACCTTGCAAGAACCGCTCTCGCAATTATGGGTTCGGTATTTTTTGCGTTGCTTTCACTCTTTTCGGTCGGACCGAAAAAGCAGGAGCTTCCCGTAACACCGGACGATTTCACTCCGGTGACTCGTTTTGTTGTGTGCAGTGACGTTCACTTCAAAAATGACAACGCGCTTGAAGAAAAAGGAGAAGCGGCAGGCGAGGAGTATGAAAAGTACCTTAAGGAGGTTGTGATTCCTCCGCAGAGACTTACTTCTGCAATTAACAGCGCATATGATTATGCAGAAAACTATGACGGCTACAAGGGTCTTGACGCCTTTGCCGTTGTTGGCGATTTTACCAACAGAGGCAAGCCGGAACAGTATGAGGCATTTGTCAGCGTGATGAATGACAATATCCGCGAGGGTACGCAGAGCATCATTTGTTCGGGTAACCATGAGTATTATGATTATCGCGATAATGACAGAACCGAGGGCTCAAGAGTTTTTGAAAAATATATCGGTGCGCTCAACAATCATTATGTAATAAACGGTTATCACTTTATTTCTGTTTCATATGATGAAAAGGTTGAGACATATATCAAGTCCGGTGCATGGCTCAAAAAGGAGCTTGATAAAGCGGTTGCCGATACGGGCGACAAGCCGATTTTTGTTTTTCAGCATCCCGCTCCGTTCTTCACAATTTACGGCGGTGTAAAATGGGGAGACCCCATGATTGCAGCGATTTTGAAAGATTATCCGCAGGTTGTTGACTTCTCGGGTCACTCACACTATCCGATCAACGATCCGCGTTCAATTTGGCAGGGCGAGTTTACCGCTCTCGGCGACGGTACGCTTGCGTATTTTGAAACCGAGCTTGATACAATAGCCGGCAATTATCCCGGAGATGAAACCCAAGCCGCACAGTATTATATTGTTGAAGGCGATAAGGACGGCAACATAAGGATCAGAGCCTATGACCTTATCACGAATCAGTTCTTTGACCTTGAATATTACCTCACCGGTCTTGCTCAGAAAAATTATCCCTATTCGTTCTATAACCTCAAAAAGCATGATGAAGCTCCGGTTTTTGAAAACGGAGGAAATTTGGCTGCATCGCTCAATGAAAACGGGGAGACCGTTTTGACCTTTGACGGCGCCAAGGACGTTTTTGTTACGGAAAGCTATAAGCTGACCGTAAGCTGCGGTGCAAAAAAGGTTTTTGAAGATAACTTCTCGGGTAACTATATGTATCTTTTTGAAGATGATAAGTATGAGGTAAACCTCGGAAAGCTTGAAAGCGGAAAGAAGTATAACGTTGTTCTTTATGCACTCAACGCATTTGCCGAAACCTCAAAGCCGGTGAAATTCAGCTTTACAGCTCAGTAAGAGAAAAAGTTTTTGCCGCTCTGTGAAAAACAGGGCGGCATTTTTGTTTGCGGAATATTGACACGTTTTGCTGCAATATGTTACAATAACAATTAATCGGCAGCTTTATGCCGGAAAGAAATTTGAAAGGAAAAAGTGCATTCCTGTGCACTTTGGGGAAAATCAATGAAAAACAAACTCTCTGAGTGGCTGAGTATTCAGCGCGCAAAAAATCCGGGAAAATTTGTCCTTTTTGTTATTCTGCTTTTTAATGTCTGTTTCTTTTTGCTCGCAGCTCTTGTAATAAGCAGCTTTTCGCTTGAGGGCACAGAAAAAATGGGCTTTCTTGAGGCGGCGTTTTGCACGGTGACAATGATCCTTGACGCGGGCTGCGTTCAGTTTGTTATTGCGGATATCGGTCAGGCAAATGTAGCGGTAGCCGTGTTCTGTCTTTTGGTGATTTTTATCGGTATGGTTTCGTTTACGGGTGCGGTCATCGGTTACATCACTAACTATATATCAAGCTTTATTGAAAATTCAAATGCAAGCACAAAAAAGCTCAGAATTTCCAATCATATTGTTGTTTTAAACTGGAACACCCGTACGTCGGAAATTATAAACGATCTGCTTTATTGCAAAACACGGCAAAAAGTTGTTGTTCTTGTCACATCCGGCAAGGCTGACATTGAACGTGAACTGCGAGAACGTCTTGAAGACACGGTGCAAAAGGAAAATGAAAAGCTTTGGGAACAGTGCAAAGAACTGCACGGTGCCAAAAAGTACCTTACATATTTTAAAAACCGTTTTAAAGGCAAGGTCACCGTTATTGTCAGAGAGGGCGATGTTTTTTCTTTCAAGCAGCTTCGCGATATTTCGCTTGAACGCGCGAGATCCGTAATGATAATGGGCAGCGACATCAACAACACTGTTTGCAGGTATGCCCATGCCGAAAATATGGACGAGCTTGAAAAGGGCAATTCACAGACCGTCAAGACGCTCATGCAGGTGGCTGATATCACAGGGGCGGAATATTCGGACGATGATCAGAAAATCATTGTTGAAATTACAGATGACTGGACGTGGGAGCTTGTAGGAAAGATAATCCGCAGCAAGCAGGTTGACGGAAAATGCAATATTGTTCCCGTCAGAATAAATCGGGTTCTCGGTCAGCTGCTTTCTCAGTTTTCACTTATGCCGGAGCTTAATCTTGCATATCAAGAGCTTTTTTCAAACAGAGGCGCAACCTTTTATGCGGTTGAAAGCAAGTTTCAAAAGGACGAGGAATATATACCGACATACCTTTCATCTAACAAACACGCCATCCCGCTCACTTTCATGGAATACGGCAATAAGGCTTATTGCTATTATTCCGCAAGCTCCGAAAAAGATATTTCAAGAACCGACACGGTTTCGTCATCGGATTACTCGGTAAAACTCAATGGAGATTATTGGATTGAACAGAAAAATGTAATCATTCTCGGTCACAACAGCAAAAGCAGGGATATCATGGACGGATTCAATTCATTCAGAAGTGAGTGGAATTACAAGGACTCCGAACGCGAAATTTTGCGGATAATGGTTATTGACGACGAAAAGAGTCTTGAAAAAATGGGCTTTTACAAAGAATACCCTTATGTTGTTAAAACGGTTGCGGCCGAAATATATGACAGAGAGACGATTTGCGCGTCAATTGAAGAGTTTGTTGCGAGCAGCGAGGAAGATACGAGTATACTCATTCTTTCAGACGATAAGGCGCTTAATGAAAACATTGATTCGGGAGCACTTGCCAATTTGATATATGTTCAGGATATTATTCGTGATAAAAAAGAAAATGATCCGGATTTTGATGAGGGCAGTATAGACGTTGTTGTTGAAATTATTGATCCGAAGCATCACGATGTTGTATGCAGCTACAGCGTTAATAATGTTGTTATCAGCAACCGGTATATCAGCAAGATGATTACCCAAATAGGCGAAAAAGAGGCGCTTTACGATTTTTATACGGACATCTTGACCTACGATGACGAGGATACCGACGGCTATGAAAGCAAGGAGGTCTATATCAAAAAGGTTGACCGACTGTTCAAAGAAATACCGGCACCCTGCACCGCTCAGGAGCTGATACGTGCAGTCTATGCCGCGTCGTCAAGCGAAGAGCTGCCCGAAAAACAGCGTAACCCGATGCTTGTTCTCGGAGTTGTTCACCCCGGAGGAGGAATGGTTCTCTTTGACGGCGATCAGTCGCGCATCAAAGTTTCTCTCAGCGAAAAGGATAAGCTTGTTGTTTTTGGCAACCATTGAGGCAATGAACGTTACATAAACCGACGGGAGGCTGTTCCGGGTAATTCCGGAGCAGCTTTTTGTGTTTTATTTCAAAACGACGTAGCTTTCAGCTAAAGTTCAATATTGACTTTCCAACCGGATTAACCTATAATTAAACGAGACAGAATATAATAAAATAACAGTACAAATAATGATACAAAAGAGGAGGAAGAATGGAAAGACTTCGCCGTTTTATGTATGGAAGATACGGTATGGATCAGCTTGGCTTTGCTTTGATGATTCTTGGGTGTATCGCAACTTTCATCGTTTCATTTTTCAGAGTTTTGTCATATCAAAAGCCGCTGCTTTTGCTGCTTTTGAGGTTTATCTGCATGGTGCCGTATCTGCTTTTTCTTTTGAGGGCACTCTCAAAAAACATTGACAGACGCAGAGTCGAGAACGAAAGATTTTTGCGTTTTTGGTTCCCGGTCAGGGACTTTTTCTCCGTCAAAATTTCGCATCTTCGCGATAAGGAGCACAAGTATTATAAATGCCCGGGCTGTTCGAGAACGCTCAGAGTTCCAAAGGGCAAAGGAAAGATTGAAATATCCTGTCCGCATTGCGGAAAAAAGTTTAAAAAAAGAACGTGAGGAAAGCCACATGAAAACTGTTCTTGTTACCGGCGGCGCCGGATTTATCGGCTCTAATTTTGTTTATTATCAGCTTGAAAATCACCCCGAAAGGCGTATTGTCTGCCTTGACGCTTTGACATACGCCGGCAATCTTGAAACGCTTGAAAGCGCTATGAAGAACCCGAACTTCCGTTTTGTAAAGGGGGATATCACGGATCGAAAAGCCGTTTTTGAGCTGTTTGAAAAAGAAAACTTTGACGCGGTCGTGAACTTTGCCGCAGAGTCGCACGTTGACCGCTCAATTGAAGCACCGGAGATTTTTCTTAAGACTAATATTCTTGGCACGCAGGTTCTCCTTGACGCCTGCCGAAAAAACAATACACGCTTTCACCAGGTCTCGACCGATGAGGTTTACGGCGACCTTCCGCTTGACCGACCGGATCTGTTTTTCACTGAAAAAACGCCTATTCACACATCTTCGCCGTATTCTGCAAGCAAGGCGTCGGCAGATTTGCTCACAATGGCGTATTACCGTACCTACGGTCTGCCGGTAACTATTAGCCGTTGTTCAAACAACTACGGTCCGTATCATTTTCCGGAAAAGCTCATTCCGCTTATGATTGCCAATGCGCTTGAGAACAAGCCGCTGCCCGTGTACGGCGAGGGAAAGAATGTCCGCGACTGGCTTTATGTCAGAGACCATTGCAAGGCAATTGATATGATTCTTGAAAACGGAAGAGTGGGCGAGGTGTATAACATCGGCGGTCACAATGAAAGAACAAATCTTGAGGTTGTGAAGACCGTTTTGAAAATTCTTGACAAAAGCGAGGAGCTCATTCACTTTGTCAAGGATCGTCCCGGACACGATATGCGTTATGCGATCGATCCTACCAAGATAAAAAACGAGCTTGGCTGGTATCCCGAAACCGACTTTGATACCGGAATCAAGATGACCGTTGACTGGTATTTGAACAACCGCTCATGGTGGGAGAACATTGTGAACGGCGATTATATGAAGTATTACGAAAGAATGTATAAGGACAGATAACAAAAGGAACTGCCGCAAAGCTGTGGCAGTTCCTTCTTATTCACAGTGTTATTTTTTGAGGATAAATTCTCCGTTTGTACCGCCGAGATAGGCGCAGTTTTCGAGAACCGGTTTTCCGTTGATGTATACGCTGTGGATTCCGCCGGGTCTTGCGTCCGGGCGGGTCTCGTCAACGCTCAGTGTTTTTGGGTCAATAATGCTCAAATCGGCTTTGTATCCCTCTTTGAGATATCCGCGTTCCTTGATACCGAATCTGTCTGCCGTGGCTCCCGTCATTTTGCGAACGACCGTTTCGGGCTTGATGTTCCAACGCTTTGCAAGCAAAAAGAACTGCGGAAAAGTTTGAAAAGCGGCTATGTTTTGCAGTCCTTTTTCCTCGAGCCATGCGTCTGTCATGAAGACAGACATGTCGTCCTCCATGAGTCTGTGAACGATGTCGTCGTTGTAATACTTGCCGAGATAAATTCTGCCCCTGCGCTCGGAAAGTTCAACAAGCTTCAGATACATGTCAAGCGGTTTCATTCCCGCCTCGTTTGCAAGCTGAAGTACGGTTTTTCCCTCAAACTCCGGATGCTCGTCGCTGATGTAAGCAACTGTCATGTCCTCCCAGTCGATACCGAGAACCTTGCGATACATGAGAATCGTCATGAAAAGCTTAAAACGGTTGACGGGGGAGGCAGCCTGTTCTTTTGTGAGCTTTGCATACCATTCGGGAAAAACTATGGTAATTACCGAGGCTCCGTAATGGAAGGCATAGTTATCAAAGGCAATGGGCTTGCCTTGCTTTTTCAGTTCATGAAAACGGTTCAGCATAACGTCAACCTTGCTCCATGATCTTTTTCCGGTGAAGATGAGGTGGCTGTATTCCGTTTTGCAGCCGGTTTTCTCCATGATGTCAACAATCTCGTCAAGCGCAAGCTCAAGGTGAGATTTTTTTGTAATGAGCGGATAGTCGGCACTGACGGCAGAGCAGGCTCTTGCGTGGACGGTGAGAATACCGTCATACTTTGCAATTTCATTTGCAAAGGCATAAAGCTCGTCTTTTGTTGCGTACATATTAGGTTCATACATGAAGCCCATCGAGCCGCCGAACGCTCCGTCTTCCATCGCCCTGTGAACACATTCAATTTCTTTTTTCAGTTCCTCTGCAGAGAGCGGGGAGGGGTCATAACCGCGCAAGCCGGCTCTGACGGCGCCGTGACCGACAAGAGGAACGATATTGACATGCAGCTTTCCGCCGAGCTTTTTGCAGAAGTCCGAAAGGCTGCCCGCAAAACGCGATTCAAAAAGTCCGCCGCCAAGCTTATCTCTGAACTCGGTGCTTGCGTCTGTTCCGAATGCGGAAAAACTGCAGTTGCCTGTGATCTGCGTTGTAATGCCTTGCTCAATAAAAGGGCGGAAAAACTTTTCGCTGTCATCTCTGTCGCAAAAAAAGTCATTGTGAGAGTGGGCGTCGATAAATCCCGGACAGACATAAAGCCCGGTCATATCGATGACCTTGTCTGCCTCGCTGCCGCAATCTCCGACTTTAATAATTCGGTCGTTTTCAATAAGTACGTCCCCAGTGAACGGGGAACTGCCGCTGCCGTCAAAGACGGTTCCGTTTCTGAATAGTATTTTCATCGCTGTGCTCCTTTCTGTCATGGGGACTGTTTTTTTCGTCACAGTCCGTTCGGAGTTGTTTTTGCCGTGAACAACGCTTGTTTTGGAGAAAGAATAAATCAACAATTTTGGGAGTGTTGTTGATTTATGTGCTTATTATACATTGTTTTGCGAGGTTAAGCAATAGTTTTTGTGGAATACAAACATAATATTTTTGCGCGCAGCCAAAACACTTAATGTAATATCGCACAAATTTCGGCGTACGCCTTGCCTGAATTTATTTCTGCCATGCCGCACAAAAAAAAATTCTGACTTGCGTCAGCAAGCACGAAAACCTGCTGAACACGCTGACGAAAACCCATGCTGCGCAATTCGCACACCTCCATTGTGCTCAATTTATTTTTTATTCTGAATTTTTTATAAAAGTATTGCAATTATGTGTCGAAGTGTGTTATACTAACATCGAAAGATGTGGAAAAATGTAACGCGCCATTGCGCTCTTTCGCGCTGTGATTAGGCGGCGCTCTGAAGACGGAGCAGAATGTTTTGTTAAATTTTTTTCCTGCATTTGGGTTCACGTCCCCGTTTGCATGTTTTTTTGCTTTCTGCTCCGCCTTCAGAGCACGGCTTTGTGCTCGCGTCGTTTTACTCACACCAAAAAGCAGCTATGATTCAGCTTCGGCTGAACCATAGCTGCTTTGCTTCGCTTTTAAATGAACAAAAATCTGTTTGATGTGATTTTTAACATCGGATCGTCGGAATACAATATGTTAAATTTTCTCGCGTTATTACTGCTTGGCGCCGTTGTCAAACATTTCAAGCGCTTTGACAGAAGCCGCAAAGCAGCCTGCAAGACCTTCTTCGTTCATGTTGTCATATGTATCGCGGCGGGTATGGTAATAATCCTCAAGCTTGTGATTGAGTCCGGTGACGCCGGTTGCGCGGAAGCCTGCCTGAGCAAAGGCTGCCGAATCGGTTGCGCCGCCGAGCGGGGGAACCATGCCTTTTTTGCAGGGAATGCCGAGCTCTGCGGCAGCTTCCATAAAGAGGTCTGAAACATCTTTGTCTGCGGCAACGGTTGCGTTGAGGTCGCGATAGTTTACCATAAGGAACTTCGGGTCATGAATGGTGTCATATGAGAAGATGAAAGTGGGAACATCGTCAAATTCACCCTTGTGCGCTTCGCACCATGCCTTTGCGCCGCGCAGACCTGCCTCTTCGCTGCCGGTGAGAACAACTCCAAGCTCGGTGTTTTCAAGCTCGATACCTTCGTCCTTGAGGAACTTGAGAACGCTGATGCCCATATAACAGCCGGAAAGGTTGTCGTTTGCGCCGTCAACAACGCGGCGATAGTTGACCATGAAATAAAGTCCGATGATGAACGGAACAAAGATGAGACCCCAGAGCGCAGCTTTTGCAAGCGGATCTGCCGTGCTGATCTGACCGAAAGACGCGCCGTTCTTTGCAACTGAAATTATTGAAAGAACAAGATAATAGAGGGCGCCTACGCCGCAGATGATAGCGTGGCTTTCAAAGCCTACGCCGCCGAGCTTATAGTTGACGGGCCACTCCCATGCGGCGTCCGGGTGGCCGTTGAAAATGACTCTTCTTTTGGTTTCGCCGGTGCATTTTTTGATTGCGGTCACGTTGTGACCTGTTTTTTCCTTGAAAAACGGGTCAACGACCTTTTTGTAGGTGCCGAACTCAAGAAGAGCAAGACCGAGACCTGCAACGATAAGAATGATTGAAGCGAGCGGCAAAAAGAAAAACAGAACAACAGCCGCCAGAACAAAAGTCAGCGTAAAGAACAGCCAGCCGTAAAATGCGCCGGGGTGCTCTTTAAAGGATTCAACGTCTGCTCTGTCGCAGCCGCAGTCTTCTTTGAGAACCTTTGCCATGTATTCACATGCCTGTTCCTCACCTTTTGAGCCGGGGCTGCGTTTTTCAAAGGTTTTGATGATGTGCGTGATCTCCTTGACCATGTAAGACGCAGCTTCGTTTTTTTTGTTGATGATTTTGGATAAATCCATGCGTTCTCTCTCCTTTCGGAATTTTATCCTTGTTATATTAGCACATAATCGACGTTTGTTCAAGCTTTTAAAGCTCTATACCGCATTTTTTACAGTTTTTAAGATGTTCCTCATATGTTGAGGCATAGTAGTAATTCCAATCCTTGTCGGTCACAAAATAGAAGTAATCGGTTTTTTCCGGTTCAAGGGCAGCATTTATTGCGTCGAGACCCGGATTGCAGATTGCGCCGACGGGGAGTCCCTTGACCTTGTATGTATTGTAATACTCGGAAAAGCGAGACTTTGCTCCCTCAAGGTACGGTGAGGTGAGAATGTTCTCGTTGACATAGTTTATTGTTACGTCACATTGCAGCAGCCCATAATCCGCGCTTTCAAGCCTGTTGTGGAGAACAGAGGAAACCTTGCCCATCTCCTTGGGATCGCCTGCCTCCGCCTGAATTACGGAGGCAAGGGTGATTATTTCGTCTATAGAATAGCCGAGCTTTTTCGCTTTTTCTTTCATTTCATCGGTCAGCTTGGCTTTTGTGTTGCGCAGGAATCTTGAAAGAACGCTTTCTGCGTCTTCATCTGTATAGAATTCGTATGTGTCCGGAAAAACGTAGCCCTCAAGCAGAAAGGCGCGCTTGTCCGTGTTTTTCATTCCGTCAAGAAAGCCGTATTTCTCGGCTGCGGTGCTGCTTTGAACTGCTTGCATAAAGTCCTTTTCCGAACAGACGCCGTTTTTTTCAAGCTTTTCGGCAATCTCGAGGGCGGTGTAACCCTCGGGAAAGGTGACCGTTACGGTCAGCGGTTTTGTGTCTTCAGTGGTTTTTTCTCCGGTACTTCCGGCGTTGTCTGTGATTTTTGCGCCGCAGCCGAAAAGTGAAAGGGAAAGAAGGAGCGCCAAAAAAAGTGCTGTGATTCTTTTCATATTATAAACCTCCGTTTTGCAGTAAAGTCTGTCGGCTCAAGCTGAGGAAAGTCGAACACAATGCGGTTTTTTAAGGCAAATTTTCACCGATACTTCGTTAAAAAGCTTTGCAATACTATTCGTATTGTGCGGCAAAAAGGGTCGCAATGTGCCGGAAAACAAATTCTTCAGGCGCATTGGGTTCGTCTCTCCTCAATTCATGTCGAATCTTGTCCCAAGTATACCACACAAAAGCATAAAACGGAGTAAAATAACAAAAAAGTTAGATTAAATTCACAGATAATGTCTCCTTTTCTCTTTAAAAGAGAGAGTAATTTCAAAAAACACTTGAAAAACGAGAGCATTTGTTATAAAATATACGCGTAATTTTTTATATTCGGAGGAATACTAAATGGTATCAGCAGGCGATTTCAGAAACGGCGTTACTTTTGAAATGGAAGGCAACGTTCTTCAGATCATCGAATTTCAGCACGTAAAACCCGGCAAGGGCGCTGCCTTTGTCCGCGCAAAGGTCAGGAACGTTATCACAGGCTCGGTTGTTGAGCGTACTTTCAACCCGAATGACAAGTTCCCCACCGCTTTTGTTGAAAGAAAGGACATGGAATATTCCTATAATGACGGCGGTCTTTATTATTTCATGGATCCGGAAAGCTATGAGCTTATCCCCATCAATGAAAGCGACCTTCCGGACAGCTTTAAGTTTGTCAAGGAGAACATGACCTGCAAGATCCTTTCATATAAGGGCAACGTTTTCGGCGTTGAGGCTCCCAACTTTGTTGAGCTCCAGGTCACAAAGACCGATCCCGGCTTCAAGGGCGACACCGCAACCAACACCACAAAGCCCGCAACGCTTGAGACAGGCGCTGAGGTTAAGGTTCCTCTCTTTATCGATGAGGGCGAAATGATTCAGATCGACACCCGTACAGGCGAATATCTCGGCAGAGCATAAGTTAAGACTATCCCAAGCAGGGAATTTTGCCCCGAAAATTTAAGGCAATGCCGCGCAAATTGCGGCGCACGCCCTGCTTGAATCTATTCCCGCCACACTGCACAAAAATTCTTGACTTGCGCCGGCAAGCCGGCAGAATTTTTGTACACCCCGGCGTAAACCCCCACTGCGCAATTCGCACAACGTAATTGTGCGGTCCTACCTTAATATTGAAAGGAATGAACACTATGTCAGTATCAGAAAAAGTTGCATATCTCAGAGGACTTATGGAAGGTCTTGAACTTGACGAAAACAGCAAGGAAGCAAAGCTTTTTGCCGCTATCGTTGACACGCTTGACGACGTTGCATCGGAGCTGAGCGATTTTGACGAGGATCTCGGCGACCTCGGCGATTACGTTGAAGAGCTTGACGAGGATCTTGCAGACCTTGAAGAGTTTGTTTATGACGATGACTGCGATTGCTGTGACGATGATGACTGCGACTGCTGCTGTGATGATGATGACAACTGCATCGAAGTTACCTGCCCGGCATGCAATGAGGATATCTGTGTTGATATCGACGATATCGATGATGACGGTCATGTTGAGTGTCCTTGCTGCGGAGAGGTTCTTGAGTTTGAAATCGAGGACGACGAAGACAGCAACGAGGACGAAGAATAATCACGGTTTCTCAAAGGCTGCACAGTATTTTCAGACTGTGCGGCTTTTTTGATTTACGGTTGAATTTTTATTGTAATACGCCGTGAAATTGGCAAAAATGATTTTTGAAGGGGAGAACAATCATGCTTGGAAGAAAAAACTATTATCACAACGTGCTGATCGATTTGCCGGACGATTATCTCAACGGACAGGACGCCGGCGAGCTTTCAAAGCTCAAATACGGTCTTTACAGCGTGGGCTGGAACGGCTGTGAAATGATTGCGATTTATAACGCGGCTCGCGAGCTCGGAATCAGAACAACATTCCCCCGCGTATGCTATGAAATGTATCCGAAGTCTGAAATTATGGCGGGCTTTTTCGGCTCAAACGTCAGCGTGCTCGGAAAGTTTTTTGACGAGAGGGGAGTACCCTACACAAAAACATGGGATTACAACACCTTTTTCAACGAATTGCCGCATTGCCGTTGCGGAATTTTGTCTTTCTGGAACCACAGGCGCATCTTCTCCTCTCTGCATACGGTTATGGTAAAGTATGTTGACGGAAAAATCGTTATTTTTAACAAGTCTAACAAGCGCACCGAGCCGGTGCCCGTTGACAGCCGCCACAACGTGACAAGAAGGAAGTTCTTCATTGTCGGATACCTCTTTGAAGAGGAGGCGGCAAAGTGAGCGAAAAAGTGAAGAACAAAAACTTTATGAATTCCGTCAAGCGGCTTATAGGCGTTGAAGAGGGTGCAAAGCTTTCGCCGATGCTCGGCTATAACTCGGCAATCTTTTTTACCGGCGGAGGCCCGTATGTTCTCGGCACTTATCTTATGCCTTTTTTAACCGATGTTGAAGGACTTTCGCCTGCGCAATACGGAACCGTTGCAATGTTTTCCTGCATCTGTGACGCGATTACCGATCCGCTCATGGGCATAATCACAGACAGAACGCGCCATAAGCTCGGACGTCACCGTCCATACCTTCTTTGGGGCGTTATTCCGGCTATAATCGCGTACTTTCTGATGTGGACTTCGTTTGGCATTTCATCTGCCGGCGATTCCTCACGGACGATGAAATGGTATATCTTTACATATATGTTTTATAAAACGGTATCAACGTTTATTGCCGTTCCTCATACTGCTATGCTGCCGCAGATTGCACCCACATATAATCTGCGAACGCAGTTCAATGCGGTCAAGACGATTCTTGACGCGGTTGCAAGCTATTCCTCGTTCTTTGTTTCGTCCGTTATCCTCGGCGGCTTGAGCTGCCTTATGGATACGCCGGATTTTTCTCCCGCTTATCGCAGCCGGTTCATGGTCATGGGTATTGTTCTCAGTCTTTGGACGTCTCTGCCGCTGCTTATTACCTATAAGACAACAAAAGAGGAAAGCTCAGAAAACCAGGTCAATGAACCGTTTGATTTTCATGCGTTTGTCTATCAATACAAATGGGTAATCAAAAACCGGATTTTCAGAAAATACTTTGTGTTCGGATTTTTCATTCTGCTTTCCTCGGCATTTGCATCGCAGTGCTTTTATTACTACCTTAAAGCCGTTATTGACCAGCAAAGCAGCTATTCGCTGCTGGTCATCGTCAGCGGAATAGGCGAAGCGGCAGGCTTTTTCCCGGCGTATTTTCTTTCAATCAGAAAAAGCAAACAGCTGCCGGCGAGGGTGTTTGTTCCGGTTGCGGCGGGCTCGCTTTTGCTCGCGTGGTTCACGCGTACTCTCGGAAACCCGGTAATTATTTTTATCGTTGAATTTCTTTACGGTCTCGGACTTGCCGGAATGGCAAGCGTTCAAAGCAACATTCTGCCGGACGTAACCGATGTTGATGAAATGCTCACGGGTCAGCGCAGAGAGGGCGTTGTTTCAACGTTTTCAACTTTTGTCAAAAAATTTGTCAGCGGTTTTGCCGCTTTTGGAGTTGGAAAGATCCTCGCGGCTTTCGGCTATGACACAGCCCTCAAGGGCGCAGAGCAGAGTGAAAGAGCGGTTTTTGGCGTTTCGATCTGTTATACGCTTGTGCCTGTGTGTTTCCTTATTCTCGCTTTTCTTGTTATCTGCACATATAACCTCACGCGCGAGAAGCATGCGCTCATCAAAGAAAAGGTTGCTTTCAAGCACGAGAACGGTTATGTTGACGTGACGGAAGAGGAGAAGGTAATGCTTGAAAAAATCAGCGGTGTAAAGTTTGAAAACATGTGGTTGGGCAAGAAAGGTAACAAAACTGACTTCTTCATTAAAAATGTTTCTAAATGATTGACAATATCAAAACCAATTGTTAAAATGGTGTAAAGATATATACATATGTCTTAAAACACTGCCGGAGGCATTGCCATATGGATAACGAAAAAAAGAAAGTTTTGCTTATAGTCAACCCTTGCGCCGGAAAAACCAAGTCAAGGGCGGCAACGTTCGATATTGTTGACAAATTTTCAAAAAATGATTATGAATTTGCCGTTCATACCACGACGTGCCGCGGAGACGCAACTGAAATAGTCAAAAAGAACTATGAGGGCAAGGATCTTATAGTCTGCTGCGGCGGCGACGGAACGCTCAATGAGACCATCAACGGCGTTATGGACGTTCCCTCGCGTGTACCCATCGGATATATTCCGACAGGCTCGACCAACGACCTTGCAACGACCCTCGGAATTTCAACCGACATAGATAAGGCTACCGACCTCATTATGTCCGGTCAGGTCAACAGCTATGACGTAGGTCTTTTGAATAATCGCTACTTCTCTTATGTTGCCGCGTTCGGTGCGCTCACGAGAGCGTCCTATGCAACGAGTCAAAAGCTCAAGAACAAGCTCGGACATTTTGCTTACATATTGAGTGGTTTTGCTGAATGGAAGAATATCAAGCCCGTTCATATGAAAATAGAATATGACGGCGGTGTTATTGAGGACGATTTTTCTTTTGGTGCGGTTTCAAACTCAACCTCTGTTTCGGGTGTTTTCAAGTTCAACAAAGACGATGTCAGACTTAATGACGGTTTGTTTGAAATTCTCCTTGTCCGCAAAATCAGACCGATTGCCGCTCCTGTCGTACTCGGAAAGGTTATCCGCCAGGAATATGACGGCGAGCGAATTCTTTTTCTCAAAACGAGCAAGGTCAAGCTGACCTCTCCCGATGAGGTCCCGTGGACGCTTGACGGCGAATACGGCGGCTCGCACAAGACGGCAATGATCAACGTTCTTTCAAAAGCTATTGAGATTTGTTCACCGGAAAACCCTCTTTTTGAAAAGGACGCCGTGTATGTACCGGAGGATAAAATCGAGAGTGAATTCGTCTGATGTAAACTTTTCCAAATGGTAAACTTTTTTTGAATAAATTGTTGACAAATGTTGCGACTCGGTGTATAATAACTGACGTAAAGATGTAGCGGTGTAACTGTTCTTACAAAGGAGGACGCTATTATGGAAGGTTTTTTGCAATCACTCCAGGCCTTCATTGATTTCATTTTGAAGATCGTTGCGATGTTCAAGTCAAATGATAACACTGAGTCCGGAAAAAAAGATGAATAATCTGAATTAGAGCTGTCGCGTTTGCGGCGGCTCTTTTTTCAGCTTATGCGGGCGGTTCAAGCTAAAAAAGAAACCGCTTGACTTTTTGCCGAGCGGTGAGTATAATAAAAATGTAAAGAGGCTCCGCAAAAGCGGTTGCCCTAAGTAACTGTTAAAAAATAACCGTTAGATTTGAGCGTCTTGGCGGTTATTTTTTATTATCTGTTATTTTCTTTTTGATGCCTCGATGTATCCGACGGATGCAACGAGGATCAGGAAAAGCATTACCAAATATTCCATGGCAACACCGCCCTCCTAAGTATAATTCGGAGGGAGGATAATAAAACACGTTCCCTCCGAAAGGAAAATGCTTTCTTTGGAGGGCAACCGCCTGCCGTTTGCAGAGCCTGCCCAAATTGTAGCATTTTTGACCTAATTTGTCAATCCGGATTTTAAATCCTTAAGAGTTGAGTAAATTCGTCATTTTTTGCAGTTTTTATTGTTTTTTCTCTTTTCTTTTGACAAAGTTTAACAATCTTAAAAAAAATTGAAAAAACTCTTTACTTTTGCTCTGCCTTGTGGTAGCATAACACACAGAAAATCAATCTTTAAGGGCGGTTCAGAGAAGCCGACAAGATGTTCATATAGATTGCCGCGCAGTCTCTTTCTGCGCAAAAAGTATGTTTGTCTTGCCGGTTTCGGGCAGGATATTTTTTTATGCTTTTTTGTCTGAAAAGGGGTGTTGTTTTGGAACCGGTAGTAATGGACGCAGTCGGAATGGACAGGGCGCTTATGCGTATAGCGCACCAAATTATAGAAAAAAACGAGTCAACCGAAAATCTTTGTGTAATCGGAATCAAACGACGCGGAGAACAGCTCGGAGACATTGTTTCAAAGAATCTTGAAAAGCTCGGTGCTACGGTCAAAACCGGTAGCCTTGACATCACGCTTTATCGCGACGATCTTTCAACCGTTGCCGACCAGCCGAGACTCAACGGCAGTGAGATAGACTTTGATATAAACGGCAAAACGGTTGTCCTTGTTGATGACGTTATATATACCGGACGAACGGCAAGAGCGGCGATTGACGCAGTGCTCTCCTTTGGCAGACCGGCAAAGATTCAGCTTGCGGTTCTCGTTGACCGAGGTCACAGAGAACTGCCGATAAGAGCGGATTACGTCGGCAAGAACGTTCCGACTTCAAAATCCGAGGTAGTAAAAGTTTGCATCATGCCGTATGAAAACGAGGCGTGTGTAAGAATTTTAAAAAAGGTACCTTGAAAACAGCATACTTCAAAACGGTAAAACTACACTGACGTGTATTTTTATATTAAATTTTTTGGGAGGTTTGTAAAAATGAAACTAACTTACAACGTACAAGACAAACCGAAAATCGGTCAGATGATCGTTTTCGGCTTCCAGCAGCTGCTTGCAATTCTCGCAGCCACAATCGCTGTTCCGTCAATTATCCAAAACGGTATGAGCCAGTCGGCAGCCCTCTTTGGCGCAGGCATCGGAACAATCGTATATCTCCTCTTCACAAAGTTCAGAAGCCCGGTTTTCCTCGGCTCCTCATTCGCTTTCATCGGCTCAATGTTCGCGGCATTCGGCGGCGCAGCATCAGCTCAAGCAGGTCACGCCGGTCTTATAATCGGTGCGGCTTTTGCAGGTCTTGTTTATGTTGTAATTGCAATCGCAGTCAAGTTTGCGGGTGTCGGCTGGATAGACAAGCTTATGCCGGCGGTCGTTATCGGACCCACAGTTTCAATCATCGGTCTTTCGCTTGCAGGTAATGCGGTCGGCGACCTTTCAAAGGGTAAGGTGTTGACTGAAGTCATCAATCAGGTTGTTAAAGACGGCAAAATCGTCGATTTGCCTGAGATGGTATCGACGGCAAGCCCCTATGTTGCAATTGCCTGCGGTCTTGTAACTCTCTTCACGGTAGTTATCTGCTCGGTGTACGGCAAAAAGATGGCAAAGCTTATTCCGTTCATCATCGGTATCTGCGCAGGTTATCTCGCCGCGACTATCTTCACCGTAATCGGTATGAAAACCGGCAACACCGCCCTTCAGGTTATTGACTTCACCGTGTTCCACGACATGAAGTGGTTTGCAGTTCCCGACTTCACCTTCCTCGAGGCGTCAAAGGGACTTTCACAAATCAACGGTCAGTACATTGCAACGGTTGCAGTCGCATATGTTCCGGTTGCTTTCGTAGTATTCGCAGAGCACATTGCCGACCACAAAAACCTCTCATCAATCATTGATAAAGACCTCCTCAAAGAGCCGGGTCTCCACAGAACTCTCCTTGGCGACGGCGTAGGCTCAATCGCCGGTGCAATCTTCGGCGGCTGCCCGAACACCACATACGGCGAATCGGTTGCCTGCGTTGCAATCACCGGAAACGCCTCGGTGGTAACGATTCTCACCACTGCAATCATGGCGATTGTAATCTCCTTCTTCGGACCGTTTGTAACTTTCCTTGCGAGTATCCCGAACTGCGTAATGGGCGGCGTTTGCATCACCCTCTACGGTTTCATCGCAGTCAGCGGTCTCAAGATGATTCAGGAAGTTGATCTCGGAGAGAACAAAAACCTCTTCGTTGTCGCAGTTATCCTCATCTGCGGAATCGGCGGACTTGTTCTTGAGTTCGGCAAAGTTACTCTCACCTCAATTGCCTGCGCGCTCATCCTCGGAATTATCACAAACCTCCTCGTTTCAAAGTCAAAGAGCGAAAGCGCAAAGGAAGAAAAGAAACAGACAGCCAAAAAGGCATAAGACAGCGTATATATGAATTACCGCCGCTTGCAAAAACAAGCGGCGGTAATTTTTTGGGTGTGATTTATAAACAGAATAGTATGAATTGACATTTCTGTTAATTTTTCCATATTGTACCATAATCCATACAATATTGCAATACATTTGCAATGCATATTTCATATATTTTTTTATATACAATACTTTCGTATAGGAAGTGATTGTATGAAAAAATTTAAAATCCCGTCTGTTCCGCCAACAACGAATAAGTGTATTCGGTTTCCGAATGATATTATAGAGGAAGTGGAAAGCGCCATATCCGGCAAAAACTGCACTTTCACGGCATTTGTTGTTGAGGCAGTCAGAGTTGCTCTTGAAAATTTGAAAGAAGAGCAGGAAAACGAAAGCAAAGAAGAAAGCTGAACGGGGCTGCTGCATTCGGAGAAAGCGTTTTCTTTGACTTAGGCTGTATGCGGCTTTTGCGAAAAAGCAAAAACCGTTTTTGAATACCGAAAAATAAAGACTATATTTCATTGACTGATGAGCCTCATGAAATATAGTCTTTTACTTTTTGCTTTGACCTTTGGTATGCACTAAATGCGATAGTCTTGTGATTAGCTTTTGGCTGCTTTACTCATTGCTGTCCTCGGGAAGAACATCGTCTGCGGTGTTTTCAGCTTTACGGACAATTGCAATCGGCGTTTGTTGTGAACTCTGACCGAGAGGGTTGTCCTCAAAAACAGCCTTGCAAAAGTCGACCTCAATCGATTGGTCGCTGCGACCGAGAATTTCGCGTCCAATGTCATTCGCATCCATAACGACAACCTTGCAGCCGGTATGTTTTTCAAGGTCGGCAGCAACATCGTTGGGTTTGTACGGCGCAAGCTTTGCATAATGATTGTACGGCGGGAGAGTGCAGTCGCAGGGACCGTCAATTGCTCTTGCTTTTTCGCCAACAATTTTATAGAACACTCCGCGCACCCCGAACAGTTTTGTAACAGCCGAGCAGATTGCAGCAAAGATGATCTTCGGCGCTCCGACATCGCGCAGAGCAAGCTCCATTGTCCAAGGACTGCCGAGACCTATGCCGTACGGTGATTTGTAAACGAATTTGCACAGGAATTTTGCAAGGCGCGAGGGCTTGATGTCATCAATGTCAAAGGCTCTGCCCTGACTGATGGCTACGATTTTTTCGCTGATAAAAATCATGTCTCCGTCTTTGATGAACGGCTTTACATATTCGTCCATGATGTCTGTGAGAACATCGCCTTTGTAAACAACCTTTGTTTTAACGGGAAAGCGGCAGTATGTGCCCCAATTTGTTTCAATTTTGAGCTTTTTTTCCGGATTGGGCTTCAATGCTGTCATATCCATATATTACAACTTCCTTTTTACATTTTTATGCCTACTATTCTAACTCAATAATGCGCCCAAGTCAACCGAAATATTCACATTGCAAACGAATACGGAAAAAACTTTTTTGTTCATGTCTGTTTTATAATTATTGTTGCGAATTTTAATGAAATGTTGATCATGTGACTTTAAAGATAAAAAATATTTTAAAAACGGAGAACTCTTTTTTCTTTTTAATCTTTTCTCTATTGACAAAAGCTGCATAATAATGCTATTATTTAAAAGTCAGACTTTGTTTAAAAAGGGCGTTATATTTCCCTTTTTGTCGGCTGACATTATTATTAAACGGAAGAGTGAAAAACGTTTTTAATCGCTGCGAAAAAGCTCGTTCTTCCGTGTTATACATTAAGTAACTTCCGATCAGCTTATGATTGCCGGTTACTTATTAGAAAAAACGAAACGGATCGTACCGGGTCCGTTCATGCAAGGGAGAGGATAGCATAATGAAAAGACGAATGGTGAGACTGCTGACGCTCGCAATTGCTCTGATGCTTGTTTTTGCATCGGCCATGCCGGCGTTCGCGGGCAAGTCAATTGTCACCAATGCCGATGCCGAAAAAAAATATGACATTGCCGTGGTTTATGACAACTCCGGTTCGATGTATAAAGACAGCACACGTTGGTGTCAGGCAAAATACGCCATGGAAATTTTTGCGTCTATGCTCAGTTATGAAAACGGAGACAGACTGACAATTTTTCCGATGTGGGAAGTTACAACGGATACAAGCAAACCGTTAAGGCATCAGGGCGGCAGTTATGAATCCTTTGAAGTGAAAAGCAAAAGCGATATTGATAAAATATCGAATATGTTCACTGTGAATCCGAGCTTTACTCCGTTTGAACCTGTTTTTGACGCTGAAAAGTATCTGCTGTCTTCTTCGGCAGATGAGAAGTGGCTTATTGTTATGACCGATGGAGATTTCTGGGCTTATTCACGAGAAGCAGAGGCAGAGGAAAAAAATGATTATCAAAAGGATTTCGAAAGAATTGCCTCCGAGGGAATAAAGGTTCAGTATTTCGGATTCGGAGCTGCCGAAAGCAGTAAGTTTTCTCAAAAAGAAAATATTGGATTTTTTGTCAAAAATTCAAATGACAACAGCATCAGAGAGGACCTTATTGATATTTGCAACAGGATTTTTCAGCGCTCGGTTTTGCCGGGAGTTGAAAAAGACGGCGGAAAGCTGAGACTTGACCTTTCCATGAAAAAGCTCATTGTTTTTGTTCAGGGCAAGGGTGCACAGATCAACTCTCTCAAGGATGAAAACGGAAATGAGGTCAAAAAGCTGCTTGACAGCGGACAGCGTAAATACAGTACGATCGGCTCGAATTTAACAGATAAAATAACAGTCATAAAATGGGACGAATCGCTTGCCGGACAGGTTGTGACGTTTGATTCGTGCAAAAAAGGCGCGTATACGCTTGACTGCTCCGGTGCACAGTCGGTTCAGGTCTTCTATGAGCCTGACGTTGATATTCAGGTTGCGCTCACAAACTCGGAAGGTCAGCTTGTGGACACTTCCGGCAAAGCGCTGACGCCGGGTGAGTATACCGTCAAAAGTACCCTTATTGACGCTGTTACAGGCGACGACGTTACCGGCAATTCTCTGCTTGGCGGAGTTACAATGTCGGTCAAGGTCAAAAAGGGCACGGAAAGCGATTACAAGGAATATGAAAACGGAGCAAAAATAGATTTTGCGGCTGACGAAACGATGGATATGTACATTGAGGGCAGATACCTTGAAAAGTACACCATCTCAACAAAAGACGATCCGCGTTTCAGCTGGATGCGTTCGGCAAAGGTTGCGTCCGATCCGATAAATCTCGGTGTTTCGGCAGAGGTCATGCAATCTCAGAACTGGTATACGCTCAAAGATCATGCACAGTGGCAGCCGATCAAGGTTACGCTTTCGGTTGACGGTATGCCGCTTAATGAGCAGAAATTCAAGGACGTGAACTTTGAACCGGTGTTTTCCGGTTCGCTCCAATACAGCATAAAAGCCGCACCGGAAGAATCCGCATACTACATATACATAGCGACCGATAAGGACGGCAATTATACCGAACCCTCGACCGGAGGCTATACCATGGAGGCAAAAGCGACTTATACCGATGAATACGGCACGCAGAGCAGTGCCTCGGATAAGGTCGGTTTTGACATTCAGAGCTACGGAAAGTTTTGGCGCTGGCTCAAATGGGTTATGATCGCCGCTGCGATTTTAACACTCTTCCTCATATTCATGGGTCGCAAGGTTCTGCCGAAGAGGATGGCGGTTGAAAAGTCATCTTTCGTTATGAGAGGAAAAAATCTCGGTGCCGGCAGTGCAACATATGATAGAAAGTCAAAATCAATTATTCTCAAATCTATGGATGTTCCGGCACAACCCGATGCTGTTTGCAAGGCAACATTTAAGCTCTATGCCGTTGACAGCAGATGGACACCGTCACGCAGGAGAAGGGTTGGTATTTCGAGTGTTACAAACACCAGTATGGGACTTACGAAAATCAGTATAGATGGTGCAATTTACGAAAAAGTTAAAGGACGCTTTGTGCTGAAAAGTGATCCGGAGGCGCCTATGAAAGAAGAGGTACTAAGTCCGATGTTCAAACTCGAAACAAACAAATCATATATGGATTGTAGCTTTACACAGAATTAAAATTGGAGGTTAGAACAATGTCAAAAGAAAAGCTCAACATCAACCGTCCGCCCGAAACGCTCTTTATCGGACTCGGAGGTATAGGCTCCGAAATAGTAACAAGAATCGCGGAACGTTGCCGTCCCGGAGAGGAAGAAAACCTCCGCTTTGTTGCTATGGATACCAATGCCAATGACCTCAAATGCGTCCGCGAATCAAAAGCGCATATCGTTCCCATTCAGACTTCGTCCACTCAGTCTGTTCTTGACTATCTCATCAATGATGACGATGCGCGAACAAAGTGGTTCCCGAATAACACGACCCTCTATCCGAAAACCGTTTCAGAGGGAGCGGGTCAGGTGCGTGCAATTTCTCGTTTGGCTCTCAATGCAACGATTCGCACCGGCGAAATTCAAAAGCTTTACAAGGCTATTGACGACCTTTTCCTCAAAGACGGTTCAGAGGGCAGCCAGGCGCTCAGAGTAGTAATTGTCGCTTCTGCAACCGGCGGCACCGGTTCGGGTATTGCGACCGCAATCGGTATGCTTGTAAGAGAATATCTTCACAAGCATTACCGTGAAAAATCTGCAATCGTCAGAGGCTTCCTTCTTCTCCCCGGTGTAATGGATACTGTTATTAAAACCCAGTCTGAACAGGAAGCTCTTCGCAGAAACGGTTACGCAATGATCAAGGAGCTCAACGCTTTCATGATCAAGGCAAGCGGTTTTTGCGGCGTCAGAAAAGATCTTGCAAGATATGCCGATCTCCATATTGATATTCCCACAACTACTGGGGGAACCGAAAGACTTGAAAACCTGCCGATGGATTTCTGTTTCCTGCTTGACCGCGTTGACCAGAGTCAGGAAAACATGAAAACCCTTGACCAATACAAGGACTTTGCTGCTCAGAGCCTTTATGAGCAGAATATCGGACCTATGCAGGGCAAGGCTTTTTCAATGGAAGATAACATTATCAAGGAGTTTGCAAACGGAACCAATCTCGGACGCAATCGCTTTGGCGGAATCGGTTCTTCTGTTATCCGCTACCCGTATGAAGAAATTGCAGATTATGTTGCATACACAAGGGCTATCGAAAGAATCGGTGATTCAAATTCGGCCGGCGATTGGCTCAAATATGATAGAAAATTCAAGGATGAACTTTCCGAGTTCAGAAAAAAGCGCTCCATGAGTCTTTCCGGCGAACCGAAGATTGCAGACGTGTATATTTCTGAGCTTGCTAATGATGAGCAGCGCTTTGGTATTGATATCAAGAACTATCTCGCTTCAAATACCGGAGATGTTACAAACAGCGTCAGCGATTCAATTGAATCTTTTCTTTCTGATTTTATCGGCGAAATCATCGGAACCTTTACTAATCTTCCTGATGTTACTTATCTTGATACACAGGTCAATGACTTGAAAACCAGAAAGGATTATGAAAACAAGCCGGAGTACCGCAACAAGGCTTCTGATAATCTTTCGACTCTCAGAACTTATCAGTTCACAATTGACAGAACGGCGGCGAGCGTTGCAAAGAGCAGAGCAAAAAGCATTCTTCTCGGTGCGCCGCAGATTAAGGCTGATGCAAAGAGCTTTCATCTTGAGTCACTGCTCAAAACGCCGAATGGCGGCATGCATCCAAATGCAATGAGATTTGTTCTCTACACACTTAAGACTGAGCTTGAAAAAGGCTATGAACTTTGCCTGACACGCAAGAAAAGCTGCAAAGATTCCCTTGCTATGTATTCACCCGGTGCAAGAACCGATAAGTTCGATGTTAAGTGCCGCTATTCAAAGCAGGTTGAAGAGTGCTTTGACGATGTTGTTGCTCTTGAAAAAATTGATCCGTCAATCTTTGATAAGATGGGCGGTTACAAAAACCTTTGGGACGCATTCAATAAGCACTTCACCGCATACAGTAACAATCTTATTGAATATCGCAACGAAGTTATCACTGAGTCCGCATATCTCGTTGCACTCGAATATGTAAATGGTCTTTGCAAAGAATTTGAATCTTTCTATGAAAGCTTTGCGGGCAAGGTCGTGAGTCTTGAAAGAATGAAAGAAGACATTGTTGACGCTCTTCGTTTCAACAAGGGTGACAGTGTAAGAAATGTCTGCGGCGATCAAAAGTCGCTTGAAAGGCTTTCAACCATGTGTCCGGAGGGCAGCGACGGACTCCTTATTCCCGATGAGCTCAATGCAGAAATTTTTGAGGCAATCAAAAAGAATGCCGAGAGCGAGCGCCTTGCGGCATATGATCCTTACGGAGATCATGACAAGATCGATATTTTTGATTCGGTACTTATTCAGTACTTCCGTGATTCCGCACGTGATGACTGTGACGAGGTTATCAACCTCAACATTGTTCAGGCTCTTGCCCTTGAAAAGAAGTTCAAGGAATATTTCAAGGCGGAAAGTCTGACAGAAGACGGCGAAGAAGTTATACCCGGAGTTGTCAGCTTTGCAGATAAGACCGAGTATATCAAAGACGGCATCAAGATGGGCGCAAAGCTTGCCTCCTCGGGTATCAGCTTTGCAACGATGGATGAGCCGAGAGATATAACCCTTTGCGCTTTCAATAAAAAGCTTACCGAAATGCGCGACATTAACGTAAAGAGACTTGTTGAGTCATTTGCATATTCACCGGTTGAGACCGACACCGTTTCAAAATATGAGCTGAGATTCTTTAAGGCTCTTTATAACATCACTCCCGATGAGCTTTCACGCTTTAAAAGCTCCGAGGTCAGAAAGAACGGCGACGCGGTTCTCAGCGTTGAACCTGCCGGAATCTACTATGAGGCTTATCACAAATACATCAAGAATATCGGTCCCGACTCAACAAAGAGCGCAACAATTTCCCTGCATATCGACAAGCGTTGGGATTCGCTCACCGAACTTCCCGAGATTTCAATGGCCGCGCACTACGATGAGATGATACGCATTCATTCCGCACTGATTTACGGAATTATTTACGGTCTCATCAAAAAGCATCCGTCTTCAAGATATGATGAAAACAAGAGAATTTTTGCTCTTGAGGATCACGACGGCGATCTTATTCCGCTCGTTGTTTCAAACAACACGGAGTGCGACGAGTTTTATGAAGTTCTTGATGCGCTTTACAGAGACAGAGCTTCGGTTTCAAAGATTTATGACATCATTGAAGACCGTTGTGCCTTTGACGTTCAGGGCAACCACAGATATGATGAAACGGAGTTCTTTGCCGAAACTTCCAAGTTTAAGATCGGCGACAGTCATGCCGCTCCCACCAGTCTGTTTGAAATTCCGCTTCTCTACTTCAACTCACTTCCGCGCGCTTTCCTCGATGATAACGAGCTTGCAATAATGGTAGACAGTGTCATCCGCGTTATGGAAACAGAAGTCAGCCGTTATGAGCAGGAAAAGGATCGCGCTCCGTACCTTTCAAAGAGACTTGTCAGCCAGTTTGAACTGTTCGTCAATAACTTTAACAAAGCTGAGAATGACGATATCCGCAAAAATTCCAAACTCAATGAAAACACTGTTGTTAATATTGTTTTCAAGAAAGTAAACAACAAGCTCAAAGAGCTTAGAACCTCAGATTTCAGCGAAAAGATTGAAAAGCTCCGTGCGCTTCTCAACGCGTAACAGAAAATAATCTTTCCTGAAGGTGAGGCGGATACATGTTTACAGTTATAATTGCTGAAAAAAGCATATTAGAGCTTTTTGATGAGTTTGATATGTTCCTCGATCCTTTGCTTGACAGGAAAAAGGTTGGTTTTTGCGAATGGAACCGGGAGGGCAGCACTCTTGAAGAAATGCTGCCCGATATCTACCGGCTAACCGAATTTTGCAGCGAATGGCACGCAGTAATCGTCAGTACGGACGGTCTCAATAAGGTCAATCCTTTTGACTTTGTTGAAAACAATGAATTGCGCCTTCCGCTCAGAAAAACCGATTGGTCTGAATTTGAAGAACGGCGCAAACAGCGTCTTGCGTGTTTTTCAAAAGCCGCTCAAAATCCGTTGACAAAGCTGACAAACGCCTTTGCCAAAGGCACAGTGTATAATTTCACTCCGAATGATGAAACGTTTGAACGCATTATTTCCGGTGAACTCGAGTTTTACAAGTATGTTCTCGGAGTGCAGCTTTCTTCTGTTGATACGGCTGAAACTGCGCAGAGACTCAGAAGACTCAGACACCATGCTATTTCCGCAATCATCGGAAACAGTGATGCTTCACAGGTTATTGAGGCAGTTTCCGAGTGTGATGTGCAGAAGATACTTTCGCTCATTGAGCCGGAAAAAGTCCTTGACCTTGTTTCATTGATAGGAGAAAATGATCCGCTGTATTCAGATCCCGAATATCTTGAATGCTCTGTTGAAAATTTTTACAAGGCAAAGCTGCTCAGAGAAATTTCCGAGAGCTTTTCATTCAAAGATAAGCTTCCGTCCCGGGTCTTCTGCGTTGCGCCGCGTACTTTTGAACGCGAGGGCTTTGAGCAGGCCACCGCATGGAGCGGAAAGAACGATGAAACGAGATATTCGCTTTTTTCACAGTGGAACCTTTATCCTGACGTCAACAGATACATTGCCTTTGATATGGCTCCGGAGGACAGCAAACAGTACACTTTTGACAAGCTGAGATTTATAGGCTTTTTGCTGCTGCTTGCCCAAAACGGGGCGCCCGCCGGTGCAGTTTCGCCGGCACGCCTTTATAGGGCGGATACGGTTTTCAACCCTGAGTCAATAGAAAGGGTTTGCAGCTCATATCTTGCAAGACTCAAGGCAACCGGTCTTGAAATCAACAGGCAGGCAGCCGAACTGCAAAGAAAAGAGATTCCGCCGCTTGATTACGAAACAGCCCGCGAGGTTTTTGAAAAGGAAGCGACGGTCAGCATTGACGTGCAGGAATACAGCAGAAAAGACCTTTTTGCAAAGTGGAAAAAGCTCGGGCTTTCAAGGGATTGTCCCTCTGATGAAATGTCGGGCTGGAAAGAACAATATCACTCAATTCAAAAGCGGTTCACAAGATATCTGAGAGAACCGCGGCGTGCCGTGAAATCTGCCGTAAACGGAGATTTCCGCACCAAAAACCGCATTGACGATGAGAGAGCCTGTGTGCTGAATGAAAACCAGCTTGAGGACGTTGAGTATAAGCTCCTTGAAGAGGAGGAGAAGATGGTTTCAACGCACACAACGACACTCTTCAATGCAAAAGGATATAAAGAAGAACTTGACAAAGCCGATGCCGATATCAGAAACGAAATCGGACGGAGAATGACAAGGAATACCACTCTTGCTGCGGCAGGCATTGCGATTCTGTCATTTATAATCGGCTTTATTCCGCTCATAGTCAAAACGATCAATACCGAAAAGTCAAGAGCATTCTCGCTCATTGCAACAGCGGTATCGCTTGCACTGTTCTGTCTTGCAGGTCTTGTTTTCCTTTTGGTCAAGCGCCGCCGTCTTGTTACTTTGTTCCATAATTTCAACGGTACTATGATAGGCATTTGCCGCAGGATCGAGGATGGAATGAGAAAGTTTTCACAATATCTCAGCCATGCCTGCAACGTAATGAGGGAGGCTTCGGTTTTGGCAGCCGGAGAATCTCCGATTGCTCAAAAGCTGAAGGTGCTCAAATATCACAGCATTGAGGTCGACAGAAAAATCTCTGCGGCGGCGGTTCTGTTTTCAAAATACGTTGACTGCAAAAATGTAGATTTCAGAGACGCTGAACCGTATAACTATGATTTTTCGGTTATGAAAAAGTATAAGTATGAAATGCCGGGAATTGAAAAGACCGTTTCGATCGAATATATGCAGCCCGGCAACAAAATTACGGTGAACGCTGATTACATTGAGGCTGTCACCTTGACGAGGGAGGAATTGTATGACTGAGAATGTTATTTTCATACTCAAAATGTGCGGTGCAACCCTCCCGTTTATTTTCCTTTGCTTTTTTAACAACAAAATGAACCTGCCAAAGCCGGACAGGAGCAAGCAATTCCTCATGCCTGTTCTTGCCGTCCTCAGCGTTCTTTTTGCTATGATTGAGGCAGACAGAATCAATGATTGGCTGATGCAGCTGATTGAAAACATTCCGAAATGGATAACGGCTCTCGGGGAACTGGAATGGATGCCGGACGCGTTGAGCAACTTTTTCATCAATGCGGGCAATTCCGTGGCGCAGTTCTTTGACTCGCTCAATTTGAATTTTTGGATTTTCTTTATTTCAAACGTAGTCATTTTTCTTGTCTACCTTACTCTCAAAGGAATCTTTGTTCGTATTCTTTCAAAGGCAATCAAACAGGACAGCCCTTTCCACGCCGCTGTTTCCGGCAATTTTTACGAGTTCTTTGCCGAAAGAAACAAGTGGTGTCTAAAAGAAAACTGCTTTTATCTCAGACAGTTTTTCCGCCTCTTTTATTGGACGGCGGCAGCGATCGCGTCTGTGCTTGTGATTGTTTGTGCAAAGTTTTATGATTCGGGACTTATGACGGCAATGTTTTATCCGGTCTATGTCATCCTTATCGTAGGCGAACTGTATTTTTATCTTGACGGACTGACAAAAAAGGAATTTGCCGGCAATGTTCTCGGAGAAGACGAGGAGGCGTATCGCACCGTCAACTACTCGCTTCTGCGTAAGTTTTTGCGTTCGATTTTCGGCGACAAACTCCTTTCGGAAAACACCGGTATCAATAACGCTCTTCTCAGCACAACGACAACAGATGAAATTATCCGCGAGCTTGAAAAGAGCGAGGATCAGAAGATCGTTACATTTGCTGCGTATATTGCCTCGCTCAATAGGAGCGGATTCAGAATTGATCACAACTATCTTTATTCCGCACTGGATTTGCTTGACGGAAAGAGTATTCTCTTTAACAATCCGTTTTATAATGATTTGATACCGTATGCGTTTTATCCGATGAACAGGGTGCTGCTGAACAGAAAAAAAGCGCTCATTATTCTCGGACGCCATGCAGTTGAGGACGATATTCTCAAGTGGGTTGAGGAAGGCGTTGAACAGGTGACTAACCTGCCTTTCATGTGGCGAACGGGCATTCTTGACAGCAGCGAGCAGGAGCTTGATATCGGAATCATAACGCGTTCGGCTGTGCTTGATATCGGGCTGCACAATGCAAACCGGGAGTTTCTCGAAAATGTTGGGTTCTGCATAATTCTTGAGCCGTCAAAGCTGCTTTCAACGGCACAGATAGGTCTCAATCTCATAGCGAAAAAGTGTATGGACGAAAACGGTAATACGCCGGTTTACTGCCTGTGCGACAAAAACTGTGACGGACTTGTTGATGCAATGTCTCATGTGCTCATGACGGCGCTCACAGAGGTCTCTGCAACAGGCAAGCACACCGGAACGGTTTCCGATATGTGCTGGGAGGCAGACAGTGAGTATCTGCACCACAGAATCGTTCCCAACATTTCACGCTATCTCGGCATCGGAACAGAGCTCTCGTTTGCCGCTTTAAAAAATCAGGTTGCAAAAACAATATGGTATGGCGGCGACGCATTTCCTGTTACGGATATGCGCTGGATAGACAAGCAGTATTACTATGATCTTATGGGATATGCAAGTCTGCCCACAACGCAGGATGCAATGGACGAATTCTTTGAGACTACGCCGAACTTCTGGAGTGCAAAGATTGAAAAGAACAGTTACATGACAGTTGAAGATGAAAGCTTCAATATGTTTGAAACGCTCAGAGATTTTTCAACCAGAACAACAGAGCAGGGCTTTGTCAACGTGATTTCGTCTCAGTACCTTTTAAAAGACTACATGGCGGCAAATGCGTCGATTTTTGAAACTGATGCAAAGGCAATTCCTTTCATCGTTTCAGATTATGTAAGAAGCAACCGTAACACGGTTTTGCGTCTTATTCTCATGATGAGCACATATCCTGTGAGCGGAAGAATTCTTGAAAAAGAACTGTCGCTTATAGGAATAAAGACGGTTAATCTTGAAAAGCAGCTTTGGTATGAAATCTATAACTGCTATTCAAGCACTGAAAACATTCTTGAGCTGCCCGATTCTTATTGGAGCGGAGTTGAGGCTGCTTTTCTCAGAACAATACCTGTGGGAGATAAAGAGCTTTCTCATGAAATTATCCGTAAAAAGGAAGAATACGATTCTAAAAACGGGAAAATCGAGGAGCGTTACTTTATCAATGATCCCGACTTCCTCTCGGGTTATGTTGCGCAGCTGCGCTCCGCGGGCTATGTGTGCGAGGACGAAAGAGGCGAAAAGCATTATCTCGGTTCGGAGCTCAGCGGTCATATCTATCAGAAATATCTGCCCGGTCAGTTCTTTACCTTTGGCGGAAAGTATTACGAAATGCAATATATTACCGCAGGAGGAAATGTCCTTGTTCGCAGAGCGGCAGATCACATCACCGGTCGTCCGTCATACAGACAGATTCGTGAATATACTATTCATTCTGTTAAGCCGGATGAAAGAATCGGCGCATGCAGACTTATAGGCGGAATGAGGCTGACAAGGGAATTTGCCGACATCAGTGTAAAAACACCGGGATATTACCGTATGAGCAGCTACAACGATTTTGCTACGGCAAAAAAAGTTCTGTTTGAGGGCGAAAAAAGCGGCATTCCCGAGCGTGTTTATCATAACAAAGAAATTCTCTGCATTGAGTTCCCGGAGAAAAGCAACGCCTTTTCGGATAACGTCCGCTGCACAGTAACCGTTCTTCTTAATGAGGTGTTCAGAACTGTTTTCGCCGAGAATCAGGCATACATTTGTGCTGTAACGGATAGCAGCTGCCTTGATTCATCGGATGATACGGGACCGTTTACATACTCTCTGTGCTCAGACGGAGCGCAGCTTAAAAAGAACGCTGTTTATATTATTGAAGACAGTCAGCTTGACCTCGGTTTGACGGTTGCTTTTGAGAGGAACCTTCAAAGAATTTTCGGAATCATATATGATTACATCGAGTGGCACACAGATGAGCTTGAATTTAGTCTTGATCCTCCGCCGGAACCGGAGCCTAATGTTGAGTTCGGCGAATTTGAGCCGGAGGAAACCGGACTTAAGGGTCTGATCTCCAGAATTAAAGAGAGACTTTCAAAGCTGTTCGGCAAGAGGAAGAAAAAAGGAAAAGACGGTTCAACCGACGAACCGGAAAATGACGATTCCGAAACCGATTCAACCGACGAACCGGAAACCGATTCAACCGACGAACCGGAAAACGAAGAACCGGAAACCGATTCAACCGACGAACCGGAAAGCGACGAACCCGAAACCGATTCAACCGACGAACCGGAAAGCGACGAACCCGAAACCGATTCAACCGACGAACCGGAAAGCGACGAACCCGAAACCGATTCAACCGACGAACCGGAAAACGAAGAACCGGAAACCGATTCAACCGACGAACCGGAAAACGAAGAACCGGAAACCGATTCAACCGACGAGCCGGAAAATAACGAACCGGAAACCGATTCAACCGATGACCCGAAAAATGATGTGTCCGATTCAACTGACAGTGAGCCTCAAGGTGATATATCCGAGGAAAGCCCGGACAAAAACGGTGACGAAAAAGTTTTAGAGGATAAGCCGGACAGACATCTTTGTCCTCCGCCGGAATCCGATGACGAAGAGCCTGCAGATCTTGAAGAAAGTCTCAGAAGCGGATACAGTATTGAAAGATTGCCTTATCATAAGCGCTATTACACTCTCTACGGTCGCAAATGCGAGTATCCGTTTATGGACATTTCCGGAACATATGCGTATCTCTCTGCTCTTGAACTTGAAAATGATTCTCTCAGACAGGCACGCGAGGGCAGGCGAATTGCAGAAATTGTTGAGGCAACCTTTAAACCCGGAAAGCCCGATTCACGCTACTGTGATTTCTGCGGAACGGAAATCTACGGTGTTGAATATGAAACCCTTTCCGATGGGCGCGACAGGTGCATTCATTGCTCCAGAACAGCGATTAAAACAGAGGAGGAATTCCGTAGGATTTTTGAAGAAGTCAGACGAAACATGGAGTCTTTCTTTGGAATCCGCATCAATGCCGGCGTCCGCGTAGAAATGGTCAATTCAAAAACGCTGCATAAGCGGCTCGGCAAGGCATTTATTCCGACTCCCGGTTTTGACGGTCGCGTTCTCGGTGTTGCCATCAGCGATAAGTACGGTTACACCCTGCTCGTTGAAAACGGTTCACCGCGTATGATGTCCATGCTGACTATGGCTCATGAGCTGACGCATATTTGGCAGTATCTCAACTGGAACGATAAGCATATACGTAAAAAGTACGGAAGAAAGCTTCGCCTTGAAATTTATGAGGGCATGGCAAAGTGGGCTGAGATCCAGTATGCTTATCTGATAAATGAACCCGCAACCGCAAAGCGCGAGGAGATTCTGACCATGATGAGGAATGACGAGTACGGTCATGGCTTTATTCGTTACAGGGCAAACTATCCGTTCTCAACCGGAACGGTTGTTACAAAGCGTACTCCGTTCATGAATACCGAAACGCCGCTTGAAATGCAATACTGCGGAAAAATAAACGTTATTCCTCCGTCAATCGGCGTAAATCCGGGTGATGTTGAAAATGCCGGAGCTGCCTGCGAAAGACGACCGCGCAAACGTAAAAAACCGGTTGTTCCCGATCCGCAGGAGACTGCAAAGGGAATAATAGAGCGTGACGTTTCAAACGCCGGAAAGTATGCATACAGTCTTCTGACCGAAGATGAGCGGGTTCTTTATGATGCCGTTCTTGAAGCGATCAGAAACTTCGTTCCGGAGATTTCTCCTCTTCCGGTTGCAAGTAAGTCCGACAGCATGGGAAAAGTTGTTGAATACGTCAGACGAGACCATGCAGAGATTTTCTGGTTTACCTATGGTGCGAGGTGGTATTCCGATGCCTCGGACAATGTTTCGAGAATTACCTTTGAATACTGCATGACACCGGAGGAACGCGACAGGCGTCAGACGGAAATAGAAAAGGCGGTTGAACCGTTTTTGAGCAAAATAAACGATTCAATGAGTGACTATGAGGTCGTTCTGAAACTTTATGAAAATATGATTGCGCTGGTTGACTATGATACCATCGGCCTTGAGGAGCAGAAAAAGATAGATCTCACTCCGACAATTCCTGACGATCTTCGTTCGGTATACGGTGTGTTTGTGAACAAAAAGTCTGTCTGCGCCGGTTATGCAAAGGCTTTTCAGCTTTTGCTCAATCTTTGTGGAATTGGGTCCGTCTATGTTTGCAGCGCTACTCATGCATGGAATATTGTTAAGCTTGAGGGCGACTGGTATCACTTTGACGTTACATGGGGCGATGGCTCCAACACCAAAAAGGAAGACAGCAACCCCAACAGGCTGTCATATGATTATTTCTGCATGACTACAGAAGAGGTGCTGCGCCTTCCCTCACACATTCCGGAAAATGACTTCCCGATACCTGAATGTACCGCAACAGGCTGCAACTATTATCGCCGCAACGGACTTTTCTTTGAAACGTTTGATTATGAACGCATACGTGCCGTTGTCTGCAAGTATGCAGAAATCGGAAAAACGGTCATATCTCTGAAGTTCACCACGCAGGATCTTTTAATAACCGCAGAGAGAGAGCTTGTTTCCGGCGGAAAGTTCATAGAAGCTATTCAGTACGCCAACCTTGAAAACAGGCAAAGGGCTGATATGAGTTATTCCTATTCACGTTGCGAAGAATTAAACTCATTGACGTTTTATATTAAGATGATCTCTTAGCGGTTTTCGGTCAGCCGATAAACACAAACCTTAGCGGTATATTTGCGTTTTATCGGTTTGATCATTTTCAGCCTGCCTTGGCTGCGGCAGCAGGATGTCAGAATATAAGGCTTTTACCGGCACTTTTATGTTGCCGGTAAGAGCTTTATAAGGGTTTTTCCTGTCAAAAGGGACCTATAAAGGTGAGAGGTAAAAAATTATAAGCCGTTTTTTGCCTTTTGTCTAAATTAAAAGGAGAAGGTATTTTATGATTTGGAAGATATGCTTTGCTGTGTCCGTTGCGATTTTTGCCTTGTCTATTGTCTTGGCATTTTTTGCCGGAACATCGAAGAAAAGGAGATTTGCCGTTTTTGATTCATCAAGATTGATGTTCATCGGCGTTGTTGTTTCTTCAAGCGTTCTTTTTGTGCCGATATACAACAGCCTTTTTCATGATGGCGATTGCGGCTTTTTTGAAACGCTGTTGATTTCCGTACATAACATGATAAGATTGTTCGTTGTTGACGGTGATTATACGTTTATTACGGATAACATTTCTGAAATTGCTAATGAGCCGGGTCTTGCAAGAGCATATACGGTATTCTTCTCGGTTTTATTCCTTGCTGCTCCCATACTCACATTCAGTTTTGTTCTCTCGTTTTTCAAAAATATCCGTTCTTACAGAAAATTTGTTTTTAACTTTAAAAATGACACCTATATTTTCTCGGAGCTTAATGAACGCTCAATAGTTTTGGCAGAAAGCATTATTGAAGAAAAAGCAAAAGAAAACAAAAAGTGTTGTATTGTTTTTACCGATGTATTTGAAGGTGACAACGAAACGAGCTTTGAGCTTTGCGAAAAAGCCCGTGAGCTTGGAGCGGTCTGCTTCAAAAAAGATATAGCCGCAATCAACTTTAACTTCCACAGTAAAAAAAGCGAACTGTACTTTTTTACAATCGGTGAGGACGAAAGCGAAAATGTCAATCAGGCTCTAAAGCTTACAAAAGCTTACGGTTCAAGGGAAAAGACCAACCTTTATGTCTTTTCTTCCAATATGAGCGCCGAGCTTATTTTATCTTCTGTTTATGATTTGATTGGCAGCAAACAGTCTGAGTTCAAAATGAAAATAAGAAGAATTAATGAAATTCGCTCCCTCATAATTCAAACACTTTTCAAAGACGGCTATGAAAAAATTTTCAAAAGCGCTTATGATGACGGAAAAACCAAAAACATTTCGGCAATTGTTATCGGAATGGGCAAGCACGGAACCGAAATGACAAAGGCTCTCTCGTGGCTTTGTCAGATGGACGGTTACCATGCGGAAATTGACTCCTTTGATATTGACGAAAATGCCGCCGAGCGCTTTAATGCCATGTGCCCGGAGCTTATGGACAGCGAGCATAACGGCAAGTTTGGCGATGACGGAGAGGCGCAGTACAGAATAACCGTGCACGCCGGTGTAGATGTTGACACAAAGCACTTTGAGTCTATTACAGAAAATTTACACGCCACATATATCTTGGTTGCGCTCGGCGATGACGACCTCAATATTGCCGTTGCAGTTAAAATGCGTTCACTGTTTTTGCGCCGCGGTCTAATGCCGGTGATTCAAGCGGTTGTCTATAACACGGATAAGTGCCTTGCATTGAAGAAAATAAAAAGCTTTAATGGCAAGGAGTATATGATAGACTTCATAGGAGACATGAAATCATCATATTCGCAAGAGGTTATAATGCATTCAAAAATAGAAGAAATGGCGCTGCAGCGTCACCTTGTTTATGACAACAGCGAAGAAAGTTTTTGGAATTATGATTATAACTACAACTCTTCTGCAGCCTCGGCAGTTCACCACGCGGTGGTGCTTGAATGCAAAATTCCCGAGGCGGATATAGCGCCTGAAAAAAGGTCGAATCAGCAGCTGTGGGCACTCAGAAAGCAGGAGCACAGGCGTTGGAACGCATACATGCGCTCAATAGGCTATGTGTACGGCGGCTCAATAGATAGAGAAAAGGGTCGAAATGATATTGCAAAAATGCATAATTTTCTTGTTCCGTTCGATGAGCTTCCGCTCAAGGAACAGGAAAAGGATGACGTATAAAACTTAACATATTATTGATAGGGGGAAACAAAAATGGCAAAGACAACAAAAGAAAAAGCCGAGCAGATTTTTTCGGTAAGCGCGCAGACAAAGTTTGAGGCGTATACCGGTGATGAGCCGTATATATTTATAAGCTATTCGCACAGAGATACCGAAAAGGTGTATCCTATACTTGACGCACTTTATGACAGAAAGTATAGAATGTGGTATGATGAGTCATGCGAGACCGGAAACGATTTCAGAGATGAACTGCGGCAAAGGATTGAAAAGTGCGAGGCAGTTATCCTTTTTGTTTCCGAATCCTCAATGTCATCGCCGTTTTGCGGTATGGAAATAATTGTGGCTCGTGAGAATAAAAAGCGCCTTTATCCGGTATATCTTGATTTGGCAGAGGTTCCGCCGGCGTTTCAAATTCTTCTTTCCAATACACACCATAGCACATCTGAGAACATGGACAAGCTCATCAAGGCTATGGTTAGAGATTTGCCTGCTGTAACAATGGACAGGCTCACAACCGAAAACGGTGAGTTGAAAAAGTGTGAGGATAACGGAAGATCTATCGAGGTTGACGATGGCATTGTTTCCGTTTGCTCGGAGGCATTTAAAGGTCGTACTGCACTGCATCACATAAAGCTCCCCGAAACATTGGAAACAATCGGAACGGAAAGCTTCAGAGGCTGCAGCAATCTTGAAGAAATGGTTATTCCGGATAAGACTCTCAGAATCGGCGAAAGCGCATTCCGTGATTGTACCGGCATGAAGTCGCTCAGAGTTACCAACAACTGCATCAAAATCGGCGAGCGTGCATTTGAAAACTGCGCGTCACTTTCAGATGTAACGCTGCCCGACGGTCTTACGGAAATATACGGCGGCGTATTCAACAGCTGCAAAAGCCTTAGCCATATAAGTCTGCCGAAAAAATTAACCATTCTCGGTGAAAGCGCATTTTCGGACTGTGTAATGCTTGAAACGGTTGACATTCCGGAGACTGTTACAAAAATTGATGACCTTGCATTCAACGGCTGCATAAAGCTGACAAGTATTGAATTCCACGAGGGACTCAAAAAAATAGGCAAAAGCGCTTTTAAAAATTGCCGTTCTCTTACAAAGATCACACTGCCGACGACGGTAACAAATATAAGTAACGCTCCGTTCCGCGGCTGTGAATCACTCAGATCAATAAAGGTTGAAAACAGAAACAAGTGCTATAAGTCCGAGCCAAACAAGCGTGAGGGAAATGACCACGTCCTTTTCAACAAGAATAAATCAAAACTCATTGCCTATCCGGCGAGCAGCCGTGAGGTGCAATACGATATTCCCGACAGTGTTACGGTTATCAGTGATTGGGCATTTTGCGAATGTAAAAAGCTCAACAGAATTACTATTCCGGACAGCGTTCACGAGATTGGCGAGGGTGCTTTCTGCAATTGCGCATTGCTTGATGAGGTTGAAATCCCGGATAGCGTAATTGTTATTGACGATTGTGCATTCCGTGGCTGCACGAGTTTGGAAAAGGTTCTTATTCCGAGTTCGGTTACAGAGCTTGGTTGGGGACTTTTTGACGGCTGCGAAAATTCGGTTACGGTTTACTGCGATGAAGGCTCAGCCATTCAAGAATATTGCCGCAGAAACAAGATCAATGAGAAAAGAATATCCGGAGAGGAAATCGATTGATGGAGAGCATTAAAAAGCCGCGGTCCTTTGGCGGCAGTGTTTCAGCATTCATAAAAAAGAACGCTGTCATGTGTATTGCATTTTTGGCTGCTGTTGTTACGGGCTTTATAATTCCGCCCGATAAAGAATATCTCGGCTATTTTGATTACAAAACACTGACATGCCTTTTTTGTGTTCTTGCTGTTGTTTGTGCACTTAAAAATATCCAATTTTTCTACATTCTTGCAAGAAAGGTTGTTGTGCTTTTTAAAACCGCAAGAATGAGTGTGCTGGCTTTGGTTTACATAACGTTTATCGGTTCAATGCTGATTGCAAACGATATGGCTCTGCTGACTTTTTTGCCTCTTGGATTTTTTGTTCTGACGTCAACAGGAAAGCAAAAATATATGGCGGTTACCTTTATTTTGCAGAATATAGCGGCAAATCTCGGTGGAATGCTCACTCCGTTTGGCAACCCGCAGAATTTGTATCTGTATTCGAAATATGAGATACCGAACCTTGAGTTTATGAAGATAATGGCGCCGCCATTTGTTCTTTCAATAGTTATCATCACAATTTGCTGCATTATTTTCGTTAAGCCGGAGCCTTTGGAGCTGGAGGAAGAAAAGGTCAGCATGGATCCAAAACGTACAGTGCTTTATCTTGCGCTTTTTGCGCTCTCGATAGCCATTGTATTCAGAGGTATTCCATATTGGATAGGTCTTGTGATAATTCCGTCGGTACTCATTTTTGCCGATAGAAAGGCTCTTGCTGCGGTTGACTACGGTTTGCTGTTCACATTTGTATTTTTCTTCATATTTGCCGGAAATATGGCAAGAATCGACGCTGTTCGCGAGCTGTTTTCCTCTTTGTTAGACAGAAACACTTTGTTGTTCAGCGTTGCCTCCTGCCAAGTTATAAGTAACGTTCCGTCTGCTATTTTGCTGTCGCAGTTTACCGGCAATTATGCGGACCTGCTTGTGGGCGTAAATATAGGCGGTGTTGGAACTCTCATATCATCACTCGCGAGTCTTATAACGTTCCGCGAATATGTGAAGCATAATCCAAAAAAGACAGGATATTATATAGGCTTGTTCTCGCTTTTTAACTTTGGCTTTTTGTTCCTGCTGACAGGATTTATGTTGATTTTAAAAGTGCTGTAACCGATATATATATTCTCGACTTAAAAATCCGAACCGAAGTAAAGCGGTTCGGATTTTTGTGTTTGAGCGGGTTCACTCAGTTGCTTTATATTGACAAATGTTCCGATTGGTTATATAATAAAAGTCTAACAGCAACGATAGGAGAGTAAAAATGGCGGACGTTTTTATCAGTTATAAATCGGACGAGTATGAACATGCGAACCGTATCAGGTCTGCGCTCCAGTATAACCGTATATCATGCTGGATGGCGCCGGAGAGCATAGGGATCGGCAGTGATTATGCGAGCGAAATACCGAATGCTATCAGTGAATGCCGGGTATTTGTGCTTTTGCTTTCTCCGGGTGCTCAGGAATCTGAATGGGTGCCTAAGGAGCTTGACAAGGCAATCTCATGCAAGCGTATCATTATGCCTTTTATGATTGAAAAATGTGAGCTTAATAACCGTTTTGGTTTTTGTCTCTCTAATATTCAGATGATCGACGGATATACCAGAAACCGCGACGCCGCTGTTCAAGAGCTTGTTGAAAGAATACGTTTTGTTTTGAACCCGAACCCGAGAGTTCAGCCAAAACCTCCCGTGCAGCCGCCAAAGCCACCGGTACCTACACCGGTTCCTCCCGTGCAGCCGCCAAAGCCACCGGTGCCTACACCGGTTCCTCCCAAGCAGCAGCCAAAACCGCCGATTCAACATCCTAAACCTCCTGTGCAACCTCCGAGGGGAACGGTGCAGCCGCCAAAGCCTACGCCGCCGAAGCCGCCGGCGCCGCCTGTTGATGATTACACATTTTCAAAGCCGTACAAAGGAAGTCCTTTGGAAGTAGTTTTAACCGGCGCTACCCTACAGTTTATATCTCTTATATTGGTTGGCACTTCACCTGAGAGTTGGATGGCAGGTCTTGCGGGGTTTGTGCTGCTTCAGATGATAATTGCTATTGGTAGCATTATCGCTATTGTAGTTGATTTCAAGAATTATAATAAGATTTCTAAGGGAAATGCATATACGTTGCTTGAGATACGCAAGAAAAACCTTAAGAACAATTCCAAGTCGATAAAGAAGTTAATGTATGGTTGTTTTGCCATAGTTGTATTTTTTTGGTTGGTTGGTTTTGTTATTACCGGATAGAATAAGGAAATATTATTTGGCTTTATTTGTGCGTTCGGTATTGATATAAAAGTCGTTTGCTGTTATAATAGCAGACGACTTTTATAATTTGGTGGTGCAGTATATGTCTTGCTATATCCCGGAGAATTATTCCTCTCATCTTACGCTCAGAGAGACTGAGCAGGCAATAAAAAAGGTTAAAGATTTTTTTGAACGCGACCTTGCTATTGAGCTCAACCTTACCAGAGTTTCCGCTCCGCTTTTTGTTGACGCCGCGAGCGGAATGAACGACAATCTCAACGGAACCGAACGCCCCGTTGCTTTTGACCTTTTGAGCGGAGAAAAATTTGAAATTGTTCACTCGCTTGCAAAGTGGAAGAGATATGCCCTCAAAATGTACGGTTTTGGCGAAAATGAGGGTCTTTACACCGATATGAATGCAATTCGTCGTGACGAAGATCCCGATAATATTCACTCGATTTTTGTTGATCAGTGGGACTGGGAAAAAATCATTCCTGCTGCCGAGCGTAATGAGCATACGCTCAAAAAAACCGTGAAGTTGATTTATGCCGCCCTCAGGCATACGGAATATTACATAACAAAGGAATATAACTTTATCGGCAATCTTTTGCCGGAAAAGATTCATTTTGTCACAACGAATGAACTTGAAGAAAAATATCCGACCCTTTCAAGAAAAGAGCGCGAGTATATGGCTGCCAAGGAGTACGGAGCGATTTTCCTGATGAAAATCGGCGGCGCTCTGAAAGACGGAAAACCGCACGACGGCAGAGCTCCGGACTATGACGACTGGAATCTCAACGGAGACATTATTGTGTATTATCCGGTGCTTGACATTGCTTTTGAGCTTTCTTCAATGGGTATCCGCGTTGATGAAGAGGCGATGGAGCGTCAGCTTAAAATTGCCGGCTGCGAGGACAGAAAAAATCTGCCGTTCCATAAAGCTCTTTTGAACGGTGAACTGCCTCTCACAATCGGCGGGGGAATCGGTCAGTCAAGAATGTGCATGTTCTTCCTTCGTAAGGCACATATCGGCGAGGTTCAGTCCTCATATTGGAACAAAGAAACGATGCGGTACTGCAAAGAACACGGCGCACCGCTGCTGTAAACACAAAGCTAAAGCCGGGCAGGGGATTTCCCTGTCCGGCTTTGTTGATAACTTTTACATTTTACTGCTGAGGGGGCTGCTGATAAGGCGGCTGTTGCTGATACGGTTGCTGTTGCTGATACGGCTGCTGATATGAAGAACCGCCGGCAGTGGCAGATTGAATCGTCTGACTTATTTTGTTCGGAAGTGAACTCTGAGATGAACAACCGACGATTCCGGTAATAAACGGGATAAGGCAGAAGAACCAGCCAACAGCAATCGCAATGATTTTATTTGTCCATTCACTTTCAATGTTGACAGTCATAGTGTTTCCGTTGACAACAGTTACGTTTACTTGGCATTCGACGCCCATTCCTATGATGTTCTTGATTCCGTCACGGTCTTTCTTGACAACCATAGTTGCGCTATTCTGATTCATGACAGTTAAAATGGTTTCATATCCCTGCGCTTTCAATTGCTGATCGGCAGTTGAAAGAATATAACCGAGATCATATCCGGGGTTGAGACCGAGGGTAATTGATTTTCCCATGTTTTAAACCTCCTGAAATAATTTATCAAACAAGCTGTAAACAGCACTATTTGCAAAGTCAATTTCAACAATTTCACTATTTCCGAAGAGTCGGAAAAAATAGACGGCAGTGAAAAGAACAAACATTAAACTCCAAAAAACGACAAGAGCCTTTTTGGACATTTTGTTCTGAAAAGCAATCGCCGAAAAAACAATGGGCAGCGAATAAACCAAAGGGTGATAATGCCACGCCAAGCTGAAATCACCATGAAAAAGGGCAATCACGGCTCTTGTCATACCACAGCCGGCGCATGGGATACCGAAGATGCGGCGGAGCGGACAGCCTACAAGCTTAACCCAAAGAAAGGCGAAAATCAGCAATCCAAAGGAAAACAAGATGTTTGAAAAAAGCTTTTGATTCTTAAATCTGAAGTCATTATTCATATTCAACTACCGCATTACAATCGTCTACACTTGCTTAAGTATAGTCTATCTTAAAAGAATTGTCAATGCTTTTTCTGCACTTTCGGAAAACAAAGAGCCGGAAAAATAAGCAAGCAGCCGTTGAAAAACAGCTGCTTGTTCTTTACACAATAACCTTTGAAATGAAGTCCTGCGTCCTCGGATTCTGAGGATTGGAGAAGATGGCTTCGGGGCTGCCTTCTTCAAGAATTTTGCCCTCGTCCATGAAGATGACGCGCGAGGCAACTTCTTTTGCAAAGCCCATTTCGTGGGTGACAACAGCCATGGTCATTCCTTCGTGTGCAAGCTCTTTCATAACGTCAAGAACTTCTCCGACCATTTCCGGGTCAAGGGCACTCGTCGGCTCGTCAAAGAGCATTACCTGCGGCTCCATGCAAAGCGCGCGCACTATTGCAACACGCTGTTTTTGTCCGCCGGAAAGCTGACTCGGGTAGTCGTTTGCTCTGTCTGCAAGACCGACCCTTTCAAGCAGCTCCATTGCCTTTTTTTCGGCGTCCTGCTTGCTCTTTTTCAGCAGTTGAACCGGTGCAATGGTCATGTTTTTGAGAATCGTCATATTCGGAAAAAGGTTGAAATGCTGAAAAACCATGCCCATTTTGCGGCGATGGAGATTGATGTTGGTTTTGGGATCGGTGATATCATGTCCGTCAAAAATGATTTTTCCGCCTGTTGGAATTTCAAGCAGATTAAGAGAACGCAAAAACGTTGACTTTCCGCTGCCGGACGGACCGATGATGACAAGCACCTCACCGTTGTGAATGTCGCAGTCAATGCCGTCAAGAGCCTTGACTTTTCCGCCGAGGTAATGCTTTTTGAGTCCCTCAACGTGAATAAGAACATTATCAGCGCTCACTCTTACGCAGCCTCCTTTCAACAGACGAGAAAATGGTGGTGAAAACAATAACCGTTACAAGATAGATCGTAGCAACGGCGAACAGAGGAATAAATGCGTCAAAAACGCGTCCTCTGATCATGTCGCCGGCCTTGGTCAAATCCACAATGCCGATATATCCGGCAACAGAGGTTTCCTTTAAAAGTGCAATAGCTTCATTGAGAAGGGTTGGGAGAACGCTTTTGATCGCTTGAGGAACGACTATGTTTCTCATCGTTTTTATATAGCCGAAGCCGAGTGAACGGCCTGCCTCAAACTGGCCTGGATCAATCGACATGATTCCGCCTCTGAAAATTTCTGCAACGTATGCTGCCGAGTTAAAACCGAAAGCAGCAATTGCAATGATAACGTCATTTTTCTGCGAGACGAGGATAACGAAGTACCAAATCATGAGCTGAACCACAACTGGAACACCTCTGATAACGGTGATGTATACCTTGCAGATCGTGTTAAGAATTTTAAATGACCAGTAGCCGAAACCGCCGCGTAGCTTCAGCGTTTCTTCATTTTTATCGAATGAGGAGCGAATCATTGCAAGAATGATGCCGAACATAAGACCAATGCACAGCGAGAAAAATGTTATAATAAGTGAATTTTTATAGCCTTCAACCAACCATTTCCAATAACCGTTGGCAATGAAGCAGTTGTAAAGCTTTTCAGATATCTTTTCAAACCAGATTGCCACTTTTAAACCTCCTGAAAACTGAATGTGCTAAAAAAAGGGGCGGATAATTCCGCTCCCTTTTTGTGAGCCTCAGTTCATATCATTTAGCAGGGATATATTTGTCAATGATTGACTTAACTGTGCCGTCATCAGTAAGCTCTTTAAGAGCAGTATTGACTTTTTCAAGAAGATCGGTGTTCTCCTTGGCGATAGCAATAGCATAGTCTTCAACGACCCATTCACCATCAAGGATCGTCAGACCTTCGTTGACGCTTACATAGCTTTTTGCGGGTTCATTGTCGATGATAACAGCGTCAACCTTGCCGGATTTGAGCGCTGCAACAGCGTCCGGACCGGTTTTATAACGAACAACGTTTTCCTCGCCGTAGCCGCCCTTTTCAACAGTGTTTGAAGCATAAATGTCGCCGGTGGTGTCCTGCTGAACGCCGAACTTCATTGAGCCGTCGCCTTTGAGGTCGTCAATGCTCTTGATTGCGGAGTCTTCCTTAACGATAACAACCTGAACTCCGGTTGCGTAGGAGTCTGTAAAGTTGACGTTTTTGAGTCTTTCTTCATTAACGGTCAAACCGGCCATACCCATGTCATACTTGCCGGACTGAACGCCGCCGATGATGGTTCCGAAGTCAACATTTTTGACTTCAAGCTCCATGCTAAGCTTTTCTGCAATTTTCTGAGCGATTTCAATGTCGATGCCGGCAAAGCCGTCGCCTTCGGCATATTCATACGGCGGGAAAGTAGCTTCGGTTGCCATGACGAGAGTTTTCTTGTCGCCGGAAGCGGTGCTTTCGCTTTCGGAAGCGGGAGCAGAGCTTTCACCGTTAGCTGCCGTGGTGGTTTCGTCTGAGTTTGATGTTCCGCAGGCAACGAGGGCAAAAACCATGAGTGCTGCGAGAACGAGTGCCAATACTTTTTTCATTTTTAATAGCCTCCTTGTTTAATTGCAAGGTGATTTTATCACCGTTATACATCATTGTCAAGCAATTTTTGCATTTTTTTGCAACTTTGCGCAAAATAGTGAATAAAACGCGGTCAAACAGATGAATATTGTGCATAATATAACAAACCTCCACAGTCCGGGCAGGCTGTGGAGGTTTGCTGACTTCTAAGATCCAATATCTAACGTCTAATATCTAACATCTAACGTCTAAATTAGTACATTCCGCCGCCCTGCGCCATTGCCGCAGCCTGTGCTGCGTCTGCTGCCGGGTCGGGAATATCTGCAACAAGTGACTCTGTTGTGAGTACCATTGAAGCTACGGACGCTGCATTCTGGAGAGCGGAGCGGGTAACCTTTGTCGGGTCAAGAATGCCGGCTTCAGCCATGTTGACGTATTCTTCCTTTGCAAAGTTGAAACCGTAGCCGGTCTTTCCGCTGGAGACGATTTCGTTGATGATTACCGAACCCTCAAGACCTGCGTTCTTCGCAATCTGACGAACAGGCTCTTCAATAGCTTTCATAACTATTCTGATGCCCGTTTTTTCGTCGGAATCTTCCGTGGTGTCAAGCAGCGCTCTTACAGTCGGAATGGCGTTGAGCAGTGCAACTCCGCCGCCTGCAACCATACCCTCTTCAACGGCAGCCTTTGTTGCGGCAAGAGCGTCTTCAATTCTGAGCTTCTTTTCTTTCATTTCGGTTTCGGTTGCTGCGCCGACCTTGATTACGGCTACGCCGCCGGCAAGCTTTGCAAGGCGCTCCTGGAGCTTTTCGCGGTCAAACTCCGAGGTGGAGGATTCAATCTGAGCTTTGATTTGACCGACGCGTGCCTTAATTGCCTCTTTGTCGCCTGCACCGTCAACGATGATGGTGTTCTCTTTTGTAACCTTGACCTGGCGAGCCGAACCGAGCATATCAACGGTTGCTTCTTTGAGCTCAAGACCGAGATCTGAGGTGATGACCTGACCTCCGGTGAGAATAGCGATATCCTGGAGCATTTCCTTTCTTCTGTCGCCAAATCCGGGAGCCTTGACCGCAACACAGGTGAAAGTTCCGCGCAGCTTGTTGAGCAAAAGGGTTGCAAGAGCCTCGCCTTCAACGTCTTCTGCAATAATCACAAGCTTTTTGCCTGCCTGAAGTACCTGCTCGAGGAGGGGAAGAACTTCCTGAATGTTTGAAATCTTTTTATCGGTAATGAGAATTGAGGCGTCGTCAATAACTGCTTCCATTTTGTCTGCGTCGGTTGCCATGTACGGCGAGATGTAACCGCGGTCAAACTGCATTCCTTCAACAACTTCTTTGCATGTCTCGGCCGTCTTTGATTCTTCAACGGTGATAACACCATCGGTGGTTACGGTTTCCATTGCTTCTGCAATGAGCTTGCCGACTGTTTCATCGGCAGAAGAAACGGTTGCAATTCTTGCAATATCAGCCGAAGTGGTGACGGGAATGGAGTTGGCTTTTACAGCGTCAACAGCCGCGTCAACGGCTTTCTTGATTCCTTTTTTAACCACCATCGGGTTCGCACCGGCGGCAACGTTCTTCATACCTTCGCGAACGAGAGCCTGGGCGAGGAGAGTAGCCGTTGTTGTTCCGTCGCCGGCAACATCGTTGGTTTTTGTTGCAACTTCCTTGACGAGCTGAGCGCCCATGTTTTCAAAAGCGTCCTCAAGCTCAACTTCCTTTGCAATTGTTACGCCGTCGTTTGTAATGAGCGGAGCGCCGTACTTTTTGTCAATTACAACGTTTCTGCCCTTGGGTCCGAGGGTAATCTTCACTGTATCTGAGAGCTTGTCAATACCGCTCTGGAGAGCTTTTCTGGCTTCTTCACCATAAATAATCTGTTTTGCCATAATACTGTTCCTCCTTAATTACTCAACAACTGCGAGAATGTCGCTCTGGCGAACGATGGTATATTCAACATCGTCAATTTTAACTTCCGTTCCCGAGTACTTGCCTGCGATTACCTTGTCGCCGACCTTAACGTACATTTCAACTTCTTTTCCGTCAACAACTCCGCCGGGACCTACTGCAACAACCTCTGAAAACTGAGGCTTTTCCTGCGAAGCGCTGGTGAGAATGAAACCGCTTTTTGTGGTTTCCTCAATCTCGGTGGGTTTAAGAACAACTCTGTCAAGAAGTGGTTTAATTTTCATTGTATTTATCCTCCAATCATTACATTGCTAAGTTTTAGCACTCATTATCTCCGAGTGCTAATGTATATTGTAGCCATTTTTTTTGAAAAATCAAGTGTTTTTTGAAAATAATGGAACTTTTTTTCAAAAATCTCCCTGAATTGAAAAAAGCAGCTTTTGAAATAATATTACAGATGTGCTTTTGATTGGTATATAGGGCAATACCGCACAAATTGCGGCGCACCTCAGCTTAAAGAAAAGGAGTATGGAACATGAGAAAACGTGCAGTTTGGCTTTTTTCATTTGTTTCGTTTTGTCTTTTGCTTCTTACCGTCAGAATTATTGCAATAACGGCTAAGAATTATTCCGAGGCAGCGCAGACAGGCGGCAGAAAAACAATTGAATTGGGTACTTCACGCGGAAAAATCTATGACCGTTCACTTAATCTTCTTGTTGATGAAAAGAACCGTCTTGTTGCTGTGTTTACGCCGGGCGTAAGTGCAAAAAAAACGCTCACAGAGCTTTTTGGAGAAGATAGAGCAGAAGAGATTATTGAAAGCAAACGTCCGTTTTCAGCCGAGGTAAAAAGCATAATCAACAACGAATATATAAGAACATTTGAAATACCTGTGAGGTATACGTCTTCTCTTGCCTGTCAGCTCGTTGGATATACCGATTCGCAAACAGGGGACGGCATTTCCGGAATTGAAAAAGGATACAATGACTTTTTAAAGGAAAACGGAGGAAAGCTTTCGGTCAGCTTTGAGGTTGACGCTGCCGGACGGGTGCTTCAGGGGCTTGATAAGGAAATAAAAGACGAGAACTTTTATTCAAAAAGCGGGGTGGTTCTGACCGTTGACAATAGGATCCAGAAAATTGCCGAGTCCGCACTTGAAAAAAGCAGCATAAAAAGCGGCTGCACAGTAGTTATGCATGCCCTCACGGGGGAGGTGCTCGCGCTTGCAAGCAAGCCGGTCTTTGACCGGAATGATCTTTCTGCTGCGCTGAAATCAGAGCTTTCGCCGCTCGTGAACAAAACCTTGGGCGCATACAGCGCAGGCTCTGTTTTCAAAAGCATTATTGCCGCCTATGCACTTGAAAGCGGTATTACGGAAAACACAAAGTATACCTGCCTCGGAAAGTGCACGGTCAAAGACACGGTTTTTACCTGTTACAATGAAAAGGCGCACGGCGAGCAGACAATGGAGCAGGCGCTTTGCAATTCGTGCAACACATATTTTGTGAATCTGATTGAAAAGCTCGATACAGACGGACTTTTGATGTTTTGCCGTGCACTGGGTTTTGAGTGGGAAACGTTCCTTGCGAAAAATATCATCGGCGCAAAAGGATGTTTGCCGGGGCAGGAGCTTTTGCGTCTGCCGGGTGAGCGTGCAAATTTTTCTTTTGGGCAGGGCAGACTTTCTGTCACGCCGGTTCAGCTCGCCGCAGCGTATAACGCCCTCGCAACCGGATATTATACCGAACCCACGGTGATATACGGGTTGGCGAATGCGGACGGACTTGTTAAAAAATCGCCGAAAAAGGACAGAAAACGCGTATTTTCGCAAAGTACCGTGAACCGAATGAAAAAGCTGTTGTCTGCCGTTGTTTCAAAGGGTAACGCCAAAAGCGCAAAAAGCTCTCTCTTGAATCTCTGCGGAAAAACCGGCACTGCACAAAGCGGTATATATGACGGCAGCCGTGAAATTTGCCGAACATGGTTCGCAGGCTTTTTCCCTGCGGAAAACCCTCATTATATTGTTGTTGTTATGAATGAGGACGGCGAGGGCGGCAGTGTTGAGTGTGCGCCGGTGTTCAAAGAAATTGCGGAAAACATTGTTCTCGGTAATTGACTTCATGCGTCTGTATATGTTAAAATTATGCAGAAAACAGTGGCGGAATGTCACGGAAAAAGGAGGCAATACCATGAACGATGAAATCATCACCACAGCACCGGCAGAGGAAGAAGGCGGCAACGATATTCTCACTGCATTCCTTGACATGATCAAAGGTATTCTCAAAACCATTCTTCCGATCATTGGTCTTGGATTTTTGGCAAAGTATTTTTAACAGTACGAAAAAGTGGACAGAAGTCGCCCTGCGGGGCGACTTTTTGCTTAATCGAACCAAATGCGGTTGACACGGAGAAACAAAGCGGATATAATTCGGACATAAGGCGTTTGTGTTATACAATAATATGAGTGAAAGCCAATGGATTTGAATGTTTATATTGATAAAGAAGCCGAGAGGAACGAATTGAGTCGCGATCTCATAATTGAACTCAGAAAAATATCTCATGATACCGAGTTTATATACGGTGTTTTGTTAGATGTTGAAAATGATGAGGATAAAGAGACATTGCTTGAGTACATAAAGAACGGCGAAAACGTCAGCTTTTCACAGATAATACTGAACGCCTTGTGGCTTAGTGAGCAGAGAAAAAAGAGGGGCTGACAAAAGCTTTTCCATAAGAGTGATATAAGCGATTATATGACAAGAGTGAGCTTAAAACGGGGAAGTGTTTGAAATGAAAGTAAGATATATTGCTTTTGATTGTGCAGATTTAACTGTAGGCAACGTATACGAGTGTTTAGGACAAGAATATGATTGCTATAGAGTTATTGATGAATCCGGCGAGGATTATTTATATCCGACAGATGAGTTTGAAGTGGTTGAGGAGTAAAATTAAATGAATCACATTTGCCCTGTTTGCGGAAAATATACTTTTGAACATCCTTTTGAGGAATGTCCGGTATGTACTTGGATGAATGATGTGGTTCAAGAAGAACACCCGGATGCAGGTGGGCTTGCTAATATTATGTCTCTGAATGAGTGTCGCAAGGCTTGGAGCGAAGGAAAGGATTTCTACTAAAACTTCATAATTTAAGCCAAAGGACGCCATTAAGTATTGGAAAGGAATTAAGAAAGATGAACTCAGACAAAAAAGATGATTTTACCTATGGCAGAAGAGTTTGTGCTTGTTGTAATAAACGTGTTGTCGATTTGTATGAAATATGTGACATATGCGGTTGGCAGAATGATTTGGTTCAAAATGAGGATCCGGATTTTGGGGGCGGGGCTAATGATATGAGCCTAAACGAAGCCAAGAAAGCCTACGCCGAGGGCAAAGAAGTTTATTGATTTTTGGCAAAAGAGGAAAGAAAAGTCTTAACTTTCACTTGACAATCACATAAAAATAGTGTATCATATCACAGTCGCTTATGGCTGACGCAATGTGAGGGCATAGCTCAGTTGGTTAGAGTACTTGCTTGACATGCAAGGGGTCGGTGGTTCAAGTCCACTTGTCCTCACCAAAAATAAACGCTCGGATTCCTTTGTTTTTTAGGATGCCGAGCGTTTTTTATTGCGAACTTGATGGTTTTTTTGCAAGAGTATTTTATCAAAAGGCGCAACCGTTTACCGTCGCTTTGCATAGGCAGACAAAGTGAGCGCATTGGAACGGCACGTACTTGACATTTATTCTTTCTCCTGTATAATAACAGATGTTACACATCGTTTGTTGTGCATGGAGGGATTCTGTTATGCCGCCTAAAGCAAAATTTACAAAAGAAGAAATTGTTGCCGCTGCGCTCGACACCGTGAGAGAAAAGGGCTTTGACGCTTTGACCACACGTGAGATTGCCGCGCGGCTCGGCGTTTCAACAAGACCGATTTTTACCTATTTCAAAAGTATGGATGACCTGCGTGCGGATATTTTCAAGGCAGCTGAGGGTATTTATCGAAGCTATGCCGAAAGAGGGCTTCGTGAGAAAATACCGTTCTTGGGTTTTGGAAAAGAATCGCTTAATTTTGTCTATGAAGAGCCTGAGCTTTACAGACTAATGTTCCTTACGCACCCCACAGATGAAAACAACAATGCGGTTTCTGCGCTTGAGCATTTTAAGGCGATGATCCGTGAGCCTGTTATGAGCATCTATAATGTTGATGAAAAAACCGCAGATTGGTATTTTTTCAATATGTGGGTCGTTTCTCACAGTGTATCCTCACTCATAGTCAACGGCAACTGCCCATACTCGCGGCAGGAGCTGACGCTGATGCTGACTCAGCACAGTCTGAGCCTTTTTAAGGCGATCAAAGAGGTTGACGGTTTTGTTGACGGCAGCTTTGACCGCGACGCGGAGTTCGAAAAATTGATCGATAAATAAAACCTGCCTTGTTTTGCCGCAATGCACCTTGTTCCGGTGTGCTGCGGTTTTTTATTCGGCGCAGCCGAAGTTACCTTAAACTTGTACAATTTATCATGGTCATTTTTGTAAGGTTATTTGGCGCTATTTGTTGAAAAAACGGTGAAAAATTGGTATACTATACAAAGTAAATGACAAAGCAAACTACTGAAAAGGGGATTTTCGATGAATAGCATTTTCAAACGCTCGGCGGCTTTTTTGCTTTCGGTTCTGCTTGTGTTTTCGCTTTGCGCCTGTGCAGGAAAACAGACTGAAGAAACAACAACAGCCGCGCCAACAACCGCACCCACAACAACCGAGGTCAAGCTCACCGATTACAACCGGCTCACGGGTCTCGACAACCTTTCAGATGAAGCAAAGGGAAAGCGCCCGGTTGCTATTATGATAAATAACATCAATGTTTCTCTGCCGCAATACGGAATCGGCGGCGCAGATCTCATGTTTGAATGCCTTGTTGAGGGCGGAATCACCAGAATGATGGCTGTTTTTGCCGATTATACAAAAGTTCCCAACGTATGCTCGGTCAGAAGCTGCCGCTATTATTACCCGATTTTTGCTTATGGTCTTGACGCGGTATATTTCTGCTTTGGCAGCAATGCCTCTCTCGGAACAAAAACTCTCAAAAAGCTCGGCATAGATTATTTCAATGGGGCTGAAAACTATGATGAGCTCATCTTTGGCAGAGATGCGGAACGTCTCGCACGATACAGCCGTGAGCATACCGCATATGTCAAAGGAAAGAATATTCCAAAACTCCTTGATAAGTATAAAGTCCGCACGGATTACAAGGAGGGCAAGGATAATTACATCTTTGATTTCAGAAAGCCGCAGAAAGTCAGCAAAACCGCGTGCGAAAAGGTTGTTCTCAACTTCTCAAATCCGTATTACAGCACCTTTACCTATGACGCAAAGACCAAAAAGTATCTCAAGCAGCACTCCGGAAAGCCGCACATGGATTCCGCAACCGGAAAGCAGCTTGCATATACAAATGTTTTTGCACTTGAAACAGATGTTTCGCTTTATAACGGCGGTCCGCTGGTTCAGATGAACTGGAAAGGCGGCACCGGCTATTACCTCTCCTATGGCACCGTCAAAAAAATTAAGTGGAGCAAAAAGAGCGAAAGCGCGAACATCGTTGTTACGGATACTAACGGAAAGGAAATCAAGGTCAACCGCGGCAACAGCTACTTCGGCTTTGTCAACTACGGCAATGTTGACGTAACAAAAGCATAAAGCGTTTTATATTATGAAAAACAACAACCTCCTGCGGAAAAATCGCAGGAGGTTGATTCTTTTAATCAGAGAACACTTTTGCCGGAATAATGCAAAAGTGTGAGTAATGCTTGCAGATACATTTTGACTTTGGAATGCGGCAGAATTAAAAAATCACATTGAGCCGGATCCTTTTATGATCGCGTCAGCAACTCGCTCTGCGCTTTTGCAGTCGATGAAATCAAAGTTGCGGATTTTAAAAGCATCATTTTTAGCACTGTCAAACTCGGCGCGCAAAAGCGCAATGACTTCTTCTGTCGTTTTTGCAATGCCGCCCGGCAACCCGGTTTGATAATCGAAATAAAAGCTGCGCTCTTTTGCGTACTTTTCCTCATCAAAGGCAAAAAAGACCGTCTTTTTTGAAAGAAGCGAAAAGTCCATGCAGATTGAAGAATAATCTGTGATGAGCGATTCACAGGCAAGAACGATCTCTCGGACATCGCCGTAATCCGTAACGTCAAAAACGTAATCCGGCAGAGGAACACTTTCATGTACTTGCGGGTGGAGCCTAACCAAAAGTGCGTATTCGTCTTTGAACTCATTTTTGAAAAGGTCAAAGTCAAAGTGAGAGAGGAGGTTTTCATTTTCCTCTTTTGTGCTTCTGAATGTTGGTGCATAAAGCACAAGGCGCTTTCCTTTCAGCTGCGGATAGAGCTTTTCAAGCTTTTTTTGTGCGGCCTTTTCGTTCTCTTTTCTGAGCAAAAAATCTGCTCTCGGGGCGCCGAGGGGGAGAACCTGCTCGCTTTTTACGCCGAACGCTTCGGCATAAATCGGTGCAACCGCTTTTGAAGAGCAGACAACATAAGTCAGCTTTTGGTTTGCGGCAATCTCGTCAAGCCTTAATTGCTCCGGCTGTTCAATTGCAAGTCCAAAACGCTTGAAAGCGCCCTCTGCATGCCATAACTGGGTAACAATCGCCTGCGGACGAAAACCGAGCATTGACATCGGCAAAAAGTTGTCATTAAGAAAAACGTACTTGCTTGTTGCGAGAAGTCTGCTTTTTTTGAAAAAAAAGCTGAAAACGCGCGGAATGTTTTTCGGCGTTACATCAAGGTCGCGGCGCGTTATTTCAACGCACTCATAGCCGCGGCTTTTGAATTCCTCCATTACTGCACCGAGACTGTCTTTGAAATTTTCATTATGCATTGAAACAAAGGCGGCGCGGTTCTCTTTAAGCGGAAACAGTCGGGCGGAAAGATTGAAAAGGATTGCATATATGCGATAAAACAAACGCTTTATTTTGAGCCCCTCCTTTTCAAAAGCAGTGCGTTCAGCACTTTGAGCGTGAGACCGGAAACGGGCAGAGAGAGTCTGATGAGAGTTTTCAGCGCATTTTCGTCAAAAACGGTTTTCGGCGAAAGGCTTATCAGTGTGTTCCTGGCTTTTTGCCTGGCTTCTGCTTTGTTTTTTACAATGCAGAGGTTCATGGGTTTATGCGTGATTTCATAACTGCCTTCTGCGAAAACCTCAAAAAGAGGGCATGATTGGGCGTAAAGTGAAAAAATCAAAGGTGAATCCTCAGCTGATTTTCCGGCGTAAAACGAAAATAGCGGTTCTTTGCACACTTTTGTATGACTGCCTCTGAAGTGTTCAAGGTCAAGGTCGCGGTTTGAGTTGCAAAGCTCAAGAAAGCGCTTTCCAGTCAGCTTTTTCCTGAGCGATTCAAACTGAGAGGACAGTTCAGCCATGCTGTCTTCGTCAAGCGTCCATAATTTGCGGTAAAACTGGGAAACGAGAACGTGCAACTGCTTGAAAACGATTTCCTCAAGATAGGCGTTTTTAAAGCTCTCATCGGCGCTTTTGAGCGCGTCTTTTGCGAATGAATATACCTCGCTCATGCAGCCGCTAAGCGAGCGCAGACTTTCCTTGCAGGCACGCTGACTGACCGACTCTCCCTCTGCCGATGTGTGACGGCGGTAGCAAAGGCAGGAAGCGGTTGTTCCCGTTATTTTTGCTCCGCAGTATACTGCTTTGAGAAAAAATACTGCCTCCTCAGAAAAAGTATACGGAGGAAATGATATGGCGTTTTCGATTAAAAACTCACGCCTATAGCACTTGTTTGAAACCAGCACAGACCACAAAAGGCGTTTGTCAAAGGTTTCAATTTCGGTTTCTTTTGCAAGCTCGTCTGCAAAGGCGTGGAACGGTCCGGGCTTTTTGTTCGTATAATTACGAAGTCTGCCCATGACGATGTCGGCGCCGGTCTTTTGTGCGGTATCGTAGAACGCCTCGAGTGATGACGGCGTATACCAGTCGTCCGCGTCAAGAAAAACCACATAATCACCCGTTGCTTTTGAAAGTCCGTTGTTTCTTGCATAGGACACGCCGCCGTTTTCTTGAACTATGCTTTTTATAAAGCTGAAATTTTCACAGTATCGGTCAATGATGCTTTGTGTTGCGTCGGTTGAGCCGTCGTTGACTATGATGACCTCAAAGTCTTTAAACGTCTGTGAAAGCAGGCTTTCAAGGGTATCCGGCAGATAGCTTTCGCTGTTATATGCAGGGATTATTATAGAAAGCTTTACCATATTTTAATACCCCACTTGAGGAAGTACTTTATTATTGACTGAATGTGAATCATCAAAAGCTTTTTATTGCGCTTGCTTTCCCTTTCCCAAAGGTGGGTCACCTCTGCCATGGGGAAGAAGTATGCTTTGTATTTTTTGCTTTCGCTTATTCTTCTTGCAATGTCGCAGTCCTCAAGATACATGAAGAACCGTTCGTCAAATCCGCTTATTGATTTGAACGCCTCGGTTCTGAAGAACATAAAGCAGCCTGTTGCGTTTGAAATCTCCGTTACTTTGTCAAGCGGAGCGTCAAGCATGCAGTATTCGCGCATGGTTTTTGAGGGCTCATCGCCTTTGTGAAAACGGTGTGAGCCGAGATAGCGGAAGGTTGGGTTGAGCTTTCCGAGCTGTTGTATTCTTCCGTCGTCAAAAACGATCTGCGGCGAAAGCAGACCTGCTTCTTCATGTGCGTCAGCCCAGTTGCAGAGTACGGAAACGGCGTCGCTTTTGAGAATAATGTCAGGGTTGACAACGATGTGATATTTTGATTTGATAAGCGGCAGAACTTTATTGTGCGCTGCGCCGAACCCGAGGTTCACGCTGTTTTCAATCACCGTAATTTCAGGAAAACGGCTGTGGATAAACTCCGCCGTGCCGTCTGTTGAAGCGTTGTCAACAACATAGAAATCGAGGTTTATGTCCTTTGTGTAATCAAGAATACTTTGAATGGTTCTTTCAATAATGCTTTTGCTGTTATAGGTAACTATGCAGGCTGAAACTGTGTAGTTTTTCATGTTCTCTCTCCTATTTGTTGAAAACTATTCGGCCGAAAAGGCGTTTCAAAAGGTACCGCCGCCAAAGAAGCTTTTGCTCAAAAGTGGTCTTGCCTCCCGTGACGTTGTCGCCGTGAACACGGTAATATATGAGGGGAGTATCAATAAACCTGACCTTGCCGTATTTTTCGCCCATAAGACCTATCCATTGGTCATGCATCGGAACATAGCGGGGAATGGGCATAATCTTTTTGAGCAGCTTTCTGTCAAACGCCATGCAGCAGCCCATGTATGAATTTTTAATTATATTGCGCCAAAAGCCTTTTTTGCTGCCGCGTTTTTCAAAAAAAGAGTAATCGGTGATGTTGAGATCCTTGTCTGTGACATAGGCATTGTGCAAAACAAGCGTTGCACCCTCATCGAATGCCTGCATAACGCAGGAGACCTTGTTCGGCAGCCAGACATCATCCTGGTCGCAGAGAAAAATTTTGTCGCCTTTGCAATAGCGTATTGCGTTGACAAAATTTTGAACAACGCCGCGTCCCTTGCCCTCAACATAGACAACTCTCGGGTCGTCCGCCATAATTCGGCGGACAATTTTTTCCGTTGCACCGCCGGGTCTGTCGTCTGAAACAATCACTTCATCCGAAGCGGAAAGCTGCGGCAGAATGGAAAGGAGCTGTTCTTCAATAAATTTTTCGCCTTTATAGGCGGCAAGCGCAACAGAAATCATTGCTCTTCACCTCATTAAGCACAACAGATGTGTGCGGATATACAAGAATAGTATAGCACTGTTTTGAAAATTTTACAACGGTTGAAAAACAGGTGCTAAAAAAATTGAAAAAAGTCTTGACAAAACGAAGAATATGGTATATATTAGACAAGTCGTCGGACGGCAAACACCGACGAGATGGGAGCATAGCTCAGCTGGGAGAGCATCTGCCTTACAAGCAGAGGGTCACAGGTTCGAGCCCTGTTGTTCCCAC